>JAYUDN010000001.1:0-193740 GCA_043739785.1 Candidatus Altimarinota bacterium
ATAAAGAAACAATTGAATTAGAAAAAGAACTTCTTATACTTCTTTATAAGTTTTACCAGAAATAATTACTTTTTAATATTTCTTCTGGTCTAGAGCCTAATCATATATTTATAAATAATTAGTAAGGAACCTTTAGGATATCAATTGAGGATTTTATCATATATTTACATACTGAATATGAGAGTATTGCTTAATTTTGATAAAATATCACTGCAATAAACGCCCAAAAAAACCTCAACAAAATGGTAAATATTCGCCACTATTTCGACTCCTTCGTCACCCGATGCTTCATATGCTTTCTCAGGGCTTCGGCGGTATGCGAGCCTTCAAATGTAAGCATATCTGAAGGGGTTCCTGAGAAGACGAGGTTTCCTCATTTGTCGCCACCTTCGACACCAATGTCGATGATATAGTCAGCATTGGCGATGATATCCAGGTGGTGCTCGATGACGACCACGGTATTCCCTTTCTGAACAAGTCGATCGAGGATATCGAGGAGTTTCTGGACATCAGAGAAGTGGAGTCCCGTCGTTGGTTCATCGAGGATGTAGAGGGTTTTCCCAGTCGAACGTTTGGCGAGATCGAAGGCGAGCTTGATACGCTGAGCTTCTCATCCAGAAAGGGTCGGTGCGGATTGTCCGAGACGGATATACCCGAGTCAGACATCGACGAGAACCTCGAGGACTCGCTTAATCCGAGGAAACGCGGTAAAAAATGTCGCTGCTTCGTCGATCGTCATGTCGAGGACTTCTGCTATATTTTTCCCTTTGAACTGAACCCTGAGAGTTTCTCGATTGTATCTCGTCCCCTGACAGGCATCACACTGGACATAGACATCGGGGAGGAAGTGCATCTCGATCTTCTTGGTTCCAGAGCCCTCACAGACTTCACAACGCCCTCATCGAGTATTGAACGAGAAACGTCCCGGCCCATACCCCCGTTTCTGTGCTTCGAGGGAAGCCGCAAATACTTCTCGGATATAGGTGAATACGCCCGTATAAGTCGCGATATTCGAGTGTGGTGTTTTTCCGATAGGGGACTGGTCGATGATAATCCCCTTATCGAGGGATTCGAGGCCGGTAATGGTTTCGAATTTTCCGGTTTGGTGATTCGAGTCATTGAAGTAGTTGAGCGCATAGTTCGCGAGGATATCCATAATCAGTGAGGATTTTCCGGATCCAGAAACTCCAGTGACGGCCGTAATACAAGCAGTTGGGATCTCAACCGAAATATTTTTGAGGTTATTCTCTCTCGCCCCAGTGATGGCGATATGAGTTTTACCGGGCTTGACCCGATTGGCTCGAGTTACTTGTTTCGCTCAGGAAAGATATTTTCCCGTTTCAGAGGTCGGATCTTTGAGAATCTCGGCATAGGTTCCAGAGAATATAACCTCTCCTCCATGGACTCAGGCGTGCGGACCGATATCGATGATATAGTCACACTCTCGCATGATATCTTCATCATGCTCGACGACGACGACCGTATTCCCGATAGCAGCGAGGCGTTTTAGATTTTCGATAAGCATCCCATTGTCCCTCGGATGGAGCCCGATCGATGGCTCATCAAGCACATAGATAATCCCTTCGAGTCGGGTACCAATCTGGGTGGCAAGACGTATACGTTGAGATTCCCCTCCTGAGAGGGTATTCGCACGGCGGGAAAGGGTGACGTATGAGAGACCAACCCCCTCGAGGAATTCCAGTCGTTCGACGATATTTTTGAATATCAGAACCGATATTTTTTGTTCTTCCTTTGTGAGCTTTAGGTCTCGAAAAAATACCCGACTCGATTCGACCGAAAGGTTACAGAGTTCACCGATATTTTTCCCGCCTACCTGTACGGAGAGGCTTTCTCGATTGAGGCGGTGGCCATGACACTCAGGGCAGACGATTTCTGAGACAAACGGGGCGATACGCTTTTGGAACGTACTCTCGGTCATAGCATTGGTTCCATCATTTTCGGTAAATCTTCGTTCGAGATTCGGGATGACTCCTTCGTACCGAGCTCGATGAGTCGAACCCGTGTCGAACTTCGACACATGGCTGATTTCGAAGGTATCTTCTACGCCGTGGAGGATTTTCTGTTTCGCTTCCGCTGTGAGCTTCGCATAGGGGGTATCAAATGGGATTTTATATTTCTTGCAGAGGGCTTCGAGGATCACTGTATAGTAGGGATGTTGTGTCCAGGGAAGAATGGCCCCCTCAGCAAGTGAGAGACGAGGATTGATAATGCTCTCCTCAGAAAATGAGTTGATCACGCCAAGACCATGACAACTTTGACACGCTCCGTAGTGAGAATTGAAAGAAAAGTGGGATATATTCTTCTCCTCCGCCTCGAAGTCACAGAGAGGACAAGTCGCTCGTCTATGAAAACTCTCCACTACATCCGTCTCAAGAAGTCTGATTCGAAGGACTCATTTTCCTTTCTCATAAGCAAGAGCTATAGAATCTCGAAGGCGCTGGAGATAGGAGTCATCGGATTTTACAATCAGTCGATCGACAATAATATATATATCCTTCGTCTCATACGATTTCTCTAGGTTGATATCGCCAATGGGGAGCACCTCTTCAGGAGTTTCGATACGGACAAAGCCGAGTTCGCTGACGACTGATAAAAGTGACTCTCCAACAATCGTTGGTGATTCATACGAGAGGGGAATGGAGATATGAAATTTACTTCCTTCGGCACATCCGGAAAGGTAGTCAACCACATCTTGGATGGTCTGTTTCGACAGAGCAATATGGGGATGGTTCGGACAGTACATCACCCCGATAGAGCTATAGAGTAAGCGATAGTAGTTGTATATTTCCGTAATGGTTCCAACGATGGATCGAGGATTGTTCGACACGGTTTTCTGGTGGATGGCGATCGTTGGCGAAAGACCAGTTATTTCCTGTACCTTAATATCATCAGAAATATCTGATACGATCATACGAGCGTAGGTCGATAGACTTTCAAGGTAACGTTTCTGTCATTCGGCGTAGAGGGTATCGAAGGCGAGGGAAGATTTCCCAGAACCAGAAACCCCAGTAATAACGACGAGCTTGTTTTTCGGGATGGTGACATCGATTCCTTTGAGATTGTGAGTTTCAGCGTGGATTATGTTGATACTTTCTGACATGTGGGGAGACGGGTTATTTTCAAGAAGCGATAAAGTATCCTCGAACCTCGAAACATCAGTGCTCTTTGAGCACCTTTGCCGCCTCATTCGCGGTCGCCCCGGTGGATATGATATCATCAAGGAGGAGAATTCGTCTGGTTCTTATTTTTTGGAACTCATATGTCATTGTAAAAGAGTCTTTGATATTTTCAAGTCTTTTTTCACGAAGGAGGGAAGATTGATGTTTTGTATGTCTTTTTCTAGAAAGCAATCTCATATAGGGAATGCCGTATTCCTCCGCTATTCTTTTGGCCAGGTAGTGCATATGATCAAACCCTCGCACGACATACCTGGTCCAGTACATGGGCACTGTGGTAATGACATACTCCTTCAGATCAATGCGTTCCTTCTCTTTTTCAAAAATAGCTCGATAGAAGGGAAGGAGGTAGTCTTCATACTCTTTGTAGGAATAAAACTTGTACTTTTCGATATCGTCCGCGATTCATTCACTATAGGAAGAGCCGATGAAAATAGTATCAAGTGAAAGTGTTCACAGTTCCTCTCGATAGTGCTCTGTTTTATCCTGGACCACGGGCTGTGTTTGAGCTCTATCTTTGATCTCTAAAACAAAAATATCTTGAAGGAGTTTCAAAAGGAACATGTCGTTGACTTAAAAGCTTAGGCATCAAATCGGAAACGGAAGTAGCTCATAAAGGAAAGGGTTGACACCCCAAGGATAAACAGAGAGGAGAGGAAGAGAAGATCTGGCAACAGGGCGATTATAAAAAGATAGTACAGTGAGAATCCAACGCTGAGGAAAATACTCGCATAGTGAAGGATAAGAAAATCGAGGGAGTGTTTCTGTTTGATAAAGTAGGTTGACCCAATAAGCAACGCCGGAAGGAAAAAAATAAAGAGGAAAGCTGAAGAAAAGCTCGAAAAGAGAAGAGTATGAAATATGGAAGTGTAGAGGAGAAAAATACTGAGTATAGCAAATATGTATGAAATATAATTCTCATAGAGCGTATGAATATAGAGGAAAAAGAGGATGATGGGTGAGATGACGAGAAAGGCTCGTATCAAGTCATCCTCAAACAGGAAGAAATATCAAAGAGCTAAAACGATATATACCATAAAAATACTAAAGTATTTCGTTGTATCCGTATAGACCGAAAAAATAGAAACTCCTGGAAACATAAAAAAAACAGTACAAGCATATCCCAATGCTACTCCAGCGAGAATAAATAGACTTACCTCTCAAAAATATGATATCAATAAAAAAATAAAAGTTATGAACCCGAGAAGGAAAAAAAGGTAAAATAAAATATCTTTTTTTTCGAGAGATTTATATTCAGAGAGGATTTGAAGCGAGGTAATGAGTGAGAATCCGAGTAGTATAATAAAGAAAATACTAATACTGCTCTGTAGGAGCTCACGAGATAACCAAACACTGAGTCACGAAAAGATAACGACGATCGTATGATACCTCAGAAGCTCATAGAAAACATCATTGGTTGAGTGAATGATAAGGTAGTAAGAGATAAAGAGGAGGTAGATAACGGAAGCGATAAGGGTATGGTAGTGGGTAATATTTCCTATAGATCAAAAAATGGAATACACGAGACCATAGATAGCAATGTAGAAAAGAATGACGGGAAGAAGCAGGGTATATGACCCAGCCGTAGAAATCGTATCCGAATTAAAACTCAGTAAACCCTTCTTAGAAGCATGCGTGCCCTTTATAAAAAATAAAGGCGAGAAGTAAAAGAGGAGAATAAAAAATGAAAGTATAAAAAAACCTAGAAGTATATATGAGTGCACCATATAACTTGCGTAAATAAACAGGAGGTGAATAATACTTAAAAGGAGGTACATTTAAAAATTGACGGAGAGGAAAAAAATAAACATGGTAAAAAATCAAAAAACTACCGAGAAAAGAATGATATGGTGGTAAAAACGCGTGGTGAGTATAAACCCTGATAACATAGAAATAAAGAAAGTGAGATTGTCATGGATATTCACGACGAGAAGGGATTTACTGAGAAGTAAATAGCTTATAAAACCAATACTATAGAGTAAAAGCGCATAAAGGAGAATATCTCCGACATAGGCAATAACCGAAAGAAGTACATGGATGTAGTATCCGAATCCTCTTACAATCTTGGTATACGAGAAGTTTTTCTTATCGATACGGTTGGTAATAATTTGTATATTTTGAGAGAGGAGTTTTCTTTTAAGAAATAGTCGTTTTATTTCGGTAAATTCAAAATGAAACAATCGAGTAAAAATCAAAATTTCTGTATTTTTAAGGAGGGTTTTATAAATTTTGAGCTCTCTGAGGTTTTTATAGAAGGCAAATGAGCTTTTATCAACTTCAACAGCTGGTTTATTAGAATTTTCTACAATAAGCGTATTAGCTTCTTGTGAATACCTTTTATAAAGATTAGCAAGTTTTATAAAAATTGGTGGAATAGTTCGTTCCTCCTTGATGGCGAACTTAGATTTTGATCCCACTTCCCGAAGGAGTTTATTGGTTGATTCAAAAAATCTTTTTCTCTCCTCTCCAACCTCCAATCGTGCAAGATCCATTTCTACTTCTCATATTCGAATGAGAGCCGTTTCACCGATAGTTTTGAGTTTTCCTATATTTGTCGAAGATTTTGATTGGTAGAGAGCTTGTTGTAATTCTTCAAAACGTTGTTTTCTTTCTGGTGTTAGGGAGTTATTATACTTGATGACAATATTTTGAAGTTTTAAAATAATATCATCAATAATTTTATTATATTTTTCTATTTCTCGTCTCATTTCTGGTGATATTTGCTCATAGACATTAGCATTTACATCTTTCTCATTTTTTTCCTCTTCTTTGTCGGTATCTTCTTGTGTCTTTGTATTGTTTATATATAAATCATATCCGCTCTTTACCTTTCAGGTAATAATCTTTTTTTGATCTTCTGGCATATTTTTCATCGTATAAATATATACGATATCATGCCCAAGGTCTTGAACGAGCTTTTTATAGGCTTTAAATATATCATTTGACTGTATTTGTCATGACTTAATCTGATTATCAACTCGAATATCGAAGTAAAAAAAATTCCCAACCAGTTCTTCACCTTCATCAATATTGATTTCTATAATAGAATACCCCTGATTATGGAGTATATTCCTCGCTTCTGTAGCATCAACTGCATCCAAAGAAAGAGTAAGTTTTTGATTTTCTTTAGAACAAATAACTTTGAATTTCATAACTATATACTATTAATTCAAGGGAGGGTAAATGGTTTCACGATGAATTTTTTTTCTGTATCAGGGACGATAGAATTCGTGATTTTCATATAAAAAACTTCGAATTCTGAATCAGATAGAATATCTATTGAAGATATATATAAACTCTTGTTATAAAAATCGATGGGGATTCCATCGATAATTCTTTTCAGAATCTCGGTTTTTTGCTTCCTTGATGTATCCAAAAATAAGAAATCAAACATGGTATATATCCTATATATTTTTCTCCATTTTACAACCCTATTCCTTTCTATTTTATTATTTATTTTCTTACTTATGTATCTATTAGTTTATCTATATAAATTTTACTCGTTTTCTAAGGAAGAAAAAGCTATACTATTATTTCACAATTATATATTCACATATTCCGGAAGATTGAGTATAGAAGGAAGATATTTATATTTTTTCACATTATTTTTATGTTAAAAAATAAATGCTATTTACTTGAGTTTTTCGTATATTTTTCTACACTAAGATTGATTCAAAGATTTTTACCCTTTTTTACATGGATTTTATAAAAAAATATAGCTATTTATTTTTTCTATTTGTTTCTGGAGTGCTTGCTTGAGTAGGTATTCATCAGTATATTGCTGAATTAGAAATGAGAGAAGCGAATATGAATATCAGCAAAGTCTATACGAACTTTGAAACCCTTATTAATTCAAAGAAAATACAGGAGGCGTACAATATCATCTCCAACCATTACTATAAATTTAGTGAACACGATAAGAACGATATAAAAAATGGAATTATTCGAGGAATTGTCTGATCACTCGAAGATAAACATAGCGAATTTTTTACACTGGATGAGGCGAAGGAGTTTCATGATACCCTTGCTTGAGACTTTGAAGGGATTGGAGCGGTCATTGGAGATGATAAAAAATGAATACTCATCGAAAAAATCATACCAGATTCTCCAGCAGCGAAGGCAAATCTTCAAGCAGGTAATATTATTATCGAAGTTGGTGGAGAAACGATGGTTGGAGTGCCTGTCAAGGATGCTGTCAAGAAGATACGTGGTCCAAAATGAACTCCTGTGGTTCTGAGATTATTTGATCCTATAGACAGTACTTTTCAGACGAAGACGGTGACCCGTGATTCTATTATCGTCCCTTCTGTGCAAGAAAAGACACTTTCTGGTTGACTCGGATATGTAGAGGTCTCTATTTTTGGAGAAAAAACCGGAACTGAGTTTACAAAAGCCCTTCTAGAACTCGAAAAACAAAAAGTTCGATGAATTATTATCGACCTTCGCTACAATGGAGGTGGGTTTCTCGATGAAGCCGTTCGAATGCTTTCGAATTTTATCCCAAAGGACCTCCCTCTCGTAAGTACGAAGTACACGAAAGCCGAAGATAATGAAACCCTCTTCTCCCTCGGAGGAAGGTATAAGGATATTCCTCTCGTCTTTCTTGTCAATGATATGACCGCTTCCGCGAGTGAAATTATGGCCGGAGCTATCCAAGACTACGAACGGTGAATTATCGTGGGACAAAAAACATACGGGAAGTGATCCGTACAGCAACCATTTGTTCTCTCAGACGGAAGTGAACTCAAAATTACTATTGCCAGATGGTATACTCCGAAAGATAGGGGGATAGACGGTATTGGTATCAAGCCCGATGTTGAGGTTCTGATCAAGGATGAAGACTATAAAAATAAGTACGATCGACAGCTTGAAACCTCGAAAGATATCCTTGAAAATCTTATTATCAGTAAGAACCGTGGGGAAACTATAAAGAAATTTAACCCCCAATAATCATGTTCTATAAAAGCAATCAAAACCTCCATCTCTACTGTAGGAGAAAGTAAAATAAATTTTTTACTTATTATTTTTTATTCTTATGTCATACATTCAACAACAAGATAACGAACTCTTTGATTTTATACAAGGAGAAACCGAACGTCAAAAATATGAACTCGAACTGATCGCGAGTGAAAACTACGTTTCATGAGCGGTACTCGAAGCAAATGGATCCATCTTGACCAATAAATATTCTGAAGGGTACCCCGGCAAAAGATATTATGCTGGGCAAGAGTATATCGATAAGATAGAAAATCTAGCCATTGAGCGAGCTCGACTTCTCTTTGGGGCTGAGTATATCAATGTTCAGCCACACTCAGGTTCACCAGCCAATCTAGCTGTATTTTTTGCCCTTCTCAAACAAGGTGATACTATTCTCGGAATGAAACTGGATCACGGGGGACATCTTTCCCATGGTCACCCATTAAACTTTTCCGGAAAAACCTATCATATAGTGCCTTATGGAGTTGATGAAGATACAGAAACTATTGACATGACTGAAGTCAGAAAACTCGCCCTCGAACATAAACCAAAACTTATTATTGCTGGGTTTTCTGCCTACTCTCGGGATATAGATTGGAAGTGATTTCGGGTTATTGCTGACGAGGTAGGAGCCATCCTTATGGCAGATATTGCTCATATTGCTGGACTTATTGCCGGATGAGCCCTTGAGAATCCTATCCCGTACTGTGATATCGTGACGACCACCACGCATAAAACGCTACGTGGCCCTCGAGGCGCCCTGATTATGTCGAAAGAAAAATACGCAGTCGATCTGGCTCGAGCTGTTTTTCCAGGAATCCAATGAGGTCCACATGAACACACGATAGCCGCGAAGGCAGTCGCCTTTCATGAAGCGCTTCAGCCCGAGTTTCGACAGTATGTTCGACAAGTGATCGCCAATGCACAAGAAATGGCGAAAGAATTCGAACTCGCATGAATCCGTGTTGTATCCGGAGGAACCGATAACCATCTTATGCTTCTTGATATCTATGGGTCTCTCGGAATAACCGGAAAAGATGGCGAAACTATACTCGAAAAAATAGGGATTTCTTGTAATAAAAACACTATTCCTTTCGATACGAGAAAGCCTATGGATCCTTCAGGAATTCGCCTATGAACTCCTGCAATTACGACCCGAGGAATGAAAGAAGAAGATGTCAGACAAGTGGCGAAACTTATTGTCGAAGCACTCAAAAATCCGAATGACGAAGCTTTCCTCCAGAGTTTAAAACTCAGAGTGAGACAGCTTTGCGAAGCCTTTCCTATTTACTAATTCAAGACTATGGGAATCGATAGTACGGATGACATTGATGGTATAGTGGCTTGAGGTGATGCTATATCAGAAAAAAAGGAATCCGCTTCCGAAAAATCAAAATCGAAGAAGGCGGAACGGTTTATTCAAAAAGCACAAAAAGACGAACGCCGTGCGCGTTCGGATAATGATGATTTATTTTTGATTTTGGCCAAATTTCTTAAAAACCATTTTTTTGACGAACTATTTCAACCTATTACCTCTCTTCTTGAAAGAGCATTTCCCTCTCGGGTAATCCTTGGCTTAGTAGCTTTTGTCTACCCCGAGGCAACCCTCTACATGTCTCTTCACCTTCACAAAGAAGAAATGATGAATAGCCTCAAAAAACTGAGTCGGAACCAAACCATGGTTCCCTTTAATGAAAATAGCCTGGATGAGTCTATTCGAAACTGGATGAGTCTTTGGATTACTACCTGGTATGACTTTGTACTCCACCAAGATGCTTCCATTATCATGAATCATAAGTTATTCTCTCTTCTCAAAAGCGAAGAATCAAAGAATATTCTCACTCTTTGAGTTATTTCTGTTCTCATTTTCTTTTTTCAAACACGAAATATTTCTATCACACAATCGGTCGCCCGTCGATACGCTGATTTTATCGTTTCCCAACTCTTAGAAAAGGTAGAGCACCTTTCGAATAAGCACCTTGCCGACGATCCGGAATTCCTTCTTGACCAGTCAGAGGGGTCTACTGTTACTGCAAGTATGCTTTTTGGCTTTGCTGCATCCGAACCATAGTATAGGAAAACACATCCAGAACAAAATATATAAGGAGTGCAATAAGAAGGAAGGAACTATACTCTCGATAGTCAACTCCGAGAGTCAATCCAGGATCAATACTTCCAATCCAATGACTGATATACTCAGCGTACTCGACGAGTACGTATACGCTATATCAAATAATATAAGCTCCATAGAAACTCACAATGGAAATAACCAAGGAGAGAAGGGAAAATATCATAACCCATCCTATAATGGGTCAAACCAGTATATTGGCTCAGATTCAAAGCAGTGAAAAGGTTCAAAAAATGTAGAGCAGATATGGAGCGGTTCCTATTGACGCCGCGGTACTGATGATAGCACTTTCTCGTAGTCATCCATAATTTGGCAGCCATTTATACCATTTTTCTATAGAATCTTTCCAAATAAGAATCGATAAAGTAGCCAAAAACGATAGTGTACAACCGACATCATAGACGATACTGAGAGGCTCATAGAGACAAAATCAATCCATAACTAGAAAAAGGAGTACAACAGATTCCACCTTCCGATCAAGTGAAAAACCAAAATATACGATGATTCCCATAATCGTAGCACGAATCACGGGGATATCGAGCCCTACCAAAAACATATAGAAAATGAGAACCATTGAGATGACAGTGAGCCTCCATTTTCTCGTTAATCGAAAGTACCGGATTGCCTTCTCGATAATAATTAGGAGAAAAGCAACATTGGATCCACTGACAGCGAGCAGGTGGGAAAGTCCACTTTTTTGAAAGTCCACTTTTGTTTCCTCCCGAATCAAATCCGTATTTCCGATAAGTATTCATGAAACCAGTCAGGCAGTATGTGGTGGATAGAGTTTTTCTATCCTCTCAAGAAATTTACCCCTTAGGGCCTCTATAGAAGACTGTTGGTTTTTCTCCCCTCGGGTAAAGGTAAAAAGGTTTCCTCGGGCGTGGACGTCCTGTAAAAATCCGTAGGTTCGAAATGAACTATTTTCGTCTGAGGCGAGAGACGATATCTTTGATTTCCAGTGCAGAATATCCCTGTTTTCTATCGTAAGGTTTACCGGAACCCGAATGGAAATCGATGTCGAAGTAAGTGGCGAAACCGTGTCGATAGTGTCGATTTGAAGACGATAGAGACGGTACCTCTCTGATTTTTTTCACTCCCCTTGGATAGTACCCGTAATATCGAGAGTGTACGTATAATTCCCTGAAATATGCCGAAGCCAGGACTCTTTCTCTATATGAGTTTGCCAAGCATTCTGAGCTAGAAGGACACCGAACCAAAAAAATATGAAGCCGAAACTCCATATTCGAGGATAGCCGACGATAAGAGATCCAGAAAGTCCGAGCAAGCTCATCAGGAGTGATGCTCATAAGAAATGACTCATGCTTCAAATATATGATCCCAGAAGGAAAGCGATGCTTGAGAACAGGAAGAGTATCCGAGGGTGGTAGATCTCGTAGGAGAATGCCAATTGAGATTTGGAATTTTCCATCGACATAAGCTCTAAAAGTTACACCTTCATATGTCACCATACCTCACGGAGTCCTATGAAGATGAGAATGATAGCACCTATTTGGTTGAGGTGGAGGTGGGTAAAGGATAAGAAAATATCTTCAGATCCGTTAAAAAATTCACCAACGAGAAGAAGGGCTCAGAAGAGAGACATACCAACACCTCATATAAATCCTGGCTGACTATATTTTTTGCGAAGGAATATACAAACTGAAAATAAGATCAAGTTCCCAAGAGCATAAAAAATCGGGAGAGGGAATATCGGACTCGTAAAGGGAACAATACTATCTGGATGGGTGTAGGAGATTCCGATAAAATCCCAAACCGGTCGTCCATAGACTTGTCCTCAGAGAAATGCACCAATGTAGCCAATCACACTGGCAGCAAGAAACGAAACGACGATAACATCAAGATAGAGTCGGATATTTTGTGTTTTTTCATGGCGTGTTTTGATAAAGAAGACAATGAAAAATCAAAGTATCCCACCCATAAGGGACAGATTGTAGTTCTGCATGATAAATATATCCTTGAGAAACCCGAGAATATTACTCTCTCATCCGAACAATCGAGAGAAGTGAAATTTTTGATTCGACCACTCGGCCATCATATAGAAGATCCTCCCTGATATAATCACACCGATACTAAAGGCTATTAGAGATTGAAATACTGGTTCCGTGATACCCATCTTCCCTGATAATCTATGGAGGAGCCAGAAGAACACTACGAACGCCACGCTCAGAAAGAGTCCAAAGGTATAAATAGTAATCCAACCATCAAAGAATTCAATTTTCGGGTACATGCGGTTTAAGTTAAAAGTTAAAAGTTAAAAGTTAAAAAGAGTACTTCGTAACTCAAAAACTTTATTTTGGGTTTATTTTGCGTATTCGATAACTCGCTTCTCTCTCATGAGATTGATTTTTACTTCCCCGGGGTAGCTACAGTTTGCTTCTATCTGGGCTGCGATTTCCTGTGCGAGTTTTTCGGAAGCAAGATCCGAGACCGTATCAGCATCGACAAATACCCGGACTTCTCGTCCTGCTGAAAGCGCATAGGCTTTACTAACCCCAGAAAAGCTCATAGCGATATTTTCCATCTCTTGGATGCGTTTGACGTAGTCTTCGACATTCATCCTTCTGGCTCCGGGACGAACCGCAGAAATGGCATCAGCAATCTGAACAATCTTCGTTTCGATACATATCTGAGGAACATCATCATGGTGCCCTTCGATAATATTTACTGTTTTTTCATCGAGTCCGTACTTTCGAGCGATACGTCCCCCGATTTCCGGATGAGTCCCTTCGATATCGTGGTCCATCGATTTTCAGAGGTCGTGGAGGAGTCATCCACGAAGAGCAAGCACAGGATCCGCTCCAATCAGTCTAGCAATCGCTTCGGCAATATACGCAACCTCTTTCGAGTGCATCAATATGTTTTGCCCATAACTCGTTCGAAATCGAAACTTCCCTATAAGTGGAATGATTTCTTCAGGAATATCAAGAATTCCCATCTCGTCGATGGTTTTACGACCGAGATCATAAATGAGTTTCTCCGCTTCTTGCTGGTTTTTTTCGACGATTTCTTCGATACGAGCGGGCTGGATTCTCTTATCTTCTATGAGGTCCTCGAGCGATTTCTTCGCGATATAGCGACGAAACAGATCAAAACTCGAAAGAAACACCGTATCTGGTGCATCATCAATAATGAGGGATACTCACGTGGCTCGTTCGAATGCGATAATATTTCGCCCCTCTTTTCCTATGAGCTTCCCTTTGAGGTCATCACTTTCAAGGGTGACCATGGTTTGAGTGGTTTCCCCGGTAACATCTCCTGCGTATTGTTGGATCGACTTGATAAGAATCTCGCGAGCTATATCTCGCTCCTTGATCTTATATTCTTTCTTTTTCTTTTCTATAAGAGAGAGAATATCTTTTTCATAGCGTTCCTCAGTATATTGTAATAGGAGCTCTTTGGCATCAGATTGAGAAAGTTTACTGATTTCTTCGAGTCGACTACTGACTTCAGATTGTTTTTTTTCTACTTTTTCTACTTCTTTTTGTAGGGCTCATTCTTTTTCAAAAAGCTCATTCTTTTTCACCTCTACTTCTTCATACTTCTTATCCAACCGTTCTTCCTTTTGAGTTATTTTTTGCTCTTGTTCTACGGTTTGTTGCTTTCTTTCACGGATTTCTGAGCGCTCTTCCTCTAGTATTTTTCTGATAGATGTGGCTTGTTCTTCTGATTGACGGAGAATGTTGCGAGCCTGTTCTTCAGCTTCTCGAATGATAATTTGTTTTTTGTTTTTATTTTTCCAGGAAATCACAAAGTAAGATGCCAACACGCCAACAATTCCTCATGCTAGGAGGCTTAAGATAGTTACAGGAGTCATAGGTTGTTTTTATAGTGAGTAAAGTGAGTTTTTATCAAGTCAACTAGGGTATTGTATATGAAAACAAAAAAAAATAAAATTTGTTTTTCCGCGACCTACTTTATCCTTCTACAGAGCGAAAATAGACGTTCTTGTCAAAAAATAGATATTTCGAATGGTATAAAAACACTGGAAATCAATGGTGAAAATAGAGTGAAGAGGCCTTGATTCCATTTGACTTTACCCCCTCCTTTCATAGTATTACGCTCAGAAACTGACCTTTGTGTTTCACGAACTTTAACATCATAATTGCCCAATTTCAAAATCTCTTGTTCTATCTGACGAGAGGAAGAAGGTTAGTGTTTCAAGTTATAAAGTTTTCAAGTTCGAAACTTTTAACCGGTAACTTTTTACTTTTAACTACTTTTCTTCCTCTTGTTATGTACGTAACTTGAGGTTAAAGCTTTAACCTTGCCGAGCAATCGGACAGGTGATTCCCCTGACCAGGGAATCGAACCCGGATTGTTTGAGAAAAAATATATAGTTCGTATTTCTTCATATATAGAGGAAGTACCTTCGGGAATCCGAAGTGTAATTATATAAATTTTCTTTTGCCTTCCATTCCTACTTCGGTAGGACGAAAAATCTTCTGACCAGGATTTTTCAAAACTCTTTTCATTTACGAGGAAACTCGTTTTTATTCTTTAACCATATTACAATATGGGTAACTTCCTTTCGAAGGTAACTTCTGTTGTAGGTGGAACTGCTATACTTGTTGCGACGTTGAGTACATCTCTCGTTGCTGCTGCTAGCGAATTTCTTCCCTATGCTCAGGTCCTCGCTGATAACGACGTTATCACTTCTCAGCAATCTGAGATCGGATACCGTCTCGGTGACAATGTCACCCGTGCTGAACTTGCTAAAATCGTAGCAAACCTTGGTGGTTTTGCTCCTACTTCTTGTGCGGCTGATGTCTTCTCAGACGTTGGTTCTTCACTTGGAGACCTTTGTGGATACATCGAAGCCCTCGCTCAGGGTGGAGTTGTTTCTACATCTAATGCTACATTCCGCCCTGCGGCAAATGTAACTCGTGCTGAAATGGTGAAGATGATTCTCGCCGCTCTTGGTGAGGAAGGATCTACTATGAGTGCTGGATATATGGATGTTGCAGGTCTTGGTGACCTTGCAGGATTCGTAAACCGCGCGAACGAGATCGGATGTGCGAAGTCTTCTTCTTACTTCCGACCTGCTTCTACTTCTAGCCGTGGTGAAGCATTCAAGATAGCTGCTTGTGCTGCTGGTCTTGATATCGACACTCCTGGACCTGGAAACCTTCCTCCTACTGGAACTGGTACTACTCCTCCTACTGGAACTGGTACTACTCCTCCTGTAGTTGTGGCTTCCGGTGCTCTTAGCGTCGCTCTTGATGGTACCGCTTCTGCTCAGTACGTTCCTAAGAACGCATCTTCTGTAAAGGTTGGTTCTGTTAAGCTTACTGCTGGTGCTAACCCAGTTACTGTACAGTCTCTCGTCGTTTCACGATCTGGACTTGGTAACTCAAACGATATCACTTCTTCAAACGGCATCCGTGCCGCTCAGAATGGTGTCGTCATCTCAAGTACGGCTGATTACTACAACCCTACTTCTCAGAAGGCTACTGTCTACTTCTCTCCTGCCCTTGTGGTGGCTGCTGGATCATCTCAAACTGTAGATATCCTCGTCAACCTCTCTGGTGCTGAGAATAGCCAACATCAGTTTACTCTTGATGCTGTAAATGCTTCAAATACAACTGTGACTGGTGCTCCAGTAACTCTCGGTCTTCTCAATACTACTTCTTACGTTACGGCTACTACTACAGCAAGCCTTTCAACAGCTGGTGGTACGATTACGACTGGTAAGTCAAACCAGCTTTTTGCGAAGCTTGATGTCTCTGCAGGTGGACGTGAATCTAAGGTAACTGGATTTACGATTACTCGAAGTGGGTCTACTGACTTCACGAAGAGATTGACTAATGTACAGGTATACAAGAATGGAGTGGCTGTCGGTACTGTTATGCTTTCATCAGAGAAAATCTCTGTAAGCGGACTTGCTGATGTGCTCTCTTCTGGAAATACTCAGACCTACGAACTTCGAGGAGATATTCTCATCGATGCTAATAGCTCTGTCATGGGTCTCAAGATCGATGCTACTACTGATGTTAATGCTGTAGAAATGGCTACTGGCTACTATACTCAGGTAACTCTTGGTACTTCATCTATTGCTATTACCTTCGGATCAGTAGAATTTACATTTGCCAAGACTTCAACTGGAAATGTAACTCTCGCTCCGGGTGTAAACAATATCAAGCTCTTTGCCGGACAACTTCAGTCTAAGACTCCAGTTTCTGTACGAACTCTTACGATTACTCCTACTATTACAGGTACTGGAATCGCAGGATTTGTGAATTATCAACTCTCTGTAAAACTCAATGGTTCAGAGATTGCGACTATTACTGCTCTTACCAACGCTGTTGGACAGGCAAAGACCGTTTCATTCGTTGTAGATAGTGCTAACCCTGCGGTTCTTACTATCGAAGGTTCTACGAAGAACAATACGAATATCGCTCCTTCTTCATACCAATTCACCGTAGCTCTTACTGAAGTTCGAGATTCTAGCAACAACTCGATTACGAGTCTTGGAGCTGGTTCATCTCTTACTGGAGATAAGACAACTGTGAACACGGCTGAGGTAGAACTCAAGCAGTCTACTATTGCTGCTCCTTCTACGTCACGTGTCTACTCTTCAGCTGAACAAGAAATCGGAAGATTCGCTGTTACTGCTCGAAACGAAGTAGCTCGAGTTCAATCTATCACTCTTCCAGTTTCAGTTTCTACAGGAACTATCCAGGCTATCTCTAACTCTACTTCAAGCGCGAAGCTTGTAGATGTGTCTACAAATGCAGAAGTTTCTGCAACTGTGACTATTTCTGGAAATACTCTTACCTTCTCTAGTATGAATGATACTATCGGTAAGGATGTAACTAAGAACTATAAGGTTCTCCTTGGTGTAACTTCAGTAGATGCTTACTACGGTATGACTATCCAGGTTGGTTCTTCAACTGGTGCTCTCTACCCTACAGTACTTACTGTCGTTCGTGATTCTAACTCTACAGCAATCACTCCTACAGGAATTGCTACAACTAAGAAGTATACTATTGGTACCGTTGCTCCAACTGTACTCGTTACTACTATTAGTGAAAATACATTCAAGGTTCGTGTTACTAATCCTGATACGAATACTGGAATTACTCTTACAGGTGCTAAGTTTGACTTCAAGACGGCTCTTCCAGGTAATACTTCTTACACGGCTAGCGGATGTCTTCGAGATCAAGGTAACTCTAACACTTGTGGAGGTCTTGGAACGACAGCTTCGGCTCCAGTTCCAGCTCTCGCCCAGACTGTCTCTGTCACTGGTCTTACGACTAACATGACGGCTGATAAGAATGGTGGATACGTCGAGTTCGAAGTATACGTAACTTCTGCTAACCTCCTTCCTACAGGTGGACAGCTTCAGGTTGCTCTTACTCAACTCTTCTACTCGGTAGGTGGTGCCGCAGACACTGAGACGTACGTTGGTACGACTGGTGCAAGTGCAACATTTACGAAGTAATTATTTCTCTCGAGAAATTCTACTTTAGACAAAATTTCCCTTTCCGATATTCGGAAGGGGATTTTTTGTTTTCAAGGAAATAACACGAGTACTTCACTTTTTTAGCACCAAGTATTTCTTATCTCATTAGGATTCTTTCAACTTTTGATTTTAGTCAGAGCGATTCACGTTACGAATACCCAGAAAATACATGATTATAATTAAAGAATCTACCATATACAACTTGCTCGTTTATAAGTGGACCCAATAATGAATTTATTTTGACAATATAAGTTTTTTTCATACCATTACTCTATGATTACGAAGTTGCAGTATACATATATGGTCCCTCCACCACTATCGACTTTCGAATAGGGAATTGTTATAGATGCTCAAAATCCCCCCTCGAAAGTCATAAGCAGGGGGGATTTTTTTATTTACTTTCTATATAACTATGTCTTGAATTATTGTAGTAAAAATAGGCACTGAATCACTCCAAGAATTTCATTATTCTGAAAAAATAGATAATCTCGTGCAGTGAATAGTAGACTTAACTCGTTGAGGAGAACATATATTACTCGTTACTTCAGGAGCTGTGAAGTTTGGCAGGCAAGCTCTCGGAATAGAAAAGACAGTTGGTGAACATAAGCCCATGCTTGCCGCAGTTTGATGGCATAGGTTGATGCAGGCCTATGAGAAGAAATTTATGGATTACTCCACTTATGTAGCGTGAATTCTCTTAACCCATGCTGATATTGAAGATTTTGAGGAAAGAGGGAAGTTCCTCTTGGACACTATTCACTCCATGTGGAAATCAGAGATCGTCCCTATCATTAATGAAAATGATGCCTTGTGTATAGAAGAAATTGATGCCTTGAAACGAGGTTGAGATAATGATAAAAACGCCCTCCTTTTAGCTACACTCCTCGGAGCTAGACAACTTATCTTGGTCACCAATACGAACGGAGTATATAAAAAGAAAGAGGACCCAACTTCTCGGATTGAGATCATGTACCACTGAGAGCTTACCGAGGATTATATGGTTCAACTCTGCTGATCTGAAAAATCGTACGTCGGTACTGGTGGAATGCGTTCAAAACTCGAAGTGGCGTATGAGGCGGGGAAGTGAGGTATCTCTACTCATATCTGAGATGGTATACACTCGTGAATCCAGAGTATATCTTCATGATGAACCAATATTCTCGCCGTTTCCTAGTACCAAAACTTTCAAAATAGTTACTTTTTCATATACTTTATCTACTTATTTTTATTTTATGCTCTTCCTTTCCTCACTTCCTTTCAAAACTCAGCGTTCGATACCATCTGGTTCGGATAACCGTGGAACGGGTCTCCTCCTCCAAGCAGGGATGATTCGAATGACGCTAGCTTGAGCTTACAATTTCACCACCCTTGGCCTCAGGGTACTTCGAAAAATAGAAGGTATTGTTCGAGATGAGATGGATATGATCGGTTCTCGGGAAGTTCTTATGACGGCCCTGGGTGCGAAGGAAAACTGGATAAAAACAGGACGTTGGGACAGTGTGGATGTTCTCTTTAAGCTTCCTGGGGCTGAAGGAAAGGAGTATGCTCTCAATCCTACGCATGAAGAGGTAGTGACTCCGCTTGTCGGAGAATTTATCCAGTCATATAAGGATCTCGATATGTGCTCAGTCTATCAGATCCAGTGGAAGTTTCGAAACGAAAAACGAGCTAAATCAGGGCTCCTTCGTGGCAGAGAATTCCTCATGAAAGATGCCTATTCATTCCATCGATCGCAGGAAGAGCTCGATGCGTACTTTGAAGTCATGCATGGAGCCTATGATCGAGTATTTTCGCGTCTTGGGATAGGGGATTCTACCTACTATACCTTTGCGAGTGGAGGGGACTTCTCGAAGTACTCCTACGAGTTCCAGACAGAACTCAGTATCGGTGAAGATGAAATCTACCTTTGTCAGAACTGTGGACAGGCTCACAATAAAGAGATCGTAGAGGAGTGAAATTTTAGTTGTGTGGTCTGTCAGAGTAAGAAATACTCCCTCAAAGTCGTTTCGGAAGTTGGGAATATTTTCAAACTCGGGTCACGCTTTTCTGATGCTTTTGATGTGAAGTATCAGGAAAAGGATGGAACCGTAGGAAAGGTCGTGATGGGGTGTTACGGAATCGGGATTTCTCGACTAATGGGAGTGATCGCCGAAAAACTCAGTGACGAACGTGGACTTATCTGGTCAGAAGCGACGGCGCCCTACCAGTATGTTATAATCGTGATTGGAGATCATCTTCCCGAAGCTATAGCACTGGCTGAGAAACTCGAAAGGGAAGGAAAAGAAGTGATGATTGATGATCGGGATGTGGGTTTTGGAGCGAAAGCGAGCGACGCGGACCTTCTTGGAATTCCACATCGGATCATTATCTCCGATAAAACTATCGCGGCATGAGGGTATGAATACAAAAGGCGCACGGAAGAGTCTCCTACCATTATTGCGGCTTCATTTTAGTCATAACCTACTCCATTGAAATCATATATCTTCTTCATTTTACGCATCTTTGTACGTGCTATATTGATCTTGGGGGTGATGGCACCAGTAGCATGGATATATACGAGCTTGAGAGTGGCAGATAGTCTCTATAGTACCGTAGAAAGTCTTCCAGAAAGGGATACGTGACTCCTTCTCTGAACGAGCCAGTATAACATCTCAGGAGGTGAAAATTTGTTTTTTACGACGAGGATTGAGGCAACGAAAATACTCTATGAGCGTGGAAAGATCAAACACATCCTAATCTCCTGAGATAATAGTGATGTCCGGTACAATGAGCCAGAATCGATGCGACGAGCTCTTATCAAATGAGGAGTTCCAGAAGAAGCCATTACCCTGGATTATGCGGGATTTCGGACCCTGGACTCGGTTCTGCGAGCGAGAGATATTTTTGGCCTCAAAACATTTACGATCATATCACAGACATTTCATACGGAGAGAGCCCTCTTTCTAGCTCAGGCTCATGGAATTGATGCGATCGGATATGGGGCTGCAGATATTTCACTCGCTCGAGGGTTTTGGGTCTATATTCGAGAAATAGGTGCACGATGGGTTGCTCTCTGGGATGTCATTGTAGATACTGAACCCAAGTTTCTTTGAGAGACAGAATTCATACCAACTCCACCTAAAAAACTCTAGTATTCTTGCCTTTACGCTCCATATATGCTAATATTAGAAAATAACCATAATTAATTTCCCCTATGGATCATACTATAATTTTTGGGATTGTACTGGCGATACTTCTTGGGTCGGTTATCGGAGTGGAACGAGAGATGCCTCGAAGAGGAGTAAAAATCGGGTGAGCGATAGGATTCTGAGGGATTCGTTCCTATGCACTGATTGCGCTTCTCTGATCGATATGTGTATGGCTCGATACTGAGTATCATTCGAATATTTGGGTAATTATAGGAACTTGTATTTCGAGCCTTTTTATCGTGGGGTCGTACCTGTACTCCTCATTTCGGAAAGATCAGATGGGGGTAACGAGCGAATATGCAGCTATTTTGACGTATTTTATCGGGGTGATGAGTATGAAAGGGGAGTATATCTTCGCCGTGATTTTGACTGTATTTATCATGATTATTCTCTCCTCGAAAGAGTTCCTTTCGGAAATCCTCAAGCGTATCAGCCGAGAAGAGCTTGGTACCACTCTCAAATTTGCAGTGATTGCTCTCGTGATTCTCCCTCTCCTTCCTGATGCAAAGTACTCCTTTCTCGATATTTCTCACTGGATTGGCGGAAGCGAAACCCTTGATGGAGGTCTCTGAATCCTTTCGATGAAGTTCTTCAACCCCTACAGTATTTGGCTTTTTGTCGTCATTATGGCCGGTGTCGAGTATATCGCCTATATTCTGGCGAAGGTGATGTGACCCCGATGAGGTATCCTGGCAACCGGGGCCGTAGGATGACTGATCTCATCGACCGCAACTACAGCAGCGATGACGCAAAAAAGCCACCGAAAGGATGGGAATACCAATGCATATGTTGTGGGCACTCTTGCCGCTTCTTGTATTATGTTTATCAGAGTTATCCTTATATCGTGATTTTATAGTCCGGAAATCCTCCCTACGATCCTGATCCCTGCCAGTGCTATGTTCTTTACTCTGGTTGGATGCACCCTCTACCTCTATAAATTGGCAAATAAATGAACCACAATTGATGAAGAAGTTGAAAAATATGAAAGCCCGTTTCGTGTGGCACCAGCACTTCAGTTTGCTTGACTCATCCTCCTCGTAAAATTTATAGCTGGAGTTGGTCTTGTCTACCGTGCAGATCTCCAAAACTGGTTTGGAAGTGCTGCAGAAAAAGTTTACTACTATGTATTTGGTATTATATCTGGACTTGCTGACGTTGATGCCATTACACAGACGATGTCGAGCACCGCTCATGAGTGAAAAATTGCTTATATCTTGGCTTCTTCGACAATTCTCATTGCCGTGATGTCGAACAATATCGTAAAGGCGAGTATTGCAAAACGGTTTGGGGAGAAGGAATTTGGAAATAAGGTTTTCTATTCATTCCTGGCAAGTATTTTAGCAGGTATTATTACTATCATAATCACAAGCCTTGTTGACACTGTAAGTGCCATGAGCTTCTAATCGCAGTGATTAGCTCTACTTAAAGCAACTTCTTTGATATAATTTTCAGAGTGAAACTTACAAACATAATGAAAAATTACTTACGGATGGGGGATATATTCTCTTGAAGCCTATAAAAAATCCTCAAGTAAACTTGAGGATTTTTTATTATTTTGTCTTTGCCTGGTAGAGGTTTCGTCCGACTCGTTCGATGAACTTTTTATTCTGGAGGTTCATGTAGATCGTCGTTGTTTTTACCTTTCGAACCTTGAGCACTCGAGAGGTGATTTCTTCTGTCGAGAGAGGAGTTTTTGCTTTTTGGAAGACCTCAATAATAACATCGAGAACGGTTCCTTCTTTGTATCCCCATTCTTTGAGGACGTAGATACCTCGGCCGATAAGCACGAATTCTTCATTTCGGATGAGTTCATTGTGGATCGTCGAAACCTTAACTGGTTCATGGAAGTACTCAGTTATAGCATTGGCAATATCGATAAAGTGAAGTGGTTCTTTTTTCTTTTTGAGTACGTATATGGCCTTATCCTTGAGGGTAGCAGGGTTGAGAATCTTCCATTTTTCGAGTCCGACAAACTTCTCCTCACCCTTCACGATATCGAGATAGATATCAAGAATGGTGTCAACAAGCGGAGCATCTACCTTTCCAAACTGAGCAAAAAGATCGAGCTTGATCGCTTCGTAGAGGATAGTATTTTCGATAATATCACCTTTTTTCTTCAAAATTTTAACTGCTTCCTTATGAACGGCTTCGATAAGTTTTTTTCCAATTTCTGGAAAGTGGAAGTAGGTCTTGGTACCAAGCTGAGGCTTCGATCTCTGGAGATTGAAGTCGGCCTGTAGGAGTACATCGATAATGTTATAATTGATCGCACCAGGAGCTCCGATATCATCAATAATCGCCGTAATAAGATTATCTCGAGTCATCACACCACCACACATTTTGAGCATTTTTTCTCCAGATTCTTGAATCTGCATCAGGGGGCTCGATCGCATGATACGACCAATCTTTTTGATACCGACATCTTCAATCTGACGTACTCGTTCCCGAGTGATTCCATAGCTATTTCCGATTTCCTGGAGTGTTTCCCTTTCGCCTTCGAGACCGATTCGACGAGATATTACCGTGCGTTCCTTATCCGCAAGAGAATTGAGAATATCCATAAAGATAGGCTGAATCTGTGAAGCTATGGCAGTCATATGAATAATAAGTTATATATGCATAATATGGATTTCCAAAAGAAGTCAAGCTAAATTGGTAAAGCTAAATTGGTAAACTCATATTTTTCTTATCCTTTTTACTAGGAGAAGGTATATCAGAAGGAGAGTTTTGATGTAATATTTCCTTATAGTCCTCGAGTTCATAGTTGTTTGTCCGGTCAATATAGGCAAGTTCCCGAGACTCCTTTTTTTCACTTCTATGAAAGAGGAGTCATCCGATTCAGAGATTAACCGTTCCAATAAGAGCTAAAATATATCCTGATCTCGTTTCCGTTCACCCACTGGCAAACTGCTCAAACGTGAGGGAGTATCGGTGAATATCAAGGAGTACGACAAGTAGTAAAAGGGAAAGTATGAGGTAGAGCTGCCCATCAGTCACTCCAAGGAAAATATATGGGCGAATCCGCTCTTTTCTGGAGTTCGAAAAAATAAAAAACAGTACTGTAGTTGTTACCACCAGTATGAGACCAAGAATAATACCCGTATATCCTCCACTCCATACGTAAAACGGATCAAGGTTTTTACCGACGAGGACGAAAGCCTGAAACCAAGGAAAAAAAAGAGAAACAACTAAGAAGGAAAGTGAGATGAGTATATACTTTTCGAGGATCCCTATATGTGATAATCAAAAGGTTAGACGAGAAGTCAAGTGAATAACTTTTGTTTTTAGCTTTCGATTTTTGGAATTTAGTATATAATTCATCGGATAAAAATTATAACACCACCTTATAGAAAATGTCAGTATTTTCAAGTAATTCTCAAGAACGGGAAAACTACTACCTACGCATACTTACAGGTTCTATTGATTTTTGAAAGACAATTTTCCTGACTCTCTATGTCCTCTGCGGATGAAAACCAGAATCTCTAAAAGCCTCACCCTATCTTGACACCCTCCTTCGAACCTGACCAGGAGGATTTTGGAAATTTCCGACTGGTTTGAAGCTTGGAAGAGCTCCATTTTTACCAATACTCACTTTTTTCGCCCAACCCCATAAAACCCTATGAAATACGCTTTCATCCCATCAAAAGTAGGTTTTACCATTGCGGAAATAATCATTTCATTGACTTTGTTCTCGATGATTATGATTTTTGCATTCCAAGCCCTCGCGAATGTCGGTATTGTCCGAATCGATACACTCAATAAAGTAGACCTCGAGACTGAGCTCTACTACTTTTCTGAAAAACTAGCAGCCTTGATCAAAGATGGAGGAACTATAGACTATGAAGAGTACTGGAATCGTAAAGTACGATGAACTGGTTCGACCCATGGATACTATGATACGCTCACAGGATTCGGAAACTATGGGAGCGGTTGAGCTATTGACTTTGATGATATCGCCCCAGCTCCGATCTATGGGAGTGGGATCTATTTCTGTCGGAGTAATCCAGGTTCTCATATGGGAACCGGTTGATGTCTACAGGGTTCCAACACGTTTGCCATGTCACAATCATGAGTATATCAAAGATTCGGTCAATATAAGTACCAGTTTATTGACTACAATGGTAATGCAAACGCTGATGGCTGAATCCCGGGGGACGAAGATGGAAATGGACTTATTCAGTGAGATGAAGACGATGTGGATCAGTGAGAAGGTCCTACCATCTTTGATGAAAATGTACGCGAGCTCTACCTCTATAATCCTACCAAAAAGGAACGTATTTTTTTCAGGTGGAATGTGGGACTCGATCCGAATAGACCAACAGGGGCTACCTGTACCGGGACGACCGGAAGCGGATGTCTCTGAAATATCGAAATCCTGAAGCTCGTAGGGAAGGACTATGGGGACCAACATGATGGATCGAGCAGTGGATCTTATGATGGCGTAATAGATACCTGGGTATGTCATAAAGACTGGGAAGGGAACTGCGGCGGTCCTACTACGCTTGTATGAACCATTCCTACAGGGACTGCTAGTGAATGGATCCCCCTTTTCCCAAGCTATATAAATGTGCAAAATATAGAGTTCAAACTCTATCCAAACAAGGATCCACAAAAAGCTTGGGCAACCACCGATCCTGCCGTCTTTGTCCATCCCTATGTCCGAATCAAACTAACTCTAGGGTTTGCATGGAATCGAAGAAAAGCAATCAAAAATAACGATCCAAAGGTGAATATAAGTACCACACTGAGTTTGAGCGAGTTTTAAAATACTTTTTATGTACCCATTTCCAAAATTTTACCATCGAGGTTCTGCCCTCCTTATCGGAATGTGGCTGATCATCATATTGACAGTCATATGAGTTGTATTCCTTGAGAAAATATGGAGATTTTCAGATCAAACAGAAAATATCGAACAGTCAAATGCTTCCTACTATCTCGCAACATCCGCTATCGAGGAGGCAATATACACTACAGATAAAAGAACCCCTTGGGGCATTTCTCTGATAGGAACAGGAACCATTCAGACTGTATGATATACCGGAGCCGCTTCTCCATTTACTCAAGTTGTTCCTCGACCAGGGAATGGAAATAGCGATTTTGATCCTAACTGGAATATCATATCACTTGGAGATCCAGTCCAGATTGTTATTCCGAATGGCGTACGCTGGAATGATGTTAATTTTTATTTTCGAGTTCCTGATTTAGATAACAATCCAGTCACAAATAGAGATAGCCTTGATGTGAGTCTCAATGGGAAATGAATCGTTAACTGGGTCATTGCTGCTTCTACCGAGGCACTATTTGCGAGTGGTGAAACGAACGTGTTTACTGATGATGAAATTATAGATTGAAATAACCTAAGCCCGCCACTTGTCACAATACAAAATAAAAGTGGAAATACATCCAGCGGTTGAAGTATGATATTTGATTTTTTTTATAGTAATTCATCTCATCTCAATGGCACAGATCCAGTCAATGGGAAATGTCTCTCTTTTTGATGTACGATGAAGCTTTCACTCCTTCGACCTATCCTGCTTACATGAGGGAAGTCTATCCCATTTCTCGAGTATAAAATCGACTTCACAGCATGATTTCCAGCATGAATTCCAGATCAGTTTATTAACCTGAGTACCAAGGGATATTCCAATGGATTCCTCCGAACTCGAACCATCCAGATTCCACAAATTACGACCAATACGGCTCTTGATTTTACCATTCTCCAATAATGGCAAACCGAGAAATCAAAATAGAATGAAGTGATGCGAACCAACGATTCGATAAATTTCTCAGAAAATATCTCCCGAGTGCTCCACTTACCGCTATTTTTAAAGCGATAAGAACTGGGAAAATCAAACTCAATAGCAAAAAAGCGGAACAAAGCGTAAAACTCGAAGAAGGAGATATCATATGTTTCTATTATTCTATCGAAGAAATAGAAAATTTTCAGAAAACTGAAAACCAAAAACCGAAAACTCTCAACTCCAAACTTGCTTCCGAAGATATCATCTTCGAAGATGAAGACCTCTGTATTGTAAATAAACCCGCAGGGCTCAATGTCCATCCTGGAGATCATAAGACCACGGAAGTTTCTCTGATCGAACTCGTACAGGACTACCTGGGCAATGACTACAATTCACTGACTTTTAAGCCTTCACTCCTTCATCGTATCGATCGAGAAACCAGTGGAGTGATAGTCATCGTCAAAAATAAGTCTGCCCTCGAGTTCCTCCTCTCGGAACTCCAGTGAGGTAGGATCGAAAAGGTCTACCATACCATCGTTATTGGCACTCCCACGAAGCCTCGAGATACCATCAGTGCCAGACTTCTCCGAGTCGAAAATGCAAAGGACGAGGCTAAGGTGCGTATTGATCCAGCTGGTCAGACTGCCGTGACCCACTATGCGACCCTGAAATCCAAGATCCAGGATAAGCATACCCTCCTCGAGTGTCGAATCGAGACCGGTCGTACCCACCAGATTCGTGTCCACCTCGCCTCTATCAGCCACCCTATCCTCGGAGATAAGGCATATGGAAATAGAAACGAAAATGCCTATGCTCGAGAACACTTCGACATCCATCGACAGCTTCTCCATGCCTTTTCCCTCACGCTTCGTCACCCGACGACGAAACAAATGATGACCATAGAAGCGCCATATAAGGAAGATATGAAAAAATTAATGAATGGAGAGTACCTGACTTCCGCATAAGATTTTTATATATCTTCCCGTCTTGCTTCGTCTCACCAATACGGTTCTGTAGGATTATCGAGAACTAATGGAGCTAAATTTCGAGCTGCACGTTGAGGTATTTCAATAAAAAGCTCTTCAATTCTGGGTGCTAAAAGTGCTGTTACAGCTGGTCATACTATCAAGAGTAATAAATCGATGGTAAGTATAGTTGTGAAGTTATCTGGTGCTTGCATAGTTAGGTTTATGAAGATAGTATTAGTATACACTTTTATGTAAATAGTCAAAAAATTTCCCACCATTATAGCAGGAGATTTTGGATTACAACTTTTGAAAATATATTTTATCGACCACCACCGTGTTTTTTTCGGTCGGTTTCTGTGAGCCAGACCTTGCGGAGGCGGAGGGATTTTGGAGTCACTTCGACGAGTTCGTCTTCTCCGATATAGTCGAGACAGTCTTCGAGGGTCATCTGACGGATCGGAGTCAGGCGGATCGCTTCATCGGTTCCAGAGGCTCGCATATTGGTGAGCTGCTTGTTCTTGGTCGCATTCACCACGAGGTCTCCACCCTTTAGGTGTTCTCCGATGATCATCCCTTCGTAGAGCTCAGTTGTCGGCTCAATGAGGATCGGTCCGCGTTCTTCGAGCTTCCAGAGAGAGTACGCCATAGCGGCTCCTGGAGTACCTGAAATCATGGATCCGACATCTCGCTTTTCGATAGGTCCCTTGTACTCATCGTAGTGAGAGAAGCTCGAGTAGATGATCCCTTCACCCTTGGTTTCGATGACGAATCGTGAGCGGAATCCGAGAAGTCCACGAGTTGGCACTTCGAATTCCATATTCGTAACTCCATTGACTGTGTTCATATTCTTACAGACTCCCTTTCGTTTTCCGAGCATTTCGAACACCGTTCCACTTCGGTCTTCTGGGACCCACATAACGACATTTTCGATCGGTTCGTGCTTTTTCCCACCTACTTCGTGGAAGATGACTTGTGGACATCCGACCTGGAGCTCGAATCCTTCACGACGCATGGTCTCGACGAGCACTGAGAGGTGGAGTTCTCCACGACCCGAGACGACGTATCCATTTCCATCTGATCCTTCGAGGTCGATCTTGAGTCCTACATTCATCTCGAGTTCCTTTTCGAGACGCTCACGAATCTGACGAGAGGTGACATACTTTCCTTCCTTACCAGCAAACGGAGAGTCATTAACCATGAATTCCATCTTGAGGGTTGGCTCATCGACGGTGATCGCGGGCATAGCTTCTGTGGCGGGGTCAGTGGAAACTGTCTCACCGACATAGATATCCGGGATTCCCGCGATCGTGATGATATCCCCTGCCTCTCCTTCTCCTACTTCGATCTTACGAAGCCCGAGAGAGCTATAGATTTTCGAAATTTTCCCAGTTCGACGTTCGCCATCATTGCCGACGATCGTGACATTTTGTCCGACCTTGGCCTTTCCTTCATAGACGCGACCGATTCCCATACGTCCGACATAGTTGTCGTAGGAGAGATTGGCAATCTGCATCTTAAATGGCTTGGTTGTATCATTGGCCGCCTGAGCCACCTGTTCGAGAATCGTGTCGAATAGGGGATTGATATTTTTGCGTTCATCGGTGAGCTCCTTGATCGCGATACCTTCACGAGCGATGGCATAGACGATACGTCCGTCGGTAATGTCGAGTTGTTCATCGGTCGCTCCGAGTTGGACAAAGAGGTCGAAGAGCATATCGACGACGGCTTCTGGCTGAGCGGTCGGCTTGTCGATCTTGTTGATGACAATAATCGGCTTGAGACCAAGCTCAAGAGCCTTCTTGAGAACAAACTTGGTCTGAGGCATTGGTCCTTCATAGGCATCCACGACAAGACAGACGGAGTCCACCATACGAAGTACACGCTCGACTTCCGAACCGAAGTCCGCATGCCCGGGAGTGTCGACGATATTAATTTTGACGTCGTTGTACATGACCGCGGTATTTTTCGCATAGATCGTGATCCCGCGTTCGCGTTCCTGATCATTCGAGTCCATAATCGTGGTTCCGACCTCTTCATTTTCACGAAAGGTTCCAGATTGTTTGAGGAGGGCATCGACGAGGGTTGTTTTTCCGTGGTCGACGTGGGCGATAATCGCAATATTGCGGTATTTCATAGGGAAGTAATTACAAAATAATCCCATTTGATGGGGAATCTGGCGTGAGTATATCGAAAATAGAAGAAAAGCAAGCGAAAAGAGAGCAAAAATTGACGGATTGTAGAATTAGTGTGAAGAGATTTACAAGAATACCAAGAATTGGCATCGGCTACTGATAGTAAAATGTCCATACAATTGATTTATATTCATTGCTTGAATCAAAATAATGTGTTATTATAGCGTTGTAGGAATCTATAATTCTTTTTTTATGCCACGTGAAATCGAACGACAATTTGTCATCAATGATGCTCATCCCGAATGGCAGCGTATCAAATCAAGCCTTCCGAAAACCATGATCGTCCAGACGACGATCCATAAAGGTGATGGAAATAAGCTCCGAGTCCGTATAGCTGAGAACCTCCAAACCCACAAGAAGTCCGCACTTTTTGCCTTCAAGGTACAGAAAAAAACGAGAAAAAACGAACCCAATGTCCGAGATGAGTATGAGTGGGAAGTCCCACATCGAGTGGCGCTCTACATAATGATCGGTCATATCGAAGTGAAGAAGCTCCGCTATGAATATACTCATACGGACGGACATATCTGGGAAGTCGATGAGTATCAGGGAGCCAATGCTGGGATTACTATCGCGGATCTGGAGCTCACGGAACTCAATGAGAAATTCGAAATACCAGAATGGGTCGGACAAGAAACGACGAAAAATAAAAAAATCACCAATAATTCCTTCTCTACCCATCCCTATATGAACTGGACGGAGCGAGATCTGGAGGAGTTCGATAAGCTGAAAGTTAAGAATTAAACTCTATACTGTTTTCTTATGTCTTCAGATAAATTAGTTACAAATCCCTGATGAAAGCAGGATTCACGCCAAAGACTCCCAGCTATTACAGAGCTTACTGGCCGAGTAGAAAATTCTTTAACTTGATGAGATTCAGATACCCTTTCAAGACTCAGTAGATTCATAGATGAGCTTCTTCGACTTGATCGATTATTTGATGAGGTGGAAGCGCTACTTTTACATGCACTCCATAGCGATATAGAACGACTGAGAGTCTATCAGGCTCAAAGAACTCAAACTCCAGCGTCTCAAGGCGGAAATCCGTCTGACGGTATATCTATATGAATGGATGTGGCAGGCATAAAGGCGCTTTATCGAAAAATTGCTATGCAGACACATCCTGATCGGTTGGTTTGAAGCGATGCAGAAAATGTCGAAAAAATGGAAGCACTTTTTAAAAAAGCCAAGGAAGCATACCAAGAAGGAAGAGGTGGAACACTCTCTAGAATACTCGCCAAACTCGAAGGGAATGGCGAAACTATAGAGTCACTTGAACTCCAGTTTCAAGAATTATTCACTCGAGTTATCGTCGAAAGGAATTTTTTATGATTGGGATACCTTGATTTTTATTCATGGGTACTCAGTTATGCAAATGAAAACAAGGATCTGGTAACTCCGTCTAGAGTTGCAGATAGCATGGAACCAAAAATTCGAAATATGATCGATACGTACTTAGCAACACCACAGTAAGCCTAAAAAAATACCTTGGTAATTAGATGATCCTTTTTCATAAGCGAGAACAGACACAGACTCTACCAGTAAGGAAACTATAAGTCCTTAGACTTGTGAGACTCTCAAGTATAACTATCTCAAACAGGTGGAGTAAAAAATGAATAAATCATAGAAGACTTCCCCTTGCTTTCGGAGCTTCTATCCTTATACTATGGCATATTTTTATACTATGCTCGAACTTCGTAACTATAGCGTCGATATCATCGGGAAAACCATTATTAACGGCCTGAACTCTACCTTCGAAACTGGAAAAACCTATGCTATCCTCGGAGAGAATGGCAGTGGGAAATCCTCCCTCGCTTTTTCATTTCTTGGGCATCCACGCTACCATACCTCTGGGAACCTTCTCTTGGACGGAGTCGATATTGCCCAGATGGATCCTCACGAACGGAGTGAAAAAGGGATATTTCTCTCCTTTCAAAACGTTCCGGAAATATCTGGGATTACCCTGATCGAATACCTCAAAACGATTTACAACACCCACCAGAAATTCAAAAACCCTCTGACGAAACCACTCACGACGCTTCTCTTTCGTCGGATTCTTACGAAGCTTTTCTCTGAACTCGGCATCGATACTGCTTTTCTCGATAGAGATCTCTATGTCGGATTCTCTGGAGGGGAGAAACGACGCATCGAGCTACTTCAGATCAGACTGCTTGATCCCGATACTATCATCCTTGACGAGATCGACTCGGGACTCGATATCGGGGCGATTGATATCCTTATTACCGAGATAGCTTCCCTGCAGACAAAGGGAAAAACGATTATCCTCATCACGCATAACTTCCAACTCTTCGACGCCCTTCATATCGACGGAGCTTGCATACTGGAAGCTGGGAACATACGAGAACAGTGAGGAAAAGAAATAATTGACCACGTTCGAACTTCCGGATTTTAACACGAAACTATGTCAGATACTGCTCCATTTGGAAATATCAATCGAGAGACCCTGGATCACAGTGATGAGGTGATTTATAGTGACCTTTCGCTTCCGGGGATCAATGAGGTCGTAGTCAGACAGATTTCGACGTCGAATCAAGAACCAGAGTGGATGCTTGCGCTCCGACTGAAATCCCTCGAAATCTACCAAACAAAATCCCTTCCCATCTGGGGACCCGATATCAGTAAGCTCGATCTCGAGAGTATTTACTACTTCGCGAAGGCAAAGGGAGGAGGAGACAATAAGTCCTGGGATGATGTGCCAGAAAATATAAAAAGTACCTTCGAACGACTCGGAATCCCAGAAGCCGAGCGAGCGATGCTCGCGGGAGTCGGTGCTCAGTACGATAGTGAGGTCGTCTATCATAGTCTCAAACAAGAACTCCAGGACCAATGAGTCATCTTCGAAGATATGTCGGTAGCCCTCCGAGATCATGAAGCCCTTCTAAAACAGTACTTCATGAAGTGTGTCCCGCCTTCCGATCACAAGTTTGCAGCCCTCCACGGAGCCGTATGGAGCGGAGGAACCTTCCTCTATATACCGAAAGGTGTGAAGGTTGAACAGCCTCTCCAGGCTTACTTTCGTATGAATGCTCGCGCGGGGTGACAGTTCGAGCATACGCTTATCATCCTCGAGGAAGGAGCTGAAGCCCACTATATCGAGGGTTGTAGCGCTCCCAAGTATGGAACGGCGAGCCTCCATGCCGGATGTGTCGAAATCTATGTAAAAGAGAACGCCAAAATGCGATATTCATCGGTCGAGAACTGGTCTATAGATACCTATAATCTCAATACCAAGCGCGCACTAGTAGAAACCAATGGAACTATCGAATGGGTGGGAGGAAATCTTGGTTCGGGTGTGACGATGCTCTATCCATGTTCGATCCTCAAGTGAGACAACAGTCGTGCCAATCATTTCGGAATTGCCTTCGCGAATGCTGGACAAGTCACGGATACGGGAGCCAAAGTTATCCATATCGGAAAAAACACGACGAGCGAAGTAATATCGAAGTCTTTGAGCAAAAATGGTTGAATATCTGTCTATAGAGGACTCATCGATATCAAAAAAAGTGCGAAGGGAGCGGTAACCAAAATAGACTGTGATGGACTCATCCTCGATGCCCTTTCGCGGTCAGATACGATCCCCGATATACGCGTGGGAACGGATGATGCCCTGGTTGCCCATGAGGCGAGCGTCGGCAAGATCAATGACGATGTCCTCTTCTACCTAATGAGTCATGGTATCGCGGAAGCGGCCGCGAAAACCCTGGTCGTGAATGGATTCGTCTCACCACTTATGAAGCAGCTACCTCTTGAGTATGCAGCGGAGATGAACGTCCTGATCGAGATGGAGATGGAAGGGTTATAAGCGTTGTGAGTTGCGAGTTTTCAGTTTCGAGTTTCTTGGATAATTCATTTTATAAAGCAGGTTAGTGAGGTATATATCTGAATAAGATGAACATTTCGTCATTCTGAGGCACGAAGAATCCAGTTTTCTCTAAAACGCCTTTTCCCCTTATCAGAGCTAATAGAAAGCCTCGCGTAAAATAAGGGCTTTCATAGAGAGCTTCTATGCAACATTTCAAACATTCATCATTTTCCAGACAATGGAGAAAGAGCATCTTTCCCTTGATTTATCGAATAGAATTCTCATAATCAAGCTATGCCTGATTTCGAAAATAGAGCCTGAGCCTACTCAGAAGGAGAACATAAAAAACGGAAAAAATCTCTCGAGGAGGGGACTTCGCGTGAGGAGACGGAGCAATTTTTTGAGGTACAGAAGCTTCGCGTGAGTAAGAATGTGGCTCGACACAACCTCCTTTCTCTCAAAGAAAAAATACGTACAGGAGTCTCACTTACCGATCTCAAGAATACGATAAATGATGCTCGAAAGAGTGGGGAAATCTCGGATGCTGACTTCCGTGAAGTACAGAAACTGATCGACACTATCGACCGTAGTCCAGACGATATATTCCTCAGTCCATCAGTCGCTCAACCATATCCTATAACACTTCCTTTTCAGGACTCCCCTTTTGTGAAACGACTTGAAGCCTCTCGACTCGGCGATGACCTCATTACTGATATCGTAGGGATAGCATTTGGATTTTTTATCCAGGGAGGGTATATACTCGGATATATCGTACTCAGGCTTTTGTTTGATGCCCTCCTACTTCCGAGAGATCTCTATAGAAAACTTACCGATTAATCTATGCAGCGTTTTTTCGTACCCTTTCCACTCACTATAGATCTCAAACTGACTGATAAAGACCTGATCCATCAGATTTCCCACGTGATGCGGATGCAGGTGCAGGAGAGTATCGTCCTCTTTGATGGAGATGGAACTGAGACCGAGTACCAGATTACCTCATTTTCCAAACAAGTGATAGAACTCAGATGACAGAAAAAATCGATACCACACACGGAGAGTAAGCGCGAGATTACTCTCTACCAAGCCATTCCGAATAAGTATGAGAAAATCGAGTATATCATCGAAAAGGGCGTGGAGATTGGTATCCGAAGGTTTATTTTTTTCCGTTCTGACCGATCACAGAAACTCATCATATCAGAAGCCAAAATACGAAGATTTCATATGATCGCGAAGGAAGCACTGGAGCAGTGCGGCGGGGTTCTCTTTCCAGAGATCTATTTCCTCGAGAAATTCGAGAGCTCCTATATAGAGGGAAAACCTTTTGTGCTGGATACCACTTTTCAAAAATGAACCGCAGAAGAGCATCCGAAAAATATCACCCTCTGTGTCGGTCCAGAAGGTGGATGGTCCCCAAGAGAAATCGAAGAAATGAAAATTAATGGTTTTACTTTTGTACATTTTTGAAACAGAATCCTCAGAACGGAGACGGCATGAATCGTAGGGGCCTTTGCTTTTACGCAGGGGATTCTCTAGGAAGTTACCCACTAGGGAAACTACACTGATATTCAAAATCATGGTGAAAACACTATATATAGTATCCCACAGGGAAAAGGATAAGTACGAGTATATTTTTGCATTTATTTTTGTACATTTTACTTCACTTTTTCTCTTACCTAAGCCGAAAAACCGTATACAGATTCTGCTCAATGGTATGATATTTGGAAGAAAATGGTTCGATAATTCACCAATTTATAGATTCTAGAGATTCTATTCTCAGAAAGGATTACTCGGGGAGACCTTTTATATAGAACTGGTTCGGTTCCAAAAAGCAATATCTCGATACTGGTCTGGAATAAAAAAACCTGATATACTGCCTATGTCTTCTTGAGAAATCTTGTGAGACAAACCTTAACAAGACCCGACTTGCCAATCATAGGAAATCTGCCTCACAGAATCTTCCTGCAACCAATACAAACCAATACACATACCCTCTTTTGCCTGCTTGCTATACCAATACAAAAAAAGCAAATACATAGTATCAATACAGCAAATAAAGCAACAAAAGAAAAAACACCGGTGAAGAGTCCATACCATGATTATTTCAGTTTTGAAGTTGTCAGGGTATGGGCTCTGATCCACAAACCGAGATTCGATTATTCTCGGCGTACCCTCGGGTACAAACCAAAAGAATCGGAAGGCCAGTTGGGCTCCTGCTATGCTTGCATAGTTGGACGGGTTGAGTACCCACACCCTGAGTTATGATATCCTTCGGATCATAGATCCAAATTATGGATTATCATAACCGCCCAAACACTGGCCTTCGCTGTTACCAAACAGTCGAAGGTTTTTTTGTTGCCTTTAGGTTGATTGATATATGTGTAAACTCCCCATATCAAGGTATATATACCACGCTTTAAGAACATTCGGATTCTTTTTTTCAAAAATAATACACTTCACCTTTTGTATCAAAAATCCTAGACTTAATTTCTTCATTGAAAGAAAGAAGACTTACTCATGATGATACCCAGATCCACGTAGGATCTCGTGGGCACGGTAGATCTGCTCAGTCAGGACGAGGAGAGCGAGTCCGTGAGGCAGGACAAATTCTGAGAGCCGCAGTTTCTCGTGGGGGACCGCATCGAAGAGCTCGAGATCGAGTCCGAAGGCTCCACCTATGATAAAGGTAGCATCTTCACTTGCATCTCGTAGTTTAGAGAGTTTTTTCGAAAACGCTATGGACGTGTAGTCGAGGCCACGCTCATCACAGAGGATAACTTTTCCTCGGAGTTTCCGAATGGATGTGAGAACCTTCGAGGTTTCATCTTTCTTGATATAGCTCGCGAGCGTATGTTTGGTAGGTTTGATATACTTCACCTCGATACTTTTTCCAAGCCGTCAAGTATAGAGAGAAATGGCTTCATCAAAGTGATGGAGTCCATCCGAAACCGAAATAATCGTAATCATAGATATATTGTATAAAAATTTTTTGACAGAACAAGCATTTCTTATACAATCCTCCCACGTGCCACCATAGCTCAGTTGGTAGAGCATCGGTTTTGTAAACCGACGGTCATCAGTTCAAGTCTGATTGGTGGCTCCAGTTCAGGAGTTGAGGAGGGATGAAACTTTGAAAACTTGGAGTATCTCCATATCAAGGTCTCAGATTCCAAAAATTCTCTTTTTATGGGTCGGTTCCAGAGTGGTCAAATGGGGAGGACTGTAAATCCTTTGGCTTACGCCTTCGTAGGTTCGATCCCTACCCGGCCCACCATTATAGAATTATCATCGACGAATGGTCGAAAAAAACTTACGCACGAAGCGTAGGTTTTTTTGTGGTACTAAGATGAGGCAGAAACTATAAATTACAATTGACAACACACGAAAACAACATACTATACAAAAACATTCAACTACCCCATAAATCAAGGGGGAAAGGAACTTTGATGAAACTTCGCTTAATCGCTATCTTCACTGGGGCCACCTATGAGGTGCCCCAATGCATCCAGCGCATCGACCACCGTGCTACACACGGCTGGCAGTTGCGGTACGGCGGGACCAAACTCTACTCCGACCACAGCACAGACGGTAGTGGTGCGGCCGCTTCGCTGGAAGCGGCCACCAAGGAACTGTTGAAACGCATTGCCGTGCTGCCGGCGCCTTCGCTGCTGCAGCGCGCGCCCAGCGTCAGCAAGACCAGCGACTTGCCGGTCGGCATCAGCGGCCCCGTGCTTCGGGAGCGCAGGAGCGGCCGCACGCGTGACTGCAGCCTGTCGGTGCTGATCCCGCGCTTCGGCCAAAAGGCCCGTCGGCGTACCGTGTACATCGGTACCGAGAACACCTATACCCAAGCACGGCTTGATGCCGCTCTGGCCAAGGCCATTCGGATGCGTACCGACGCCGAAGAGGCCTACGAGGTGGCTACCACCCGTGCACGCCGTGCTGGTGCCCGTGAATACAAGGCGGCACTGAAGGCGGCGAAAGCCGCCTGAGGCAAGAAATGGCTTTCCCTCGGGAGAGGAAAGAGCCAATACGAATATAGATATAAAAATAAAAACTATAGAAATCATCCATAGATCCGTTCCTACAAGGAATGGTATCTGGGGAGACCCGATTTCAGTCCGCCATACCGGCGGACTTTCGTTTTTTAGCCACAAATTCTGTACCAGACTCATTGAAAAATACTATTGCATTTTCCGAAATCGTATATATACTCCGCGAGAGTTCGGTATAATAGCATATCGAAGTACAATCAAACAAAGGGTACACGACGAAATCTTCTAGATAGAACATACTTGCCCAGGTGGTGGAATTGGTAGATGTGCGAAGACCTGGAGCGTAAGCGACTTGGTTAAAGCCATACCCCCGAAGTGTAACGGAGAGGGGTACACGACGAAATCTTCTAGATAGAACATACTTGCCCAGGTGGTGGAATTGGTAGACACGACGGTCTTAGAAGCCGTTGCCGTACGGTGTAAGAGTTCAAGTCTCTTCCTGGGCACCACTAGAGTAATAAAGAATTGAAAATTAATAATGAATAATAAATAAGGAAAAGTTAATAATTGAAAATTATAAATTGAGAAAGTTTATAATCTTGAGTTCTTAACACTCATGGTTTTCTTCTTCGCCACTAAAAAGCAGAAAGAGGCACTCGTACCCTTCTTCAATCCTGAAGATTGAGCGATTCGCACCTACTCTTAACCCATTCTTTTTATGAAGAAATCGATACACCCTGGTTTTAAAATGGTCAAAGTGACCTGCTCATGTGGAAACACTTTCGAAACCGGAAGCTCCGTCAAAGGAGAAGAAATACGTGTAGAAACCTGCTCTATGTGTCATCCGTACTATACCGGAAAAAAGACCCTTCTCAAAACGAGTTCCGTGGACAAGTTCTACGCTCGCCAGAAAAAGACAGATTCCATCGGAAAATAATCGAAAAATCCTCCAGAAATGGGGGATTTTTTATAACTTTAGAAATTCTATCTTACAAAAGATTGGAGTTCCTGCTTGAGGTGTACTAATCTTTATTCGCGCTCTGTGCATTCATCACCTTATAAAAGAGCTGAGAAATCGGGTTGAGAACATTTCGAAGGTTTTCTCTGAGATCCAGGTAGTCACTCTGGATAAACTGGAGTAGGAGGTGGACCGAGTAGGTTCGCTCCATTTCGACGAAGGCCGTGATAGCGACGGGATAGGTACGTTTTGCGGAAGTGACTTCGCTCGCAATGTCTCGATTCATCTGGTCGAGCTGAAAGGCGACCTGAGCGGTATCCTTGGGACTCAGTGGCGCGGTGGAACTGATCGCTCGGAAGTCATTCATCTCTTTTTGCACCTTAGAAAAGTCGAGGTTTACATTTTTCTGGAGGTATTCGAGGTAGTATCGATAGTTGCAGTACTGGTAAGAAGCCGTATCGAGGAGGCGAAGGCGCATCGGGATCGGGTTATTATTACTATCGACGACTTCGGTATTGCCATTGCAGGTCTGAAGCAGCTTACGTTGATTCTCGAGCTTCGTGTTGAGTCCCTTGATTTTTGTAATAATCTCTGAATTTTTGTTTCCGAAGGTTTCATTGACCTGTACTACTTTCTCCGCTATCCGTATCCTCGAAGAGAGCATCGCACAAGCAAAAACCGAGTTCATCTGAGAATTGTAGATCCCACGAGAAAGGCTCAATATATCGAGGGAGTAGTTACTAGTTGGTGGTTGGTAGACTGGTTTTCCAGTTTTCTGGACATACTGTTCAAGGGCGATCTTCTTTTCTTCGACGGATGCAGAACTCATCTGGGGGTAGACGACATTTGGACTATCGATGATCGCCGTCGAGAGCATCGAACCATTCGATATATTCCATGGAGCGAGTCCTTCTGGATCTTGCTTCATGCAGTAGTAATTCACATTTTTCTGATAACAACCATAGGTGATATTCGCTTCATCAGTACAAGGCTCCGCGGCGAAAATACTCCTCGGGAGGAGTGCTACAATTATGAGGATGAAGGGGAGGAGGTACTTCATACTAGACGGCTCAGATACGGTAAATAATCTCTTTTTCTACAAATTCTCGTTCCCGACCATACTTCAGTCGAGAGAGTTCCTTGAGGGCGGCACCGATGGTTGGATCTCCTTTCTCGAGCCATGGACGAGGGACCGAGAGGCTAAATCCCTGGGATGGTTGTTCGTCGATAGAGAGGCGCATCGCCGCATTGAACTTATCCATATTGAGAAAGTCCTGTTCAGAATAGAGAGGGGCAAACTGCTTCGCCATAAACTCGGCATCTTCTGGACCGATCTTGTAGCTCATCATCGTCCCGACGTTTCCGAAGATGGCATCCTTGAGGTTTAGCTGAGACTTCGTGAGGGCGTCAGATTTCTGAAGCTGACCGAGGTACTGGTGGGCTATGACGAGACCGAGTCGATACTTTCGAGCTTCTGAAAGGATAGACTCGATACTGTCGGTGACATAGTTCTGGAACTCATCGATATAGAGGAAAAAATCCTTTCGGAGCGTCTTGTCCATATTTTGTCGACGCATGGCGGCTATCTGTATCTTCGAGACGAGGACGAGTCCGAGCAGGGTCGAATTGAGGTCTCCGATAATACCCTTCGAAAGCGAAACGAGGAGGATTTTTTCGTTATTCATGATATCTTCGATGTCGAAGGCACTTTTCGTCTGTCCGACAATATTTCGCATCATCGTGTTCGTGATGAACTGACCAAACTTCGCGGCAAAGTAGGGGATAATCTCCGCTTTTTCACGGTCTCCCATCTTCGCATAGGTATAATCCCACCAAGAACGAACAATCGGGTTTTTGAGAGTGGTGCGTCGTTCTCGCTGGAAGTTCTCATCAGTAAAGAGTCGTATGAGGTCAGTGATGGCTCATCCTTGAGGATAGTCGAGGAGGGTAAGGCATCCATTTCGGAAGTAGTCCTGGATTCGAGGACCGAATATCTCATTTCCGAAGAGTTTGATCATGATATTGGTAGCGTCGCCGACGACCATCTGTTTCTCATCTTCACTTTTTGCCTCGAGGAGGTTGAGTCCCATAGGACGGCTCAGGTCTCCAGGATCGAAGTAGACGAGGTCCTCAGCTCGTTCGCGAGGGATGAAGTCGACAAGTCCTTTGGCGAAGTCACCATGGGGATCCATGACCGCGATACCTCGACCAGTGCGAATGTCTTGGCGAGCCATCACCGAGAGGATAGATGACTTTCCCGTACCGGTTTGTCCGATGACGTAGAAGTGTCGAAACCGATCTTCATTTTTCATATAGATCGCCTTTCGTTCGCCACGAAAGATATTTTCTCCGAGGTAGAGACCTTCCTTCCCGACATTGATCGGCGCCTTGAGCACTTTGAACCGTTGCCAACGAATCTCAGGTTGCTTGTTGTACTTCGAGTGCGGAAAGTGAAAGAGGGTGGCGATTTCTTCACTATTGAGAACCGGAGATCCCTGCCACCAAGCGAATTGTCGGAAGATATAGTGTCTTATAAGGAGGGAAAGGGACTTTCGTTTGACGGGCTTGAACCGATTATAGGCCGGAGAGGCAAACTGAGAAAATGACGAAATAATATTGCCAAGCTGTCCATCGACATCGACAGGATCATTGCCCGTGGTGACAATACGGATCACCATCGTGTATCCTGTTTTTTTTACTTTTTCTTTCATAAGGCCATCATCATCGATCGGTTCGGCTTCATTTTCTTCTGGCTTGGATCCTCCTTTTTCCTCGTCTTGTGAACCAAATATCTCGATAAAACTCATAAGCCACTCGAGTGGATTCCATGAAATATACGAGTGGTGTCATTTCTCAGATTTTTTGATCTTTTTCTTAATACGCTCTTGCCAGTCATCATCGACGGGGCGCAAAAGGATCTGGATGGCACTGGATTCATCGCTTGAGAGCTTCGACAGCGCCGAAAGAATTCCATTCATACTATCCGTTTCGAGTTTCTGATAGGTACGTATCGGGAATGCGTAGGGTTTCTTGAGCTTCATCATCTCTCCTCTGACGACGGATCGAGATTCGAAAATATTGACCTCTTCCGTCTCTTCGACGAACGCATCTGGATAGAACCCGACAATTTGTTTTTCTACGAGGTTCCGCGAGTGCTTCGGCACGACAATATAGAAGTAGATCTCACTCCCATGAGCGACATATTCGAGCGAAATATACTCTTGCCCGAGTATCCATCCCTTGATATTTCATGCATAGAGGTACTTCAGAGAGGCAAGGAGTTGTTCCATAATCGAGATCTGTTCACGAAAGTCCTTGATCGTTTCTTTTTTCTCATCAAGATCACTATCCTTTCTGGCCATTGTGACACGGAGAAAGACCATATTGAGGGATCGCTTCAGATTCACCTTCCGACGTAAGTAGATAAATCAGAGGGTTAGCGCTATGACGGTCGAGATGATATAAAAAAGGAGTTCCGAGAGCATTCGAGACGAAGGTAATATAGGGGAGAAGGTACTTTAGCCCTTGAGGATAAAGAATCGAAAAATAGCATGACTTCCGACGAGGAGGATCAGACCGAGTGCGATATAGATAATCGTTCCCTTTGCTTTTTTGAGTTTTTCCTCATCTCCGGCAGATATGAGGACGAGCCATCCTGCGTAGATAATAAGAATCACGGAAAGAAGCGCTAGAAACCCATTGAGGTAGTTCACAAAGTTTCCAAATATTCCGAGTGAGGCTTGCACATTGGGATCCTTGATCGCACAGTCACCAATAGTGACGAGGTTAAACGGTCCTACATTTTTACAGTCGGGCTGACCATAGACGAGTCGTATGAGCGTTTCTGGGATGCGTATGAGGATGAATCAGATGATACTGTAGATGAGGGTATTTTTTCATTTTTTGAATTTCTCCTCATCTCCACCACCGGTGACCATCGTGTAAAAAGCAAGAATCGACATCGCGATAAAGCCAAAGGCCGCGAGCATCTGGAGTACCTGTACAAATGGAGAAAAGATATTTCTCCAGAGTTTTCCCCCGAGTCCAGACCCGATGACTTCCGTAACGTCTCCGAGGATAAGCGTCGTCCATACCGTGTAGGCCACCTGCATCAACAGGATCCCGAGGGATACCCAGAGGATATTTTGCCGCCATACCTTCACCTTCTCTTCGCTCGCATCGGAAAGGAGGAGCTTCATCACTCAGACGAGGAGAAATACCAGCGCGATAAAGATAAAGAAATTCTTCACATTGTAGGCTATCACGACGACGAGGTCAGTGATCCCCTCGCCACCACCATTTCCAGGTCTGATAAAGGAAGCCAGGAGGGGACCGACAAATTGTTCGAGGGTATCATTTCCCTTCCCGCTGTTGTTGACGACTCATCCACGAACATTGAGGGTGGCGTCATCGAGCGCCCAGACAGAGGGCGAAAAAATAGAAAAAAGTGAAACCAAGAATAACAATACGAGGAGAAGTTTTCGCATAGAGGGAATTTACATAGATTCATTATATCTGAAGCCGGCGCGGAACGCAAATATACTGCAAAAAATTGTTGAACCTCAGGAGTTTTCCCGGCTGAATTTTCTATTTTTTTGTTGTAGGGATATTTTTCTTCTCATCTAATGGTTTTTTCTGAGATCAAGAAGCACCGATTTCTCGCTCTTGGGCTCGTTTTTCTTTCATTTTTTCTTTGTACTCCATCTGCTCGGTATGGTAGCTTTTTTCTTCTTCAGAAATCTTGTGGGCGAAGTCGAAGATTTTTTTCTCGACAAATTTTCGATCTTTGGTGTATTTTTCCCGACTGACCCGCAGGAGGGTTTCTTTCGATTGTTCTTCCTTCACCTCGGTACGCTCATGCAGTGGACCAAACGTCGTCGCCGAGTAAACGGGAGAAGGCATCCCGTCGATCAGGAGCTTCGTATAGATATCGTACTTTCGAAGGTTGGTCAGGTCATGTGGGGTGATAATATCCTCTCCACCATACACTTCCGAAAGGGTCACCGCATCATGGTGTCAGACCTGAAAGGAGACCAGGGTTCCCACATTTCCAAATACCGCATCCTGAACCGTCTCCGGCATCTGAGCGATGTATTGGTTCGCCATCGTCAGAGAGAGCTTATACTTCCGAGCCTCTGAGAGGATGGTCGCAAAAGAATCGGTCGCAAAGTTCTGGAACTCATCGACATAGAGCCCGAAGTCACGTCGATCCTTCTCGGGAATATCCGCTCTGGTCATCGCTTCGATCTGGAATTTCGTGACCATCATCGCTCCGAGGAGAGCACTCGCATCTTCCCCAATTCGCCCTTTTGAGAGGTTCACGATAAATATCTTCCCATTGTCCATAATCCAGCGGAGGGAAAATGGATTTTTGGGCTGACCGAGGATATTGCGAAGGAGGGGCGAAGAAAGAAACTGTCAGACTTTGTTGAGAATCGGATTGACGGCTTCACTCATCATGCTCGGACTCATAGCTGCAAATTCTCGTTCCCAGAATTGCACAAGGATAGGATCTGGAAGCTTTGCTACTATTTTTTTCCGGTACGATTCATGGGTGAGAATAAGTGGGATCGAGATAAGGGTCGTATCAGGGATGAATAGGAGCGTGAGGATCGTATTGCGGAGGATATACTCGAGTCGTGGTCCCCAGCTTTCCGCAAACATCTTCTTGAAGATAGACACGAGTCCACTCGCGACAATCGACCGAAGTTCGGGATCTGGATTATCGAGCATATTGAATCCAATCGGAAACTCTTTGTCAGATGGATCAAAGAGGACAATGTCATTGGTCCGAGATTTTGGAATATGCGCGAGGATGGTATCCGCGAGATCTCCATGGGGATCGATAAGACCCACACCTCGACCCGAGAGGATATCGGAGTAGATCATATTTTCGAGGAGGGTTGACTTCCCCATACCGGTTTTTCCGATGATGTAGACATGGCGGGCACGATCTATCGGCTTGATACCGAAGGGGATATCGGCCCCTCGAAAATTGGTATGACCCAGGGGGGTATGTGGGATCGAAGCATCGGGAAGGTTGTGAGGAGGCTCGAACCGACGGGTGAGGACCCAGTTAATCCCAGGAGTTTTCACATAGAGGGTCGGCATATGGACGAGACCCGCAAGCTCTACGGTATTGAGAATATGGGTTGGTCTTGGCTTCTGAGCTCGAAGGTGTTCATAACTCATCGAGGTCACTCATGATTTCATCGAAAAAGCATTTCCACCAGAATGGGAAAATATATTCATAGCTCCGGAGAGCTCCCTGAGGAGGAGACGGTCTTTGATTTCTTCCTTCTTTTCGATAGCGATAGCGACAGAGGTAGCGTATCCATACGTATCATTCTTTTTATCGATCGGTATTTTTTTATCACTGTGGTTGTTTGACTCCAAAGATTCCTCACTTTTGACTGTCAAAAACGAAAATATCCAACCGATAACGAGGAGGGGAAAGAGGATGACTCTCAACCACCACCAGTTTCAGAGGATCCATTTCTTCACAAAGTCGGGGAAGATATGCGATGATCGAATACTGAGCATGAGTGATTCTCTCCAAGAGTCTTTCACGGGGACAAAACCTATCTGAAGGAATGCAACCTCCTGTTTGGGAAGTTTGGTGAGTGCAGAAGTGATGCTCGAAAGGGGATCGATGGCGTCTTTTTCACTTCGATCCTTGAGTCCTCCATAGAGTTTGATCGTCGTGTTATCGGTATGTTCGAGGCGAACTGGCTGAACGAGGAGGATACTTTTGGTATCTATCAGGGGCTCGGTTCGAGAGATTTCAATATCTGGATAGTGGGCATAGAGCTGGCTTTCGAGAAATCCTGCAAATTCCGCAGGGGTATGCATAAGGAAACGAATGCGACCATCGCGGTGTATAATCTCGAACTGAAAGAGAGGAAACGGGCTTTTTTTCCAGAACTGCCACCACGGGTGTTTTAGAGAGGCTACATGATGGAGCGTCGAAAGCATCTGGGAAGCGACAAAGACTCACTTCTCATTCATACGATCAACCGCAATCTCGAGGGTAATGGGAGTTCCATCAGGTATGGTCGAAGCACCCAGTGTATGTTGTTTGAGATCTTCCCCGAGACTTCCCCCGCCAGAAGATTCCTCATGCCTCTGATACTTTCTCTGTGCCGAAAAATGATGTGGTTTCATGGAAATAACAAAAAAAGCAATATCTTCCGATGATACTATCATATTTTAGAAAAAAATACAACGAATCTTGGTTGTCATTTATCCCTTCATAGATATACTAGGATTCACAAACATTGATAAGAGTGAAGACCGAGTTATTTCCTGACAAAGAAAGCCAGAGCTGAGAGCACAAGACCTCCTATAAACATCAACCATGAATCCTATACAAATCCCATCAGAGTGCGATACTATTACCCTTCAGTCTGCGGTTTATATCGATACCTCACCATCAGAATCTATCGATATCACCATTGGCGACGGGATAGCATGCTCCTATTTTTTATATAATACTGGAGGCGCTAAGAAGCGGACCTTTTCGCTCGCTTCCGGATCTCGGATCGAACTACGAGGCATTATTATATGAACAAATGTTGAATCACAATTGTCATTTATCATAGAATGAACAAATATTAAAGCCCATATGGATATCCTTGCTTTTGCCAAAAACGATGCAAAACTCGTGGTAAAAGGAAATGCCACTGTCCTCCCAGGATCTCGAGAGGTCGATGTCCGTGTAGATCAGACGAATATCCTAGTCGGGACGAATGCACAGGTTCGTGGTTTGCCCATCCTCGAAGTGGCTACTGATGACGTCATCGGGGGGCATAGCTGTAAGATGCATCGAATTTCATGAGAAGGACTTTTCTACCTCGAATCGCACGGGATCGATACGAAGCATGCGGAGATTATGCTCATACAGAGTGAAATCTGGAAACGACTCCAGATTCTCCAAGGCACGGAAGAGGCAGCCCAGTTCTGTGCCGAGATTTTTGATCAGCTTCGAGAGGGAAGTAGTATTATGACACCAGTTTGAGGAGTATAGTGAGCTTGCTTTTCCGGAGAAAATACGTATTTTTGTATCCAATCAAATACGACTCTAAACAATGATCGTTTCCCATTTGCCCCATTATCTAGCGTAATTTTGCCTATGAAAGTCCAAGTCTGCCGAGGAAAATCCTGTACGGAACGACACTCCGCCTATATCACGACTCGGCTTCAGGCTGACCGAGGATTTTATAAATATCCCGAGTCTCTCGAAATCGAAGATTGTTTCTGCCAGGGACGCTGCAAGGAAGGATCGACCGTCGTGTTTGATGGAGATGTCCAGATCCATATGAATCCCATCAAGGCAAGTGAAATGCTTCGAAAAAAGGTCGAAGAGTGGAAGCGACAAAATAAGTTTAAATAGAATGGAATCACCACATATTCCTATAGATTTGAATAGGGAACATCCTAATCCGACAGCGGACTGGCTTATCCGTATCATTGAATCAATCCCTACTCCCAGAGGTTATCGGAGAGCTCGGGAGTTGCTTGAGTATATTTGACCGAAAATTTCGGAACTTCTTAAAAAAAATCACTAATACCATGCCAAAAGTCTGATATGTCGCCATCGTCGGTCGACCCAATGCCGGAAAATCTACGCTTCTCAATGCCCTGATCGGTGAAAAGATTAGTGCGATTTCACACCGTCCCCAGACCACCCAGCGAAGTATCCCTGGGATTTATACGGACGCAGAAGAAACCCTGCAGATCATATTCCTCGATACTCCGGGAATCCATAACTACTCCGGAGAACAGTTCGGTAGCCCGAAGTCGCACGATATCAACGAACGTATCAATTCGCAGGCATTTGCCTCACTGAGAGAAGCGGATGTGATCCTGAGGCTCCTTGACCCCACTCGACCCTATGGTGAAGAAGATACCCGGATTGATGCGATGCTTGAGACGATATCGAAGCCAATTCTGAGAATCGAGACCAAACAAGACCTCGAGACGAAGAGCTATCCCCAGAAGGGAGTTGACCTCCGTATAGACTCGGTAGCGAAGCTCGGATTTCGGGAACTTCTTGAGCGCGTATCGTCCCTCCTTCCTGAGTGACCACTCCTCTACGGTTCGGACTATTATACGGATCAGGCGATGGATCTCCGGATCGCAGAAGTCATACGCGAACAGCTCTTTCTCGAACTCGGTGATGAAATCCCATATGCCTGTTATGTCGAAGTATCCCAGATCGAAAATGAACAATCAGACCTCCTCAAGATGCAAGTCTATATCAATGTGGAATCGGATTCACAAAAGATAATCGTCATCGGGAAGTGAGGGAAGAAGATACAAACCATCGGAACCAACGCCCGTCTTCTTCTCGAAGAAATTTTCGAAAAAAAGGTATTTCTCGCCCTTCGTGTCAAAGTTATGAAAAACTGGCGAAAGAATGAGAAGGTCCTAGATAAGGTATTCCCGAAGCGATAAAAACTATGAATAATATCTCTAATATAGGGTATCGATGGAGTTTCTGATGAGATAAAGACCTCGCAGAAATACTTCTTAGACTTGTCTTATGTGGTATGAAAACGGCTACCACATGACTCTATTTGGAAGATGAGCCCATATGAAAAATAGGGGAGTATGCAGTAGTATATGATGAATTCACGGGAAAAGATCTTTGCGTGATACAGTATACGAATGTCGAAGTACTGCCATTTCTCAGTGTCCCATATGAGTATATAAAAAAAGAATGAGAGTGAGATACAAGTGTAGAAAGTTGGAGAGTATCACATAGGGATTTCTATAAAAGAGAGTATTGAGATCAATTCGATGATACCTCACTGGTGTTATGCGAGGAATTCAGACTTGTAAAAAATTTAATAATTTAACTATGGAACGAGAACTCGTCTTTTCTATCCTGGCTTTTCTGATTACGCTATGGAGCACTATAGTAATGTGGAGGTGAATCTTTCGTGGGGAAATTATTCCGCACCCTTTTACTTTCTTCATCTGGGTTATCGTTCTATGAATCAGCTCAATGGAATTGATACAAAACCACGAAATTTTCTGATCCCTCGGAATTCTACTTATGACAGTGAGTAATATATGAGCTTGCATATTTGGTGTATCTCAGTGGAAATCAATATCAATAAACTGGATGGATTGGTTTTTTCTTTTTTCTGGCATTTTCCTCATCACTTTCTGGAGACTAGAACCGAACTACGCTTATGTACTTGCAGTGATGCTCGCGATCGATGCCACTGCTTATGCCTCGAGTTTCAAGAAAACTTGGATACAACCCTTTACCGAGAAATCAGCTCCTTACTTTATCTCTGTCGGAAATAATATTTGTACGATTCTGGCAATCTTTGTCTGGAATTTCGAGAACCTCGGAATGTGGATATGGACGGCTTGTATCAACCTCATTTTCGCTTGTTTTATCCTCTGGAGGCAATATTATGTGAGGAAATAACTATGGAAAAAGAACTTTTTTTTGCACTCATCAGTATATTTTTTTACATTATATGAACGGTTCCCTATTTCCGTGACGTTTTACGATGACGAACTCTTCCTCATCCATTCTCCTATTTTGTATGGTTTATCCTGACTGGATTTAATACTCTCGTACTTCTCTGGCAAAAGGAATATATCTCCCTCATTCCCGCGTTACTCAATACACTATCAAATATTATTTTTACAATGTACGGCATAAAGAGCTTTCGAAAGATTCAGATAAACTATTTCGATTATATTTTTCTTGTCTGAGCATTACTGCTCCTTCCTTTTTATTTTTACACACAAAATGTATTTTTGACGGTTATACTGAGTATAGGAATAGATTTTTTAGGTTTTTTATCTACCCTCAAGAAATGATGGAATCAACCTTGGAGTGAGACACTTTTTACCTTCCTAGTTATTGGATTGTCTCAACTCCTTATATTATTTACGCAATGAACAGTAATTTTAGAATCTTCAGCATTTTGGATATACGTCTTTTTTGTGAATATAATTTTTATTAGCATTGTCGGATTTCGTCGCTATTATCTCAAGGGATGGAAATCTATCTTCGAATAATTTTTACCCCATAAATTTTGAATTTGTTTCAGGAAGACACTTAATTATGTCCTACGATCAGTTTGCTACCACATTCTCGAAGAGTCGGAAACACCATCCTTGGCCAGAATTGGACGCTATTATTTCCGATATCCAATCCGAGGGATATATGAGGGTGCTTGATGTCGGGTGCGGTAACGGAAGGCTCCTCGAAGAGTGGTTCAAAAGAAGCGAAGCAAAACAAGGTTTGAATTGAGAACAAGAAAACCCCCCGTCGAAGGGGGGCAGGGGGATACGGGGTTGGTATGCTAACTCGAATCAAGCTATTCCGTATGATAGAAAACTCCTGGAAAAAGCGAAAGAAAATAGAAAATCTGGAAATCCAGTAGAAAATGCTTTTTGGTTTACTATTCTGAAATCTGAATCTCTTAAAAAATATAAGTTTACTCGACAGAAGCCACTTCTGACTTATGTAGTTGATTTTTATTGTTCCGAACTCTGATTGATTATCGAGCTCGATGGGGACTCTCATACTACTCAGATTTTATATGATCAAAAAAGAACCGAGGAACTAGAAAAGTACTGACTTTTTATCCTCAGATTTTCGAATCAAGATGTGATGTTGCGGCCAGAGTGAGTATTAGAGAATCTACTTGAATGCATTCGACAGAGAGAAAGTTACCCCCCTCCCCCCCTTGGAAGGGGGGTATCACACCCATATACTTGAAATTGAAAAGAAGCTTTAGATATTACATATCTCTGAATCGATAATTCAGTCGGGATGATTAATGAAGCTAGAAAATGCCATCCTGGATATGATTTCCGAGTTATTGAAATGGCTCAACTTGAAAACTTGAAAACTTGAAAACTTGAAAACTATGACGCTATAGTCTTGTTGGCATCTTTCCATCACCTCGAAACCGAAGCAGAGCGACTGACCGTATTGTCATCGCTTCGGAAAATGCTTTCACCACACGGACGAATCTATATGACGAACTGGAACCTGCTCGGGCAGCCTCGATATGAAAAAAGTCACCGAGGAAATGGCGACTTCGATATCAAGATCGGGGAATACATTCGATACTACCATAGTTTCCAGATCGAAGAGCTCCAGACACTTTTCGAAAAATCTGGATTCAGTATTCGAGAACATAGAATATTTGAAGGAGGAAAAAATATTTTCTCTATCGTAGGATTATAGATCCAGAAGCTCACACTCTACCTTTTCGATGACGGTATCATCGACCTCCATTACCCGAAGGACGAGTTTGATTTCCGCTCCAGCAAAGACGACTTCCGTTCCCACCATAGGGAATTCTTCTTGTTCCGCCATGATGATATACGAAATAGGCTCTCCGATGTAGTCACTGGCGACATTTGCATCTTCGGCTGTGATATTGTACTCTTCGAGGATATCGTCGATGAGCATATTCCCGACGGCTTCTATTTTTCCATTGGCGCGTTTTTTGATATAGATTTCTTCCTTATCCTTCTCATCTTTGATATCACCGAATACTTCTTCAAGGATATCTTCCATCGTGACGACCCCTGCAGTTCCTCAGTGTTCGTCGAGGACAACGGCGATATGGCGGTGCGACTTCTGGAATTTCTCGAAGAGATCATCGAGGGGTTGGGTAACCGGCACCTTCATAATCTTCTCGAGATCAAGCGTACTGAGGAGAGATTTCCCATGTCCTTCTCGAGAGAGTTTGAACGCCTCTCGAAAGGTGATCACATTTTCGACGTCATCACTATTTTCCCCACAGACGGGAAGTCTCGAGTGAGAAGAACTCATGAGGAATTCGCAAGCCTCATCGATCGTCATATCGAGGTCGAGGAATTCGACATTGACCCGAGGCGTCATAACCGATTCGGCATCAATATCAGAAAGAGCGAGGAGGTTCTTGATCTGGCGTCGTTCATCCGCTTCGACGGCTCATCCCGTGTGGGACATATCGATAAAGGCATTAAATTCCTCACCACTCACTTTTTTCGAATGCATTTCGAGGGGTTTCCCTGATATGACGGAAACGAGCTTCATAAGGCCATCGACGAGGAGCGAAATTGGTCGAAAGAGAAAAAAGATACCTCGATAGAGCGGAGCGACGAGGAGAGCAATGTTCTCAGGAATCGTAATCCCGACGATTTTAGGCCCGATTTCCCCGAGAAAGAGAATTAATAAACTTGAAGCTATTTCCATAAGCGTAATCACCTGTTCGTGGTCATAGGCAGATTTTTCCGCAAAGTGAATCGCCAGGAAGGTCGCGATCGAAGAGGCTCAGATCGTCGTAAGGGTTGTACCGATGAGGTTGGTTACGAGGAGGGCTTCCCCTTTTTTACGGAGGATGGAGAGTGACTTTGCCCCAAATCTTTTTTGTTTGAGAAAAGCCTGTATCTTATATTCACTCACCGAAAGGAGTGGAAACTCCGTACCTGCAAAAAAAGCAAGGAGACTCAGAAGCAGTAAAAATCAAAGCAGTAAGGGAATCGGATCCACAGGGTGCGAATTAAGGATTAGGAATGAAGATGGAAGAACTGCGATACGTTCAAGCATGCTTCATCCCGTAGTTTCAACATGGATTCATTTCTATAGGAGTGAAATGAATCTCTATCTGAGCCGGATTATATGAATATGTCACAAAAAATCAAAACTATGTCATTCTACTCCTGAGCTGAGGAACCATTCTAAAAAGAGAACAGATAAGCCGAGAAAGTCGAAAAATCTATCTTTGTTTTAGTCTATCAGATTCTAGGAAGGAAAGCAAGATAATTAGGAAGGATAGAGTAGAACAAGGCTTGATCCTTCCCATGAAACAAGTTTAGAGTCAGAATGTCAAAGCATTCATCTTATTCAGGTGGGTAGACTATATCGGTAAGTATTTTGGGATTTGGAATATGCGCAAGAAATCACCTATTTCCCTATGGTGATCGATTTCCCTGCAGTGCGACCGAATACCTCTGGGTGGTAGAATTCTCCGATACGAGAAGGTCGAAGTTCGTAGGTTCAGACATGTGTGGGTCGGTAAATATACGTGAAGGTATAAATACCCGCATCGAGCCGTGCGACGGTACCGAAGTATCGATCATCCTGCCACTCCTCATGGTCGAAGAGAGGATTCATCGTTTTACGAGAAGTGGGTGCACCATCAGAATACATACCATCGCTTGATGGAGTTGTATTTGCGGTCGAAGTATTCACTACATCTTGAGACTCCGTCTTGAGATTCGGATTCACGAGCTCAGCCCCAGCTGGGATAAATCCTTCAAACGCGACCTGATCACGAGGCTCTGCAGCGATCATACGGTTATACACGATGACGAGTTTTCCAACCTTCGGGGAGGTGAGAGGAGTGAGGTAGGTGGTGATATCTTTCGGATATTTGAGTTCAGTAAAGAGGATATCTCCTTTGAGGTATTGAGCCCATTCTGTAGCCTTAGCCTTCTCTATAGCCTGATACTCAGCATAGTCATAGGAGGTTGATTCGAGAAAGAATCCTTCATCTCGGGCAGGAATCCCGCTCGCCTTCAGCGCATAGGTCATGGAAATATCGTAGTAAATCCGACCCGTTCCTGTTTTCTGGAATTGGAACTGTGAGACATCCTGGAGATTCGAAAGTAAGAATCCAGTGGAGAAGGTTTCGAGTCGATTCGAACCATCGATAGTCTTTTTCTCGAGCAGGTTTCCGTCGAGAGAAAGTGTAGATTCAAGCTTCGTATTCCGAATATCCCCAGTTGCTCGTTCCATCGTAGTTATCGATCGGATGACGTCCATCGTATCGAGGGTAGACCCAAAACTTCCGTCTTTTTTCTTCTGACTCATAACCCACCGACTCATCTGGTCGAGTACGGTTCGATTTTCGGAGAGGGTATCACCACCCAAGAGGGTCACGAGCTCGACAAAGCTCAGGGTATTGGTCAGTCGAGAAGAACTATCAGATCGTCCGATAAAGGATCCTCGAGGATTGATAACAACTCCTTCGCTGCTGATTTTTTTGACCGTATCTTTTGCTTGATTGAGAAGCGATTTTTTATCCTTCTCAGCCACCGCATTGAGTGTGGTCAGCTTCACCAGGAGGTGGGCATGGGCGAGCGAGAAATCGACCCCCCGATCATAGACCTCCTGAGTGTTCGTGAGGTACCATCCATTTGCCATATTTTTGGTATCGCTTACAAGGAGTTGGTACATCTTGTAGGCTTCATAGTCATCTGGTGTGGCATCGAGGACTCAGGCAATCATCTCGAGCCGCTCAGGGACTGAGTAACCACAGTTGGTGATACAATACGGTCGATTATTCTCATAAAATGTATCCTTGATATACTTCGCAGCCTTTGGTAAAACATCTGGTGGAAGCGTGAATCCAACTCGTTTGAGGTCCTGGAGCCGAGATACGACCGTAAGGGTGAGAGGGAGGGATGATATTTCAGAGTCTGTCCAGTAACCGAATCCCCCGTCATATCGCTGGTAGGAAGTCACTCCTCCTATCACTTCTTGTATCACATCTTTGAGAGAAACCTCGGTGTATCAGTCTTCTTTTGAGTTATAGCGCTTCAGCATCTTCGTCGAGAGATCATAGGGGATCCCGATGCTGTCGTAGAGCTCCTTCATATAGACCTGTGGCATAATAGCGGCGAGTTTCTGCTCGATGCAACCATACGGATAGCTTGCAAGAAAATCCATCCCTGAGAGGAGTCCAGGAAGGAGGGTTCCAGCATAAGAAATAGCGAGGGATCATCCATTCTCACGGATGGCACGCTCGAGCTCTATGAGTTCAGCTGCTTTGGGGTCGGCTCGACCACTCGTCGCAACCGTTTCACTGGTTGTTGTCTCGATAATCGGGATTGTCATTTCTATAGTATCTTGATCGCCGGTCGTACGAGAAACGGCTTTGATCGTGATCTTCGAGGCCCAAGTCGAGAGATTTCGCACTTTTTCGATGGAGTCAACTACGAGTTCAAATGGCACCACGACTTGAGCTCAGGCCTTGATTTCGACTGATTTTTTTGGGCTCTGAATTGTGACATGGTTAGCCTCGACCGTGATATCAAAGGTGGCATCTTTTTCTGTCTTATTGAATACAACCGGAGCTATTACTACAGTGTCTGCGGTCCCGAGGAATCTCGGAAGGTTATCATTGATAAGGACACTTTTCGAAGTCTGGATCTGAGTAGTACCAACACCGAACTGATTCTTTTTGGTATTGATCAAGGCTTCGATCACCCACGTCGTGAGGTTATCTGGAAGGACGGGCGTCGTGATAGTGAAATTTCCACTCTGATCCGTCGTGAAGTCCGATTGCCAGAACGCTGTATCCTTGAATACTCAACGTTTCTTTTTCGAGAGTCCTCATTTTTGTCCATCACCGGCTCCTCATTTTTCTCCGAGTGATGTATCCTTTACTTCGAGTTTTTCGACGAGGTTGAGGAGAGAAGTATAGGTGATGACTCCGAGGTACCGCTTCATGTCGTAGAAGTAGGCAAATGGATTCTTGAGTGGATTCCCAGCGAGCGCGAGGAGGCTCTCATCGACGATCGAGAGACTTCCATTGGCTCATGCGAGTACTTTCCCTGCCGCATCTTTCACATTCACGGTAATCTTCACGGGTTCTCCAGGAAGATATTTTGACTTCGAAGCACTTACGGTTACAGCGAGTTTTTTCGGATCCGGGAGTACTTTGACGACGGCGAGTGCCCGCTTGTAGATCGGGAGTTTTTCTCATGGATTCTGCCCAAGAGCAAAGACTTTGACATAGACATTTGGGATATAGGTATCGAGTATCGGGAACTCGATGCGTACGGTCGTGCCGGTGATATCCTGGATATAGGAGTTCAGGATTCCATCATCTTTTTCGATACTGACGAGCATTTTCCCCGACTGAATTGGAGTTTTGAGAGTAAACCCAGCTCGATCTCCGACGGAGAGGAGAGTGGCATCAGCGGTGAGATCAGCGATCGCATTGTTTCACTCATACCAATACGTCTCATCATTTCCAGAGACATAGATGTACGTACTCGAAGTGAAGCCGACATGATTTGATCCGGTGTAGGTGGCTTGTATCTCATACTCTCCCCCGGTAGCTGAGAGAAAGGTAGAGCTAAACTCCCCCCGAGCGTCCGAGGTAGCAGTATCGGTCGATATCACTGTTTCCTCGAGTGCTCATTCGTTGTAGAAGACCCCGTCGACCCCTTCCTTCTTCACATTTTTCCATTCCCGTTTTATGAGCGTGAGTCATACAGTTTTTCCAGCGAGTCACTTCGCAGCAGGGTCGAGGACGACTCCACTGAGTTTCACGCCTTTTTTCCCACTGCTCCAGTACGGAGCCATAATCCCTACGTATCCATCGGTGGCGTGGACGATCTGACTCACGGAGGTATTGACCGTTTTCTTGGTGTCTGGATCGGTCACTTCGAGCGAGTAGGTATAGATACGCTCACCGGTCGTCGATCCTACATCGTACTCGTGGTGGATGATCGTATTTCCGAGCATATCGAGCGTTCCGGTTCCACTCGATTCCATCACATCTTGGTAGTTGCACGAACCCCAATAGAGACAATCCGAATAGGCAGAGCCCTGAGAAAAGGTATAGTTGCTATAGCCCTGAGGATTGAAGTAATAATTCTGTGATAAAAGCGAATACTGATATTCCGCTCCACCGAGGGCACCACCGAAGTAGTATTCCGCGTGTCCTGGGATATCGACACTATCCCCCACAAAGACATCAGACTTTGGCACCTCACTCGATACTTTGAAGACTGGTTTTTTGTAGGCATCGATGAAGAATTCCCCATTATTATAGACAGTGTAGGAGTTCCCATATTCATCAGGAATATCGAGTTCGAAGGTATATCGTCCGAGTGGGGCGGTCTTTGGGAGGATGAACTCGCCATGGAAGTTCGAATTGGCATCGATGGTGATATCCATATCGGCAATAGTTACCGGTCCCGATTCACTTCACTCTGCTCAGAGGATCTTGATCTTTCACTTTCGAACTGCTGATGGAGCGAATCCGTCAAAGTGAAAATTACGGAGGATCCCCTTGAAGTACACCGTGTCAGCGGGCTTATAGAGCGGTCGATCCGGATATATATAGAGGTAGTCACGGTCTGAGGCATCCTGACCAGAAATATACTTGAAGTCATAGTTTGAGGTCTGATCTTGGTTTATGTTTAGGACTCCATAATAGGTAGCGTTTTTCGCGACGATAATATCGAGGAGCGCACCCGTACTAGTTATTTTGTACACCCTTTTGCCGCTATCGTAGACTATCGGAGGCTTGGCCATGGTGTCATAACTATTTTTTTCAGAACTCCAGCGATAGGCCGTGAAGGTAAGATCTGATGGTATCGTCTTCCCATCATAACTCGACGCGAAGATGATGCGACTATTATTCCCATCCTCGAGCGTGAGGGAGAGATTCGATCGGATAAACGTGTGGTAAAATGACTGTTGAATTTGTGGGTCGGCCCCATCGAGGTATCCATGGATATAGACATAGGGCTCGGTAAATGTTTCTCAGAGGACTTCTTTCTCGAGGTCTACCTGCGTCGGAGTCACGGTCCAGTATCGATTTTTGAGGGGTATTTTCTTGGATACCTCTTTGATACAACGTGGATTTGGCGGAGAATTATAAGAATTTGGTAGGTTTTTTTGTCTGAGAAGGTCAATATATCCCGCTTCATCCATCTCACAGACATCGATATTGGTCATATCGGTATTGACCGAGAGGAGGCCGAGCACGATCGGTAGTGAAGAAGGGATAACCTCTGTTTGATGTCACTCGGCACTACCGTAGAGGTATCGATCATTCGGTGCAGTCGGTCCGGTCTTCACGGTAAATGAACCCTTTTTCGAAAGCTCTTGACCGTACTCGTCAGTCAGTGATGGGAGAAAATCTATCCGATAGGAGAGTGATGGATTCAGCCTTAGATCGACGATATACGCATTTTTTCCGCCTATCTGAGGACAGGTGTAGGTTTTGGTATAGTTTTGTCCAGCGGCATTCCATATGTCGTCACCTCGGTCATAACGAAGCGTCGGTGCTTTCGAGGCAGGAAGCGTCACTATACTTGACCCCGATCAAAGTCTGGTATCAGGCGTATAGCTATAGTCATAGTATTCGTCGCGGCCGAGGATCTTATTGTTCGTATAGACACATCCGAGTGTATTCGAGAGAAGGCTCAATCCAGAAACGACCAAAGCGGATGCCGTTCGGAATCCGTAGGTCTCATCTTGAATGAGGGCGGAATTTGCCTTTTTGGATATGATCACTTCGTAGGCTGTATCCTGTTTGAGCGGGTACTTCGGAGTGATCTTGAGTTGTTGTTTATTGTCCTCTTCTCAGGTAATATTCCCTTTCGCATCGTACGTACTCATCTTCGCATAGGCTATACTCGACTCGATCGGAGTATGATCTTTCTCCGTTCGCACCGTGAGAAGCGTGGGGTCAAGTGGGACGACTTGGTCGAAGGAAACGAGGAAAAAGAGCTGCTCACTCGGGAGGAGTCATGCAATCATATCGTAGCTTCTGGTATCAGTGAGCATCCCCGAACTATCTTTGATATTCTGATAGGCTCCAACAGTTGCATACGCTGAGGTATGCATTGATTTTTGCACCTCTTGACCGAGGGATTCGGTTCCATATTTGGGATGTAGAGTGGTATGAACGACGAGCGAATAGTCGGTACTATATATAAAAGGGTGGTCTTTCGGTGTGATCGTAAAATGGGTCTCGCTCGAGCTTCCATCTTCGTTTTTTACTGGAGTAACCATGATCCCTATACGACTGATGGTTCCACTAGCTCCACTATTCCCACCTGATAATTCAATAGCTCCGGACAAGCTCTCAGCGGTTACTGGGAAATTGGTCGAGAGAGGTATCCCTGTATATGGAGAAAATGTATCCGGGATTCGAACCTGAAGTGCGGTCGTCATGATCTCACTCGTTAGTACCTGAGTCAGTCCATGAAGGAGGCCTGAAATATCTGCCACTTGCATCTGGTATCGTGTGGCTCACTGGAGCGGTGTCGTCGGGATGAATTCGAGGATACTCGTGTTGGTCCAGACACATCTTCCTTCGATATGAGGAGTGATGGTGAGCGGACAAGGAAGCGTATCTCGCTTATCGAGATTGGTGAGCGGTACCATCGGCGTATTGAAAACGACGGTGATATTTTGACTCAAGGTATCAAGTGATCCAGTCGGGAATATTTTCACGGCTTGAGCTCCTGGCGTTGCCACGAATGTCACGGTTTTATCCTTTCCGAGAGGAGTACCATCTGATTTCTGTACGGTCGAAGCGACGGTGAGATCGTAGGTTTCGCCCGTTTCGAGGGATTTCGAGAGCGTGTATGATATCGTCTTCGCATCAGCACCGACACTAACTTTCCCATCGACGTGAGGGGAAAGGGTGACGGTCTCGGGAGTGATCGATCCGGGAGTGACGCCCGAGTCGAGGGTCAGCGTCAGGACCTTCGTATTATACGGGATCTTCCCAGTATCCTCAGAAATCTCCTGACTCGCTCATGTCGGACCTTCCTTCCCTATGCCTCCGAGCGAGGGAAGTGATGGGGCATACATCCACCCTACGACTCCGACCATCCCGAGGAGAACGAGGAGTGAAATGATTTTCCAGTGGGCTCAGATACTTTCTAGAAATGATTTTTTCGGAGAGGGGGTTGCTTCTGTCATAGAAAATAGAGTAAGAGAATAATCCTATTATAGAGGTTTCTAAGAAATAGCAAAGGTTCTTACTCGCTATAAACGTGGAATTCTACAGAACGGGAATTGACTTTTTACCAAGATAAATTATTATCCTAATAATATATACTTCCTAAAATGAGAAACGAACTTAACAACCTTGTTGCTACACTCAGAGAAACAGCTTCTCATATTGAAGATCGTCTTAAGGCCACAGATCCAAATATCAACTTAGATATTTCTACTCCTACTCCTGAAACACTTGCAAGTGAAATTCGAGGTCAAGTTTTCAAGGTATTTCGCTTGACTGCAAACCTTCTCGGAAGATCTTGAGATGCAGCAGTACTCGCAGATACTAAGGCCAAAGTACAACAACTCTTTTTATGAGGTATTGTTAGTTACAAACCAGAACCCGGACGAAAAAAAGAAAAAACAGGCAATCCAGTGACCTGGGTGGAAGGAGTCCTTACAGAATATTTAGATCCTGATATGACTATCCCAGCTCAGGATGGAATAGTTCCAGCTTTGAATCCTGTTGTCTATCAGAATCCTTGAACGATTATAATATTGAAGAGATTCTATGAGTCACTACTCTACTGGTACCGTCATCGCTTACTTTTAGCTAAAATCTGACAAGAAGACATCGTTATACAAAGCACAAACCTGAGTGTAGAAGTACCTGCATACTTGGGGGTCAATCCATACGATACCTTAAATACTATTAAAGTTACCTTTTAGGATAATTATTTCTACTCCTTCACCCTGAAGCTACTCTTTTCTCTTCCGACTTCTTTTCCTTTATTTGTGAGGATGATTTTGACGGTATGAGATCATGGGGTGAGTGAGAGGAGTGATTCCTTTACTGCGGTTCCATCCACTATCCACTCCACACTATCATATGGCACATTAGTTGAATATTTGAGTGCGATTTTCTGGATTTTTTCGGAAGTGACCGAGTCCTTCTGGTAGAGCGATCCATCGAGTGGACTCTCGATTTCGAGAAAAGGTTTCGAGGATTTATCGGTGCTCTGAACCAAAGGGGTACTCTCCTCTTTTTCGAGGGCGTAGACGATATGGGCGAATATTTCCCCGGCTCATGTCGCTCCACTTACTCCCTTCATATTTTCCCCATTTTTGTTCCCGGTCCAGACTCCGATCATGTAGTGCTTGGTAAATCCGACGGTCCAGTTGTCTCGGAAGTTGCGAGAAGTTCCGGTCTTGAGAGCGACCCATCGGTCCGGAAAATCAAGGGAAGAACCGAGTGGGAATTCCGGAAGCTTCACATACCGGTCCGAGAGGATGGAGGTGATCTTGTCAGTATATTTTTTGTCGACCTTTTGTACACAGGGTGGATGAGAATTCTCCAGGTAGGATATCGGACAGTAGAGACCATCATAGGCGAATATCGAGTAGGCTTGGAGGAGTTCAAAGAGGGTGACTTCTCCATCTCCAAGCGTGAGTGCGAGTCCATAGTGATCACTGGATTCCTGGAGCGAAGTAATCCCCACACTTCGTAGGAAGGAGAGGAGCCGATCCACACCGAGGAGTTCGAGGACTTTGATGGCCGGGATATTGATACTCTGAGAAAGGGCTTCTCGAAGGGTGACTTCACCCTGGTAGTCCTGGGAATAGTTCTTCGGCTCATAAGAGTATCCTTCCGCCGTTTCGTAGTGGACGGGAAGATCTGTGATAGTACTCTCTGGAGTGAGTCCGAGTTCTGAAAAGGCGAGGAGGTACGTAAAGGGCTTGATAGTGGAACCCGGCTGCCGTGGAGATATGGTCGTATTGACCTGTCCTTCCTCTGACTCGAGGTAGTTCTTCCCGCCGATCATGACTCGAAGTACGGGCCCTCCTGGAGTTCGTTCGGCGATGAGGATTCCATAGTCGGAGACATTTCTCCACGAGAGGGCGTCGAGGATAGACTGAGCAATCGTATCGATACGAGACGTGAGTCCTATATCGATCGTCGTTTCTAGGGTTCCCGAGAGGGCTGAAGTATGACTTTTACTATCCTGCTTGATATAGTCGGTAACGAAAGGAAGACTTGCTTTATGGTCATCTCTGAAAGTCAGTTTTTCGGAAGCTATGACCTTTGCTTCTTCCGGATCGATGATCCCCCCTCATTCTAATGTCTTGAGAATCTGCTGATACCGTTCATTAAACGCTTTGGGATGGGTATATGGATTGTAGGTATTCGGGTTTTTCGGGATGACGAGGAGTCCGATTTGTTCGGCGGGAGTGAGGTTTTTCGGTTCTTTGGCGAAATAGTAAAGTGAGGCTGACCGCAGTCCGAAGTTCAGATATCCGAATCCGATACGATTGACGTAGGTAGTAAGTATTTCCTCCTTACTCATTATATGGTTGAGCCGTATCGCGTAGAGCGACTCCAGGATTTTGTGGGTGAGATCTCGCCGTTCATTGATCCAGAATATATTCCTGATGAGCTGAGCAGAGAGGGTCGATGCTCCCTCTACGATCCTCCCTGCCTGTATATTATGAAGGGTACTTCTCATGATTCACTTTATACTCAGTCCATTATTACTCCAGAAGTCTCGATCTTCGAGCCACACTATCCCACTGAGATACAGGATCGGGATATCTCTATACGCTATATCCCTGTGTCGGATACGGTCATCCGCCACGATTTCCCCGATTTCTTCTTGATGGACGTCTTCGATCACGGTAGACGAGGAAAGCCCAGGGATATCAATCGGAAGAAGTTCTACAACATAAAGAGAAGCACCGAAAAGAACGATACAAATCAGAAAGATGGAAGCACGAAGTTTTCACATAGAGGGGAGTTCTTTGTTCTAATGGTATTGATTTTTATCGAAGGCGAAAGAAATTCTATTTTTTGTACGAAAAAAGAGCTAAAAGTAAAGCTCTTTGGTGGTTGATGAGTGTGTTTTCTTGGATGGTGACCCCGACAAGAATCGAACTTGTGTCTAAGCCTTAGGAGTGCCTTGTTCTTCCACTAAACTACGGGATCGGAGTCTCCTCTATCAGCCTCGAGAGGGTGCGAACAGGATATGAAAAAAGCGTATTTATGCAAACTTTGTTATGATGGCTTTGATTTTCCTCGTGATTTCTCTATACTTTCCTCATGCCAAGAACCCCGAAACTTCCTCCTTCAGATGAAGGGAAAATCATTTCTGAAAAAGATGTCGAGCACCTCGAGCACCTCGTGAATGCCATCCAAGCGCTTGGACTCGAAGAATTTATCGAGTATATCCAGTCACCTTGGAAGCTCCTCTGGCCAAATTTTATCGCTGGGGTCGCTCGATGATTCGGAGCCCTTGTCGGTGCGGCGATCGTCATCTGAGTGATATGATGGGTTCTCTCGAGCCTGATCGACCTTCCCCTGATCGGGAAACGTCTTGAACCCTATGTCCAAAATGTCCAGTCGGAACTCAAGCAGTATACCGAAGCGACCAACTATCGACCCTACTTCGAAAGTATGAATCAGACACTCCGAAAGATAGAAACTAATACCCAACCATGACTACTAAAGTAGGTTTTTTTGGAACTCCTTCTTTATCTGCCTCAGTCCTGGCAGATCTTTTCGAGGCCTCAGATATAGAGGTGACCTTTGTGGTGACCAATCCAGATAAGGCGGTCGGACGATCCGAAGTCCTCGTGCCAACTCCGGTGAAAGAGCTCGCTCTCCTTCACAAGATTCCCGTATTTACCCCGACCAGAATCCGAGATAATACCGACCTCTTCGACACGCTTCGATCATTTGATGTGGAGTACTTCATCGTTGTCGCCTATGGCCGCATCCTCCCCCAGGAAGTCCTCGATATTCCGAAGAAACTCTGCATCAATATCCATGGCTCTATCCTTCCGAAATACCGAGGGGCTTCCCCGATTCAATCAGCTCTCCTTCATGGAGAGACCGAGACGGGCGTAACGATTATGAAAATGAGCCTCGGGATGGATGAGGGTGATATTTTGAAAATTCGTACGATTCCTATCGCGGCCCATGAAACCAGTGAAACTCTGTTTGAGAAGTTTGCGGAGGTATCGGGACCGACCCTCATCGCGACTCTTCATGAACTCGAGATGGGAGGGATTACATCACTTCCACAGAACTATATCGAGGCGACGTACTGTACAAAAATAGAAAAAGAAGATGGACTCGTGGATTGGAATCTTCCGGCGCGTGAAATCTATCATCGATGGCAGGCCTATACGCCTTGGCCTGGGATCTACACGATGTATGAGGGGAAACGCCTCCTTCTGGAGGGCGTTTCCAGTTGAAAGTTAAATGTTGAAAGTTGAAAGTTCGGAGAAACGTGACAAGTGATCAAACTGGAAGATGGTTCAATCTGAGTTCAATGTGGAGAATGAATCTTGACACTTGAGCAAGTAAAGCTAGAATGAAAAAAAACTCAATCCATACGGGATTTTGTAAATGGGAATCGGAAGTTTTTAGAGTATAGGTTTTAGCACTTATTTTTTAGGGTATGAGTATAACAAGGAATACAGATTCAAGAGATACTACTCCTCTTCGTGAAAACGTGGCCGTTCTATTCGTATTTGGGATTTTTGCGGCGCATGATCAGGTTAAAAAAGTAAAGGCAAAAGCAGCTGAAATACAAAGAGATACATGATATATGAGATTCTTATGACAAAAAGTGAAGTCATCAGTATCCCGATTTCTCCCTAAGAATGGTAAATAACATGGATTTTTTAGCCTTTTATCATTAGAAATATGAATCAACCTTCAGAATCTCTTCCTGAAAGTGAGCAACCTGCTTTTAGCCCGTTCCAACAATTCTCAGATTTTTCTAATGATCTTGAAGGAGCTATGAGATGATTAGGTGATTGAGTAGCATGACTTACAAACTATATTTTAATGCGTTTTCGAAAACTGTGTCAAACCTGAAAGTGAGAAAAACTTCAATAGAATTATTTGTAAACTTCCTAGCAATCGTTCAAATTTATTATTATATTCTCATATTATTTTCTAAGAATTAACCTTAACATGCCACTCCTATCTTCACCCACACCCATGATCGATGAAGGGAATTCAATACACTATGATGGGCTTCCTTTAGAACAAATTCCACATAACGTTGGAACAGTTTATGAACTTATTCGTTTTGAAAGAATGGTTTCGGGATGAATCCCAACCACGAGTGTTTATCGTAGTGACTTGCATAAGAACTGAATGGAAACAATCGTTGCTATTTTCGGGCAGAGAGCTCAAAAGTTACTTTCACCAAAAATTGTACAAAACGTAGTGAGTAGTGTTTCTAAGCAAATGGAAACACTCTTTGCTTTTGCTAGTGAATACTTATCTAAAGGTCAAAACCCCCCAATCTCCTCTCTAAAATAGAAATATGCCTACTATTTTTTCCTTTCTCATCTCGTGAGAAATCCCTTCGTTCAAGATCTATGAAGATGACTATGTTTTCGCATTTCTCGATATCAGGCCACATACACCGGGTCATACGCTCATTGTTCCGAAGATCGAAGTAGATCACTTCTTCGAAGTTCCAGAACCGTACTACTCAGCGGTATTTCAGGCAGCACGTATGATCGCTCCTGCCCTCAAGAAAGCGATGAATGTGCCGAGAATCGGATCCCTCATCATGGGATTCGAAATCCCGCACTTTCATCTCCACCTTATCCCCATGTCGGATCCGAAACATCTCGATCCGAATTCTGCTAAACCCGCTGATTTCGGAGAGCTCAAGGTCATCCAGGAAAGTATTATCAAATGCTTGCAGGAAGGATAAAAAGTATATAATGTATTAGTTTATTAGTTTATTAGTTTATTAGAGCATGAGAGCACTGGTGAACGGATGTACCGGACAAGAACTTTTTTACAGTTTTCGAAACTTCAAGAGTAGATTCTCGTTTTCTCGGGAATGACAGTAGTAAAATTCCCCTTTCAACCTGCTAACTCCCAGAATCTACTTTTCTCCGTCTCCGTCGCTTCCACCCCTCCTTTTTTACCCCCTAGTCCCCCTTGGAAGGGGGATTCGGAATCCCCTTATTCGTCGTCCAAAGCCTTTCCACTTTCCGACTTTCTAACCAGCCAATCAGCTTACCGACTCCTTTCCCCATCCCAGCTTACCTGCACCTAGCTATCTCCTCTTCCTCGTCTATTTCGTCTCTATAGTTTCTACCCTTCACTCCTTCCACCAACCAGCATACCAGCTAATCAGCCAATCTACCTCACTTCTAATCCCCCCTTTATTATGTGGAATATCGCCCTCAATACCTTCCGTGAGATCATACGCAATAAGTTTTTCTCCTTGATTGTCTTCTTCGGAGTTGTATTTCTCCTGATTTCTCTCCTCCTGAGAACCCTGGCCCTTGGGGAAATCGAGCGAATGCTCTATGACTTCGGGCTTTCCTTCATCGAACTCACCGGGCTCTTCGTCGTCCTGTTTCTTGGAGGCGGGATGCTCTACCGAGAGATCGAAGGACGCACGATCTATCTCCTCCTTTCGAAACCGATTCGTCGGTCGTCGATCCTCATCGGGAAATTTTTCGGGTTTGCGATGATTCTCGGGCTCATCACCCTCTTTCTCTTCGCTATATTCTACGGACTCATCGTCGGGAACGGATTCACCTTCGACTCGATGGCATATATGGCGGTACTCGGGATCTACCTGAAGCTTCTCTCGCTCCTCGCCGTGATTCTCTTTTTCTCGACGGTGGCGTCTCCGATCCTCTCGATGTTTTGTACGATAGCCACCTACTTTATCGGACACAATGCATACGCGATTCTTGACTTCTCCGCTCGAAAGGGGAGTGTATTTTTCGAATGGATGGGTCGTATTACGATCACCCTCTTTCCGAATCTCGAAGCCCTCAACCTGAAGAACTATGTTGCGACGGGGATACCATTTGATATAAGGTATTGGTCTCTCGGATATGCAACCGCAGTCCTCTATATCATCGTGATCCTCTACCTCGGAGTGCTTCTCTTCAATAAGAAATCATTCGATACGGTGTAGTTTGCGAGTTTAGTAAGAATAGGAAGAACAGAAAGGGCATTGGGAAAGCCACCTAATGGATTTTTTTGACCACGATTTCCACATGACCGAATAATTATTAAGCTATCAGGTACCACTTCATTATGCATTCCACAGATCCTCATTATCCCATCGAATACACGCTCTGAGAGGTCGAGTTTTTTGGACGGAAATTCCGAGTGACGCCTGATGTATTGATTCCTCGTCTCGAGACCGAGTGACTCGTTCGACGAGCTCGCACCCTCCTCCAAAAATCCAATAATCTAAGCACTCAAAAAACCACCATTATTGATATTGGCACCGGTTCATGAATCATCGGGGTGAGTCTTGCTGATCTCGCGGAGGAAGTGATATTTCTCGATATTTCCGAAAAGGCCCTTGAAGTAGCTCGAAAAAACTTTCGTACTCATTTTCCGAATAAAAAAGCAAAGTTTCTCCTATCAGACCTCCTTTCCAATATACCAATATACCAATATACCAATATTCTCCTTGTCGCCAACCTCCCCTATATCAAAGCCGATGACTGGGAACATATGAGCGAAGACACTCGATATGAACCGGAACTCGCCCTCTTCGGCGGAGAACACACCGGATTCGAACTCTACGAGAGGCTCTTCGAGCAACTTTCAACTTTCAACTTGCAACCTGTAACGGTTATGATCGAATTCGGGTTTGATCAACGAGTCATAGCAGAAGAAACCCTAAAGAAATATGGTTGGAAGTATGCATTTTTTACTGACTATGCAGGCATAGAACGATTCGCGGAAATTAATATTGACTTATAAGTATTTTTACCTAATATAAATTATATTATTTTTTAAGAAAATGGCTACCGAGTTTCAAAACGTTTATACAGATATATCACTTGATCTTTGTAGGAGTTATAGTGAATCAATGATACGAGATATTAATAGTCTTATAGAGGAAGTTTCAGTGATTGAAACATTTGTTAAATTTTCGAAACAAGAACCTTTACAATGGCTAACTGTACAGAGAGTATTTGAGATTCTCAATACCTCTAGATTTCAAAGTTTATTCAGTCTTTTGTCTCGGTGAACTGAATCTGAAATATACCAATTTCTCCCGAGTCTCGCAACAAGTATACAAGCAAGTAATGAAACCCTAGATGAGGATGTAAATAGAGGTTACCTTTTGAGAGAGATAGGTTATTTTCTTAAAGTACTAAATACCGCCACACTTATTTCCCTTAGAGAAAAGGTCGAGCAATGAAGCATTTCAGATGAAGACATGCGGATCTACCTCGAGTGATCTCGCCAAAGAACAGCAAGATTAAGAAAACAAGTGACATGGAAAGTAGATAAATATAGTTTTAAATTGAGTTAAAAAAATCCCTTCCAAACTGGAAGGGATTTTTTTGAAATCCACTTGAATACTACTCTCACGACCTTCGACGGATCAACTGCAGTTCCTTCGATGGTCGTGAGAGAGATGTGGTAGCCAAGGAGGTTTTTGTTTGTGACTCACATCAATCAAGGACAGAACGAAGAATTCCCGGTTATGAAACAACAGTCTATGAGGAGCGTGAGTTTGTGCGGATTCAGTACTACACAATGGCTACCAGAAATCCACCTGATTCAGAGAGACTACCGATATTGGGAAGCAAGTTCTTCAAGGGCTTCTAGTTTTAGAAGAACATATGTTTTTTTATTCATTGTCGCTCGTTTCGTGTTTTCTTGTAGCCAAGCTTTTGAGCTATTTTTTAAAGTGGTTCTTTTGAGAACTTCGTATTTAAGTGGAGCATATTTTGACTCGATTAAGGCTCGGTATTCTTCACCAATAGCCTGGTAAGGTATCCCGGATATTGTTATAATACCATTTTCGTTTATTTCCTCATCGATTAGAGAAACTTTTGTATTGATTTCAGCAAGTAACTCTCCAATCTTGCTTACACGTATGGCTCTTCATTTTATTCCAGTTTGGGTGTTAAAAAATGGAATACTAAGTTTATCTTTCAGACCCGCTCTCATTGAATGATTCAGATATTGATTATTCTTTCCGTACGTATTTTCAATATAGTGAATATACCTATTGTCTAATACGTAATACCGTTCTCCTTTAAACGCAAATAATCCGTTTTCATCGATTGCATCAGCATGTACTAAAGACTTTACACTCATTTTATCTATTAGAACACTTATAGAGCAAAACTGATACCTTTCTCATTCTTGGGACTGTCATACTTTTAGGTGGTCTTGAGATGCCTTTAGGTGGTTTTGTAGTCTTTGGAGTCACTCCAACTCAATACTAGCATATCATCTTCAGAGAAGTTCTATCAGTTCTCTGTCGAAGTCCGGATGAATTGCCTGAAAAGGTACTCATCATATAGTGCCAACACCATTTTTATTTATTTCTACAGATACAATATCTTCCATTACCTCATAACCAGAGAGTGTAAGATTATTAAGCATAACCTCTCCTAGCTCATGCATCATCTCAAATGCATTCATTATACCACCTACTCGCTTACTACCATCTCAAGATACTTTAGTATTCGTAGAACCACTATTGGGGCTGGTTCATCTACTCTGTGCATCTGGTGGAGGAGTCAGTACATCCCATGACCGAGGAGCCATATAGAGTGTATTACTTGTATTTTTTGGAGGATATTTTTTTAGGTCTTGGGCACTCAAGGAACGCATAATTCGTCACATCAGCTGTATACTCTTGGCCGGAGACATAATCGCACATCACTGCAAATAACATCGAAGGGTCCTGACATCCCATCACTCTGCGACTTGTTGTACCGTTATAACCAGATCAATACTTCTATCCTGTATTCCTTTTTTTGCTTCGCGTGCGTCCATACCTTTTTTATACTTTCCATTTCCACTTGTCACGCGTACGGCTTTTACTCACTTTGATAGAGCAAGCTGAGTCACACTCTCAGCGTGTTCTATACTTCTACAAGCGTATATGCCAAGAAGATAATTATCTTGAGCCTTTTTCTCCTCAACGTACTCATCTATAAGCACTTCATCGAAAACCTTACCATCTTCATCAAAGTATCGATATTTTTCATAGTCTTTTGTCGTGTCGTCATCATTGGGGCGGGTAGCATACGCATGACCGAGCAGCCGAGCCGTCGGAAGTATCAGAGTTCCATCATTGACCGCGTCTTGAATTTTTCCCATATAAAATGGACGGGCGTATTCGAGTACATTTTTATTGGTAAGTCCAGGAGTAGCCGTAAAGTAAAGGTGAAGTTTTTTCTTGGCAATTTCTGAGATAATGGCTTCAGCTTTATCAATCTCAGATCCATCTTCAGACTCGGTGTCTTCCTCGGAAAGTGAAGTAAAGTGAGATTGAGTTTTTTCTCATAAACTCTTATGTCACTCATCAGATATGATACAATTTACCTGAGCAAAGATACTTTTAAGTACACCAAAATGAGACTTCGCAAGCTGATTGAATCCATGGTAGGTAAGTATGATTACACCATTTGTATTCGATTGCATAAAATGGGGTATTCACTGAATCTGTTCTCATAGACTCCCATCACTTTCAGATGATAGGCAAAATACCTCTCATTCGCTATACCCGACACCTGACTTCTCTTCGTTTCCTACGAGTTCATCTCGAGTATTACTTATAAGAGGAATATTGGGAACGAGAATGACATTGTTTCATCCGAGGGCTCTAAGTATTTTTCAGAAGAGATAGGTTTTTCCTACTCAGATGGCCAACTTCGCCAGTCCTGTACGATATCAAGATTGTACTCAATCTATGATTCCACCAAGAGCATCATTTTGCTGTCCACGAAAAGAAATATCCTCATCACTCAGTTTCTGTAACTTCGCCACTTCTGATGGTATATCAGGCTGGGAAAGAATATCTGTAACTTTTCCACTATTGTCATTTGTGGGTAATCATAGGGCGGGGGGTGCATCAGGGCTGACCGATGGTTCTTCAGTATGCATGGAAATAATTAAGTTACCTATATATAATAATATTATTATAACATATATATGTAAATATACAAATACTTCTAGTCACATCTAATTTCTACTTCTGCAGTTAGTCTACATTTTTGAAGTATCAAAAGGTTCTGTACTCATCTAAAGCCGGAGAATAATATCTTGTGACAAGCACAGAATAGGAGTCTATTAACTCTAAACAACATGAGTAAAATCAGTTTTCCTTGCCTTCAGTGATGAGTGTACATTATAAAATCTCCTTCCAGATTAGAAGGGGATTTTTTTGAAATCTATTTGTTTACTACTCTCCTTCTTTCGTCGGATCCACTTCAGTTCCTTCGATGGTGGTGAGGGAGATGCGGTACCCGAGGAGGTCACCCGCGATGTTAATATTGGTCCCGCCTCGTCCAAGGACTTTCGCCTTTTCTTCATCCTTCACCGTTGCGCGGATGATATTATTCTCTTCATCGATTTCGATCTTTTCGACCGTTCCTGGGATGAGGGCTCGGCGAACCATTTCTTCTTGATTCGTCGTATAGTTGATGATATCGATCTTTTCCCCGAAGAGTTCATCGACGATATTGCGTACGCGCATCCCCTTCGGTCCGATGAGACATCCAGCTGGGTCGACATCTTCCTCATCACTCGCGACGATGATCTTCGTCTTCACTCCCGGCATGCGGGCGATCGAGACAATCTCGACGGTCCCTTCCTCGAGTTCTGGGGTATTCATCTCGAAGAGCTTCACGACGAGTTCCTTGTCTTTGCGAGAGAGGATGACGCGAGGTCCATTGATTGGATCATTCTCTACCTTGCGTACATAGAGGTGCATACGCTGTCCAGGAGCGTATTTGTCTTTCGAGATCTGCTCACTCTTCGGGAGGATGACCTGGTTGCCATTGTATTCGAATACGACACGATTCTTCTCGACAAGCTCGACTCGGAGTGAGATAATCGTATCTTCCTTATCCTTGAAGAGGTGGTAGATTTTCTCTTTTTCAGTTTCTTGGATTTTCTGGACGATCACCTGTTTCGCGGCCTGCGCGGCGATACGACCGAATCCTTCCGAAGCGAGGACTTCGTCAGAGACGTCGATTTCGACGGTATCTCCGATACTAAATCCGCTATCTTCACCGATATCTTCGAGGGATATTTCGACATCTGGATTTTCGACGGTTTCGACTACGGTTTTTTCGACCGATATTTCGAAGGTCCCAGCAGCAATATCCATATGGACACTGACATTGGCTTCTTTACTCGCGTAGTCTTTCTTATATGCGGTTTCGATCGCACGCTCGATGATGTCGAGGAGGCGTTCTTTCGGGATTTTCTTTTCAGCCGATATTTGGTTGATCGCGGCTTCGATCTTCTGGAGGTCAAACATAGAGGGGGAGGGGTTAAGAATTAGCTGGTTAGCAGGTTTGTTGGGAGGTTGGGATGGGAGAAGGGTAGAGACGGTAGAAACGATCGAACGGTAGAGACGGGGGGCTGGTTTGCTGATTAGCTGGGAAGGAGAGAAGCTGGTTGGTGGGGAGAGGAGTTTCCATCCCCCTTCCAAGGGGGGCAGGGGGTAAAAAAAGAAGAGTAGAAAAGTAAAGAGAGAAACCTTATAGTACGGTCATTCCCGTGAAAACGGGAATCTAAATGAAACTTCACGACGTTTCTGTTTTAAAAAAAGATTCGCCCGAGGGCCAATCTTTTTACTATTCCTCCTGAGTATATCGATAGTTTATGAATTGTAAAATTTATTTTTTGACATTCATCATATTTTCTATAGAATTCGCGTACTTTTTATGTACAACTTATGATAGGAAAACTCAAGAAAAGAAAGCGACTCCGTGTTCATGGCTTTCTGAAGCGTATATCTACGGTGGATGGACAAAAGGTTCTCCGATCTCGCCGCCGAAAGGGACGACATGTTCTCGCGGTCAGCTACCCAAACCGAGTGAAAAACATTCGAGGAAAGAGCCGACACCATATCGTAGCCGGAGGAACAGCGCGGATTGTAACCTTCCCAGGTCTTACTGAGCGTTTTCGAGCTCGCTAGGCGTTGTATTCTGGACGTTTCATTAGTATCTATCTCGGCCTAGCAAGTCCATCCGATTTCCTAGGCCTTTTCTTTTCTCTATGATCGCCTCACGATACCGACTATCCGAAAATGAAGTCAAAAAAGTACTCAAACAAAAGAAGCCATTTTTTTCACATACCTTCGTGGCCAATGTGATGAGAAATAACCTCGCAGTTTCGCGATTCGCTATCCTCCTCTCGGGGAAGCACGCGCCAGGAAGTGTGAATCGAAACTACTGGAGGCGTCTCTACTATACTCGGTCAGAGCCCTATGTGGAGAGCCCAGGAGTCGATATCGTCCTCATTCCGAAGAAGTGAAAAATTTTTGATAAAAATGACCAAACACATACAATAGAGGCCGTTCGAGATATCGATTACCTCCTCAGACAAATATTTCCAAGAAGATAGTATCCGATTTTGAAAGCAAAATAGAGGAAGATACGTATTCCTTGTTTCCCGCATTATATTCCAAAGATACCTCAATACGCCAACCTCACCCTAAACCCCCTCCCCATGGACTGGAATAAATTTCTCAACATTCTCCTCTTTACGATCGCTTTTACCATCATCTTTCAGTGGGTCATGGGACCGAAAGCCAAGACCGATCTGGCGACGACCAATACGGTCTACCTTCAGGTCAAGAAAAGTAGTACCGTCATCCCGAATATCCCGATTGTCGACATCGTCAATACGACGATGACCGGTACCATCATCGAAACCTGTCGAGACGTGAAGATTTTCATCGACTCGAACCCACTCACGAACCTCGAGACCGAAGCACCAAAATTTTGTACTTCACTCACCGTGCCATCCGGTGGGCAGTCCCTTCTCCCGCTCGGTGCCCTGGCAAAAGCCTTCGCTGAGAGACCAGGAACCTATATCATCAGGCTTACGGTCGGAACTGAAGAAAAAATAGTGACGATCACTCATTCATCTCCGAGTACGATACGATCACTCCTTTCCACGATCGTCTTCGAGCCGATCTACAATTTCTTCATCGCCCTCATCTCCTTCCTTCCGAGCCATAACCTCGGGTGGGCGATTATCATTATCACCCTCATCATCCGCCTGATCCTTCTCTACCCACAGAACAAGATGCTCGTGAGTCAAAAGAAACTCCAAGTCATCCAGCCAAAGATCAAAGCGCTTCAAGAAAAACACAAGGGAGACCAGACCACCCTCGGGATGGAAATGATGGCGCTCTATAAGAAAGAGGGAGTGAATCCTATGGGTTCTTGCCTTCCCCTTCTTATCCAGATGCCGATCCTGATCGGACTCTATTGGGTCGTCTCCGGGGTCAATGATCCAGCGAATTTCTACCACCTCTACTCGTATTTCAAAGACTTCGATATTTCTACTGTCAATTCGCATTTCTACGGACTCAATCTAACTACAGTAGGTGGCTTGGTCGGGGGAATATTTGCCATAATACTTGGTCTCATTCAATGGGTGCAGGCGAAACTATCGTTTACCTACAATCCTCCTGCGAAAAAAGAAAGCGCAAAGGTCATCGAAAAGACTGAAGATGGAGCCTACCAGGCCCCAGATCTCGCTATGGATCCCGCTATGATGCAGAAGATGATGCTTTATATGCTTCCCGTCATGATTGCGACTTCTTCCTTCTTTTTCCCACTCGGGGTCGGACTCTACTGGTTTATCGGGACACTTTTCGTCATCGCCCAACAGGCGTATGTGAACCATAAGGGGAAGTAGAAAGTTAGAATAGGAGGTAGCTGGTAAGCTGGGATGGGAGAAAAAGGGAGAAGAGTGGAAAAGGAGAAAGCTGATTCGCTGGTAAGAAAGTTGGAAAGGAAAAATAGTAGGATAACTCGAGAGGAGGAATGGGTAAGATGATGCAAGGGTAAAAGAAAAAAAACGAGTTTTTGTCATTCCGACCGAAACGACCATAGGAAGTGAAGTGGAGGAATCCCTTTTCACATTAAGAAGATAAAATCATACTGAAACCAAGGGATCCCTCGATTCCGGCTATCTCCTCCACTCGGGATGACAACGGTGAGAGAAGAGTAGAAGAGCGTAAAAGTAGAAGAGTAGAAGAGCGAATGGGGGTCTCTATCCCCCTTCCAAGGGGGACAAGGGGGTAGGGTATAAGGAAGTTTGGTGTCATTCCGACCGAAGTGACAGAGGGGAAAGCGCCACGAGAATTCCATTGTTACTTTGTCATTCCCGTGAAAACGGGAATCCAGCAAATAAGAAACTGGATCCCCGCATGCGCGAGGATGACAACCAAAAGAAGTAGAAAAGAGGAAAGGGAGAGAACTTAGAAACGATGGGAAGGTGGATGAGAGTTTTTTGAATCCCCCTTCCAAGAGGGACTAAGGGGAGTAGGGTATAAGGAAGTAAAAAAGGAGAAGAGTAGAAAAGTAGAATTGGATAAAGTAAGAACAGCAAGAGCCAAACACGGGAAAACCCGAGCACTCCAACTCTCGGAGAGATGATCACATTGAAAAGAGAGAAGAAAGTCATATAATACGCCACTCATACACATCTATACCCCTCGCTTCCCCTACGAAATATCCACTCCCAGATTATAAAACAACCCAATACTTAACCGTCAATACCTCTTTATTTGCTATCGTGTTTTGATATATGGTATACTGACCGTGTATCTTCAATATCAAAACATATGTTCTCGTCCTCACTCGGTTTCAATAAAAGTTCTCTCCTTGTCGTCAGTACTCGTGAAGAACTCAATATTATTTTTACCGGAGCCCGCATCAAGTATAACTCCATTCGACAAATGAAACGTTGGCACGCTCGCGCATCAATCCTGACATTCTTCGTTACCTTCTTCGGTTTTCTCCCTTCGAGCTCCTATGCTCTGACCGAGGAAGATCATACATTCGTAGTCACCGCGTACTATTCGCCTTTACCGAATCAATCTTTCTACCTGAAGGGAAGCTACGAAGCTGAAGTCAAACTCAATGGTAATGGAACCAATGGCGCCAGTGGGAAGGGCGTATTCGCTGGGATGCTTGCCGCTCCGAAGTCTTATAGCTTCGGGACGAAGATCTACCTCGATGGGGTGGGGCTCGGATCCGTCGAAGATCGAGGAGGCGCGATCGTCGCAGCTGGAGAAAAATGACAACCCATGGATCGAATAGATATCTGGATGGGAGAAGGTGAAGCTGGCCTCAAGCGTGCCCTCCTCTGGGGACGTCGACAGGTTCAAGGGAAAATCCTGACGGATACCTCAGGATATGAGGGTATCGACCTCGCCAAGTTCGATCGTGGAGAGATTGATTTCTCGAAGTTGCCCTCCGTTCGAAGCTCGAAGAGTATGGTCACTGAGGAACTCACTGATCTCGGCTATGATGAATACGGACCAAGCCTCGAGGATATGATCTTTGCCTTCCAGAAAGACTACCAGATCGTCAGTTCGAGAAGTGAAGCCGGAGCGGGAACCTATGGTCCGAAAACCCAAGCCAAACTCGCCGAAGTCTACACCACCTATCAGAATATACGAACCAAGGAAGCCGCCCTGATCGAAGCCTCTCGCAATGAACTCCTCTCCGCTCGAGAAGCCTGGAAGGTCGAGCAAAAGAGCGCTCAGACCTATATCGATACCTTCGGAACGCCGAAGCTCGGTGATCGTGGAGATCATGTACGTGGACTTCAGGTATTTCTGATCTCGCTCGGATACTTCAAAGGAAAAGATACTGGGGTTATGGGAGCCAATACTATCGCCGCTCTCAAGAAGTATCAGAAAGATCGTGGCCTCGCGCTCAGTGGTCGTCTCGATATGGTGACGAAACTCGCCCTCGCAAGTGATATGATATTTATATCGGAGAAACGGGCATAAATATATTGACTTATACAATGAATTTATATAATAGCAAGTAATCACCTTTCTTATTATGAATAAATTGTTATCGAATTTTTTGCTTGCTTCGGTAGTAGGGGTTGCTGGTTGTCAGCCGAGAAATGAAAGTGTCGGAATTTCAGTACAAACAAAAGTAGATCTTACTATCCAGTGATTTCCTGAGGTGTATCCAGGTGTATTTTTTCGATCATGAACTTCAGCATCTTCTTATCTCAAGAAAAATACTGAGCATTCCATAAATCCAGACTACGGTGACGGATATGTAAGAGCAAAATATTATAAGAATCTCACCATAGTTCAGGAAGGGAGTAGAATAACAATTACAAATGAAGAAGGGAATGTAATATTTACTTATACTATAGAAAAACCTCCATCTACTAAAATATAGCCATATATTGCTTTTCGAAACCTGATTGTCCAATTCTGATACTCCATCATGCCATCTCTTACTCTTTCTCACAATCCACATCATGACCTAGTATGACATATAGAACTATATGGCGGAAAGCTGGGTTCTCTCGAGTTTATAAAAAAACTGTATTTGGATCATCCTGAAGAGTTCGATGAAACTGGTATTAAAGTCTGACCACAATATACTCCCACTATCATACCAGGCGGATGAAGTATGACGGAGGATGACTTTGCAGCTTTCATGAATAAACATCATCTTGCTGAATGGTCTGAGATTATGGTTCGCGTAAGTGTTCCTGGAGACTATAGGAGTCTTGTAGACACAATGCCGACCAAATCACTCAATATCTCCCCGATAGAGTACTGGAAAGATTTGCCTGACGGTTCTCGTGATTTACTCTTCGAGCCAGAGTGAGCCACACGCATAGTGACTCCTTGCGACAAAGTCAATGAAGTGTGCCGGCAAATAAGAGGTCGTGTGGAGGAAATAAAATGAGATATTCTGCAGTATGCGAATCTTGCCGGAGTACCATTTAGTATGGATACACTTACGTATGGGGTAGTCCCTCGATTCTCAAAAGGTCATATCACTGTCACCGAACATCCGAATCTCGATCAAACCTATATCGAGGAACATTTTCAAGAACACTGATATAGGCCTAGTTGAGTGAGGATATGAAAACCTGAGGACTATTTCAAGAGTCCACTAGCAAAAGTACAGAAATTCCTCCAGTTTCTCAGAAAAAAATGAGTTCTAGATAAAGAAATTGCATATAGTTTTGAATTATGAAAAAACGATTCAGATGAACTTATTTTGTTTCAGATTCGTGAACTCTGTCGAAAAGTCCCCACACCATCCCCGGCACTTACTCTCAGAGGATACAATAATGATTATATAGGAACGATTCTTACGACCATCCCATCTGGAGGATCAAAAATTTTTGAACTTTGCTCCAAATCCAATGATTCTATACAAACACCTGTATGAGTCCCACTCTTTGGAGAATTTCGAGGAGGTAGTCTTTCAAGTTTGGATAGCATAACTCTTGATCCGAACAAGTCCGGAATTCTTACTGAAAGTAATCGAAATCCTACTATTGGTGGTCATGATGTCATGCGACAGGCTCAATATGCACTTCAGAGTCCTGGATGAGGCATTGTAGTACTCTGAGAATTCTCAGACTGATGCGGCTCATATATCTCTGACATCGAGCGTGATTGTAAGCCAACCCCATCATACGATGAAAATTTATCTCGCGATTACCAAGAATGAAGTGCAAAACTGGAAGTGATGCACTTTTCGGATTGATATATTGAAATCAAAAAACTGTCCTCATTTAATGGGGAGGACTAGCAGAGTAATTTTCAAGAACTATTCATCTTGTGAGCCCGAAGTTTTATATTTGTACCGTTATTCCCTTTATAACCCCACTCGTCTCACCTCATCCTGGTCTCCTCTTTTTTTCCACTCGTGTTCGATCACCCCGATGAAGAGGGAATCCATATGGTGGAAGATGCGACCGATATATCCGGGTATACTTTCCTTCGCACTGTGGTAGAGCGCGAGGTACCCATAGACCTCTTCGTCATCCTGTATCGGGAAGATGAAGGTGCATCCAGCTCGTCCATCGAACTCACGGACGCACGTTCCCTCCTTTCCCTGGAATGGCTTCATATTGATGAGTTCATTGATCGGGAGGTTGTTTTCTGAGCTGTACCTGATGGCGAAGACATTTTCGAGGATTTCATGACGCTCGATCCAGTAGACGGCTTCCATCGAGAAGAGTTCCTTCATGCTCTGGAGGAGCGGGATGATGTTTTTCTGATCATGGTTCTCGATATACTCATCCATCGTGTAGAGGAGCATACGTTCGATATTGGCTTCCCCGATACGCTTATTCGATGAGAAGAGACAGATAGTCGTGAGATCTTTATAAAATGAGGCATTTTTTTTGGATGCGGCTTCTACATCTTCTCGTGTGAGTCTATAGGCAATCCCACCATCGATCGACTCGATGCGTACGGCCTTGTGGTCATGACCGATGAGGATACCCTCACCGATGATATCCGGAGCAGCAATATTTCCGATCTCATAGTTGTCTCCCTGGAGGAGGTGGGCCTTCACTGAATAGTTCCCACTCTCGAAGATATAGAGGTAGGGGTTGGTTTCGTAGTCGATGACGATATCCCCAGGAAAATACTGCACCGGTGGGAGGTGCTTCTGGCAGTAGGTTAGGATCTGATGGAGGGATTTTTCAGTATGGAACATAGGTTGTCTTAGAGGTCGAGAAGTTCAGTACGATCTTTGTCTCGCATATAGCGGAGGGCATCAGATTTTTCGACGATTCATCGTCGGTAGATGTCGATGATCGCGTCATCCATGAGCATCATCCCATCCTTTTTCGAGATTTCGATCATCGAGTACATATGCTGGGTTTCTCCGCGGATGATGAGATTGCGTATGGAGTCGTTATTGATGAGTACTTCTCTCGCGGCAATCTGCCCCGTCCCATCCCGCTTCGGGAGGAGGGCCTGAGAAATAACGCCGATCATCGAGAGGCCAAGCTGGATGCGAATCTGTCCTTTGGATTGCTCGGGAAATGACTGGATGATACGATCGATCGACTGTACGGTATCATTTGTATGGAGGGTCGAGAGGACGAGATGCCCTGTTTCTGCGAGGGTGATGGCGGCTTCCATGGTCTGGATATCTCGCATTTCTCCGACGACGATCACATCTGGATCTTCTCGGAGGATACTCCTGATCCCGCCGAGGAAAGTATCGAAGTGCTTCCCATACTCTCGCTGATGGATGAGACACTCCTTATTCTCATAGGTGAACTCGATCGGGTCTTCGAGCGTGATGATGTGTCGAGGACTATTCTGGTTGATGTACTCGATCATCGCGGCCATTGTGGTGGACTTTCCACTTCCAGTCGGTCCCGTGATGAGGATGATTCATTTCTCCTTATTCGTGAGGTCGAGGAGGTGTTGAGAGAGGCCGATGGACTCCGGACTCGGGATCGTACTCGGAACCATACGAAGGGAGATACACCATCCCCGAAGGACTCGAGAAATATTGACTCGAAACCTCGCATCTTCGAAAGCATAAGCGGTATCCACTGATTTCACATCGGAGGGTATTTCTTTCGGGTAGATAAATCGGATAATATCCTCGATATCCTCGAGAGTTAGTTTCCCGAAAGCAGCAATCGGTTTCAGTTTCCCATCATGAATCCGGATATACGGGAATCCGGTCGTCGTGATGTGGAGGTCTGAAATATTTTTTTTGATGAGTTCTCCTACGAGGGATTCAAACTTTCCGAGTTCCATAGATAAAAAAATTACTCTTTCAGGATACCATATATCTCCAGGGAATGCAAAAAATTGACTTTCCGAATCTGCGCAATACACTTTTTCCATGAAATGTATCATCTGACTCGGAAATCCAGGGAAAAACTATCAACATACTCGACACAATGTCGGGTTTATGATGATAGACCAGATTGCTGAAAGGTATGGCGATGGAGTATGGAAGGATTCGAAGTTCCAGGGAGTGGTTTCGAGTTGAGAGTTTCCTGTTTTCAGTTGAAAAAAACTTTTATTGGATTCTACAGGTGAATGAATGGAAAGAGCTGTGAATGGACAACCAACAGCTCAAAACTCAAAACCCAAAACCGAAAACTGTCTCCTCCTGAAGCCTCTTACCTTTATGAACCTCTCAGGGCAGTCGGTCGCGAGCCTGGTACACTTCTACAAACTGGATCCGAAGACCGATATTCTCGTCATCGCTGATGATATCGATATGGCATTCGGAAAGGTTCGATACCGGGCAAAGGGGAGTTCCGGAGGGCAAAATGGACTCAAGTCCATCATCGAACATCTCGGGACGGACGAATTCGCTCGGATCAAAGTCGGGATTGGTCGGGATGATCGCTTCGCCGTGAGTGACTGGGTTCTCTCGAAGTTCACGAGTGAAGAAATGAAAATACTCAAAGAAGTCGTATTTCTGGAGGTTCAGTCAAAAATAGATGAATGGATGGAGGGGTAATGAAAAGTGAAGAATGAATAACGAAGAATAGAGGGGAAATTACGAAATACGAATGAAGAATTAGTAGCAAAAAATGAAGAATATGAGCCCTTCGTCATTCTGAGGTCGCCCCTTTGCGAAGCATTGGAAGTACCCTTGGGGTACGAAGAATCCAGATTCCGAAAGACCGAACTTCTTCAGGACTATCCTGATCGGTGTACGGGAGTGAAAAATTGTTGTCATTCCCGTGAAAACGGGAATCCACTTCTCTTTACCCCCTTAGTCCCCCTTGGAAGGGGGATTCAAAATCCTCATTCGCTTTTCTTTTGTTGTCATCTCGAGTGGAGGCGATAGCCGGAATCGAGAGATCCCTTTGCTTCAGTATGATTTCAATCCCTTGAAGTGGAATAAGGGATTCCTCCGCTTCACTTCCAGCGGTCGTTTCGGTCGGAATGACAAAAAAATCAGTTCTACTCGTCTACCATCTTCTACCACACTCTACCATCTTCTACCACACTCTACCATCGTCTACCCAACCAGCACACTAGCAAACCAGCCAACCAGTTATTTCCTAACCTTCCCCTATGCGTCTTGATCTCGCCGTATCCTCGAAACTCAGTATTTCTCGCAACCGTGCCCAGCGTCTTATCGATGAGGGACTCGTTTCTGTCGACGGGAAAGTCTGTCGAAAACCGTCCCATGAAGTGGAAGGGGAGATTATCGAAGTATCCGAGGGTTCCAGTAATCACTGGGTTGCTCGGTCAGCAGGGAAACTGGATGGTTTCTTGGATGAGTTGCAGGTTGAAGGTTGCAGGTTACAGGATGAAAAATGAGAAAATGTATGAGAGAAAAACTCCATTCTTGATCAATCCAGCTCGTTTTTATGAACCAAGATAGATGAAGTTCTAGTTTCAAAACCTTCAACTTGCAACTTGCAACTTGCAACTGCCACCTGCCTCGACATCGGCTCTTCTACCGGAGGATTTACTCAGATCCTCCTCGAGCGGGGAGCGAGGCGAGTGGTTGCGGTCGATGTCGGGACGGATCAGCTTCACCTTAGTCTGCGAGGCGATCCGCATATCGAGCTCTATGAAAATACGGATATTCGCACCTTTTCGAAAATAGAAAAATTCGACATTATCACCATCGATGTTTCCTTTATCTCCCTTCGGGAAATCGTTCCCGAGCTACAGAGATTCATGAAAGAGGATACCGATATATTCCTTCTTTTTAAGCCTCAGTTTGAAGTCGGACGAGCGAACCTCCGTAAGACGGGAGTCCCGAAAAGTGAGGGAATCATAGATTTATCCCTTCATGATTTCCAGATATTTCTCGAACATGCCGGATTCACCATAATGAAAGTATCGAAAGCTCAGGTCGTCGGGGAAGCTGGTAATCAGGAGTATATGATGTGGGTGAGGCGGTAGGGAGGTAGAAACGAGGGAAAGATAGAGACGGAAAAAGGCCGGTAAGCTGGTTTGCTGGTTAGAGGGTTGGAAAATTGGAAAGTGGATGAGTGGAAAAGGTAGAATAAATGAGCTTTTGTCATCCCGACCGAAATGGAACAAGTTGGAGTGTAATAGAGAAACCCCATTTCTATTTTGTCATTCCCGTGAAAACGGGAATCCAGCAAACAAGAATCTGGATCCCCGCATACGCGAGGATGACAAACAAAGGAAGTGGCAGAAGTCTAGAAAGATAGAAAAAATTAGAATATATAACAAGAAAAAACTGAAAAATTTGCCAAATAAAAATAAATAGAGTATGATTAGTAGGTAATTCACCTTTGTTAGATATGAAAATAAAAATCTTCTTATTTTTTCTTGCTTTGTTCAGTATGTCCACTCTATTTGGCGCTACTCCGAATTGTGGGAGTAACTACTGTAATAGAATCGACAATCTTCCTAAAAACCTTACCCCTCTTACTCCAGCTGGAGAGGCTTATATTAGAAGTCTAAAAGACGTAGTAAAACCAGATTGATCGATAGATGCCCAGGCATTACAAATTGCCCTACAAGCAAATGATAAAAGTATTATCGTCGACAATAAATTCTGAGACAATACGATTACTGCTGCAAATGAAGCTGGAAAAACCTGAATTATAAACGGTACACTTAAGCCCCTTCCTAGCTGAGATACGAGTCCTCTTCCGTCCTCATGAGGGCCAATTACATTAGATCCAATTACCTGATCACCAGTTTCAGGATGAGGAGGAAATACTCCCAAAAAAGACTCGATGGTTATTGTTACAGAAATAATACCTGGAGCTGACTGTAGATGTGATGTAGATTGAGATCCAAATTATGCTCAAAAGTGAGCTTGTACTTCAAAAACTCCTGTACCTGAAAGAAAGTATCGTTGTTATATCCCACCTGGCTTTTCTAGCTTTCAGATGATTCTTGCCGAAATTATTCGCTATGTAGTATACACATCGATGCTTCTTGGAGTCCTCGCTCTTACGGTGATGGGAATCCTCTGGTCGATCGCTGGAGCTGATGAGCCGAAAGTGAAGGCTATGAAGGGATGGTTTATCAATATCATCATCGGACTCACGATACTCTTTTTCTTCCGAATCATCCTCTCCTTCCTCGCACCTTGGATATTCCAGTAGGAGAAAGCTGGTTAGCTGGTTCGCTGGTAGGAGAGGAAGCCGGTAAGCTGGTTTGCAGATTAGCAGGTTGGTCGGTCGGGTAGAAAGGATAGAGATACTTCATATGGATAATTATAGAAGACAAAAAGAGTGAAATTCCCCCTTGATAAAGGGGGTGAGGGGGATTTTGTTTCCCCTTTCTTACTTCCTAATCTGTCTATCTTGTCTATGCATTTCTCTTTCACCTTCACCTGCCTATATTGTGCTGTGTTCATACTCTCTCTACTCACCCCTCCCTCCTACCGACTTCCACCCTTCAACTTTCTAAAGAGCAAACCAGCCCTCCCCGTTTCTACCATTTCTACCGACTCTATAGATACAGAGTCCCGAGTATTTGCCTTTTCACCCGATTTCACTATATTTCTCCTGACTAAGAACTAACTTTCCAACTTATGTGACGATGACCGACGGTTCAAGCCCAGAAAGAAGCCTCTGCTAAAATCAAATCCAAAGTGAACGCTATCCACGCCAAGCTCATCTCCCTCGCGGCCGAACGGGGAGCGGATCCGAAGGAAAATAATGCCCTTGCGGAAGTCATCACCAATGCGAAAAAGGCAGGAGTGACCATCGATGTCATCGACCGAGCCATCCGACGTGTGGCGGGGATTGATACTGGAGAGAAGAAAGTGGAAGAGATATTTTACGAAGGGTACCTTCCGGGAGGTGTCGCTATTATCGTACGAACTCTCACCGATAACCGTAATCGCACCGCTCCGAGCATGCGTCATATCTTCTCGGCGTATGGTGGCAATCTCGGCGAGTCAGGATCCGTCTCGAACTACCTCTATGACTACAAAGGGCAGCTCACCCTCACGACGCCTCCTGATTTCGAAGCCTTCGAACTCGCGCTTCTCGAGACCGAAGCTGAGAACTATGAGAATATGGGCGAGACGACCAGCATCTGGACCGACCGGACCCACCTTGCGAGCGTGAAGAAGCCCCTCGAATGAGCCTGATACACCTTCGAATCAACCGGATTTACCTACATACCGAAGAACTATAGCGAAGTGACTGATTTTGATACAGCCCTCCAGGTCTACTCCTTCCTCGAAGCCTGTGGAGAGGATGAAGACATCGAATCCGTCTGGAACAATGCGGATATCTCCGATACCCTCTGGCAGCAGGTGCGAGAAAAGGTTGAAGCGAGTCGGTTTCGGACGTAGTATACTTTACTAAAATAAGATGAATAATCGTCATTCTGAGGCACGAAGAATCCAGTTTTTTTACTCTAGATCCTATCTTCGTCAGAGGCTATCAATAGTGTCGCGTGGAGTGATAAGAACAAAAAACAAACTTATTGAAGGGAACTTACTATAACGTTATGATTTAATGACCACATATATTTTCCACGGTGGAAATACGTTTGCAGTTTCTTCAGAAAATACCTGATTTTTTGAGAAGATACTTCAGGCAGTTCCAAAAGCCAATATTCATATTCTCTTTATTCCCTTTGCTCGAGAGAAAGAGCGTTGGTCCGCGGGAGCAAAAAAAATTGAAGAACGATTTACTGAAGTCCGCTCAGAGAGAACCCTTATATTCGATATCGCCGACGAAGGTATCGATGCTCTGAGGATCCAGATACAAATTTCTGATATTGTTTTTATATGAGGTGGCGATACTCAGAAGCTCCAGAAGAATCTCGAAGAAATACCAGATCTCGAAACCCTTTTCGAAGGGAAGGTTGTCGCTGGAACCTCTGCTGGAGCCTTGGTGCTCACGAAATACTACTATGAAAATGACACGGATTCTTTCCACCCATGACTCGCTATCCTCCCTATCAAATGTATCTGTCATTGGAAGAACGAGAAATGAGGATTATTGGACGTACTGAAAACCCATGGAAATCCTGACGATGAGATATTGACACTTGCAGAATGAGAGTATGAAATAATGAAAAAATAAAATTTCTTGAAAATCTTACTATTGTTCTTATACTCTATCATAATTAATTTTTCTCTATGTCAGATCCTCAAACTGATGGAACGACTGGAACGAATCCTGCTGATACTGGTATGATTCCCCCTGCTGATGGATGAGTCCCGATGCCTCCTCCGCCTCCTCCGCCTCCACCACGACCGAAGACGGCGAATACGATGATCATGGAGCTCGCGCGAGTGCATCCACTCACGACGTTCGATGAGACCTATTTTATAGAACTCCTCGAACACTCCCTCTCACTCTCGACCTTCGAGAAGAAGCGTGTGATTGATGCCATCCCGACCCTTTCTCAGTTCCAGATCGATGAACTCGTGAAGGTCTTCGAAGACGAGCGAATCGAGTTCCGCAAACTGATGCCAACCGAAGGAGAGGTGATCAAGTGACTCCTCGTGAAAGCCCAAAACGAATGGGAACAACTCAAAGATATCTACGCCGAAGAGAAAAAGGCGCAGTCTGCCGCCAATGCGGATGCAGAGAAGGCAGATGCGCTCAAGAAGTCGCTCGGACTGTAGTATTATTCACATCAAGAATCTTCAACATAAAATCCCGAGCGAATCGGGATTTTTCGTGGAAGTATTTCTTTTTTCTATGAATCTTTGCGGCCTTTAGAATTCTAGCGTAGGAGTTGATTTTCGAATATTAACACACTACAACTTTTTCCTTCTCTTTTTCATAGGCTCACTGTGGTTCAGACTCTAAAAAAATAAGAGGGGCAAATACCTCAATTCCAAGTGACATGATTGTATTATTACAATAACTTGTCGACCAGACTTGTTTTCCATCGCTTCCTCTCTGTACTGGATAAATACTAAGTGTTCCGTGTCCATCTTCTACTGGAATTTTCCATGTTCCCGCTTTGGTCAGAAGCATTCAAGAAGTCGAGAATCACACTTCTGCAGGTCATAGATTTTTTTCTCCTACGTAGGTAACTTCCTGATGAATCGAAGGGGCGTAATATTCAGCCAGTTGTATTATCGCACGTGGACTATAGAAAAATCTTCGAACTCCATGTTCATCAGTAAATTCGATACAGAATCATTCATCTCTCGTAATTTTTTCAAACCATCCGTTAGTATTTATAGCTCAACTGAATTGCAAAGCGTCATCAATAGTTACTTCAGAAACTGGCGTTAGATTTTTATCACGTCCTCAGGACGTATAAATATATTTTGCAAACACGGCTCATCATTTATTTAGATCTTTAAGTTCCGGTGGTAGGGGTTGCCGAGAGAGCCAATCCGGAGAGATACACTTTCTTCACAGAAATGAAGTAAGTGCTTCCGGAGGAATTACTAATCATTCTCAGAGTCAAAGAACTTTATTAGATCATTTAGTAGTCGTTCAAATAACAGAACCTAAGCCAGATCAAGAATAGATTTTGCCTGCTTCATTTCTTGTTCATCGTAAACGATTATCCATAATCAATAAGTTATAAATTAGTTGGACTATTTTATATTGTTACTCTCTAGATGTACCCAATTTTCCTACTTGTACTTGCACACTTCCAGTAACCTCTACCACATTTCTTTGGTTCGGGATTCAGAAAAGCTCGGCGATATCGTCAGGCAAGTGTGGGGTTGTTTCGAAAGAACAGACGAGGGTGTTTTCCAAATGTACCTCGATATGTTGATCTCAGGAAACGATGTAAAATGTCGGTTTTACTTCTGGAACTGCAGGCGTGGTTTCTCTCGGGGCGTCTCCTTCTCTATGACCGGAATGATATCTGAAATCAAAAATAGTTTTTGAGGTTTCAGATAGATCTTCGCCAGATTGTGCTATACTCCCATTTTCCAGAAACAACCAGTGGATATAGGTCGTAAATCATCATTCATCCTGCCCGTCTTTGAATACCTCTCCAGTAAGATTCAGTTGCAAATGTGAGTTAATTCATCGTTGTTTTACAAAAGAAAGGATTTTCACTTTCCCATCATGTCAAAACTCAGTAAAAGTTTCCGGTTTTATACGGAAAGAATTTCTTCATACATACTCATCTACTCAGTTATCAAATGTGACATTTTTTGATTTTTGTTTCATTTTAAATTCTGTCACTCCTCCATCTTCAATGTGGGCTACTATTTCAGTGGTTATAACCCCATCACGCTTTCTAAAAATTAGACTCTCTAGCTCTGCTCTCATAAATTTACTAACTACCTCCCATTCTCAGTGTTTAAAATAAGAATAGGAAAAACCTTTTTCGATTCATGTCTCTGGCTCTCCAGCACTATCAATTCTATCTACTAGCTCTGCAGGGAATGGAGTGCTCGGGAGCCTTTCAAATGTACCAAATGGACTTTCAGCCACTCAAGTCAAAGGAGTGACCGAGGTAAAAGCAGGAACCAGAAAATTATCCATAAAATAAAGTAAATATATCTAGCATTATTTTGAATAAATATTATTTGTCAAATACTATTATCATTTTTCCAAATTCTTTGTCGTTTCTTACCATTTTCCATATATTGGTGCCATGTATATCCTTGCAATTCCGACATCTCATACTATCGATACGGAGCCACTGATTTATTTCTGTCCCGAGAACTTCGAGTCGCAGATAGGACTCGGTTCGCTAGTCGAAATCCCCGTTCGTACGTCGATGACCTATGCGGTCATTTCGGATATTGATGTGGAAATACCAGTCGGGCTTGAGATTACTGATATCCGCTCGATCGTCCGAGTGGTCTGTACGACGCCACTATTGGGCGAGGATACCCTTCGCGTGATTCCAGAAATTGCTGAACTCTCTCTCGTCCCGATTCATAAGGTCCTCTCCCTCTTCCTTCCGAAGTCGACATTGACAGCTCTCGAGAAGAAGAATTTTGAGGTGTTGGATAGTTTGCCGGTAAGCTGGGATGCTGGTTTGCAGGTTGGGGAATTGGAAGTCAAATCTGAGAAAAGAAAACTTGAGAACTCAAAACTCAAAACTCAAAACTCAAAACTCGAACGTTCCATCGAATTCTTTCATTCGACTCGAGTGACCCCGGCTGTCATCGAGACCTATATAACCCCCGATACGCTCGTTATCCTGCCTGACGATATCCTCCTTCGTTCGTGTGAACAGTATTTTACGAGTCAGTCTTCCTTGAGGGAAGAGCATTCTCACGGAAAACAAGCATTATTTACCTATGGAGATACGACGATCACTCGAAAGATCCGGAGCTGGGTCGATGTGAGAAATCATAAATTTTCGATTTGTTTTTGAACTCGACGACTTCTTTACTATAATCTCTCGAAGTATCGACAGATCCTCTATATAGAAGATGGATTCGCTCGTGAGTACTTCCAGCACCCGCTCCGATACAAGCATATCGATATTCTCAGAGCCCTTTCGAAGCACTCTTCTCTCGATATCCGTATCCTGACGAGCATCCCAGCGCTCGAAACCCTCTCAAAACTCCGAAACTTTTCCATCCACAATATCACATGAAAATCGACCCTCAACGAATAATCTATATCCTGCACCGATACTTTACTCGACTCGACCGTATCGGTATTTTCTGGTACATGATCCTCGCATATACGCTGGTCGTAGTTTCGACGATTTTCGGATATACCGTCATCGATCATAAATACTACAAAACACAGGCAGATAAACAACAGACGATGGAACTTCGGGATGCGAACTCACGCGGGACGATTTTTTCTCGTTCGACGGAGACGAGTCCGAAAGGAGTATTTGCCGTATCAACCAATCTCGGAACCCTCTCCATCGATCCAACCCAAACGGGATCGAAAGATAAACTCGTCTCCTTCCTCGCGGATATCGTCTTCGATGAGTTCTGTCAGGATACGGGAAATGCCTGTATCACCTCCATGAGTTCGTATCTAAAACAACCCCTCTTTGATGAGAAAAATCTCACTGATACCAAGCTCAAAGAAAAAATAAAAACCTACCTCACGGATCGTATGTCGAGTCCGATAGATGCCGTCCAGGTCGCAGAAAAAATGACCGAAAGTCAGATGCAGACAATCGAGTCCTGGCAAGAGCCTTCACTCTATCAAGTCGTCGATAACCTCTACGTGAACCCGACCCTGATCGCAGATCCAGAGCTCCTCTCGAAGCGACTCTCTGAAGTGCTCGGAGTACCATCGATGGTGATAATGCCGAGACTGACTATCAGAGAGCGACGACACCTCGAGATTATCAAGCGTATGAGCCTATCGACCCGGGATACCGTCAACAAACGCATCCAAACTGAAAAAGAAGCAGTCAAACAAAAACTTCTTCTTCCTGCCGATGCTATCTATCCATTTATCAAGATCGAGGACAACTTCGTGCGGTTTTATCCGGAGCAATCGGTCGGAGGACAGATCGTCGGATTCGTCGACAATGATGGCCGTGGTGAGTACGGTATAGAGGGGTATTTCAACTCAGATTTAGCTGGAAAGTCTCCCGTCCAGATCGTCAAAAAAGATAGTATCGGACGTCCGATCGGAGGATACATCCCAGACTCAGACGAGTCGAACAAAAATGGAGTCGACCTCACCCTCACGATCGATCGCAATATCCAGAAGGAGATCGCGACCAAGCTCGATAAAGCGGTCAAGGATTTCCGCGCGAACAAGGGAAGTGTCATCGTCATGGATCCGAAGACGGGGGCGATTATCGCGACGGTCAATACTCCAGACTTTGACCCCAATGCCTTTTCGAGTGTCTACGAAATCGAGAAGGTGAACTATGGGAAGTATCCGAATCCTTCTTTTGACCTCCTTGGGATCCCGGTGTTTGTCGAGGATACGCTTTCGGGAACACTCACCCTCAAGTACGAAGGGAAACGAGTGACCGTGAGACGAGCCACTGATAATGAAGTCGGGAATGGCGCCATCCCGAAGTACAAATACCTCAATAACTTTGGCCCCGGAGTCTATGTCAACGATGTCGTATGATCCCTCTATGAACCAGGGTCCGTCTTCAAGGCGGTCACCGTCGCTATCGGTCTTGATTCCGGAGAAATCAATCCCAACGATACCTACTATGATAAGGGATATGTCGAGATCGACTATGGGGGCGGAGTGAAACAAAAAATCTCGAATGTCTCAAAGAGTTGTATCGGACTCCATAGCTATATCCATGGACTCGACTGGTCGTGTAATGTGGCGATGATAGACGTCGTCCAGAAGATCGGAAAGAGCCTCTTCTACAAATACCTTCGTGACTTTGGATTTTCGAGTAAAACCGATATCACGCTCGATGGCGAAGTCTATGCGACCATCAATCCGTATGAAAAATGGTCACGAACCCAGCTCTTTACTATGTCATTCGGTCAAGGAATCAATGTGAGCCTCCTTCAGATGGCGGCAGCCTACTCCGTCCTCGCGAATGGGGGCGTCTATATGAAGCCATATATCGTCGATACGGTCACTTATCCGGATGGTCGAAGTGTGAAAACTATACCCACTCCGCTTCGTCGAGTGATCAAGGAGGAGACTTCAGAGAAGATTACTGCCATGCTCGTCGATAGTGTACGCAATGGGTTTGCTGCGAAGTGAGGAGTCGCCGGATATACGATCGCGGGGAAAACGGGAACCTCACAGATCGCGAGTCGGGGCGGATACGAAGTCGGAGAGGCGGGTCATACGATCACTTCCTATGGTGGATTCGCTCCAGCCAATAATCCCAAATTTGTCCTGATCGTCCGTATCGATCGTCCAAGATCAGCCATCTTCTCGGAAACCACTTCATCCGCCCTCTTTTCGGAGATTGCGGGCTACCTCCTCGAGTACTATAAGGTACCGAAAAACAACTAGAATCATCAGTTATAGTCTATACATCAAAACGAGCAACCGTCATGCTCGTTTTTTGATTTTCAGCGAGAGATATGATAGCATAGAAGAAACCAATATACATATCTATGAAATTCTTCCGAACCACATCTCGAATCTATGATCCTCTTGCTGAACTCGAACAAATCCAAAAGCCTCGTTCCAAGCGAAAGCATCCCCTCGTTTTCCTCGTTCACTACCTCCTCCTGTCGTCGACCGTGTTTGCAGTTCTCTTCTTTTCGACCAATTTTTCTGCTTACTCGGCTCGAATCAGCTACTGGATGGATCAGGACGGATACTCGGCTGAAGAAGCTTCTCTCAACTCTATGGTCCTCTCGAGTGTGACCGAGGTACAGGCTTCGACTCCGGATACGACACGCGATGAATCTCTCGAAACGATCAAGGGAAAAATTTCAGAAAAGATGCCCAATCTCCTCTATGAAAATACTACGGACCCCTCTCGACTCCTCACACATATCGATAACTCGACCGAGAAAGTATCATTCCGTATTGCACCCTATGAGAACCGTATTATTATCCCGAAAATCGGGAAAAATATCCCTCTCGTAAACGTTGAACTTGGTGGAAATTTCGACTTCGACCATATGGAAAATATCTTTATGGATGAGCTCCAGAAAGGTGTAGTTCGATACCCTGGGACCGCCCTTCCAGGTCAAGTAGGGAATGCATTTATCTTCGGTCACTCTTCGAACTACCCGTGGATCGAGGGAAAATACAATGATGTCTTTGCCCTCCTGGATAATCTCACCTATGGAGATGATATCATCGTCTACTACAACCAGATGAAGTACACTTATCGAGTAGAGGAGAAGACGATCGTGAAACCTGGAGATGTGAAGGCTCTCCAGTGACGAGATCCTGAGAAGAAAGAGCTCTCCCTCATGACCTGCTGGCCAATCGGAACGGATCTCAAACGCATGATCGTATTTACTCAGCTGGTCGAAAGTACTCCTGATACTGAGTCCATAGCTGCTAACCTTTAGAAACATGAATATCTCCACAGAATTTCTCTACACGATCAGTAATCTCTACCTCTATCACGTCGGAAGTGTTGGAGTGGCTATTGCTATTATTATCGTATGTATTCTTTTTGTGGTGGTATGTCATTTTGCATTTGTCTTTACTTATGGGGATCTCCTCCTTCGAAAAGAGGCACAACTCCTCGAACATAAGAAATCCGTCCTGCAAGAACTGATCCTGATGAAGGATATCCAGACCGAGATCGAAAAAGAGATCGAAAAAGCCATGCTGAATCAGACGTTTAGTGGGTAGGAAGCAGGTAGATCTTGGTAGATAACAGGTAGAAACGGCAGTAGGTAGAAAGCGAGGAAAATAAGATGAGAAAAGGCTGGTATGCCGTTAGGCTGGTAAGCTGGTATGGGAGAAACGAATGGAAAAAGGAATAGTAGAGAGATGATAGCAGATAGAATATGGGAAAATGGTAGAAACGGTAGAAGAGGAGAAAAGTAGAAAAGGGAGGAACGATAGGATTGGTAAAAAATGGATGGGATTTTTTGAATCCCCCTTTCAAGGGCGACTAAGAGGGTAACGGTTCGGAAAGACGATGGGGAGGTAGAAATGATGGAATGGTAGAAAAGGTAGAAGCGAAAGAAGTATTTTTTGCGTTATTCCGACCTTAGTGGAATAAAGTAAAATCAAGAGAAGGAATCGTATCCTCATTTCGTCATTCCCGTGAAAACGGGAATCCAGCAAATAAGGAACTGGATCCCCGCATACGCGAGGATGACAAAGAGACGAAGGAATGCCTCTCCCGAGTCCTATGGATCGGCATGACACAGTATTGTCATTCCGACCGAAACGACCAGAGGAAGTGAAGTGGAGAAATCCCTTTTATTCTCATCCGTCTTGTTCGATAGTTTTTATCGATTTTCCTTCTATTGTTACCTCTCATTTTATTCCTTCCCATCATGAACCTTCTTTGACGAACGAAAGCCCTTTGGCGAGGAGATACGGAGCTATGCTCTCTTCGGTATGTATCTTTCGGATAGCCTTTTCGAGAAGTAACGTATTCATAGCATGCACCCCGAGTATTTGGATCAGTCCATGGTTGTAGGCGGATCTCAGGGCATGTGACACCTCAGTACTGACGAGATTCATCCCGATGAGGTCACGGTCGTTGCGATCCTGTCGACAAAAGGCGATATCGAAGAGCGAACAGGCAGTCATATCCACTCATTTTGTTACCGAGAAGGCATTTTTCTCAGCATCGTAGTATTCAAGCGTTTCATAGTGAGTACGCAGGCACGCCAATTCTTCTTTGGTGTTTGCCGAGGACTGGAGTACTTCTCACTCGAACACTCGGTAACATTTCCCACGACTTGATTCCTGGAAGACTGGATAGCAAAATCCATCTACTCATACCTCGTAAAATATCCCACGATTAGTTATCTGATGCATCGGTAGTAGTGCGTATTTTAAAGAGGAGGTACATCCATTTTTCTCGGTTTGACATCCCCTTCATCGGAGAGGATTCTTGTTTTTCGGCTTTACTGATACGGTCATTCACATTGAGCGCTTCGTTGCTCGCGACGTCCTCTTCAGTGACGATATTGATTACTTTTTCTCCCGGGAGTTTCTTATTGAGACTCGATTTCGCTATACGCGACATATAGGCTTCGGTATTGATGTAGGTTAGGTAGGTCTTCTTGGCTTCGATACTGTTTTCGGACTTGATATTGTTCGCTTCGACATTTCGCATATGGGTGCTGATCTGGAGATCCTGATACTTATAAAATCCGATGAGGTAGAGCTCATAGATAATCAAGGACACAAGTCCGATCAGGATGTAGCGAAATCGAGGATTCATAGGGGACGAGAGTTCGAGAGTATAAGAGTTTTACAGTTTAAGAGGAGAAGGGCGCGGAAGCTTGGAAGCTAGTTAGCCGGTAAGCTGGGACGGTAGAAATGATGGGATGGAGGCGGTAGAAACGGCAGAAACGATTTCTGTGTCATTCCGACCGAAGCGGAGGAATCTCTTTTCTCGTTTTGTCATTCCCTTGAAAACGGGAAGCCAGAAAACGATGGGATGGTAGAGGAGCTAGACATGGGAAAATGTAGGCATTCTACCGAAAGAGCATGGTTATTTGCTTTTTCATAGGCTTTTGTGATACAATAATGATAAATGATTTTTTTCCCAATCTTTATGTACAAAAAACCCATCTTTCTTCTGAGCGTGGCGATTATAGGACTCTTTTTTGCGATGATCGGTTGGAGCGTGTACCGGTACTATGCGCTTCTCTCGACCGACAACGCCCAGAGTCCGACCGTGATGGTTTCTTCGGGAACCCTGACGGTGGTACGATGAGAAGTGGCGTATGATATGAAGAGCGGAGAATCTTTCGAAATCCAAGCCCTCGACCGTATCATTTCCGGATCAGATTCGCTGGCTAGCATCACTTGGCCAGATGGAAGCCTTTCTCGTATCGGAGGCGTGACGGAACTCAGTATCCGAGAACTCTCCGTCAAGCGAGATCTCTCAACCTCTCGTATCGTGGTCGACCTCGAAAAATGAAAGATCTGGACGAATATCGTCCGAGCGTTCTTCGGAGACTCCTACTTCGATACTCGCATCCCTGGGCAGAGCGTGACAGCCGCGGTCCGAGGGACAATCTTTGAGATCAACCTGGATCAAGACTATATCCACAGTGTGAATCATGCGGTCAATCTGACGGATAAAGACGGGAAATCAGTCGATCTCCTTCCTGGAGAAGTCGTCAAGATTACCAATATCTTCGACCGACTTACTCAGGCAGTGCTCGACTCGGCATGGAATGCTCTCAATCAAGTAGCGGACACTGAGTTTATTGCAGCTCGAACCAAGGAAATCCAAGCACAGATAACTTCACTCTCGGGGACCGATTCCATTTGGGATCGATTTATCCGATGGATCCTCTCCTATGTGCCATCGTTTGACCGGATCAAGGTCGCGAAAATGCTCGATATGGGAACGGAGAATTTCGATGCCATTACGTCCCATGTCTCGACGGTATCGCTCGTCCGCTGGTACCAGGATATTGCCAATACTGACTTCTCTGCTGACCTTCGCCAGACGCTGCGTGAGAAAATCCTCTCGACCGCGACCCCCGATGAGAAGAAGACCCTAGAACCCACCCTCGTTTATGGAGCGATCTGGGATCGATTCTCCGCGACGAGCAGTGGCCTCTCGACGTCTCTCGATACTTTCATCTCAAAGATGGGGGCGACTGCGACTCCCGAGATTCGCAAGCTCTATGATGGCCTCAATAAGCAGTTCAAAGTCGAAGACACCATACAGCAAGGCATCGATACCCTCAAAAACTCGATACAAGATATAGTGAAGCCAAACTAAGAGAGAGACGGTAGAAATGGTAGGAGCAGGTAGATTCTAGCAAATAGAAGATAGAAAGGGCAGAGAGGTTAGAAACGGTAGAAACTAAGTATAATTGGTAATTCCATCCCCCTTCTAAGGGGGATTGGGGGGTAAGGTATGAGAGAGCGAAATGGTAGAAGGGTAGAAAAGTAGAAAAGGGAGAAGTTGAATAGGATGAGTAGTTCAATTACAGTATAGCTTCTATTCAGCTCTTTTTTGGTTTGGAGAATGAGGTTTTTTTCCATAAAATCCCACTATGTACCACATCCAGAACTATCTTTCGAAAATCCAATCTTCTCTTGCTTCTGGTCATGCGACAGAGCATACCTATCGACCCGCGCTGAAAGAATTATTTGAGTGTATCACCACTTTTACGGTCCACAATGAACCGAAACGCAGTGAACATGGCGCTCCTGACTTTATTTTTCTCGATGGGATGATCCCGATGATGTATGCCGAAGCCAAAGATATCCATATCTCCCTCGATAAGATAGAAAAGTCAGAACAGCTCGATCGGTACTTCGGGTACCCGAAACTTATCCTGACCAATGGTATCGAGTTTCGATTTTACAACAACGGTATCCGCTATAGAGAACCGATCGTCATCGCGAAAAAGTCGTGAAATATGCTCGACAGTTTCCCAGAAAAATTCGAAGTTCTCGGAAAGGAGATGCAGGCATTTATATCTGACTATATAGATACGATTCGCTCTGCCCGACACCTTGCTAAGATCATGTGAGGAAAGGCACAGCGAATTCGTGATAACCTCCGAGATATGATGTGGAACACCGAACGTTTCCCTGATATCTGGAAGCTCTATCACACCTTCAAATCAGAGATCCTTCATGACCTGTCACATGACGACTTCGCGGATCTCTATGCTCAGACGCTTGTCTATGGTCTTTTTGTCGCCCGCTATCACGACCAGACTCCTGAGGACTTTACTCGTTCTGAGGCTCGCGATCTGGTCCCGAAGTCGAATCCGCTTCTTCGAAGATTTTTCGACCATATCGCCGGTGAAGGATATGAGAAACGCCTCGAGTATATCGTCGATGAGCTCTGTCGGGTTTTTGTACACGCGGATGTGCACTCGCTGATGCATGGGATGTACCAGAAAGAAACGCATGACCCCGTCATCCACTTCTATGAAGACTTCCTCGGCGAGTATGATAGTAAGCTCCGTATGCAACGTGGAGTCTTCTACACGCCTGCTCCCGTCGTGAAGTTTATTATACGAGCGGTGGATGATGTGCTGAAAACCCACTTCCACCTCCCGAAGTGACTCGCGGATACGAGCAAGATCAAGATCGAACGAGAGATCCAGAAATATGATAAGAAATGAGAGCGGAAGACGGAAATCATCGAAACACATCGGGTCCAGATCCTCGACCCTGCGACGGGTACGGGGACATTTCTCGACGAGATCGTGCGACATATTCACGAGAAGATGAAAGGACAAGCGGGGATGTGGCCAAGCTATGTGAATGCTGACCTCCTCCCACGACTGCATGGATTCGAACTGATGATGGCGAGCTACACGATCGCTCACTTGAAACTCGGGCTCACGCTCGCAGAGACAGGAGTGACCGATATCGAAAAACGCCTCCAGATCTACCTGACGAACTCCCTCGAAGAAGCCAAGTGAATGAAGGAAGACCAGTGAACCCTTTTCGGACTCCTCGAATCGATCACCGATGAGGCTCGACAGGCGGATGAGGTGAAGCGAGATAAACCTGTGATGATCGTCGTCGGGAATCCTCCGTATAGTGTGAGTAGTACGAACAAGGGGAAATGGATTCAAGACTTACTCATTGATTATAAGAAGTGATTGTGAGAGAAGAAAATCAATCTCGACGATGACTATATCAAGTTTATCCGGTTCGGAGAGTCACTTATCGAGAAAAATGATGAATGAATCCTCGCCTATATCTCGAATAATTCCTTTATCGATGGCATTACTCACCGACAGATGCGTAAGCACCTGATGGAATCCTTTGATGAGATTTATATCCTCGACCTCCATGGAAGCGCGAAGAAAAAAGAAATGTCACCAGATGGATGAACAGATGAAAATGTCTTCGATATTATGCAAGGCGTGAGTATCAATATTTTCATAAAGAAAAATAGAAATTCATCGAGCAAATTACTTGCAAAAGTTTATCACCGTGATCTCTTTGGAAAACGAGAGCTGAAATATGAGTGGCTCGAAAGTAATGGTCTGGAAAATTCCCCTCATTGAGGGGTGTCCGAAGGACGGGGTGGAGGTTTTCATGAACTTCAACCAGTTGAGCCATATTATTTTTTTGTTCCGAAGGATTTTTCTGAAGTAGCAGATTATGATATTTGATTTAAGCTGAATGATATCTTTGTAAACTCTAGTTGTTGAATTAAATCACATAGGGATGATTTTGTTATTGCTTTTAGGAAAGATGAAAATCACGCCAAAGTTTATGATTTGATAGATGAAAAATTGGCAGATTCAATGTTACTTAATAAATATTGATTAAAGGAGTCTGTAACATGGAATATATCTACTGCTAGAGTAAAGATTAAGGAAGAATCAAAAGTAAGTCTTTTATTAAGACAGATTGCTTATCGACCATTCGATACTCGTTCTATAATTTATACTAAGAGTTTAGTTGAGAGAGATAGGAGTGAAATCATGTGTAACTATTTTCAAGAAAATATTGGTATAGTCTGCACAAAGCAAGTAATGATTGAGAATTTTTCACATATACTAGTTTCAAAAGCACTAACAGATATTTGCTTTACTTCCGCAAATTCAAAAGAATCAGGATATAACTTTCCCCTCTACCTCTATCCTGACTGAAACAGTGCCACCCCGTCGCTACGCGCCACCCCTCAATGAGGGGAATTTCCGAATCGGGTTCCGAATCTCGATGCGACTATTTGGCAGAAGATTAATGAAAGTGTCGGTCGCGAGACAACTCCTGAAGAAGTCCTCGACTATATCTATGCCGTGCTTCACTCACCGAGTTATAGAGAGAAATATAAGGAATTTCTCAAGATAGATTTCCCACGAGTGCCGTATCCAGATTCATTGGTACCGTCCACCCCGAGCCCCTCAAGAGGGGAAGTGCGAGAGGTATTCGATAAGCTTGTCGCACTCGGATGAGAACTTCGAGGTTTACATTTGCTCGAGTCGCCGAAAGTCGAAGAGTATATCACGACTTTTCCTATTGCAGGAAGTGGGGAAGTTGAGAAAGTCCGTTATGAGAGAATTCCCGTCATTGCGAGGGACGAAGCAATCCAGACTTCTGAAATCGGAACTGTCTGGATTAATGAAACACAATATTTCGGTGATGTACCAGAAATTGCTTGGAATTTCCATATCGGTGGTTATCAGCCAGCACAGAAGTGGCTCAAGGATAGGAAATGACGCATGCTCACTTGGGAAGATATCGCCCACTATCAGTCGATGATCGTGGCACTGACTGAGACTGCGAGGGTGATGGGTGAGGTGGATAAGGTTATGGAAGTTTAAAAAATCCCGCGTGAGCGGGATTTTTCTTATACTCTTCGTACCCCTTTAAAAGGAGCATCATCCGATGTTTTGACATCGATGATTCGATGAATGTTTGTATCGTATTTTACCCAGTGATCAATCTTTGGATTGAAAAACTGTATACGATCTGAGACGGCACCATTTCGGTGACCATCCCCAATTGGCGGATTTGTTGCCATACTAACAGTTGGTTAAGAAGTAAACTTGATTTCTTAACCACTTTGAATAGCATGCCTTCGTCCGCAAAGACCGAATATTTGTATTCGTAAATGACCTAAGAAATACTTGGGTCATTTTTGTTGATTGACCCATTAAAGCGAGTATATTGAAGAGCTAAGAAAATTCAAATGAATTTTTACATTGAATAATAAAATGTTTAAAAATGAACATTTATATATTAAATGTGTTTTTTTGTATGCAAATGATAACATTTTATTTGCATTACTTAAGATTAAGTATATAATTCCTTAGCAAAAATCACTCATTACTTAACATTCGCATCTTTTTTCTTTTTCTCATTTTTTTCAAACCTTTTTCTACTATTTATTGTGATTATGCTTATAAATCTTCGCTCTCTTCGTGAATCCAGATGATTCACACAAGATCAGATGGCTATATCTCTTGGCATCTCACGTCCTACCTATGTTCGTATCGAAGCAGGTCGTACTGATCTCACCCTCAACCAAGCTCAGAAAGTCGCCGAAAAATTCCAAGTATCACTTGATGATCTTGCGAGCGATACCTTTATAGAAGGTCAGACTATCGATAAAGAGAAATACAAACAAATTTTAACTACTTGTATTCACTATGGGGCGAGTGATGATGGTAAAATACCTAAAACAAAACTTGCTAAGCTTGTATATCTTGTGGATTTTGGTTGGTACTATGATCACCTTGAATCTATGACGCAAGGTATTAAATATCGGCGTATTGCTCAGTGACCTGTTCCCGACGTATTTTTTAGCGTAGTTGATGAACTCCAGGATGAGTCAGTCATTCATCTTGAATTGAAGTGAACTGCTCAACTTCTTGAAAATATTGAATGACCCTCTACAAGTAAACTTAGTAAAGAAGAAGTCGATTTTATACAAAAAGTCTGTATCTCATGGAAATGAAAAAATACAAAAGAAATTGTTGATTTTACTCATGAACAACTTCCTTGGAAGATATGCTATCCCGATGAAGAAATACCATTTGTACTCATAACTCAAGAAGATCCTGACAATGTCTATCAACCAAAAATATAAAGTATACATCCGAGATTACACCGATAGACACTATATAAAAGTCTTCGACAAAAAATATGGACGCCACTGGGATCTTACACTTGAGGCAATTATAGCATCACTTGAGCACGTGGATACTTTTCTTGGAACATCAAAAGCAGAGAAAATAATATCATGTCACGAAGAAAATAAACACTTAATCAAGTGTGAATTTCGAGTGGTTTGAACTACTGATTCAGCCCATGCATCCGGGAATCGCTATATCGTTTACCTCGATGAAGTTACACGCGAATGTCATATTCTCCTCGTATACTCGAAATGAGACTACAGCGGACAAGAGACAACTTGGTGGAAGCTACAGATAAAAGAAAACTATCCTGAATTGAAAGATATATTTTCGAGTTTATAATTACGCTCTATGACCTCCTCTCTCTTCAAATCCATCAAACATACCATTGACTGAGTTGAAGTATGGTATGCCCGTGAACTCTATCCGATACTCGGATATACAAACTGGAACAAATTCCAGGATCTGATCTCGCGTGCTCGGGAGTCTATCCTGGTGAGCGGATCGAATCCAGATGACCATTTTTACCCTGAGGTAAAAATGGTTTCTACTGGAAGTGGAGCCAAAAGGTCAATAGAAGACATAAGACTGACTCGCCGTGCTTGCTATCAGATTGCCATGAATGGAAATCCTCAGAAGGAGCCGATAGCCCTAGCTCAAATGTACTTCGCGACCCAGACTCGCAAACAAGAGCTCATGCAAGAATACCTTGCCGATAAGAGCCGTCTCGAAGAGCGAGAGAAGTATAGTGAGACTGATAAAAATCTCTCGAGTGCACTTTATAATAAATGACTTTCTTCCCCAGAGATCGCGACCATGAAATCAAAAGGACAGAGAGTATTCTATGCGACTCCTCCAGAAGATATGCGCAAGAAATATGATATCTCAGCGAAAAAACCTATAGTTGATAGAGCTCATGACATCCTCATCACCGCTCAGTCTCTCGCGAATCAGATGACCGCGATGAATGTCAATAAGAATAAAGGCCTCAAAGACGAGTTCGGTATCTCTCGTGAACATATGACGAATAATAAATCTGTGCGAAGTACCCTGATCGAGAGGGGTATCGTCCCGGAAGAACTCCCACCGGCAGAAGATACGAAGAAACTCCCGAAGAAAATCCAAAAATTCGAAGAAGGACTCAGCCCAAGTGACCTTTTATCGAAATAAATATTTTCTTCTCAAAATCTTTTGACATTTATATTCCGATTTATATAATCCGCCTACTTTTCACATAAAGTTCGAATACTCTATGATGTTGCTGGTAAACTTTTCTCTTTCGAGAAGAAGACCTACAACCTCTCATTTCAATATTTATAACACAAACCACTATGGCTGGTATAATCGGAAAAAAACTCGAAATGACTCGAGTCATTCATGAAGGGAAATTCACGCCTGTGACCCTTATCAAGGTGCCTACCCTTACCGTTGCTCAGGTCAAAACTGAGGAAACTGATGGATATGCGGCGCTCGTCATTCGTATGACGGATGGTAAAAAAGTCACACTTCGTGAAGTTCCTATTTCAGGAGCCTTCGTGGATCTCAAGAAGGATGATACGATTTCTCTCGACCTCCTCGATGGAGTGACTGAGATGACCGTCGTCTCGATTTCGAAGGGAAAGGGTTTTGCCGGAGCGATGAAGCGATGGAACTTCTCGGGTCTCACTGCGAGTCACGGACACAAGTACACTCGTTCCCTCGGTTCTATCGGTACTCGAAAGCCACGCCGAACCAAGCTCGGAAAGAAGATGCACGGACATATGGGACTGGATCGTATCACCCTCAAGCATGTTCCCCTTATCCTTGTGAATAAAACCCTCAATGTGATCGCCGTGAAGGGACCAGTCGCTGGAGCTCGAAACTCCCTCATCACTCTGACCTTCTAGTCTCATACCATTTCCGCCCACTTCCACCTTACAAACCAATTATGAAAGCATCACTCTATGACACTCTCGGAGCTACCAAAGGAACGATAGACCTCCAACCTTCGTTTTTTGAAGTGACTCCAAATATGGGACTCATGCACCGACTTCTTGTCCTTCAACAGGCAAACGCTCGTCACTCAATCGCTCACACCAAGCACCGTGGAGAAGTCCAGGGTTCGACTCGCAAGCTTTTCAAGCAAAAAGGAACCGGTTCCGCTCGTATGGGTGATCGTCGTAGTCCGATGCGAAAGGGTGGAGGAGTCGTCTTCGGTCCTCGAAATGAGAGAAATTTTACCCTCAATCTTTCGAAACAGGAACGTCGACTTGCCCTTCTTTCTCTCCTTTCGACGAAGGCAAATGCGAACACTGTCAAGGTGATCGAAGAACTCTCTCTTGATTGTGCGAAGACGAAGACTATGTCGACCCTTATGACGGCTATCCAGGCACCAAAAGCAGTCCTTGCTGTCACTCGTGAAGAGTCCGCTCGCGTTCAGGGAGCGTACAACCTGCCGACTATCAAGGTCGTCAATGTCGAATACCTCAACCCGCACTCTCTCCTCAAGTACACGGACCTCGTCTTTACGAAGGCTTCCCTTGAGCACATGTACACACATTTCTCGAAGTAATCCACTTTCTGAAAAACTTTCAACCTGCAACTTGTAACTTTAAACTCCATTTTTATGTCATCTCTCTATAGCGTCATCCAGAAATTCATCGTTACGAATAAAAGTACCGAAGGAGAACTCCGAGGTATGTATACATGTATCATCGACCCACGATCGACGAAGATCGACGTCAAACGAGCGATCGAGACGATCTATGGAGTCAAGGTGGCGAAGGTCAATATGCTCCATACTCGAGAAAAATTCCACAATACGAAAAATGGAATACTTAAGAAGAAGTCTCCAGAAAAGAAGGCGATGATTACCCTCGCCGCCGGGAACAAGATCGTCAATATCGAAGTCGTAAAGTAGTACCTCGTTCATAAAGTTACCAAGTTCATAAGGTTCCTAAAGTTCCAACCTTATACCTTACAAACCTTCCACCTTATAAACCCTTCCTCCTATGTGAATCAAGAAATACAATCCCTATACCCCGTCACGAAGATTTATGACTGGTCTTACGTTCGAAGAGCTCACAACGGATACTCCGTACAAGCCACTTCTTTCGTCATTCAAGAACCAAGCCGGTCGTGATAACAATGGTCGTATCGCGGTTCGACACCAGGGAGGAGGACACAAGAAACTCTACCGAAATGTCGACTTCAAGCTCAATAAATATGATATCCCAGGACGCGTCGAAACGATCGAATACGATCCATATCGTACGGCATTTATCGCTCTCGTCTGTTATGCTGATGGAGAACGCCGATATCTTCTTGCTCACACCACGATGAAGGTAGGAGATCAAGTTATTACTTCGGCGACCGCGAAGCCTATCGCTGGGAATCGCCTCGAAATCGGAAATATCCCAACTGGTCTCTTCGTTCACAATGTCGAACTTATTCTAGGAAAGGGCGCAACCTCGGTTCGATCTGCTGGAGCTTCGGCAACGGTTCTCTCTCAGGAAGGTGAGTACACTCAGGTGAAGATGACTTCCTGAGAAATCCGACTCGTTCATAAGAAGTGCTCTGCAACTATTGGTATCGTCTCGAATCCAGACTGGAATCAAGTCACTATCGGAAAGGCTGGACGTTCCAGGTGGCTCGGAAAACGACCAACAGTACTCGGTTCTTCTATGAATCCCGTGGACCATCCACACGGAGGAGGAGAAGGACACCAGTCAGTCGGTCAACGAAAAGGTCCGAAGACTCCATGGGGAAGACCCGCTCGAGGAGTGAAGACTCGCAGTCGAAAGTATACAGATCGTTGGGTTCTTCGAACTCGCGCTGGAAAACTGATGTGATAGTTCTCAAGTACAAAGTTCTCAAGTTATCAAGTAAAAATCTTTCTACTTGAAAACCTAACAACCTGAAAAACTTAATACCCTTATAACTTTAAACCCATGACTCGTAGTCTTAAGAAATGACCTTACATCGACATCCGCGTGATGAAGAAGGTCGAAGCCCTCAATGCCACTGGAAAGCGAAATGTGATCAAGACTTGGTCACGAGCCTGCACGATTGCTCCAGATTTTGTCGGACACACCTTCGGAGTCCACAATGGAAAACAACATGTACCGGTCTTCGTCACTGAAGATATGGTCGGTCATAAGCTCGGTGAGTTTTCCTTTACTCGAAGATTCAATGCCCACTCTGGAAACAAGTAGTATAATAGTATTACAGAATTATAGAAAGTTCGAATACCTTCAAATTACTTCTAACTACCTGTATACACTGTAAAACTTACTACTGTAAAACTCTTAAACTCATTTTTTATGAAAGCTTCCGTCTCCAATGTTCGTATATCCCCGAAAAAGCTCAATGTCATCGCCTATATCGTACGAGATATGGATGCGAAACAAGCCCTCGATACGCTCCGGTTTATGCCGAAGAAGGGAGCTGATATTGTCTACAAGGTACTCTCAAGTGCCGTAGCCAATGCCACTCACAATGATAATCAAGAGCTTACAAGCCTTCATATTTCTTCTATAGTAGTTACCCAAGGACTCGTCTATAGACGTATCAATCCAGTTTCTCGAGGACGATCTCATCGTATTCTGAAGCGTACTTCCCATGTCGACATTGCTTTGACTATAAAATAATTTTTTCCCTATGTGACACAAAGTCAGCCCTCTCGCCTTTCGTATCGGATATATCAAGACCTGGAGAACTACCGGGTACTATGATAAGAAGCACTATGCAGCTTCAGTTTCTGAAGATGTTGCTATCCGCCGTGCAGTCATGGCCCACTATAAGAATCTTCCGATAGCGAACTGCTTCATAAACCATGGAGCCGGAAAAGCTTTAGCTATTTCTATCTATACGTCTCGTATCGCTCTGATCCTTGGTAAAGATGACGAAAGCGTCAATACACTCAAGTCTAATCTTGAGAAAAAATTTCCTGGATATACCTTCACCTTCGATGTGAAGGAAGTCAAGAAACCAGAACTTTCGGCTTCGATTGTAGCAGATGCGATCGCACGCCAGATTGAGAAGAAGATGCCTTACCGACGAGTTATCAAAAATTCGATCGCGAAAACTCTTGAAAAGTGAGGACTTGGTATCAAGGTAAAACTCGGAGGACGTCTCAATGGTGCTGAAATCGCTCGTCGAGAAACCTTCAAGGAAGGATCTATTCCACTTATGACCGTCCGTTCTGATATCGACTATGCAACCGAACGAGCAGAAACACTTGCCGGTACCGTCGGAATCAAAGTATGGATCTATAAGGGAGATATCTTCAAGAAATAATAAAATCCACTTCATATCAATCTGCAGAACCAAGTGAACCGAGAATTTCGAGAAAACCTGAGAAAATAAAAACTCCACTTGACTTTCACTTCATTTCTATATACTTCATAACACTTCTTTTTATGTTACAGCCGAGTAGAACCAAATACCGCAAGGCCCAACGAGGGACTATCAAAGGTCTCGCTCAACGTGGGTCAAGCATATCATTTGGAGAATACGCCCTCAAGACGACTGAGGCTGGATACATCACGTCTCGTCAAATCGAGAGTGCTCGTAAGGCAATCGTACGATTCCTCAAGAAAGGTGGTCAGGTGTGGATTCGAATCTTCCCTGATAAACCATACACGACTCACGCGGCGGAAGCTCCGATGGGTTGAGGAAAGGGAAGTGTTGAAATGTATAGAACTCCTGTAAAACCTGGTCGCGTCCTCTTCGAGCTCGGAGATATCGCCCCAGAAGTTGCACGTGAGGCTTTTACGATTGCTTCATACAAGCTCCCAGTCAAGACGAAGATCCTTCTTTCAAAACAAGATTACTAATCGCTCTACCTCCACTTTACTCTCATTTGTATGGCAAAAGCTAAGAAAACTACTCCTACCGTTATCAAGGATATCACCACCCTCAAGTCGCTCACTCGAGCTGATCTTGTTGGAGAGCTGGCTCTAGCTCAGAAGGAATACTTCGAACTCTCGATGAAACACTCTCTGGGTGAACTCAAACAGCCACACCTCCTGACGAATACTCGACGCTATATTGCACGGGTATCGACCTTTATGACGACTGCTATTTAATCTCCTCACTTCTCACTATGCGTACCAAGACCGGAACCGTGACCAGTACCAAAATGGATAAAACCATCGTTGTCAGCGTTACTACCTACAAAATCCACTCCAAATATAAGAAGCGATATACATCGACCTCGAAGTTCTACGCGCACGATGAGCAGGGGCTATCGGCAGTTGGTGATACCGTCACGGTAAGCGAGACTCGGCCACTATCGAAGCTGAAGCGGTGGCTCCTCATCGAGGATTCTATTGTGAGAGCTGAGACGATCTAGGTGATCGACAGCTGCGTAAATCTACGCAATTCAATTCACCACTAATCATTACACACTTACACTTTTCATTATGATCCAAGCAGAAAGCAGACTCGCCATCGTCGATAATACTGGAGCCAAAGAAGCCCTTTGTATCAAGGTTCTCAAGGGTTCTAAACGTCGGTATGCAAGCGTTGGAGACATTATCGTCATATCCGTGAAAAAAGCTCTTCCTAATGGAAACATTAAGAAGAAAGCGGTTTGTAAAGCGGTGGTCGTTCGAGTCGCAAAGGAAATACGTCGAGAAGATGGATCCTATGTACGCTCTGATGATAATGCCTGCGTCATCATCGATGATAAACTCGAACCGAAAGGAACTCGTATATTTGGTCCAGTATTCCGAGAGCTCAAGGCTCGTGGATACCAAAAGATCATCTCTCTCGCTCCTGAAGTTGTCTAGAAGTTCCCAAGTATAAAGTTCTCAAGTTGAAAGTTCAACATCATACTAGACACCTGGAATACCTGATAACTCTCCCCATTATAACTCAATTCATTTATGAAAATACACACTGGTGATACCGTCATCGTCGTTGCAGGTAAAAGCAAAGGCAAACAAGGAAAAGTTACGAAAGTAAATACGAAAGAAATGACTGTCCTCGTCGAAGGAGTCAATATCGTCACGAAGCACATGAAGCCACAAGGAGGAACTCCTGGGCAAAAGGTAACCTTCGAAAAAGCGATTGACAGCTCCAATGTGATGCTTCTTGACCCTACTACGAAAACTCCGACACGCGTCGGGTACCGATTCGATGAAAAGGGAAACAAGGTTCGATTCGCTAAAAAATCTGGAACTACCCTCTAATATTTTTCCACCCGTATAATTTCCACTTATGTCTTTTAAAAAACACGTTCAAACAGAAATCCTTCCCGCGCTCGCCAAGGAACTCAAGGTAAAAAATCCGATGCTTCTCCCTCGTATCGAGAAAATTGTTATCAATATGGGAATCGGATCGTATGTAGCTGCTGGGAATAAAGATTTCTCAAGCCTCAAGAACGATCTTGCCCTTATCACTGGACAACTTCCTCGTATCAACTATGCTCGTAAGTCGGTTTCGAACTTCAAACTTCGAGAGGGGATGCCTGTCGGTATGATGGTAACGCTCCGTGGAGAACGTATGTACTACTTCCTCGAGAAGCTTATAGGGATCGTCCTCCCCCGAGTACGAGACTTCCGCTGAGTTTCCTCACGAAGCTTCGACGCTCACGGAAATTTCAACTTCGGTATCAAAGAACATACGATTTTCCCAGAAGTTCCTCAGCTCGATGTAGTAAAAACCCACGGTCTCCAGGTCACTATCAAGTTTGCTAACAAAGATCCACTCGCCTCAAAGGCACTCCTCGAAAAACTTCGTTTTCCATTCTCTCGTTAATTTTTCTTTTTATGGCTCGAAAAGCACTCGTCAACAAATGCCAAAATGCTCGTGAAAAAGCAGAACGTGCTCATGCACTTGGTAAAGTAGCTCCACACATGACTCGACTCTACCACCGATGTTCCAACTGTGGAAGATCGTACGGATATATTGGTAAGTTTAATCTCTGTCGTATCTGTATACGTGAAAAGGCGAATGCCGGAGAACTTATGGGAGTCCGAAAGTCTAGCTGGTAAAATACAGTTTCAAGTTCCGTGTTGTAGGTTTCAAGAAAACCCAATCGGATATTATGTTGAAACACTCACCCTTCAAATTTGTAACTAATTATTTATGATTACCGATCCAATCGCAGACCTTCTCACTCGTATTCGAAATGGATATATGTCACGTCTTCATTCTGTAGAAGTCCCTTTTTCTGGAATGCGCGAAAATATCCTTCGAATTCTCAAGAAAAATGGGTATATCGTAGAGTATACACTTGATTCGGCAACACGTCTCTTTACCGTGAGCCTTCAAGATGTACGAAAGACGAAATATATCCCATCGTTTCGACGTATCAGTCGTCCGGGACAACGTATCTATATCAAGGCTTCTGAAATCAAAAAGTCTCGAAATGGACATGGTATATTTATCGTTTCGACCCCACAAGGAGTAATCACTGGATATGAGGCATATAGCCTCGGTGTCGGTGGAGAACTTCTCTGCGAAGTCTATTAGTTTTTTGAGTCGAATTTTCTGTATCTTTCAACTTGTAACCTCACGCTTATGTCTCGAATCGGAAAACAACCTATCAAACTCCTCTCCGGAGTCACGTATACCATCACTCAAGAGGAAATCGTTATCAAAGGGCCTAAAGGTACCCTTTCTTGGAAAGTCCTCCCTGGTGTTCACGTCACTGAAGATAACGGATCACTCAATGTGAGTATTGAAAATACCGCGAATTCAGAGCAAAAGGCATATTGGGGACTGACACGTGCTTGTCTCCAAAATATGGTAGTCGGAGTGTCTGAAGGATATAAGAAGTCACTCGAAATCCAAGGAGTCGGATATAAATTCGAAGTCGGAGGACCTCGAAAGCTTACTCTTGCGATCGGATTTTCTCACAAGGTTCCTGTAGAGGCTCCAGAAGGAATCATGATCGAAGCTGATAAAGAAGATAAGAACAAGATCCACATCTCTTCTCATGATAAGCAACTTCTTGGATACTTCGCAGCCTATATCCGTTCTCTCAAAAAGCCAGAACCATATAAAGGCAAAGGAATCAGATACGTCGGAGAATATGTCAAACGTAAGGCCGGTAAAACCGCAGGTAAATAATCTTCTATTACGAATAATTGCAATAGTAATTCATCACTCACAATCCTATGCTCGCTAAATTTCAAACCAAAGTCCGTCGTGCCGCTCGAGTCCGTTCTCGTATGATCGGAACGGCAACGAAGCCTCGTCTTTCCATATATCGAAGCAATACCGCTATCTACGCTCAGGCGATCGATGATCTTGCTGGAGTAACTCTCTGTGCGACTTCGGATCTTAAGGCAAAAAAAGGTACAAAAACCGAACTTGCTCAAGAAACTGGGAAAATTATCGCGAAAATGCTCCTCGAAAAGGGGGTTACCGAATGTGTATTTGACCGAGGAGGAAATCTCTACCATGGACGTATCAAAGCTCTTGCAGATGCTGCTCGAGAAGCTGGACTTTTATTTTAATTTTTCTTTTCACCCGTTCTTATGTCAGATATTACCCCAGTAGAAATCGAAAACATCGAAGCGCTTCCTGAGACTACTCCAGTAGAAACCAGAGAAGGTTCTTCTGAAGCTCGTTCAGATCGAGGTGGAGATCGTCGAAATGATCGCCCTCGTCGAGATCGTAAGGATGGATCTCGCGATGAACCCAAGGAATTTGCAGAAGAACTCCTCGGACTCGATCGAGTTACCCGTGTAACTGCGGGAGGACGACAACTCAGGTTTCGTGCTTCGATCGTCATCGGTGATGGGAAGGGTCGTGTAGGACTTGGTCTTGGAAAGTCTGGAGAAGTGCAGGGGGCTATCGAAAAAGCCGTACGAGATGCGAAGAAAAATCTTATCAGCTTTCCGATGGTGAATGGAACTATTCCTCACGATGTGAGTATGAGCTTCAAGTCAAGTTCGATATTCCTTCATCCCGCTCATATGGGAACAGGTATTATCGCGGGTGGAGCGGTGCGAAAGGTACTTGCTGTCTCTGGACTCAAGGATATCATCGCGAAGCAACATGGAGCTCCGAATAAAATTACTAATGCCCGAGTGGTTATACTCGCCCTACAGGCCCTCAAGCCACTCGAGATGATGAAGGCTTTCCCAAAAAAGAAAGGGTCTACTGGAGCTGAGGTAACAAAAAAAGTCGAAACTGTTGCAGAAACTCCAAAAAAAGAAGAAGCTGCAAAAGCTGAAGTAAAAGAAACTAAGAAGGTATCTCCAAAGACTGATACTCCGAAAAAGTCAGTCGCAAAGACAGCCGCTCCTAAGAAATCAACTGCAAAAAAAGAAACAAAATAATTAATAAGATTTCGAGTTGAAAGTTCTCAAGTTTTCAAGTATTTTGAAAATAGCCTGAGACTTCTACTCTCTACCCTTCTACCTGATAACTTACTCTCTATGACCAATCTTACAAGCCTTTCTCCCGTACCAGGATCCCAGAAAAAACGTGTTCGCCGAGCTCGAGGTCGAGCTTCCGGACTCGGAGGTACTGCTGGACGTGGTATGAATGGACAAAATTCACGTACCGGTCGCAAGCGATATGCGACCTTCGAATGAGGACAGACTCCACTCTTTCGTCGTATCCCAAAACTTCGTGGATTTACCGCCTTCGAACCGAAAGAGTATATTTCTATCAACCTCTATACCCTCGAGAAACTGGGAGCTCTCGGAGTGACGACTATCGATTACGCGGTGCTCTACGAGCGACGTATTATTCGAGAAAAGGGGAAACTACTCAAGATTCTCGGAGCTGGAAAGCTCACTCATGCCCTGACTATACTTGCTGATTCGTACTCTGCTTCTGCCAAGGCAACTATTGAAAAGGCTGGAGGACAAGCAAATGTATAGTGTAAAAATAAGGTATTATAGTAAATAGAATGAGTTAATATGCGTCATTCTGAGGTACGAAAAATCCAGTTTTCTTCTAACCTGGATCCTTCCTTCGTCAGGATTACGGAAACAAGAAATAATATTTATCATGAAAGTCTGCTGTAGTAATTTGAATATTTATTCAAAAAATCCCCATATTGTACAATATGGGGATTTTTTATTTCTTAGTGTTGAAGTAATCTCTGGACTTTATCCGGTGTACCTCAATGTATAAATCAGAGAGTACAAACGGTATTTCCTTGTTGATCAATAAGCTTATAGGAGTGCGTGAAGTGGCTTGAAATATTTCTAAGGAGCTTTCCGTTTTTAAAGTAAGTTCATAATTCTTGTATTGGGTCTGCATATAATCAACCAGTTGCATCATAATCTTCCAGGGTATATATTGCAGTATCTTTGAGTCACTTGATTTTTTCTTCAAACTGTCATCTTCCACTCTGTTGATATATTCAGTATGAACTGTGCGATTCCCCTCCTCCTGACAGTGTCGATTGCATAATTGGCATTAAGATAGTGTCAGTCTATACCTTTTCCTTTTACCTGTCAATTTTATTTCGCTTTCCATTTGGATTTTCTCAGTTTTTCTATACAATGCCCCCACGCTAATTTATCACTATGATTGCTCAAGCAAAAACCATTTGGGAGACTCCACATATCCGTCGTAAGATTCTCGTAACGCTCGGGATTATCGCGGTCTACAAGCTCCTTTCGACCATCCCCGTACCAGGGGTGAATGTCGCCCTGCTCTCGGCTTTTACGACGCAGCTTCAGGCGAATACGCAGCTTGCTTTCTTTGGTTCACTCATGGGAGGTGGTCTCGAACAGTTCTCTATAGTTCTCATGGGACTTGCCCCGTATATCAATGCGACAATTATTATCCAGCTCCTTGCGGTTATCGTTCCGTCTCTCGAATCCCTCAAAAAAGAAGGAGAACAGGGTCAGAAGAAGCTCAATAATTATACTCGATACCTCACCTTTCCTCTCGCTCTCGCGCAGAGCTACGGGATGATTTTTCTCCTCAATAGCCTCATCGGAACCGGTACGGCCGGAGTTTCTATCATCGATACGACGAACTTCTGGGGAGTGATATTCCCAGCGATGATTATGATTACCGCGGGGACGATGATCCTCCTCTGGCTTGGTGATCTCATCACAGAAGCTGGTATCGGAAACGGGAGTTCGATTATTATCTTCGCGGGAGTACTCGCGGGCGTCCCTCAACATATTCTCGGGTATATCAGCACCGGTTCCTATGGTCCACTTATTTTTCTTACGTTTCTCACGATAGGAGTCATCTATATCATCATACGATTTACCGAAGGGTTTCGCAAGGTACCACTCATCTACACTCGAACGGGGCGAGAGGAGAAATCTTACTTCCCGATCAAGATCAATCAAGCGGGGATGGTACCGATTATCTTCGCTGTTTCCCTTATCACCTTCCCTTCTCTTATCGGTCAGATACTTTCTCGTCGCGGTGGACAGTGGGGAGATATCGGGTCATGGCTTGCGACCAATCTTTCCCTTCAGAATCCAACGTGGATTTACATAGCCGTATACTTCCTCCTTATCCTTGGATTCTCCTACTTCTATGTGTCGATCACCTTCAACACGACGGAAGTCGCGGAAAGTATCCAGAAGCGCGGGGGATATATCCCAGGCGTTCGTCCCGGAAAAGAGACCGCTACCTACCTTCAGAAGGTATCAGATCATCTCAACCTCTTCGGAGGAGGTTTCCTCGCAATTATCGCGATATTTCCCTATGCGATTACGAAACTCAATACGGAGTTTCAGTTCTTCAATCTCTCCGGAACTTCACGACTCGATTTCCTTATCTCGGGAGCCGGACTCATCATCGTCGTCGGCGTCGTCCTCGATATTATCCGCCGAATCGATACGGATATGAAGAGTTTCGATTACAAGAAGTTTCATTAGGAGTTGCAGGTTTCAAGTTGAAAGTTGCAAGTTCCGATAGCGCGTACAAGTTTTAAGTAACAGAATATATGAAACGTTTTGAAGAAATTGACTCTTGGAAACAGGCCAGAATTCTGACAAAAGATATTTATTCTGCCTTTAACAGTTGCAAGGATTATTCATTCCGTGATCAGATACAGAGAGCTTCTATCTCTATATCCGCTAATATTGCGGAAGGGTTTGAAAGAAATACCAATAAAGAGTTTCTCCACTTTCTCCATATTTCTAGAGGCTCAGTGGGAGAAGTACGCTCGTTTCTATATCTTGCACTCGATCTGGAATATATCGATGAGAAAACTTTTGATACACTCTATACTCGAGCGGAAAATGTTTCAAAACTTCTATACTGACTCATCAAGTATCTGAAAGACTATGAAAATGAGAGTCACTAAATGTTCTGATACTTTCTTGGGATGTAAACCTACTATACTTTCTTTTAACCTGAAGCTTTCAACTTGTAACCCGTAATTTTCAACTTGTAACCTGCAACTTTTAACCTTCAACCGAAATATGCTCTTCACCGTTTGGGATACAGAAACCACCGGATTTCCGGTTCGAGAGGGAACGCTTGATCAGCAACCCTATATCATCCAGTTCGCTTCTATTACGGGAGAAATGAATAGAAATTGAGAATATCGCGAAGTTTCGCGAGAAGATATTATGATCAAACCCCATATTTCGATCCCCTTTGCGGCTTCCCAGGTGCATGGCATCTACGATAAGGATCTCATCGACAAACTCTCATTCGACCATCACCTCGATACCATCCTCAAGATCCTCAATACCGCTGAAGTCGTCATCGGACACAACACCGAATACGATGAGGGAGTCCTCGGCTATGAGCTCGAGCGGTATGGACGAAAGGGTGAGTATACCCCGATGAAGACGCTCTGTACGATGCGTGGCTCTACTGACTACTGTAAGCTTACCGGTCGTGGAATGGCGTGGAAACCACCCAAACTCTCTGAGCTCCATCGTCACCTCTTCGGTGAGTACTTCGAATGAGCGCATGATGCGATGGCCGACGTCGAAGCGACGACTCGATCCTTTGCGGAACTCGTCAAACGCGGCGTTATCCGTCTTCCTGAATCCGAAGTGATGCGGTTATTTTAACGGTTTCGAGTTTAGAGTTTTCAGTTTAGTGTTTTCAGTTTTGAGAAATGCAATCACCTTTCAATTATTTGAATAATCTTTTATTGACTGGTTTTTTGAGTCAAATCAACGCCGAAATATTTGCTTTCCCACTATAAATAAATAAAATGTCTAGTAATTCCACACTTTTCATGGTCTTTCTGTTCTGATAATTTGCCAGAGTGGAGAAAATATGGTAGAGTGGAGAGGTAAAAGTATTTTTTTAAAGTTTAATTATGGCTACTCTATCTAATGAAAGAAGTGAAGAATACTTCCGTGATGAAATCCAAAAAATTCGCAACCAATATGCCAATCCGAATGGAATAGCTGATTTTAAAGCAGGTCTCCTTGATAATCTAAATCTCGTAAAAAAATACCTTACTTTACCGAATTTAAGTGCGGAGCATAAAAGAACATACGAGGAATATTTAGATGAAGCGGAAAAACTTGAGTGACTTGATGATCAAACTAAGGGTCAACTCAAGGCCTTAAAGCAATCAATGAATCCAAATGCTACAAATAACCAACCAGCAACAAGTCCTCTATCGCCTCCTAATCTGAATAATGCTCCTCAAGCTCCGATTGACTCACTCAAATCAATAACTACTGCCGAGCTCTCCAAGGATCTCGCTTCTTTCAAAGCGGAATTTGAAAAAATCCAAGCTCTTCCAGATGTCACACAGTATGCGGGATGGGCAATATTTTTTACTAAACTTACCAAGGAGTGATATGATATCTCATTTAGCAATGATCCTAAAAAAGTAACGTTATGAATAAATAACGATACCAAGGGGACACCTCAAGAAATAAGAAATAAAAAAATCCAACTCGAAACACAAATCCTTACCTATCTCGAAGCCAACCCAAATACTCGAAAAAATATCCTGAAATGACTCCTTCTTCAGGATGGAATTTTTAAGTCGTATATCGAAGTAAATTCGATCGGTTGAAAGGTACAGATAAATAGTATATCTGTCGCAGAGTTCCGAACTTATATCACAACTCAAAATAAGACCAATACAGCGGCAGGAAAATCTATCTCGGCCTATGATGATACCATTCTTCGAGAAGCAGCAACGGTATTTCCAACACAAACGGAACTCAATACCTCAATACAATCAGTACTCATAGAACTTCAAAAACGATGAGCTATCGATGTCAATGCACCAAATACTCCTCTGGCTCCACCAGCTGACCTTCGTGATTCATTTGGTGGGAATCTCTCTCTTCCGTCTTCGCCTCTTGTTCTTGCTGGGGGATGACTTCTTTATGGTCTTTTTAAAAAAGAATGAGGATTCCTTCAGTGACTGAAATATGGGTTTATCGGAGTCCTCGTCGCGATATTCTGAGGGATGGGTTCTGACTGGCTGAAGAAAAATCTCGGATATGACCTCGGATTCACTCTCGGTGAACAAAAGGTCGGACTTATGAAGCTCGAGAAAAAAGTCAATGATCTGCGTGGTGCAACTGGAGAGAATAGTAAGCTCACCGCATCTGAAATGTCTTCGGTGAAAGCACTCGTAGGAGAATTTGACTCGAAATGGAAAAATGAACCATCCGTTTCTCCGACTTGACCAGCTATCTCTGATATGCTTGACGGGAAACTCGATGTCGGCAAGCGCCTCACTGACTCTCCAGAGCTCAATGCGTATGAAGAGAGGGTCAATCTCTATTATCTCCGGGCTTGAGGTGGGATCGACTCTGCTGAGCTCGCGAAGCGACTCAAGGATGTAGAAGTGAAACTTGGGAAAGCTAAAGCCTCGTCGACATCGGGGGCAAGTACCGCAGGAGCATGAGCTGGGTGAGCTGCTGTAACGCCTGCAACAGGACCTACGAGTTCTATTGATGTAAGTAAGCTTGCCCCTTCACAGAAAAAAATGTATGAATCATTCAAAGATAATCCAGGAATAAAAAAATATATAGATAATATCATTGTATCAGATCCTACAGAGAATGGGGATATATGACAATATGCGACATTTATCTTCTCTGATGCGTTCCAAAATCAAAAACTCGAAAGTATTACTTATACAGCTGCAGATAGGGATATGTTTCATAATACCAAGATGCACTCTTTTAGTATCCAAAAACCACCTGTTCTTAATACGATGATTCTTAAAAGAATATTGCGATTGGGTCTACTAGGAAACCATAATTTATCAATGCCTGCAGCATGAACACAAGAAGGTGATAAAGAAAAAGCAGATTTTATAGCAAAGTATCCTGAAGATCAATGGAAGCCAAAAACATTAGCAGAACTTATTCAAGAAGTACATAAATAATATCCTCATATCAATATACCCTAATCTTCTCATTTTATGGCTAAACTTCTCGACCAAGAGATACTACATCTCGATCAAGATGGTCATTCCGATCTTGCAAATACTGCTACTAATAATGAAATCTCTACAGAAAAACTCAAAGCACTTTCTGCGGATAGGCTTAATGCTCTCAAGTTAGAAGTAGCAAGAATGCGTATCCAAGATTCTACAAAGCCAGAACTCACAAAGCTATTAGATGAAGCGATAGCGAGTAAAGTAAATCCTACTTCTCCAGCAACTCCATCTGCATCTCCTGCATGAGTTTCTACAAAATGAGCTGATGGAACAAAAGAAGGACTGAGATGAGTCCCTTCTGATATTGCCACAGCTGCCAATGCCGCACGAGCTCAGGTAAAGTCTACTTTCGGGGATGTCACTGATAGAGATTACCAGAGTCATATGACTTTCGCACGACAAGCGCTCAAATTTATACCTTGACTTGAGGTATCTTCAAGGGAAGATATAGCTGATGCGCTGTATCAGCCTGATAAATATATCAATGATTTGATCGACTATCTCGAGAATGCGAGTTCTCGAAATATATCTGAACTCGAATTCTGATCTACAGGAAGTATGAATCCTCTGAATATGATTCTTACGGCGTGGGCGAAAATAAAGGGTGAGAAGATCATCACTACTGGACCAGGCGTGTATCCATCTGCGACAGTAGAGCTTTGATCAATTGAAAAAAAGAATGAGTATATAAAAGCGATGCTCTTAGACCTCACAGAAAGCCTAAAGTGAAGGAAGTCTTCTGATATATTCGATCGCTCGATGGTTGCTGATGCTGGATGGATCAGCCTGACAGTACTCGGCATGTATGTATGAGGGAAGGTGGCTCTATCAGCAGTTAATTCAGTCCTCAACAGAGTAACATTTGGACTTTGGGGGAAGTGAGCAGCTACTGTTGCTGCTAGTAATCCATGAGTCGTCGAACGAGCAAAAAAAGTATGAGCAGTAGGAAGAGCTATCTATGACAGAGCTCGCGGAAATGCTTCAAAACCTTGAGCCGCTGCGGCTGCAGCTCCATGAACTGCTACCTCTGCTTGACCAGTCGACGTTCCTGCGAGAGAACTTGATATGAAGAGGACGCTTGATCGTATGGCACATGAAAATATACTCAAAGAAATCTATCGTCAATCAAATGGTTGAATTGCCGGAACTCCAGATCAGATAAAAGAACTCGGAGATGCCATAAAGAATGCTATCGCATCTCCGGCGGAAATCGCTGAATACAATAATAGAGTCGCTCGATACATAGAGCTCTGAGACCGTCCTATCACTGACGCCAAAAAAATGGCTGAGTGGGATGCAAAACTTGAGCGAGTAATAGTATGAGAAAAAGATCCGAAAAAATGGCAATTCAAGGAAAATGCTCGAGTGAAAGCAGCAGCACCTGCCGCAGCGGCCAATCTCCAGACTCGACTTCGACAGGCTGCAGCAGATGCTAAACCGATAGAGTTTCGTGTAGGTAGTGATGTCTACGATATTATACCAGCGGCTGAGAAACCATTACGAGATTTGCAGATTCTACAAGACACCATAGCTGACAATGAAGCAAAGTTAAAAGAACTTCAGGAGGCGCAAAAGAAACTCGAAGCGAGACTTGCTCTCGAAAACGAATATGGAAAGCTCACAAAGCGATTAACAGATATATGAACTGCATTACCAGCCCAACAAACAGTTGTAAATAATGCCCTGGCTACTGCAGACGGTCATAGTGTAAGATTTAAGTATCCTGCGGATTCTAAGAATCCTACATGAAGACAACTCGTAGATGTCGACTCTCTTAAATTAGATCCTTTATATAAAGCTGACAAAGCTATTTATGATAGAGAAAATGCGAAGTTAGATTCTCTTATAGCTGAAGAAAAATCATTACGGGAAACAAAGCTTCCATGAATTGATTCCCAGCTACGAGGCTTAACAGGTAAACCAAGCTCTTCCTTGAGTCGTTACGGAAAGTCTAACTTCGTATTCGATCTATCGGGTAATCTAACTGATTCTCTAACAAAACAAAAGCTCGATAATCCACTCTCAGCTTGATATACTCCAGATGCTCCGGGCAATTCTGGGGTGAAGGCACAAATAGGTCACTATAATTCTGAAATAGCGCAAAATTATCGTGATCTCGATATCAAAATGGGTGAACTCCATACATTGAATAGTAAATTTCCTAATGCTTGGAAAAAGGCAGGATTAATAATTGATTGAATAAAAGTCTCAAAAGTAGGTCTCATCTTAGAGTCAGGAATTAAGTTATTCAAAAAATAGTTTTCAAATAAAAAATTAATACACATAAACTTTATGTCGAATGAGAAATCCCTACGCTCACTTGACGCTCGTGAGCTACTAATCCGTACAGGGAAAAATGAATTTTATACCCAATCACATGAGGTAGGATGAGATTTTACTGCACTATGGGGATTTCTCGATGCTTATATTCAAAATCTTGAGCCGGTCACTTGATACGGCGATGCTATAGTACCCATAGACAAACACAGTCCACAGTATAGAGAAACTCGTAAGAAGCTCTATCTTCAGATTACAAGACTTCCTGGATTTGATATCAAAAATGTGAACTCGATACAGATCACTGAAAATGGAATATTAAGTATTAATAATAAAAGTGGTATCCCTTCTCATACTTTTAATCTCATCGAGTGATGGAACAATATCCTCCTCCCTCGCCCCAGTACGGATGCTATCAAAAGTGAGACTCGCAGGGGTCTTGAGGCGCTCGAAAAAGAAGCAACCACAGACTCGTTTTTCGACGGAAGTATTATCTTATCTTACCTCCCTGCTGCTCTTACTAGTGCTGTCTCTGCGCATAGCCTCTGGACTCTCGGTATATGAGCGAAGCGTTGAGCAGAGTTCATCATTTCGAAGATCACCATCAGAAATACGACGACAGGAAAGATGGAAGTCATATCACTCAGTGAACTCTATAAGTGAACCAAGGAATCCATACGAGCAAGTCTTCTGAAGATTAGCGAAAGAAATGGATATATCCATAATCCCTTGGAATGATGATTCTATTCACCCGAGGAGCGAGCATTACAGGAGACCAAGAAATCGCTAGCGAAGATGACCTATGATGACTTTCGGAGACAGTATCCTGAGAGTCAGATCTCGAAAAGTGAATTTGAATCAGCAAAAGAAGCGATCCTCACGAAGATAGAGTCACTTCCCGCAGGAAAATCCTGGGGAGACAGAGTCAATAGTCTCATGAAGCTTCTCGGGCGAAATGTCGGAGAGCTCATATTCTTTCCTGTATTTTTCAGTCATTTTTCGAAATACCAAGACATCTCGACATTCATGCAGTGAGCTTCTGAGATGGCTCTCTTCACGACAGGGAACAAGCTCATCACGGGGACTCGCATCGGAGCGAAGCTCCCGATCCCTTTCTATATGAGACCGATAGCTGGTATGGCGATGTGAGGAGTTTTCGTGCTCGGGGGCAAAGAAGCAGCGACTTTCCTCGAGATGAATCGGAAGAAGTGGCAGTATATGTTCGATGGCGGATTCGGAAGTATCTATACCGATGGGAAGTCTACCTCAGGACACCTCGCTTCCAATCTCTGAGTATTCAATATCTCTGAGTACCTCGACCTCTTCAATAAATGATGACAAGCACTTGCTGAGATGACTGGAACAACGAGTGATGATCTCGATATCGGCATCCCTCGGATCGAGATGCCGACACCATTTGGGAGCTACATCGGTACGATTCCAGAAGTAAAGCTATTCCAGTCGACAGTGAATTTCGGAACCAATCCTTGGGACTGGATGCGAGGAGCTCTCGGGAGAGACGTGCAAGACTGGAATAAGAAAGTATTCCTCTACGAAGAGAAGCTTCAGCGTAGCGTCGAAAGTATAGTGACGAAATATCTTCGGGATGAATCTATGTTTGGGAGTGCTGGAAAGATCAAAGAAAGCTGAGGGAAAGATAATCTTCTGAAGATACAGCTCCTTGCTATCCTCTCCGCTGGAGGAGATGGGACAGCGTTCGATGGAGAAAAGGGGAAGCTCATCGAAGGGATCGTCGCGTATGCACGTACTCTCGATAAGGATCGACCGAATTTCTCTTCTATACAAGAGATCATCAGAAATCGTACGAGACAGATGGTCATCGATGATTTCTTCATCGGATCACGATCGAAGATGCTTGAGCTTCAGCGGTGAGAAGAGGGATTCAAGAAATATATCCCGACGATAACAAAAGACCCGAAAAAACAAGCCTATATAGGTTCACTTCTCGAGCGGATGATCGGAAACAAACCAATAGTCGCTCCAGGAAAATGGATACAAACAGAAGTCCTCGGAATGAGCTCGAATAGATGGATACCATCAGAGGAGAATGTGATGTTCCAGAGCCTTCTCGCTGATACCACTGAAGTAGAAGTACACTTTCCTGGATTTACAGGAAAGACGAGTGTATGACACGCATTTAGCCTCTATCTCGAGATGATTCTCGAGCATAAAAAGAGTCATGAATTCATCACAGAACTTAAAAAGTGAAATACAAAATGAGTGAATTGGATCATATAATCTCCTGAAATACAGGAGTTTTTCTTTTGCCTTTTCACCATCCATATGGTAGACTGGATACAAGAAATATGTACCTTGCATATTTTAAAAATAAAGTATAATAATCTAAAATATTTTTTATGACTACTCCAGAGGTTCTTCGCACTAATCCATCTGTTTCACCTGCTTCAGCTCCTTCCGATACGCTCCTTCGTAATTTCCGTGCTACCCTCGATACTCGATGGGGGGAGTTCGATCAGGCTACGATGAAAGAAGCAGAGTCTCAAGCATGATTTTTCGGAGCATTTGTTAATGTAGGTGAGAAAAGAAATGAAGATGCAGACTTTCGAAAAGCAAAACTCGCATTTGATGAGGCAAAGGCCATGCTCGCTACTGTTTCGAATGATTCCGAGCTCAAAGCAAGCGCTGCCGTACTCGGAAAGGTAGAGGAAACACTCAGGTCACTGACTGGCTACCTCGCAAGTATCAAGCCCGAAGAAAAAGCAAAGTCCCACAATATTATCCTCGCGAAGACAACCGCTGATCTTGCGAGTTTCAAAGCTGAAATTACTGGAAAAGCGACCGATAGAAGAGAAGCAGAAGTAGCGGTAGCAGCAGAAAAATCTATTCCTAGACCTGCTGTAACTGCTGCTTGAGCCGCAGCGTCTATACCTTTTATTTCAAGTGCTGAGGCGAGAGAGGTGACATGAGAAGTCACTGGAGAGATCAAAAAAGCACTTGGACCATGGGGAATGATATTTAAATGAGTAAAAGATGTATCGACCAAAGAAGTAGCTATACAGATTAAAGATCTCGCTAAGGAATATACAGAAACTAAGTGGACTGAAAATCCTTTAGATAAGTTTTTCGCGATGATCAAACTCTTTTTCCTTCGTTGGCAAGTGAGGAGATCAGGTATGGATCTTTCGAAAGATATGACGGCTGAAGAGATGAAGATGGCGGGGATTGTTGGAGTTTCTTCGCAAGCGACCAGAGGTTCGAGCAACGATAAACTAAAGGAAGCAGGAGATACAGCTTTAATTCGTGTTTGATTTAAGGGTTTTGCTCGGACATTTATACAACCCGTCATTGATACAACTGGATCAAAGAAGTATTTCAGCTATGCTGACATAGATAGCCTCATAACTGTTGAAAAATTTAGAAACATGCCATTTCAGAAACTAGTGGATTGTTATGCAAAATATAAGGCAAGTCCGGATAAAAAAGGCCTAAAAAATGATCTTTGAATTGCAGATGACAAAATTGATCCTGAACTGTTATTTTTTGTTGTAGAGAGATTATCGACATGAAAATGAAAGGCTTATATTGATAAACATGCTGTGCCTTCAGAAGATGCTGATATGACGATTGGTTGAGTATTTTCTAGACTCCATAAGAACATGCATCTTGCTGAAAAGTTCGATAGTCTTAAACCTACAAAACCAATTACTTGACCAGGCGATCTTGGAGATTTCTTTTCAGAAATAGGAACAAAACTTGATATGCCACTGGATAATCCATCCGCGCTATTGAGTCATCTCGACTATAAGAGTTCGCTCACTCATTTGGGTATTGAATCAAGCATGCTTGGTTATGTTGTTTCCAATAAGAATAAAAATATTTCAGAAATATCACCAAATACCATTCTTGAGGCTGATATCTCAAATGAAGCTTGAAAGGAATCTATGAAAAAAGTACTAGATTTTTGGTGAAAATTCCAAAATACAATCTCTGAGAAATTTTCTTTTGGATTTAGCTCTGAATATAAAAGTTTTTTTTCCAAAAATGGTGCAACTTTATGAGATGTTTTTCGCCTCTATGTTATTACTGGGTGAGATTCAAACTACGAATCTCTGAATCCAGCCCAACAGGCCTATATTTATATGAAACTATGGTGAATGTTTTCAAAAGACCAGGCTTTTAGATGAGAATACTTCAATAGACCACTTGTATCCGCATTTTTTGAAGCTGAAACTAATTTTAAAATACCATTAGAAGTCAAAAATTTAATTTGAACGTTATTTAATAGTGCTGTAGAAACCTCTTTGGATAAAGTCGGAGGTTTTATCACGGAACTTTGGAATACTCTCGATACCAAACAAAAAGCTATTTTTATTTCAAGTCTATGAGCATGAGTGGTTTTACTCTGGTACCTCAGGCCTCTCCGATGGATAGGTATGTGAATAGCATGAACAGTCCTTGCTGCTTCTGCAGGAGTTGCAGTTGCAGCCATGTGGCCAGATACTAAAAAGGTATCTATATGAAACACACAGTATAATCGTGACGATTTACCCAAAAAAATCGCATCTGAAATTGGGAAAATTGGATTATAGAGATTGTAGAAGTTAAATCTCTCCTTGTATGAGGAGCGATTCCCGTCTAGAATAAATTTGCATATAAACACTATTTTTATTTAGTCAATATTATATTTTGACAAATACTGTATTGAGTGATATAATTATGTAAATAATTTTTAATTTTATTGGATATGTCTATAGAAAATTGACCAAAATGGGTCCAAGAACAAGTCAAAAAGTGACTCGAACTCCCATGAACGGATATAAAAGCGGAACTCGCTAATCTTTCCAAAGAAACACTTATAAGTTTTTTGCAAAAAAATAAAGATGTTATTTTTTCTAAAACACAATCTCCTGAAAATAGTGCTGCGCATATCATTGCCTACCAGAAAGCCCTAAATCTACTCTGAGCGAATATTGAGGTGGATGGAATTTATGGAGATTGAACTAGATCTGCCTTGAAAGAATTCCAAGCATCTCCTAAATGAGGAGCTGCTATCATGGATGATGGTATCCCAGGAAAGAATACAGCAAATAAACTTATCGCAGCACTCGGTGGAGCTTCAATGGGTATACCAGTAGGCCCAAAAACAACTATCGATACTCAAGCAGCAAAAGTTGAGCATATAAAGTCTGGTGTTTTATCTTTGCTGACATCCATTGGAGTGACAGGAGTAACTCTAGAGAATAGTGGTAAACCAGATTGAAATGGTAATATTTTTACAACTGACTTTACCATTGGGAAAAGGACACTCTATTTTGGAATAGATTCTAAAGGTGGGATTTATATAAAAGATAAGACAACTCCTCAAGATGAGAGAGATATGAATATCGATGGTTCTCTAGCTGATAATAAAAAACTATGAAGTGCGAGAACTCTTGATACTGCAAAACAAGCACTTGAGGCAGTGAAACGTTCTGAGAATGGTATAGTAACCTCAACACCAGAAACTCCAACAGCAAAAGTGGAAAAAGCAAAAAAGGAAGTTATCACTATGCTTGGATCTCTCTGAATCAACTGAGTAAAGTTGAGAGAACCTGGAAGTGACGGTATTATCTATACTGAACACTTCAAAATATGAACCCGAGAACTGTATATTGGTATATGAGTAACCTGAAGAGTTAGCCTAAGTGAGAGCATTCGTGTAGCACAGTGATCATGGAGGAATATGTATATAGATACAGATGGAAAACGTATTGAATCTACTAATACCAATATGTATACAGCTATAGAAGCAGCACTCGTACTAAACCGTATCTTACAAGCTGAGGGTAAAATAACTGCTACTCCAACGATCACACTCGATAGTCATCCAAATAGCGCTGTAATTCTCAAGAGCGTAAAGAGTATCACATGACTCGAAAGCGCTACTCTTGCATGACTCGGCTTTAATATCAATGGTCAAGAAGTAGTACTTCCTCAATGACTCGCATGGACGGACGGGAATAAGAATGCTGTCAAGCTAATTGATGGATACGAAGTAAAAAATGGAAAAATACAAAAAAAGGTTGTTTCCCCAGTTACTGATATACGACCTAAAAGAGGTTCTGATTTAATTTAATTAATGAAAATATAAGTATGTCTCCTATCAATACACAATCACTCAATATCGAGAATCCACTTTTCGTGGGTCTATCAGGACTGATGAATCAGTATCCTCTCCCCGTCGATGAAGATACAGGGGAACTCGGTATGGCAAATGCGCTCATATGGATAGAAGATCGTATGATGATTCAAGGCGAGTGAGAATTTCTCGGTTTTGATCCTGCTATAAGCTATCCACAGTCACACTTAGATACTCTTGCACGACTTTTGAAGCAGATGGTTGAGTCTCCATCATTTCGTGCATCGGGGACTATATCTCCTGAATACGTACGATCGTGGCAAGAACTCCAAGGGAAAGTTCTCATTGAACAGATGAGTCGCTCTATTGAACCTATAGCAGGAGATGTCCTTCTCAATGTATCAGCAACCCGTACTCGTATCGGTGATCTCATGGAGAAGCCTGGTCTTTCGAGTATGGCGAAGGCAGGTATTTCAGCTGGATCCTTTGGGATTATGGGACTTTTTCAGTACCGATTTCTCGAATCATTTTTTCAAGCAATTGCTCAACATGATATCAGTCAGTGAAAGACCGGTGCTATGGTACAGCTCGTCCAGAACCATAGTGCTATGCTCGGAACGGGTATTGGTTGGTCGGTGTTGTCAGCATGTGCTTTTGCCTATCTGGTAAAGGAGTGATTCGAGACACATCTCTCAGATAAACTCCACGGCACAAAACAGACGAAGAAAAAGTGGCTCTGTGCTCTCGGATGTGCAACTCTCCTCGGTATAGAGATGACTGGAAGCTTCTCGCGTATCACGATAGGGACAGACCTGAAAGAACAAGTTGTTGATATGAAAAAAGGTGTTAAGCGAGCGACTGAAGGAGATAAGACCGTATTCGTACAACTTGATACTAAAGCCTGAGATATCGCTGATACTTACGAAAGTGAGTGAAAGGCCCTATTTGATGCAGAATCTCAAAGATGATGAATAGGTCCGTATGCTGCAGCAAAGCAGGCAGCGTATGTACCAATGAGTCAGATTGATTGGTCGAAAGTCGATAGAGTACCAGGATTGAGACAAAAAGTCGAAAGACTCTATGCTGGGCTGGAGAGTCACCGTAATAAGATGAAAACAATACAAGAATCAAACTGACTCGATGGATCTTCGGGTCAAAAAGAAACTACTTGACCTCGCGTTATCGGTATTGCTTGATATCAGGTGGATAAAGTAGCAAAATGACTCAATACTCTCTCTACTGAGGCGGTAGATGAGCTCCTCGAGTCTCATAACCTTGTCGATCCTGCACTCTGAGATATTGTCATGGATCTCGTCTTTGATGCTGGGAAGAAGCTCCATCCTCAAGATGTAAATGCATTGAGAGCCGTGCTCGATCGTCAGATCGATAAATCTGGGAAAAATGTCGATGCTCTCACGGATGAACTCGCTCGGACTATCGATACTCTCGATGCATTCATGCGGGAGATAACAGATGCAGCCGATGCAACTTATAAGACCAAGACTGCATATTCACCAAAACCAAAACCAGAACGTATCGATACCAGTGCACTCAAAAATGCTCTCAATAGTACAAAGGTTCCAGTTTCTGTCCTTGATCCACTTGGCGTATGGGGGAAATTTATCGAGCTCTCGGCAAACGGTACTATCCCACTTGGCTATAGCCTCGCACTTCTTCTACGAGTACTTCTCGTAGAGTGAGTCCTTCTTGCTATCGGTTCGGCACGAGTGAGGAAGACCACTCGAGCACTCTCGACTCCTGGAGCACGGTTCGAGGACCTTGCTCGAGAGACAGATGGTCAGTATCTGAAGATAGTTGCTCTCGTAGAGCGACTGACTGGTGGGGAATCATGGAAAATGCTCAATGGTCGAGCTCTCTCAAGAGAAGAAATACATACTCTCATATCATCTGCACTTGCATCAGCACGATGACAGAGCGCCCTCGGAAATCAGATGTCAGTAGTTGATATGAAGTGAAAAGATATCACATCAAAGTCTCAACGAATAAAGGACCTTCTCGGTGCAGCATTCTTCTGACAATACTCAGCTCCCGAGATTCGGAGGCTTCGAGCCCTCGATAAGAGTCTCACATTCTGGTCTCAAGATATCAAGTGAGTCGATGAACCACCAAAGATAAATAGTACTTGGCTACAATGACTCCGTGGAATGGTCTCGCGTACACCGAGATTATCAGATCGCCCTACTCAAGATCTATCGGGAAATTCTGTACCTACGTGGGAACTACCACCAATTTCAGTGAAAGATGGAAAACATGCTATTCAAGGTCATGTTCAACAGATACTCGGAACACCACAAGTATTGAAAACACTTTCAGATGCAACGGCAAAGAGACAACTCTGAGAAGATATCTCAAGTAAGAGGCGACAGTATGAAAGTGCAAGAATGTCACTCTCTACCTTTCTCGAAGAGAACAATCACCTCCTTGCAACGGTTTCAGAAATACGTTCGAATAGAAGTAACCCTCTACATGATCAAGTGAAAGTCCTCGATGAAACGGGTGATGTATTCTGATACTATGGTGCTGAAGTATGAGCTATAGATCAGAGAATGACCGGACTCATGAAATGACAGGATGAAAAATCATTCTATCTTCAGAGAGATACTTTTCTTCGAAGAGTTGGTGATACTTTTAAATCTAGACTTGCACTTCTCCGTGATTCTGGCCTACTCGATAGGTGAGAAAAGTCAGAGATAGTTAGGCTCCTCGGACTTCAGAATCACGAACTACTAGTAGAAGAAAACTATACATTTTTCTCTGATATTCTTACTCGCTATAGTGCACAAAGGTATATATCAGAAAGAGTTCTCCAGAAATGATGGGAAAAAACTCCAGAGTTTAATTATCAAGTTTTCAATGATTGACTTAATGATATAGATAATAAAGTAAAAGAATGAAGAGATCTGATAGCTCGAAGAAAAAAAATACAAGGATTTCTAAGTGTAAATCCTGAAAATGTAACGGAACTTCAGGTTATGGAACTTCGTAATGCCACTGCCCAGATCAAAAGTTTTCTAGAAACTAAAAATAAATAGATTATGAATTCTTTAGAAAGAAATACAAACCAATGACACCATAAACCCCCAGTTCCTGGAGTAAAGAGAACCATTAGAAATATAGCATGAAGTGTTGCTCTTTGATTAATGGTTACTGGTTGTAATCCTTCTAAAACTGAATCCACTCAAACACCTTGATCTGAGGCAATTAATATATCGTATCCGGGTACAATTTCCATTAAGGATACTGATTCTCTAGAATTAAAACAAGCAAAATCAGAATTTAATATACGAATCGCCCAACTAAATGAAAAGTATTGAATGAATGCTAAAATATACGAGCCTAAAGATATACCGGAACTTGCTAGGTGTAATATCGAAGGTTATAGTATAACAAAGTATATTTATCCGGATGATCTAGTCTCAATTCATGCAATGATAGCATACCTTGATGTTATACTCGAGGGAGTTCAATTATATAATAAAGAAATGCTCAAAGAGCTTAGAAATATATATTTTATATGAGATATGTATCGCATAACTAATGATCCTTCCCTCTGATACCCAGAATATATGGAACCTGATGGATTCGGTTGATGAAGTCGTATTTGACTCAAGCTGACACCACAGAACAAAGAAAGATATAAAGAAGTTTTTCATCATGAGTTTACCCATGTGATACATCATAATCTATGGCCATTTGATCGGGCTTCCGGAACAACTGTCCATTATGATGGTACCGCCCGATCTCAACATCCATGATTTTCCAGTAGATATGGTATGACCAATTCACGTGAAGATGCAGCTACTGTATGAGAAAGTATCATGAGTGCTGTATTGAAATTCGAGTGAAAAAAAGTAAACTTGGATCAATCAATGTCTATTCCGAGCAATGACTCAACGAGTGTAATGCCTAATGGTACTCTACCCATAAAAACTGAAATCAAATTTCATGATACTGAGGATAATATTTTCAGTAGAATAAAGGAAGATTCAGTCCTTGCAAGAAAAGTCATGTATATGACAGGATCATACTATGATACAAGTCAGTGAAAATTTATTTGGGATTTTAGTCCTCTAGAGTTTCGACATTATTTTCATGTACCAAAAGGACAAGAATTCCCATTTTATGCTCGGATGAAGACAAAGGGAAAGTATGACCACGAATATTGGAATAAGATACTTGGTTTTGATGGAAGTAGGAAGTAATTAACGAAGTAAATAATTTACTATAATTTATAACTTTATTTTAATTTTATCATTACTTATTATGAAAAATCTTTCAAAACTTACTCACTCTGTAGCTGCAGCAGGCTGAACTGTTCTAGGATTAGCAATTGCCGTATGAGCAAATGAACTTCGAAATAGTCATCCAATAGCGAACCTAGCTCTTGATACTTCATGAGCAATAGTAAATATATTTGATGTGAAAGAATGACAAAAAAATATCAATATGCAATTTCCCTATGTTGTGATGTGACCCGAAGCTGAAGAACTGAAGAAACATATAGGTACATTTCTCAGACCAGATATCATACCGAAAGAACTATCGAATGTTTCAATTCTAAAAGATTGAAAGAAGGTTACATTCCTTCATATTTCCCATATTGTCGCCAACCCAGCTTGAAAAAACTGATACCGTGTTTCTTTTAGGACATGAGAAGGAAACAATTACATAGAATATGATGGCGAATATCAACTCAGTTTCAAAGTAATATTACCATGAAACACAGATAAATTTACCAAAAAAGACGCTCCAAAATTAATCAAAGCTCTATTTGAAAAAGCATGGCAGGATAAAGTCGATGAAGGAGTAGCAGCTCAAGAACATGCACGTTTGAATCCAAATGATCCAAAAATTTGGGAGAGAGGTAATTTTAAATTATTCTGAAAAGCTGACGATGAAGATCGTGCTGATCAACTCGCAACCCTCCTGCTCAAAAAAATCAAGAAACACCACGAAGTTACTAAATTTGATTTTGACCACGAACCTTCAAAAACACAATTCCTCGAAAATTTTACTTTCAAAAATCCTATTACCATGCATGGAGTATCGGTAGCATGATTTAGTGTATCAGTAACATTTGATTGACGATTTAGCTTTTCGATAGTTCAAAACTCAAAAGTTCACTTACCACCGAATGGCATAACGACAACTTTTTTGCATGATAAAACGTTTACACACCCGAATAAAAAACTCTGACTTTCAATAATTACTGGGGAAAACGCAGATCAGATGAACCAGCTAACTCAACAACAAGCGCTTGATATAGTCGAACGTCTTATCAAGGCACTCTAGGTATAGAAATATCTATGGTTTGCTGAGAACCATATAAAGACAATAATCAACAATAATCCCCTATCTCTTGTGAGAAGGGGATTATTGTTGATTTTCTGATGGTTGCGGAGGTGTGAATCGAACACACGACCTCAAGGTTATGAGCCTTGCGAGCTACCACTGCTCTACTCCGCGATAGAAATGACCCCCGAAGAGGTCATATGGTATTACATAGCTTTTTTCCCTACCTCACGGTAGTAGGAGCGGATAATCGCCATTTCACGAGTCTTTCTCTTGGAGAGGTCTCGAGAGTGGGTCTGTTCGTTTTTGAGACGGTTTGCGGTACGAGTCTGGAAAAACGACTTCTTGTATCGAAGGATGAGCTTTTCGTTGGTTTCACCTTCCTTGCGGACTGAGTAACAAATCATAGGAGAAAAAATAATTATAAATTTTGGCAGATAATATGAAAAAATTGAAGGAAGTCAAATATATTCGGTTGCAGGTTGCAAGTTGCAGGTTAGCGGGGGCATTAGGAATGGAAAAATCTTGTATACGAGAGTTGTCCGAGAGATGGAGAATGGCGGTATCGTTATTCCAATCTTTCTGATAAATGCCTATTTTTCTCGTATCATCCTCGAGTATGTGGGGATCCAGTTTCTTGTTTCCTGGATTCCCGTTTTCATGAGAATGACATAGTATAAAAGGGATTATACTTGTACTATTTCCTCTGATCAAATCGGTCGGGTTGATTTACAGGCTGTCATCCCGAGGCACTCGAGGGATCCCTTTTATTCAATAGGTAGAGATTCTTAAAGAAAAGGGATTCCTCCGCTTCACTCCTTGGAGTCGTTTCGGTCGGAATGACAAAATTACGTAATTTCAAGGTTCTTTTAGTGATCCCTTCTTTGCTTGTGTCATCCTCGCTTTTGTGGGGATCCAGTTACTTACTTCCTGGATTCCCGTTTTCGCGTGAATGACAAAGTATAAAAGAGATTCCTCCATTTCGGTCGGAATGACACAAAAATTGTTTCTACCTCTTCTACCTTTTCTACCTTTCTATTTTTTCTTCTCCCTAAACAATTACCCCACTTCCCACTACTCGTTCATCATCATAGATCACACAGATCTGTCCAGGAGTAATGGCACGTTGGAACTGAATAAACTCAACCTTCCATCTTCCACTTTCTACATTTTCTTGTATTTCATTCTTCATTCTTCATTCTTCATTCTTCATTACCAGGCATTCCTGATCCTCTTGTCGGTATCGTATCTTGGCTCAGTAGGTTTTCGAAGGGTCGGTTACTTCACCGATCCAGTCAATGAGGGTACATATTTTCGAGTAGAGCTTCACTTCATCCTCGGTTCATACGCTTATAGTATTGGCTTTCGTATCTTTTGCGATCACGAAGAGGGCAGGGCCACCACCGATCTCTATCCCGCGACGTTGTCCGATCGTATAGCTATAAGCTCCAGTATGTTTTCCTATGACTTTGCCTTCTGTATTGAGAATATTTCCTGGTTGTTTCGGGATTCGTTTCTCGAGGAACTCCTTCATCGATACCTTTCCGATGAAACAAAGTCACTGGCTATCTTTTCTCTCTGCATTCGGAATTTGAGCCTCTCTTGCAATAGTTCGCACTTGGGATTTCAGGAGGTTTCCGATCGGAAAGAGCGCTTTCGAAAGTTGGAATGGGGAGAGTCGAGAGAGGAAGTATGATTGATCTTTCTCGGGGTCAACTCACTTGAGAAGTCGATAGTTTTCAAGTTTTCAAGTTCTCAAGTTCTCAAGTTCCTGCTCTCTACATTCTTCCTTCCAACTTCCACCTTCCACCACCTCGCAACGTGCATAGTGTCCCGTTGCTATCCCATCAAACCCGAGACTGAGTGCTTCTTCGAGAAAGAGATCGAACTTGACGAGATTATTACAAAAGACGTCCGGATTCGGAGTGCGCCCAGCCGTATATTCACGATAGATATACTCGACGATACGTTTCTCATACTCTTCGCGATAGTCGAATGTATAGAAGGGGAGGTTGAGAAATGCGGCTACCTTTCTCGCTTCTTCGAGATCCGCTCTCGTGGGACAGGCTCCCGGATCTTCCTCATCGAGGTAGTTGATCATAAATCCACATGACACCTCATACCCTGCTTGTTTCAGAAGGAATGCTGAAACCGCAGAATCTACTCAGCCTGAGAGTCAGACGAGGATCTTTCACGGTTTTGAGTTGAGAGTTTCCTGTTCTCAGTTTTGAGTTTCGAGTTTTGGGTTTCCAGTATTCATAGAGGTGTGTGAGGTCTTATAAGTTTCTCTATTTATTATTCGTTCAAACATTATTACTATACTATATTTCCCCCCAGTGTTTCACTCGAGTGAGGAGCGGATGCTCGTATACAATATCACGATTCCATGGTTTTTCGAGGAGGATGGTATAAATGCCCGCATCACAGAGCTCGTAGGCATTTTCTATCGCATCATCGATCATGAGGGTGATGTCATAGTCCTTGCAGACCATAGATTTGGGTCGAGCTTCGGTCGAAAAATGATTCACAAAGTGGACTGACTCCTCCCCAAGGTAGGGGAAATGGCTGTTAATCCAGCTGAGCGTTCGTTCTATCCTCCACGAGTCCTGATTACTTCTCGCGGTAACTATAGAAATACGCTTCCCGGCATCAAAAAATTTTTTCACTCATTCCTGAGAACCCTCAACTGACGGCACACTCTCGGGATTCATCGTGGTCTGACCATATCCTTCCCAGAGCGCTATCGCTTCCTCGAGAGTGATACCTTGCTGGAGTTTTGACACGTCATGTACACATATCTCTTCTTTCGAATGGATATCCGTCAGTTTTCAGAGACTATGGGCATACGCAAGAAATCCATCAAAAGTAGCCGCGAGGGTTTCATCGAGATCGAGACCGATGTGAGAGTGCTGGAGAGTAATTGATATCATTATATATGCTCTTGAAATGAGGGAGAAAGGATATTTATTTTCCGAGGACACTCTTCATAAAGAAGTCTTCCAGGGGTTCCTGAAGGTCCTCGACCTTCATATTAGCGACCAGGCGTCACTCCGCAATAATCGCAAAACTATCACATATCGCCTCCACATCTGAGAGGATATGGGTATTGAAAAATATGGTTTTTCCCGATACTCCGAGTTCGATAATCAAATCTTTGACCATTTTTCGACCGATCGGATCGAGGCCACTCATCGGTTCATCGAGAAATATTAATTCCGGATCATGGAGTATGGACTGCGCGAGTCCGATGCGCTGAAGCATCCCCTTCGAATAGCTATTGAGCTTTTTCTTTTCGGCGTTTTCGAGTCCGACACGCTTCAGAAGCTCGGTGATTCTTTGTTCCAGTGCGTCGCCCTCCATCCCATAAAATTTTCCATTGAACCGGAGGAATTCTCTTCCGGTGAGATACTTGTAGAGGTAGGTATTCTCGGGCATGAATCCGATTCGCATTTTTTTTTCGACATCGAGACCGGGAGTTCCGAAAATTTCTACCACTCCACTGTCTGGTTTGATGAGATGGAGTATGGTCTTCATGGTAGTGGTTTTCCCTGCTCCGTTGGGTCAGAGGAATCCGAAAAGAGATCCCTTTTCTACCCGAAGAGAAATATCCTTGAGGACATTCGATTTTCCTATTTTTTTCGAAATATGGCTGAGATGGAGAATGGGGGGCTGGGAGGAGGGGAAGCTGGGAGGAGGGGAAGCTGGGAGGATGGTTTCTTCATAGTTTATTGAGGTAGATTAGAGAGTCTTTTTTTACTAACAAGACCTGAAAGTAACTTAAGAATAATTTGTGTTTTTGCAAGGAGTTTCTCGGAATCTTGGATATCAAGAAATCAAATTTCTTGCGCAATAACTAACTGAGTTTCGAGTTCACCACAAGATCACTTCGCTATATAAAGAAATCTGATATTGTCTTGAATACTACCACGGTAGGCTCCCTCAGCAATATTGCTTGCTATCGAAACAGATGCTCTCCTCATTTGATCAGTAAGGCCATATTGTTCAACTTTGGGAAATGTAGAAGTTATGGTATATATTTCTTTGGATAATTCTATAGATAGTTTCCAAACTTCTAACTTGGAATAATGAGATTCTATCATAATTATTACTTTAATAGTGAGAATTTCTTATGACTTCCCAGTCTCCTACTTCCCAGCCTCTCCCTTTTTCCGTATCTCCACCCTGATTTCACTGACCTCATATCCTTCGGGGATAGCTTTGACGGTGATATTCTCTATAGGGAAGTCACAAAAAATCCCTGTTTTTTCGTCGACGAGATGAGCGTGAGTATGAGGATTGCACTCATAGTAGGTTTTCCCATTGATGCCTGGGAATCGCCTGAGGAGTCACTCCTCTGCCATCGTTTCGATATTGCGGTAGACGGTTGCCTTCCCGATCTTTTGACTCTTTCGACGCACCTCTTCATAGATATCGTCCGCCGAGAGGTGACGACATTCGCAAGTTGTACAGATGATTTCTCGATATTGGTGGGTTCGCAAGAGATGGGAGATAGAGGAGAGTTTCTTATATTATTTTTATGGTATAAAGCCAAAAGTTTCAATCTTATCAACTTTTTACTTTATGACTTCTGAAGCTTATGCATCACTATTATGAGAATAGTTCGCGAAAAATCAATATTTATTATGAGAATAATTCTCATATAAACTTGATTTTTATATAAAAATAATCATACTGTCTAGGTTATTTCTTTGCATGTCTCAGAACAATAAACATACTCAATACTTTATTATTTCATCAAAATCTTATGAAAACAGAAACTCCTTCATTCTCGGCCCTCAATCATCTCATTGCTGCTTATAGCCTCGCAGCTCAAAACGCTCGCTTTTGTCACTGGAATGTCGTTGGACCCCATTTTGAAGACGATCATGAACTTTTCGGAGAACTCTATGATGAGCTCTCTGAAGAAGTAGATCTCTTTGCGGAGCGTATCCGAGCACTCAGGATGACTCCGATTTCGAGCTTCACTGATATTCTCCAGGAAACACATCTGAAGGAATACAGTTTGCCTATGACCGCCCGTCAGATGCAAAAAAATCTGCTTATAGACTATGAGCATATCTCTCAAGAGATGGGGAAGTTTGCTGAAGCGACGAGTGAAGACCCAGTGACACAAGATATCATCGTTGGCTCTCTTCGCCAGATCGATAAGCGTGCCTGGATGCTCCGTTCTTTATTATGAGAATAATTCTCATATAAACTTGATTTTTTACAGTGTTTGGATATAATTTTTTTTCGAAAGTTTAGATGGGAAAACTGTAGAGAAATAAAGAATAAATAAAAAAAATTCTCCTCTATCCTTGCAACTTTCAACCTTTAACTTGTAACACTACTTTTTATGTCTTGCTGCGATACTGACTATATGTTCGAATCGGTGAAAATCGACACTCCTGCTCCTCGTTTTGATCTCCCCGCGTATGATCCGATCAAGGATGATACTGCGAATATCTCCCTCGAAGACATGAAAGGGAAGTGGACAGTACTCTTCTTCTATCCGGCTGATTTTACCTTTGTATGTCCGACCGAGCTCAAAGATATGGCAGAAGCAAAACCTCAGTTCGATGAACTCGATGTGACTGTGCTCGCGGCTTCTACGGATACCGTCTTTTCGCACCGTGCTTGGGTCAAGCATGAGGGTCTTATGAAGGGATTTCCTTACCTGATGCTCGCAGATCATAATACCGAGATTGCGAGTGCTTATAACATCCTCGATGAGAAATCTGGGATTGCGGGTCGTGGGACCTTCATCATCGATCCTGAGGGAGTGTGCCGCGGTATCGAGGTTACCTCGGGTCCCCTCGGACGCAACAGTGAAGAGCTCCTTCGAAAGATCGAAGCCCTCCAGTTCATGACGGCACATCCTGGTACTGCTTGTCCGGCGAAGTGGAAGGCAGGTTCGAAGACCCTGACTCCATCGATTAAGATCTCATGAGAGGTCGAAGCAGAACTTCAATAAACAACTATCTCAGTTAAAGCCCCAAGATGTAAATCTTTGGGGCTTTTTTCTTTAGTTTGTCTTGTTTTTGTCTTTGCTCAAGAATAAATCCTTGATAGTATAGTCTTTTATTCTTTACTTCATCTTTATATGGATAACTCCAATAGTAATATGCCTGTACGTGCTAATGACTCTGATATGAATAGTATTCTTATAGTAGTTATTATTGTCCTTTTGTTTATAGCAGGGGCATGGTGGTATAATATGCAGAGGAACAATGTAATTACAGGAACTCCAGCAACTAATAAGATAGATATATCTCTTCCTGCCGTTCGTCCTACTGAAACCAATACACCCACTCCCATACCGACCCAGACCCCAGGCGTTCAACCGTAAATATTGGAGCTAATTCTTCGGTAAGACGTCTCTGTACTTCTTTGAAAAAATGAAGACCAATAATAATCCCTTTAATTATAAGAGAGGATTATTATTTACTACTTCCGATATTTTTTGTATTCTTAAATGAAAGATAAAACAATAGATATAGTGATCCTATGGTAATACTCTATTTCAGATTTCTCATGGAACGAGTTGAAAAAAGTCTAAAATTTCGATACTTGATACCACTACCATAGTAACCTGTAAAAAACGAATAGATCCTCGAAAATCAATGACTCTTTTTACATGCATTTACCTATACTGAGTAGAACTCTATGCCCATGAGTATCATCATAACCATAGGCATAACTAAACCTATAACAGCAAGCCACAAAGGAAAGCCCTTTTCATTATATCTTTCTGAAATCAAAGCGAATCGTATCATTCTAAGTAGAGGAAGAATACGAGTTACAATTCATATAATAAAAAATCTTCCAAGATAAGAAAATGTATCAATATTTCATTCTGGGGTGATTTTTAAAAATTTTTCTAAGATAGCATAAGTTGATTTCTTGAGTAGTATAGGCTTTTAGATCTAAAATTTATAGTAAAGTTATTGTACAATAGTTTTTTGCAAATCTTTCGTTTCCTTTTTCATACATTTTTTGTTTTTTTAGATATTCTGAGCATACTTCGGATATCTACTCTATTTGACCAAATAAATTGAACGATATTTTCCTTTAAAATAAGCGTTTCTTCACTTCACGAAAAGAATGCAAAAGATTTTTAGAAATTGATTTGCAATATCCCCCCTTTTTTATATACTACACGGGCTTAAATTTATTAATCTGGAGTTCTCCGCATCCCTATGCCGAAAGAAGACAAAATAGAAGTCGAAGGAGTCGTATTGAAGTCCCTTCCAGGCGCTATTTTTGAAGTACAACTTCCGGAAGCTTTTGGAAATATGGTGATTCGAGCGTATGTTTCTGGCAAGATGCAGAAGCACCTGATACGCCTTATTCCTGGTGATACGGTCACTGTGGAGCTCACACCCTACGACCTGACTCGCGGTCGCATTACCTTCCGAAAACAGAACAATCGCATCAATCCTACGTAAACCTCGCTGAAACCAAAATACTATCACTCTTGCTTTATCCTCTCAATTCTTGTCTATGAAAGTCCGTCCTTCTGTCAAAAAAATCTGTGATAAGTGTGTCGTTATCCGCCGTAAGGGGGTAGTTCGTGTTATTTGCGAGGAAGCAAAGCACAAACAGAGACAGGGATAATGTACAATTGTAAATGGATAATGAAAAATTTTGGAATCCATACAATGAATGATTAACAACTAATAATTACTTTTCTATGACCCGTATCGCTTGAGTCAATCTTCCCAACGGAAAACACGCTGAAATCGCCCTGATGTACCTCTATGGTGTCGGACGTCCTCTCGCGCAGAGAATTCTCGATAAGGTAAAAATCGCCCGAAATCGTAAGATTGATGAGCTTTCTGAAGCTGAACTCGATCTCATCCGTGAAGAACTCAAGGGGTTCATCATCGAAGGAGATCTCCGACGAGAGGTCGCTGGAAATATCAAGCGTCTTCAAGAAATCGGAACCTACCGTGGATCTCGACACAAGAAACGTCTTCCGGTTCGTGGTCAACGTACCAAGACCAATGCTCGAACTCGAAAAGGAAAGGTGTCGACCGTTCAAAATAAGAAAAAATAATCTATCCTCCCACTCTCTATGGCTAAAGCAACTCTCAAACGTTCGAAAAAAACTCGAAAACTCGTCCCAGAAGTGATGGTATCCATCACCGCTACCCTCAATAATACTCACGTCGTGATCTCTGATCTCGAAGGACAAGTTCTCACTTGGGCGACCGGTGGAACCGCAGGGTTCAAGGGAGCACGAGAAGCGACTCCTTACGCCGCTCAGATTACAAGCGAACAGGCAGCTGAGAAGGCGAAGACCCTGCACGGAGTCGAGAAGGCACAGGTCTATATCCGAGGAATCGGGGCAGGACGTGAGCAAGCTATCCGAGGGATTGCAAATGCAGGTGTAGAAATCATGGGGATCTTCGACCTCACTCCCGTTCCTCACAATGGGTGCCGAAGACGAAAGGCTCGAAGCTTGTAGGAGATACGGTAAATACCACAATTCTAAAATTTAATTATTATCTATGCGATATACCTGACCAAAACTCAAACTCTGTCGCCGTGAAGGGTACAACCTTTTCGGAACGGAGAAGTATAATCTCGAGAACACTCCTCAAACCAAGAAACGCTGAGGTAAGGTTTCCGAGTATGGAGTACAGCTTCGTAAAAAGCAGGCAGCAAAACGCCAGTTTGGCCTTTCTGAGAAACAATTTGCTGGTTACTACAAGAAGGCGGTAACTTCTAAGCAGATGACGGGAGACGCTATGCTCCAGATGCTTGAACTTCGTATGGATACGGTCGTCCTCCGCTCGAACTTTGCCCGCACGATCATGCAGGCTCGTCAGGAGGTTGGACACTGTCATTTCCTCATCAACGGGAAGAAAAATAATATCCCATCCTACCAAGTCAAGGTTGGTGACGTGATCTCCCTCAAGGAACGTATGAAGGAGTCGACTCTCTACAAGACCCTCTCACAAGAATTTCAAGAATTTTCCTCCAAAAATGCCAGTGGTCAGATTACCAGTGTTCGTTGGCTCGAAGTCGATACGAAGAAGCTCACCATCACGATTATAGCGCTTCCTGAAGCGACTGATTTCGATAAGATGATCGATGTCCAGCGTATCCTCGAGTTCTACTCAAAATAATTTTTCCTTCACCTCCTCCGCCTTATGCATATCATTCACAATACCATCGGGGTTTCCAAAATTCGTCGTGAAATTATTACACCAGGAAGCGAAGAGCGATTTTTTATCGACCCACTTCCGAGCGGATATGGAGTGACCCTCGGGAATTCTCTCCGCCGCGTTATGCTTTCCTCTATCCCAGGTACTCGAGTCACCGGTGTCAAAATCCCAGGGGCGTCTCATGAATATATGACCATCCCAGGAATTCGAGACTCGGTGCTCGATATCATGCTCAATCTCAAACAACTCGTTATCGACAAGAAGGATAGTGGTGTCGAATGGCTTCGTATCTCGAAGAAAAAGGGTGGACTCGTCACTGCCGGAGATATTGCAGCAACTGCCGGGATTACCGTCGTCAATCCTGATCTCTATATCACGAGCGTCGATGAAAACTTCGATTTCTCTATGGATATACGAGTCGAACGAAATGTCGGATACGTCAGTACCGAAGAACTCAAGAAACGAGAAGATGATACTGCGGTACTCATCCTCGATGCGAGCTTCTCTCCAGTACTCAATGTACGCTACGAAATCACTCCCACTCGATACGGAGAAATCACGAATCTCGACTCTCTCGAAATGATCATCAAGACGAACGGAGTGCTTACGCCTTCTGATGTCATGAAGTTCTCTGGAAAGATGCTCGAGTCCTACTTCGCCCTCTTCAATGAAGGAGCTCTCCAGGTTGGAGGAGAATTCATCGCTGATATCCGTGAAGTCATCGAAAAGGAAAAACAAGAAGTCAAAAGTGAGCTCGAAAAAGAATCCTATACTCCAATCGAAATCATGGGACTCTCTCCTCGAACGCTCAATGCTCTCGTCAATGGAGATATCCTCTCGATCGAACAGCTGACCAAGTGTACCGAAGCCAAGCTCTCTTCGATCAAAGGATTCGGAAAGAAGGCCATGACGGAAGTACGAGATGCGCTCAAGGGTCGTGGATTCAAACTCCTCGGAGATGACTAGATAATGAAAGATTAAAAATTAAAAATTAACAATTAGAAAGGTATGCGCCACCGCAATAAAAAACATCTGAAGCTCAAGAAACGCGATACGGGTCACCGAAAGGCTATCTACCGTAATCTTCTCACTGGTCTTTTTCAATACACGAGTATTGTCACGACCGAGAAGCGAGCCCTTGCGATCACCCCAGATGCGCACCGTCTCATCGAAGTCGCAAACTCAGATGTCGCTGAACACAATAAGATCAGAACGATCATGGCTGAACTCTTCACGACTGAGGCTTCCGTTTCCCTTATGTCCCTCGCAAAGGCCTACAAAGATCGAAAGGGTGGGTACACTCGTATGACGGCTATCAAATACCGTGATGGAGATGCCGCTAAACTCGTCAAACTTGAACTCGTATAAAATAGTACAATAGTTTTATAGAATGACAGTATAACAGAATAACTCATTCCGTTTCTCATACTCTAAAACTCTCATACTCTAAAACTCTATTATTCAACTTATGAAAACTATAACTGCAAAACAAATTCCTGGAAACGAACGTAAATGGTTCGTCGTCGATGCACAGGGGCAAAACCTTGGACGTCTTGCGACCAAGCTCGCACGGGTTATTTCTGGACGCAATCGTGTCGATTACACGCCACACCTCGATAACGGCGACTATGTCATCGTTCTCAATGCGGAGACGATCGAAGTCACCGGAAAAAAAGAAATGGAAAAGATGTACCGATCCCACTCTCAGTATATGGGAGGACTCAAGGAGACAACCCTCGGGAATATGCGTACGAAAAATCCTATCCATATCCTCGGTCATGCTATTTCTGGAATGCTTCCAAAAAATAAACTCCACGATGATATGTTCGCTCGACTCAAGCTCGTCGTAGGATCCAATCACACTTTCGAAGCACAAAAGCCTGAAGCACTTTCCATCTAATTCTTATACCTCCTCGATATGGCTACTACTCCTTCAATATATACCTACGCAATCGGACGCCGAAAGACGGCTGTTGCTCAAGTTCGACTTTTCTCAGGAAAGGGAGAATCGAAGATCAATAATCAACCTATTGATACCTTCATCAAACGAGCAGATCTCTTCCATACGATCTACTCACCTCTTAAAGTTGCGGGAGTATATGATGCCTTTCACTTCGAAATCAAGGTAGAAGGATCTGGTGAATCGGCTCAGGCTCAGGCAATACGACATGGACTCGCTCGAGCCCTCGTCGGTAATGACGAAACCCTCAGGGTTGTCCTTCGAGGTGCTGGATTCCTCACTCGTGACGCTCGAAAGGTAGAACGAAAGAAACCAGGTCTCCACAAGGCTCGAAAGGCTGGTTCTTGGTCAAAACGATAATTAACCCAGTTTACAGTTGAGAGTTGAGAGTTTCCAGTTTTTATACTCGATATCCTCATAACTCATAACTCTAAACTCATAACTCTAAACTCTAAAATCTCCATTATGCCAACTATCAGTCAGCTCATCCGCAAGAAACGAAAGGACCCCACTCGAAAGAGTAAGTCTCCAGCACTTCAGGTAAATCGTAACTCTCTCACGAGAAAGACCAGTCCACTTGCGGCTCCTCAGAGACGAGGTGTTTGTCTCAAGGTGTATACTTCTACTCCCAAGAAGCCAAACTCAGCCCTCCGAAAGGTAGCGAAGATTCGACTGACCAATGGATATGAAGTTATCTCCTATATCGGAGGTGAAGGTCATAATCTTCAGGAACACTCGGTCGTGATGATTCGAGGAGGACGCGTGAAGGATCTTCCAGGAGTTCGTTACCACATCGTTCGAGGAGTACTCGACTGTCAGGGAGTCGATAAGCGCGGACAGGGTCGATCTCAGTACGGAACCAAGAAACCAAAAGCAAAAAAATAACAGTAGTTCTCAAGTATAAAGTTCTCAAGTAAAATTGAAAACACATATACTTTATAACTTTCAACCTTATAACTTTCCACTATACTATGAGCACCAAAGGAAGCGTATCATTCACTACTCAAAATGAGCGCCTAAAAAAATTCACGAACTACGTCATGAAGGAAGGGAAAAAGACTCTTGCCTACAAGATTTTGAATGCGACGTTCGATATCCTTCGAGAAAAGGGATACACCAATCCTGAAGATATTTTTGACCAAGCGGTATCAAACGTTATGCCAAAGATCGAATGTCGTCCTAAGCGTGTCGGAGGTTCTATCTTCCAGGTGCCTATGGAAGTGAAGCCAGGTCGTTCATTTGCTCTCGCGAGCCGATGGATCCTCGCGGCAGCTCGTGGGAAGAGTGGAAAGGACTTTTGTCATTACCTCGCTCAGGAGCTCATCGATGCAGCTACTGAAACTGGAGTCGCGGTCAAGAAGAAGCTCGATGTCTACAAGATGGCTGAAGCCAACAAGGCCTTCGCTCGATATGCTAACAACAAATAGGAACAAGTAGAAAGTTCTCAGGTTCTCAAGTGATTGATTCCTGAAAAACTTTTAACCTGTAACTTTTAACTTTATAACTCACCATGTATGGCTCATAAGAAAGCGATGTGATCGACCTCCAATGGTCGCGACAGTCAGGCAAAACGTCTCGGGGTAAAGGTTTATGGAAATCAACCTGTTATTTCTGGAAATATTATCGTCCGACAGAAAGGCAACAAATTCTGGCCAGGAACGGGAGTTTCTCAGGGAAATGACTTCACTCTTTTTGCTACTACTGACGGTCTCGTGCACTTCCAGGAAAAGCGCCGTGTTCGATTCGACGGGCGAATCTTCCGAGATATTTATGTAAATGTAGCCTAGTAGTTTTCAAGTTCAAAGTTTTCAAGTTTTCAAGTAAAACAAGAGAACAACTTGATAACTTTTCCACTTGATAACTTGATAACTAACTTATTATGACTTTCTCACCTCAACAGCAAATCTCAAAGGTACGCAGTAAAAAGCGATACTCAGCCTGGCTCAAGATCAACGCCAAGCGTCTCAAGAACCTCGTTTCTCTCCAGTTTGATGCTGCAGGAAACGCGACCGGACTTTCTCACTTCGCCTCTCCAGTTACTGGAGAATACAAGGGAAGAAAGGTAATCTCTATCCGATCTACCGGATCAAAGAATGCCGTGAAGAAGATTCGAGCCTAATCAGTTTTCAGTACACAGTAGATAGTACATACAAAGGAATCCTATTTTGGATTCTTTTTTATTTTTCATTTTCCCAAGGAGAATCTATTCTGTAATTCTGAATTTAATTCTGAATCAATCCAGAGCTTATTAAGTCGTTCGGAAGCACTAGATTATTGCGTTCTTTGGAACATATGAAATCATCATCCAGGATTTACAAGTATTGCTTTTACTCTTTCCTGGTACTCTTTCATTAGTGGAGATGCAATATGAACTCCAGAATAGTAAGAGTCTCGGATAATGATAAATCAACCAATCTTTACTAGTTGGATGAGCTCATTACAAGTTATATGAGGTTCACACTGGGATGATTCTGCGTATGAAATATCATAGGTGCTATTGTCAATAATATTTGGCTTTTTCGTTCCAACCCACCAATGTATAAGCCGAATACTTAAGCTTCTTTTAGTAATTCTTTCCCAGTATACTTTATCTTTTTTACCATTCATTCCGTGTATCCAGAATCAATCTCCATTTTTAGGTAGGTACTCAGGATTAATGATTCATAAACGCTTCATTACATCTATGTATTCTGGTTCCATTATTTCTTCTGGATGATTAGGTGGTCCTTCTAAAAACCCACAATCTACATAATCCCAATGTCATATTTTTTGCTCCAGAGTGTCTGGAGTATCAAGACTTGTATTTCGAAAATCAAGACTTCCCTCCGCAGAAAACAAAAATATACCTCGAAATCATAATCCTAAAGAGTTACAGATTTCGCTATATAGAATTCTTTCGCTTGCCCTCCATGCATCACTATATTTTCATCAAGCACTATTTCTTTCATCTAAAAATCTTTGAAGTGGTTGTTGAATAGAAGGAATTCCTTGTAGAGAATCATCAATGAATAATTGAGACAATGACATTTTTATATAGTATATATAATATTATAATGTCAACTGTATATTTCACCTCGCTTTTTTTCACTTTTTTGCTATACTCCAGCAATTATTACTCAGTACTTCTATGATCTCTCGTCGCCGGAGTCGTGAACTCCTTCTCCAGTCCCTCTATGCTCGAACCGAGTCAGATACATCCTTTGATAGGACAAGTTTTTTATCGAGTTTCCAGAAGCCGGAAGATGACTATCTGGATGAAGTTTACTTTACCACTCTCGAAACAGCTATTCTCTCCCACGAGAAGGAGCTTATGTCTATCGTTGCTCGTCTTGCCCCGAAGTTCGAACTCTCGACGATGCCCGTCCTTCATATCCTGATCCTCTGTATTTCACTCTCTGAGATGCTCTACCTTCCGGCTCTTGAGATACCAGTGACCGTAAGTATCAATGAAGCGATCGAACTCGCGAAGAAGTTCTCCGATGATCAGGGGAAAGGATTCGTGAATGGTACGCTTGCGACCTTTATGAAGGAAAAAGAAACTCTCTTAGCATCATATCCAGTCACAGATTTTCGACTCTTCACTCAGGACTAAGCAGGCTTCAATTTTGATTATTTCTATGAAACGAACCCCCTAACAACTTCTCTTTAACAAAATACTTATTCTTTAATTATTCTCTATGGCTAAACATTCGCTCCGGTTTGATCGAGAAGAGTTTGAAATGAAGGTAGGAACCATCCTCGCTTCGCTCCAGATTCCCGCTCAGAATATCTCCCGTTATCATCTCGCCTTTATCCACCGCTCGGTCCTCAATGAGTCGACGCTTGGATATGAGGAGAGCAATGAACGACTCGAATTCCTCGGAGACGCTGTCCTCGAGCTCGTCATCACGGAAAAACTCTTTGCAGATTTCCCACTGAAACCAGAAGGAGAACTCACGGATATCCGTTCTGCCCTCGTCAGAGGGAGGAATCTCGCAGAAATAGCTGCAAAACTTCACTTTGCTTCCGCGATCCAGCTTTCGCGTGGCGAATTTCTCGCGAGTGGACACGAGAACCCCTATATCCTCGCGAATACTCTCGAAGCTCTCCTCGGTGCGCTCTATCTCGACCTTGGATTTTCGTATGCTCGAGACTTTATCCTAGGACATGTCTACACGACCCTCGAACATATTCTCGCGAAGGGGCTCTACGTCGATCCGAAATCCTATCTGCAAGAAGTGACTCAGTGAATCTGGGGAATTACGCCGACCTATCTCGTCATCGATGAGGAAGGACAAGATCACAACAAATCCTATCATATAACGGTCATCCTGGATGCGATCGAGCTCGGGAAGGGGAAAGGATCCAGCAAGAAGAAAGCCGAGCAAGATGCGGCAGAAAATGCCATTTCTCTTCGATCTGAGTGGGAGAGTCGTATTACCCTCGTAAAAAAGATGGTAGGATAGGGATGAAGAGGTGGACGATAGAGACGGTAGAAGAGGAGAAGATACCTCTCTTAGAGCGAATGGCGAATAAGCAAATGAGAGAACTATTAGGGGATGTATTATATTACCTACCCATCCCAGCCTCCCAGCACAACTTCTTCCCAACGTCCAAACCAGCTCATCGGCAAACCAGCTTCCTAGCCAACCCCATTTTCTTTTTGCAAAATCACCACTTCTTATGTTATACTAAACCCATGATTCACCTCGAAAAACAAGACTATCCAGAGGATTTCTACTATCATCGTACCGCTTCGCCCGTGTATCGCAGATACCTCGAGAGCTGTGGTCCTGAGACTTATACACTCGGTAAGGGTCCTCAATATGGCTGGAAAAAGAACCTGCTCGGGTTTCATATCATAAAACAAGAACGTACGGACCATGAGCCGGATATCGAAGCCTTAAAATCAAGTGGTGTCCGACACGCTTTCGTGGCGTGGATCCCAGACCGTCGTACCGATATTCCTCATGGATGGCGCAAACTTTGGCTTTCGGATCATTTCCAGGAAACAGGCATCACGACACTTGATGAAAACTATCGCAAGAAGTGGAACGAGCGCGCGCGTCGAGCAGAGAAAAAATTCCTCGCCTCCTGAGCATTGATAGAAGCAGTCACTCCGGAAGTATTCGCCAAAGCGTTCTCGACGACGAAGGTAAAACACTGGTACAAAGGTGCGTATATCTCGTACTATAAGCGCATGGTGGCCATGGATCCTGAGAGTATCCGCCAGTGGCTCTGCTTGGTCGATGGAGTACCTGTAGCGTGACTCGCCGTGCATGACTACCTCAATAGCTCGGTTCATCTGGTCGCCTTTACTAGCAAGGAAGCTTATAAAGTTCAGTGAGGAACGGGGCTCATCGATGAATGGTTTTTGAGTTCACTCAAGAAATGAATCAAGTACCTCTCTTTCGACCAGCTTCGTCAAAAAGGATGACCGAAAGATCAGAAAGGATATACTGAGTTTAAAGAGAGTTTTATCGAGTATCGTATGAGTTATCCACAGGCGTATTTTCGTTTTTTCTAGAGGTACAAAATTGACTTATACATTATATGAGTAATATATCAGATATTTATCTTACTCTTTTTTTATGAACTTACTGCAACGTAACTATTCCAAAAGATGATCCGATCCATTTAATACTTTCACTCTCAATCAAATTGCATTTGAAACTTTTGAAAAAAGACTTCAGGATACTGGGAGGCCCACAGTAGCTGCAAGGAGATATTTAAAGCTGGTGCAGAAGAGAACTGGTACGAAAGTACATGATTTTCTTGGAATTGATCCAGATTGGACGAGATTGGATGCTGCACAATATGTTCTTGCTACTTCAAGCCAGCAATAGCTATATCTAGGATATCGGAAAATGCCGAGTTTAAGTAACGATTTTACGTGTAGTTGAATATTTTTTGGCCTTTCAAGTATACTGAAACAATGCAAATAAAGATTGATTCATTAACAACATAAAAATCGCACAGAACTTCTTAGGAATATGGATAAATACCATTGTGTGCACTGTGACTACACATTGTGTACTTTCTAAAAGAGGGTACTGTGCGACTTCTCTTCGATGAGTTGAATATAGAGAAATTTACTACCAGTCGTAATTTTCTATCGAAATATATATCGACTCGATTCTTGTTTATTGTCTATACAATTTGTTTCAGCGTCTTGATACTGAGAAAGTCGCTATATGATTTCTTGTATCATTTTCGGACGCTCTTTTTCTTTACTTATTTTTTGTATACTATATATTGTGTTTCACTGTTATCTTGAGTAACTATATATTGTAACCTTTCCATTTATGGCTCTTTATAAAATCCGAAAAAGAAATGGTACGATTGTTACTTTTGATCGCCGACATATCGAATCCGCCATCGAGAAAGCCATCGAGTCAGTAGGAGGAAACGATTTTTCTGAGGTTCCCCTGATGACGAGTGAGATAGTAAGAATCACAGAACTTCGTTTCCCCGTAGAACTTCCGGGGGTCGAAAATATCCAGGATATCGTCGAAGAAGTACTCATCAAACATGAGCATTACCAAGTAGCGAAATCCTACATACTCTATCGACAAGAGCGAGCCCAAGAGCGTAAAAATAACGTCATGCTTGAAGTCAAGCAGACGATGGAGGAATACCTCGATCGTTCAGACTGGCGAGTTAATGCCAATGCGAACTCTTGATACTCACTGGGTGGGCTGATCCTCAACACTTCTGGAAAGGTTACAGCGAATTATTGGCTTTCGCATATCTATCCATCAGAAATCGGAAATGCCCATCGAAACGGAGATTACCACATTCATGACCTCGATATGTTCTGTGGGTATTGTGCCGGATGGAGCCTGCGCCAACTTCTCGAGGAGGGGTTCAATGGTATGCCCAACCGTATCGAATCAGCCCCGCCGAAGAACCTACAAGCCGCCGTCAACCAGATGATCAATTTTCTCGGAACCCTCCAGAATGAATGGGCGGGTGCCCAGGCGTTCTCATCGTTTGATACCTACCTCTCTCCCTACGTTCACAAGTACGAGCAAGAAATCAGGACTGATATCGAAAACTTCGGGATCGTATTCCCGAGCGTGCTCGAAGAGGAAAAATATATTTCCGAAAAGACCTACCAGTACGTACTCCAGCAAATGCAAAATTTCGTATTTGGCCTCAATGTGCCATCCCGATGGGGAACACAGACCCCATTTACGAATATTACCCTCGACTGGTCCTGCCCCGACGATCTTCGAGATACCGCCCTCCACCTGGGAGGATACGAGGTGGGGAAATATGCAAAAAAATTCGGAGAACTCGACCGAGAGCACCAGATTATCAATAAAGCCCTCATCGAAGTCTACCTCAAGGGAGACTATCGAGGACGAGCCTTTACGTTCCCGATTCCGACCTACAATATCACTCCTGACTTTCCATGGGAGAGCGATGACGTCGACCTCATTTTCGAAATGACCGCGAAGTATGGACTTCCGTATTTTCAGAACTTTACTGGTTCTCAGTACAAAAAGGTGAGGAACGAACAAGGGGTTATGGAACGTGTCCCCAACCCTGATGCCTATCAGCCCGGAGCGGTTCGCTCGATGTGTTGCCGACTCCAGCTCGACCTCCGCGAACTCAAAAAACGAGGGAATGGGCTTTTTGGATCTGCGGAAATGACCGGATCTATCGGCGTCGTCACGCTCAATATGGCGCGCATCGGGTATACGTATCGATGAGACATCGAAGGATTCAAGTCACAAGTCGAGCACCTGATGAACCTCGCGAAGACCTCCCTCGAGATGAAGCGAGGGGAGCTTACGAAGTGGCTTCAATCCGGACTCTATCCCTATACCTATCGCTATCTCAAGTCCTTTCGAAATCATTTTTCGACGATTGGGCTCAATGGGATGAATGAAGCCATTCTCAATTTTACCGATGGAGCGTATGATCTTGCCTCCGAGGTGGGGAAAAATTTCGCCCTCGAAATTCTGGATTATATGCGGGATACCCTTAAACAGTATCAAGAAGAAACTGGGAATATGTACAACCTCGAAGCGACTCCTGCCGAAGGAACGACCTATCGCTTTGCTCGTGAAGACCAGAAACAGCACCCAGATATGATCCAAGCGGGGACCCATGAGAATCCCTACTATACGAATTCGAGTCAGCTTCCCGTCGAATTCACGGATGATCCATTCGAGGCACTCGAACACCAGAATGAACTCCAGTGCAAGTATACAGGCGGGACGGTGATGCACCTCTACATGGGGGAACGCATCGGTGCCCAAGAGTGCAAAGCATTTGTCCGAAAAATACTCGAAAATCATCAGCTTCCCTATATCACGATTACTCCGACCTTTTCCATCTGCCCGAAGCATGGATATATCGCCTGAGAACACGACTACTGTCCGAAGTGTGATGAGGAAATCGGATATCGATGACCAAAGTATGATATCGCTCATCGAGCTCCCTACACGAGTGCTTATGGGAAACTCCAAGAGCTTGAGACCATCCTGCTATAATTCCTAACTTTTTTCTTATGTCCCAATCTATCGATGAAACTTGAGTTCCACGAGAACGTACGAAGTGTGAGATCTATACGCGAGTGATGGGATACTATCGACCCGTAACTCAGTTCAACAATGGAAAGAAATCAGAGTTCTACTCACGAAAGTATTTTCATGGGGATAGGTGCGAATCTACAACATCAGAAAGAGAGCTACAGACAGCATATTAGATTGAGGTAAAGGAAATGCATTTGGATCATTATTGAGCTGGTTATCCACTTGGAAATCCATGTCTTTGATTCCATATCCGAAAGTAGCATTCCGAGAAATCATAGGAAATCCGAATAGATTAATCTTGAGTGGTTCACAATTTTGGTCATTCCGGGCTTGACCCGGAATCTACCGATGGTACTTCAATCGTTTTATTTCATAATAAGCTGTTGCGTCGAATATCATACCTTCATTTATAGCATGTTCCTCTCCTGACTCCAGAAATGTACCCTCCTCGATTACCCTGGCCATATAGCGGCTGTGGTATTTACGACGGGATGCAATATGCGATGTCGGTTTTGTCATAACCCGGAGATGGTACTTCCTGAGAAGATACGACAACTCAAGCAACAAAGAGTCAAAATAGATGATTTTTTTGCCTTTCTCGAATCTCGAATCGGTATCCTCGACGGAGTTTCTATCTGTGGGGGAGAGCCGACACTTCATCGTGATCTTCCTGAATTCATTCAGGCTATCAAATCACTTGGGTTTCGAGTAAAACTAGATACCAATGGGCAGAATCCAGGTATGCTCAAAGAGTTATTGGTATGAAAACTGATCGACTATGTGGCGATGGATATCAAGCATACCTGGGAACAGTATCCTTCGCTCGTACAGATACCGGTAGACGCTCATACCTACCAGCAAAGTATCGATATAATCATACAACAAGCACCCGATTACGAGTTCCGTACAACGGTTATCAAGGGCATTCACTCTGCAGAAGATATCGCCACGATGTCTTCCTATATTCGATGAGCCGAGAACTACTACCTCCAAAACTATAGACCAGAAATCACCCTTGAGAGGTCATTTTCAGGTTCTCCATTTTCTCATCAAGAACTCGAAAAACTCCAGGTCATAGCCTCAAAAAAAGTAGGGAAGTGTGAGATTCGAACATAGAATACAAAATATATTTGCATTCTCATATTTTTATGATAGTATGAAACCATACCATAGGGTATGGTATAAAAATCCAATCACTACATTATAAAATCGTTATTATAGATTTCTATGGAACATAAAAGAAAACACATCCTCACTTCTCTCAAGAAAGCCCGAGGAAGTCTCGAAAAAATCATAGAAATGACCGAAAATGGGACCTATTGCGCAGATATTGCGCATCAGATCAATGCTGCGATGGGACTTCTCAAGAGTGCCAATAGGGAACTCATGCGAGATCACCTCGAATGCTGTGGTCGGGCGAAGCTCTCTTCTCCAGATCCACGCGTGGTCGATGGGTTTATTGATGAGCTTCTTCGTACGTGGGATGTCGCCACTCGTAAGTAATCACACATGTTTCAGAAACTTTTTTTTCATCTCATAGCGATTACGATACTCCTTTCTGGAAGTATTGGATTTTGTTTTTCAGTGAGTGCTTCGGAGACTGAGATGGGGAATATGAATGAAATGGGGATCCATACAGATATAGATCATTCTTGTTGTCCTGATCACCTTCCTCTTTCAGCCAAGATGGCGCCCACACTCCAGGATACGAACTGGATAAAAAATGAACAGATTTCCTATATCTGGTTTTTATCTGATTCACAATCTTCTAACAAATGATTTCGTACTCCAGTGTCCGTCATCATTTCTCAACATAGAGATCGACAGCACTATTTCTTTACGGAAACGATACGAATTTTGACGTAAAAATAGAATCTTTGATATTTCCACAATTTTTTTATTTTACTTTCTATCTTTCTTCGTATGCAAATGACACACTATATGGAACTTCTCGCTTCCAATCAACCATGGAATCTTCTTCTCTTTATGGCCACTCCCGTAATTCTCGCGGAAACCGTCGCAATTACCGAACTCATTATCCTCTTTCGAGGCAATAAATCAGGAATGATCTGAAATCTGAACCGCACTGCAGCGATTATCGGAGGTTGGTATTTTCTTGGAGTATTTGTCTATCTCTTTTCAACTGCAGTTATTCCCCTTACCATGTCAGGTGGTTGGCGTGGGGGAAGTGACATGCTTGCGGTCGGTATGTACCTCCTCGGAGTGGTACCGCTTCTCGGCATGGCGCTCATCGATATGAATCTGCTCATTCGAAATAAAAGTGATCGTGAAAAACTCAAACTCCATGCGACCTTTGTTGGATTCTTCCTGGTCATAGCGCATGTAGCTATGATATTCGGAATGCTCAGTCCTACCGTCCTCGGGTATCGAACACCTGCGAAAATGACACTTGGATCAGGCCAGTCCAATATGATGAATCAGTAGGAGTGTTATTTTCTTATAAGCTACGCACTCTATTCGCTCTTGCTTCATCGGAGAATACAATACGACCTTCAACAATCTGCAGATCTACCCATTCAGTGAGATGACTCAAATCTGAGACTGAGTGGGTAACCTGTGTTGTTCTTTTACCCCTCCCTTCTATGGATACTACCCAAACTTTTCCCGTTCAATGAATGCACTGTGCGTCCTGTGCCAGCATTATCGAACGCACCCTCCGAAAATCCCCAGGAGTGACATCAGTTTCGGTCAATTATGCTACCGAAAATGTAAAAATTACACTCGATCCTCTCTCTATTACGCCAGCAAAACTTTCCGAAACGCTCGAACCGCTTGGATATTCCCTGATAGTTGAATCTTCGAAAAAAGACGAAAACGACACGCTATCTGGGCTAGATCTTTCGAAAAAAGAAAAACTCGCGGAACTCGAAAATCTGAGGGTGAAGGTGTATACTGCCCTCCCTTTAGCGGTATTTAGTATCGCGGTGATGACGTGGGAAATGTTCGCTGGATTTGGGGTCACGGCGGAAGTCCCCTACGTGTGGAAGGAGTTTTTCCACCATATGTTGCCACTCTTTGCGACCTATACGCTTTTTATCGTCGGGAAATCCTACCTCCTTGGGCTCTATCGATTTCTCAGGCATGGAACGGCGAATATGGATACACTGATCGGACTCGGAACATCGGTAGCGTATCTCTATAGTGCTATCGTCAGTGCACTTGAAACTCCACTCACACCATATCTCAATACCGAATACACCTACTATGATGTCACGATTGTCGTGATTACTTTTATCACGCTCGGGAAATACCTCGAGACGAGATCGAAGATGAAAACGGGAGATGCGATCGAGAAGCTCCTTTCCCTTCAGGCGAAGACGGCTCTCGTGCTTCGAGGTAAGGAGGAAGTCGAGATTTCCCTTGAAGCCGTGATTCCTGGCGATATCCTCATCGTCAAACCGGGAGGAAAAATCCCAGTCGATGGCGTGGTAGAGAGCGGGACTTCCTACGTCGATGAATCGATGATCACCGGAGAACCGCTCCCAGTCGAAAAATCAAAACAGGCAAAGGTTGTCGCGGGCACGGTCAATACAACAGGAGCATTCACTTTTCGAGCGACCAAAGTCGGAAGTGAAACCCTCCTCGCGCATATCATCGCGATGGTCGAAGAAGCGCAATGAAGTAAGGCTCCGATTCAGGCGATGGCGGATCGTATTTCGGCTATTTTTGTTCCTATTGTTCTCGGGATTGCCGTACTTGCCTTGATTCTTTGGATGGTATTCGGAATTCCAACTCTCGGATTTTCGACGGCTCTCGGATATGCCCTTTCCTCCTTTGTAGGTATCCTCGTGATTGCGTGTCCCTGTGCCCTCGGACTCGCGACCCCGACGGCTATCATTGTCGGAGTCGGGAAAGGAGCCCAAAACGGTATCCTCATCAAGGATGCCGCGACCCTCGAAACGCTTCATAAAGTGAATGTGGTCGTTATGGATAAAACCGGAACAATAACCAAAGGAAAGCCAGAAGTCACAAAAATAGAACTCATGGGAACCATAAAGGAAAAGGAAGTACTCTCTCTTCTCGCCACTCTCGAAAGTCAGTCTGAGCATCCGATCGCACATGCCGTGAGCGTGTATGCAGAGTCTCGAAAGATTCCTCTTGGAGTTCTCAAGTCATTCGATAGTATCAAAGGAAAAGGATTACAATGAGTAATAGCTGGAAAAACATACTACTCGGGAAATGCGAAACTTATGCAGGACCTCGGTATTATTTACGATGAATGACTGCTTGAAAGTGAAACCAAAAAGGGAATGACTCCAGTATTTCTCTCAACAAAAGATACCCTTCTATCCCTCGTCTTTGTTGCGGATATGATTAAACCCGAAGCCGCTCTGACCGTCAAACGCCTCAAAGAAGAGGGGATACGAGTCGTGATGCTCACGGGTGACAATGCTCAGACCGCTCGATACATCGCGGATCAGGTGGGGATTGATGAAGTAATAGCTGAGGTACTTCCCGAAGAGAAGTGGAAAAAAGTACAAGCGCTTCAATCCGAGGGACTTATCGTCGCGATGACGGGGGATGGGGTCAATGACGCCCCAGCGCTCGCTCAGGCCAATGTCGGTATCGCGATGGGAACCGGAACCGATGTCGCGATTGCTTCCGCCGGTATTACACTCCTTGGGGGGGATGTGGCGAAAATCAATGATGCATTTAGGCTTTCTCGAAGTACGATGCGGGTGATAAAGCAAAATCTCTTCTGGGCCTTTTTCTACAATATCATCGGTATCCCTCTCGCGGCCGGACTCTTCTTTCCATTCTTTGGGTGGACGCTTTCTCCGGTCTTTGCAGGACTTGCGATGGCCTTCTCAAGTGTTTCCGTGGTATCGAATTCACTCAGACTTAAACTTACCTCATTATAATATAATTTTCACTCTATGAAATCGTATACCTTACCTCTTACTGGAACCCACTGTGCCTCGTGCAAACTCCTCATCGAGGACATCCTTGCCGAAGATTCGACCCTCGAGAACCCCATCGTCGATATCAAAAAACAAACCCTGACTCTCTCTTCAAATAGAGAAGATGAAGCAATCCTCATTCAAGAACTAAACACCGAACTCGAACCCCATGGCTATTCGATTCCTACAGGAAAAACCCCTTCTCCAGAAAAGCGCGGTGGAGTATTCTGGACCGCTCTTCCTATCGGACTCGTATTTCTCACCCTCTTTTTTCTCCTTCAGAAATCGGGAATACTCAGTCTTGGAATCGGATGAAAGATTACCCCAGTGACGAGTTTTCTCATCGGCCTCGTTGCTTCCGTCTCGAGCTGCCTTGCGATGGTATGAGGACTCGTCCTCTCACTGTCTGCAGAAGTAGCTCAAGATGATTGAAAAAGTCGACAATCTATTTTCCTCTTTCATATAGGGCGCATTCTTGGATTTGCATTGCTCGGGGGGATACTTGGGCTCCTCGGAGAAACAATAGGAGTCAGTTTCACTTTTTCTTCTCTTCTCGGAATACTCAGTTCCCTCATCATGATCATCCTCGGACTGAATCTAGCGGGTATTCTCAAGAAAAATACACTCACCCTCCCGACTGGGATATTTTCTTTCCTGCGTCGAATGGAGCATACTCGATGAGCTCCACTCTTTCTCGGTGTAGCGACTTTTTTCCTTCCCTGTGGATTTACTCAGGCGATGCAAGTAGCATCCCTCGTGAGTGGATCTTTTCTCTCGGGATTCTTGATTATGCTCTCCTTTGCTATCGGGACGTTTCCCGTACTTGGCCTCCTCTCTTATAGCTCAGTTTCTTTCGCTAGGTCGAAGGCGGCTCCACTTTTTTTCGCTACGGCCTGAGTCGTTGTCATAGGACTTTGACTTTTTACCTTTCTTTCGGGCCTCGCTGGCCTTGGCATCATTCGACCCCTCTTTAGCATCTAATTCTCCATTTATGAAACCATTTTTCTCCATCCTGATTTCCGCGATCCTCATCGTCGGACTCTTTACTCTTTTTCGAGTCGGCGGCATAAAGACTCCAGCCGTTCCCCAAAGTTCATGAACGAGTGTACCGAGTACACAATATGCCAGTATTCCTGATGAGTCCAAGACTGTAAGTTCCAATGTCACCCTAAAAGACGGAATTCAGTATATCACGATCGATGTACGTGGGGGGTATTCCCCACGAAAAACCACGGCTAAGTGAGGGATACCCACCAAGCTCATCGCACGAACCAATGGGACCTACGACTGTTCCTCGGCGCTCGTCATCCGTGCCTTCAAATACCAGAAATTCTTGCCGGCGACTGCAGATACTGAGATTGATCTCGCAACCCCAGCATCCTCGGCCACTATTGACGGCGTCTGCAGCATGGGAATGTATAGTTTCGAAATCGCATTCCTGTAAGAAGAGAATACTGAAAAAGATGAGTATTCTCTCTTTGAAAATAATACAATCTTCCATATAATACGGGCATCCATTCTTTCTCTATGCCATCCCCACTTCCTTTTGATATTCACTCCCTTCCCACACTTGATGCCACAGTGCTCGCGACGATTGATATGTATGTTTCGAAACATACGCTTTCCGCCATTGATCTTTCCCAGTTCCGTGTACCACTCGTGGTAGGAAGCAATAATGGATACTACACGGGCAGGATTCTCTTTCGCAATACTCCTGCTTACTTTGCCCTCGAATCCGAGGTCGAGGGGAAACTTGAGCAAATTCCTTCCATTACGGACGTGGTGGTAGTATCTGCAAGCGGAGAAAAGCATGCTCCGATTATCCTCGCTGCCGCTCAGAAACACCAGAAAAAAACCTTTCTCATCTCCTCGAGTGAGAAGAGTACGGGGAGAAGTATGGCGGATGCGAGTATCATCATGCCGAAGATTCGGGAACCTTATACCTACAATACTTCGACGTATTTTGGCTATATGCTGGCGGAAACTCCCGATATTGATCTCTTGAAACTGAGAAATTTTCTCACCGAGACACTGGAGGCTCTATTGAAAAATGTGAAATGGTGAGACTTTACTGGGATATTCATCGTACTTCCGGATCAGTTCGTGCTCCTTCGAGAGATGATCGAGGTGAAATTTATCGAGCTCTTCGGTCGAAAAATCGCACGAGATATATTTTCCTATGAGCAGATGAAACACGCGACGACAGTAGTGCAGGATGATCATGAACTCTTCCTTTGTTTCGGAAATCCTACTGGGATAGAGTATGGGAAAAACCAGATCAATCTCCCTATTTTTGATGAGAAAAGCTACGCAGCGATGATGCTCGTAAGCTACTACGTCGTTGGACTCATGCAAAAATCGCTCCCTCCATATTTTATGGAATCTATTGAGGCTTACTGCATACGAGCGAAGTCCCAAAGTGGATTCAATATTTCACCGATTGTGGAGGTTTAGGGGAAGGGAATACAGACGGTTGGTTTCTTGGTATTTTCGGAAGAGAACTTAAGATGGATTTTTGTAATTTCCTGTGCTTATATTATCGTCTTTTTACCTTGCACACCTCGAGATTGGTATACGTTCCCCAGATCGCATAGAGGAGTCCGAGGGCTCCGAGGGTTTTGATTTCGAGACCACTGTACGGGAGGAATCCCATAAGGGGCAAGAGTCCAAAGTAGGAGGCGAGGGTGAGCCCACAGCATGAACAACCCGAGAGGATGGTCCCGACGATGCCACTGACTGCTCCGATACCGGTTTTCCCATCGAGATTCTCACGAGCCCCGAACATCATTCATTTGTACAATAACCCGATGATAAAAAGCGGGAATCCGACGACCATAATGATCGAGAGTCCGATATCGAAATAGGTATGCCCTTTCCCATAGTTGCCAAGCATGATATCTATATCGGTGAAATGCCACCAGAGCCAAGAGGCGATGACCAATAGAATAAAAAATACAAGAATGAGTGATGGTTTCCCAAATGGTTTAAGTATGTTTTTCATAGTTGTAGTATATCCGAATTTTTCAGAGAATGCAAGAATTATGGATGGCATATGTCATACTCATCTGCATACAATGAACGCTTCTTCATCCTGACGAAAGAAGGATCCAAAGTAGGAGAAACATGGATTCTTCCCCTGTAACACCTTCAGGGGCAGAATAACGAAAAAAGCTTTATTAAGAGAATCTTTCACAATTGGTTGAGGTCCAGGTTATTGTATGATTCTACTCTGCATGTCCATGAGAAAACATTTCTTTGAGAGCGTCCCAGAGTCACCCTTCGACATTGGCACTACAACTTGCTGGATCTGCCTTGGTATTGTAGAGACTGGCTTCACTCGAAACCTTCGGAAAGATAGATGCTATCACATCTTTTTCACTTCCAGTCCCATACCAGATAAGGAGACGATCTTCACTCGCAACCGGTCGATCGTGGGGGTTATCAATAATCTTACCATTCAGTATGTAGTAGAGGTTTTTCCCGCTTCCTGAGAGGTACATTTTCCTGAAATCATCGACAAGGTATCCACTCCCGAAGTTCCAGTAGAGGTTCGAGAAGAGGTCTCCCCACGTAGAAGCAGCCATATGAACATGGACGAGATCTCATTTCCCTTCATGAAGGTGGATACGATCTGTTGGAAGTACTCATGATTGAATATTACAGCGCGTGACTTCTTCCATGTATTGACTTCCACTGAAGTCCCACTGCTTTCCATCGATATATACGGCCATATTCGCGTGATAATGGACGACGTAGGCTTTCGGAAGGAAAAAGTAAGCCAGTATGACTCCAGCGAAAATCAGAAAGAGAGAAGCTAAGAGGGCGAAGAAGGATTTCATGTGAAGGTAGTAGAAGTTAATGGTATGTTGGGTTTTTAGTATTCTCGGTAGAACCAAGGCATATTTTCAGAAAATTCGACTCTGCTTATTCTATCGCCTGTACCATGACTTCTAGACAGGCGACGGTCGCCCATATCATGAGGATGAGTCGAGTTTCAGGAATATCGAGGATATAGAGTCCGAGCGTTGCGAGCCCTCCGAGGCTTATGAGGATAGACTGCCGAAGGCTGGCATTCATGGTCGAGAGCTGTATATCTCCACGGTAGTACACTTTTTTTATAAAGAAAATAAAGAACGTCAGGAGGCTCGAACTCGCAAGAAAGACAGAAACTCCCATCAGTGAAAAAGCCAGCGTCATGCTGCTTTCCGGGTTCATAAAATTCACGAGCAGAGTCGCAGAAGAAACACTCGTAATCAGGATTATGAGCAGGATAAATGCGTAGAGGCGAATCGTCATCTTGACAAAGCGTTAACAAAGTGATACAATGCATTCATTATATGTAAAAACCCCGAATATGAAAGATTTTTTCTCCGAATTCCATAAACACAGTCGTCCGCAGTGGGCATTGAGTGTCGTATTTGCACTCTTACTTTCGGTAGGAACTGTCGGACTTCTCCTTACGGGTTCGACCGGACTTCAAGCGGATGTCAGCAAGAGTGGAAATGCTCAGTATTGAGCAGACCTCATGCTCAAGCTCACCGAAGGGAAGTGAGATATTCTTTTTGGATCGGATGCTTCCGAAGTAGACATGGTTCGACTCACCATTCTCTGAGACCCAGAGCGGTTTACGACACTTTCCTCTGCAGATACCAATGTTCAGATTTCGAAAGGACTTCCAGGGATCTATACGGTCCAGATTGATATGAAAAAATCTTCTCTTCACCCAGGACAAACCCTCGCCCACTTTATGACTTCGACCCTTTCCGGTTCTCGATTGACCATGACGGATACCGATTTTGTCAGCGGAAGTGGTGTGTATAATCTTACCAACCAGGTACAGTAGAAGAGGAATATATATTGATAATGATTTTCGTCGAAGCCTTCTTGTTATTTAAACTCTAGATTCCTTTTCTTCGAAAAATCAATACAATCCGCTCACTTTGAGCGGATTTTTTACTTCAACATTATGAAAAAACACGAAATTCTTGAAAATATACGCATCGATAAACTGATCTATGGAGGTTTAGGACTTGCAACGGCGCCTGATGGGATGAAGGTGATGGTTTCCGGAGGAGCCATTCCTGAGAGCATAGTGGATCTTCGTATTACCCGAGCTCATAAGAATCGTTACGAAGCTCAGATTCTACGTACCGTGAAGCGTTCCCCTTTCGAGCAGGATCTGCCACCAGGTTGGCAGATCTACGGAGGGTGTAAGTGGCTTCAGATTCCCTATGAAAAGCAACTCGAGATCAAAGAGTCTCAGATACGAGAAGCATTCCATGTACTCAAATCATATACTGAAGATACCATATTTCATCCGATTACCCCATCGCCTGAGCAGATTGCTTACCGCAATAAGGTCGAGTTTTCCTGGGGGAAATATATTTCTGATCGAGAGGGGGTTCACGATGAATTTCGTTTTGGATTCCATGCGCCTGCTCAGTTTGATCGCATTATTGATTGTGAGTATTGCGTACTGGCTGATGAAGAGACCAATACGATTTTTCGCAAGATAGATGCTTTTTCGAGGAATTCCGGATATTCGACCTATGACCCGAAAACAGGTATTGGCTTCTGGAGGCATCTCGTCGTACGAAAAGCTAAGAAAACCGATGAGATCATGCTCCTCTGGAGTGTGAATACTGCCTTTCAGACTGAAAAGTGAGTAGTAAAAAACGAAAAAAATGGCATCATCTCCGAGATTACTCGATTTTCGACTTCCCTTGCTCAAGAATTTCCTCATATTGTTTCGGTGTATATTCTTCATAATACCGGAAGAGCGGATATCGTGACTGGAGAGGAAATGCTTATTTTCGGGAAGGCATCGATTACCGAAGAGCTGCTTGGAAAGACGTTCGAGATTCAGCCAAAGAGTTTTTTCCAGACCAACTCTCTCGGAGCTGAGAAGCTCTACCAGATGGTTATTGATCTCCTGGTCGAGGATGAGACACGACCATCATCTTGAGAAAGAGATAACACACTCCTTGATCTCTACGGAGGAACGGGAACGATCGGACTCCTCCTCGCGAATGCCTTCAAAAAGGTCTACTCAGTCGAACTCGTCTCGAGTGCGAGCGAAGATGGAAAGAAAAATGCACTTCGAAATAACGTGGATAATATCGAGTTTATCAATGAAAAGACAGAAGATTTCCTTCCAAAATTTTTGAGTTCATTAGCGAAACCAGAATCATGAGAAAAGATAACACTTATTGTCGATCCTCCTCGAGACGGGATGCATCCGAAGGCCTGTGCTGATCTTTTGAAATTCTCAGCCGATACTGTTATCTATGTGAGCTGTAACCCTTCGACCCTGGTACGAGACCTCGCGATTCTCCTTGGGAAAAATGGTGAAAAATGAGAGAACGAGATGAGTCAAGGAGGAAAGGATGATCCAAAAATCGCAGATGCTCAAACTCTAAAACACCAGTATATCATTACGGATATTATGCCCATGGATATGTTTCCTCATACGCATCATATCGAGACCGTAGTAAAACTGGTAAAATCATAAAGGAGTATTTGGTTCTATTATATCAAATACCCCTTTATTCTTAGTTATATTATATTTTCTAATTTGCCATTTTTTTTAAATACTCTGGCAACCAATGCATCAAAGTTATACCTGAAACTTTTTTTACTTCCGTTCCTTCTTGATCTGTTGGCATTTCAACTAGAGTTTTCGGAAGTGCACGAATCATTGCCTTGAAAGCATCTTCTCCACCAAGCATTGTAAAGATAACTTCTCTTGCGTCAGAATCAATCATTCTTGGTAAACTTTCACCAAGTTCTATTAAATTGCCCATTTCTGCATTCACTGTTTTTCTTGCTGAAATAACCAACTCTTTCGGCACATAATTATTTTGAACTACAGCCTGAGCGTATGCCTTCATAGCATCAACGAAATGAAGTTTATCTAATAATGAAAGGATTCGGGCCTTCTCTTTTGCTGATTCTTCAGATGTAAATTTTGGAATAATTGCTTCATCCAATCTTGATAGTTTCGCACGAGTAGGGGCAGTAACTCGACCTTTATCAAGGGAGGGTGATATTGTTGGTCATATTAGAGAGTCCCTAGATGCACCTGGCCTATCTATATCATAATAAATATTGATTTTTAACATATTATGCAAGTTAGAAATATTATTTCTCCAGCAGAATAACACATTCGCCACCACCTGTCAATTTTTAAAAAACTATTCTATAATAACTTTGAGAGAACTCTTACCCTTTAGGAGGGTAAGAGTTGAAACATTTTATTGCCTTCCAGCAGGGAAAGTAAGCATTTCCATTTATAAGTAAGAGATTGAACAAACCCCATGACTTTAGACTGAGATAGTTTTTATTATTTTGTTGTGCCTTCACTGGCACATCCTTTTAGGGTATCGGCCCCGACAAGGACGGTTGCGGTATATGGATATTTGGTATTACTCATTCCATCACTACATGCTTCCTTTTTCAGAGTAATAAAAAACTCACCCTTGGCATCCTTGATGATGGTCATACCATCTTGAGTGGTTTGACGCGTTTCATAGGTTTTGGTAATTGTGTCAGTTTCACCGGGAGTGCTGTATGTGACTGAAGAAGGAGTTATCTTCGCACTCCAAAATGGCTCCGTCCCATTGGCTGAGAACGATCATCCACCTTGGGCTGGAGCGAGTACGATCCCCGTAGCATCGAGTGCTACCTTTGGATAAGGGGTTTCGATTTGAGTGGTCGTATTTCCTCACCAGGTACAAGATGATAAGAAGAGGAGAGAAGCGGCCAAGAAAATATTTTTCATAATAAAACGATAAGAAGTACAGGTATAGTACGTTTTTTCTTCGAGAAACAAAATTATTTTACCACGATAGAGAAGTTCGTTCCCTTTCCTATCTCACTAGAGACCGAGATCTTCCAGCCATAGAGTCGGATGATCCGGTCGACGATGGCAAGACCGATTCCACTTCCTTCGTACTTTCCACTTCGGTCTACTCGGAAAAATCGATCAAATATTTTTTTCCTATTTTCCTCCGTCATCCCGATTCCGGTATCTTTTATACTGAGAGTGCCCGACACATAGGAGACTTCTATAGAGCCACCAATGCTATTGTACCTTATGGCATTTTCGACAAGGTTGGAGAAGAGGATCGAAAAATGTTTCCTATCGATCGAAATTTTTGTTGTTTTTGGGACTTTGATTTCGAGGGATATTTTCTTATCATCTATTTCTTTTCGGAACAATTCGACGATCTCTTCGATCGATTCCAAGAGTGGGATTGGGCTTTTGATTTTTGGAAGGGTGATACGGGTGAGCTCGAGGAGTCCGTCAAGGGAGTCTCCCATAGAGCCGATCGCTTTGATGCTCGTCTCGATGATATCTTCCTCGGGCTTCTTGCTATCGCGAAGGATCTGGAGATTCCCGGAAATTATAGCAAGGGGAGTTTTGAGCTCATGGCCAGCATCATTGATAAAGTGAGCCATCGCGTCCATATTTTCCACTACTGGCTTCAGTGTCTGTCGTACAAAGTAGCGTCCCATAAGCCAGAATGGTAGAAGAATCAGTATATCCATCGCGAGGAATCTCAGAATATCTCGGAAAATATCTTCGACCGGATATCCTCATCTTCCGATAAAAACACGATACTGAAGATCATTTTTGGGATTCGTTACCTTTCGCATGAGCATACCATTCATAGAGTACGTTCCACCCGTAGAAATCGAAAGGAGAGTATCCTTATCGATCAGTTCATCGACTTCTGAGTTCTCATCCGTTCCCACGAGTCGATTTTCGAGGATATTTCCACTATTATCGATGATAATAAATCCAATCCCAAGCTGGGGTCTCGGTCCGTGCATACGAGCCATATCAGTCGACTCTTTTTTTGCTGACATTCGCATAATCGCTGAGTCAAAAACATCATTCTGGAATCGATTCTCGAGGATAATACGACTCGTGATAAAAAATCATTCAAAAAAGAGAAGAAAAATAAAGGCTCACCCGACAAAAAGGGTGACAAGACTGCGTTCGGTAGAGGAGAGGGAACTCGGAGACATAATAAGGGTGTTTGAATTTAGTAAGGGAGGATAGATACAGCCGATGATTCACTATAAGTTTATTCTTCCTAATATATGAAAAATACTCATTTTTCATATAGAGATCACGGAATCTGGTTCCAAAGGGACATTTACGTCCAGAAACATAGGAGATATGTCTTTCAAAACTTTTAATGAATAATCCAAGTTATTAGAGTCAAGTATTGAGAATATATCCATATCCCTTGCGAGTTTCGATACAGTTCGGTATTTTTTTCCTGAGGTATCCGATGTAGACTTCTACGATTTTCTGATCCTCGAAGGCGTCATAATGTCCCCAGATTTTTTCTGCGAGTTCCTGTTTCGGGATGATTTTTTCATTGTTTTCTACAAAGTAGAGAAAGAGTTCATATTCCCGTTTCGAGAGGTCGATAGGCTTGTCTCGAAGGTGTACTGTATGGTGTTTTTTGTTGACTTTGAGCGATCCTACCTCGATAATCTCGGTTCCTTTATGCGTATTGTCTCTTCTTGAGAGGGCTCGTATCCGAGCGACGAGTTCTCGATAGTCACAGGGTTTCGAGAGGTAGTCATCAGCACCATAATCGAGTCCCGCGACTACATCATCACGAGTTCCTCTGGAGGTGAGCATGATAATCGGAGTCGTTTTTCCTTCGCTTCGAAGACGCCGACATATTTCGATACCATCGTATCCCGGGAGCTCGATATCAAGTATTATCACATCATAATTATTATTGACCGCCTCCATATACCCCTCAGTTCCATGGGTCCTGAGGGTACATTGTATATCCTCATTGGCGAGGTAACGAGTGACGGTCTGTGCGAGTGCGATGTTGTCTTCTATAAGGAGTGTATGCATAGGAGGAAGTGTAGGTAGTAAAGAAATTTTTGAAATCATATATCTGAATAGATAATGATTCCTGACTTGATTATTTTAGATTGAGTATACTAGGGTTTTGATAGAATCCTAATCCTAGTTATTATAGTACATACAAGTAAGAGTTTAGTAAGAAAATAAAAATACCCGCCTTCCCGGACGGATATTTTTACTCTTTTTTCTCTTCACTCTTGGTTATAAAATATTATGGAGTAGGTGGGCTTTGAGAATTCATCATATTCATATGATTACCTCTCATGCCTCATTTGCCACCCATTTTTGGCATACTATCGAGAAGCGCTTGTTCATCAGCCGTGAGTGCGGTGCCAGCTTGTTTCTTCTCGAAGATAAGTTTCATCTGGTCCATCTTGGCTTTCATAGCTACTTCCTGAACTTTACGATCAGCGCGTTCCTTGATAATCGTCTGTCTGAGGGTTTCCTCATCAGCCGTGAGAGCAGTTCCGGCGAGGAGCTTATCTATGACAGCCTCATGAGCTGTTCGAGTTGCTTCCATTTCGGTTCGTTTCTTCTCGAGGAATGCTTTTTTCTCAGTATCGGAGAGTGCATTGAATGCCGTCTTTTCTGCATCGGTCATTGTGGAGAATCCTGGTCCACCGAGAGGCGAACCTCCTCGATGTCATCGTCACTCCATTATTCCCATTTTGCTCGAGAACATCTTCCCGGCTTTCGTTCCTGGGGATGACGTTCCTGTTGCTGCGAAGGTCGAAGCAACCAGGACCGTCAGTCCAGTGACAATAGCGGATCAGATAAGAATTGATTTTTTCATAGGTATAAGGGGTTAAAAACTAAAGTCAGCTTCTATAGATGATGAATAATGAGATATTGGTTTGCTAGCAAAACCACTCTTTGATTCTATCATCTAGTAACAAGTGTTACGAAGAGAGTATACTTTCGGGAAGTAAGTGAACCGTAAGAATTTTCTGGGTTTCCTTCCACGAGCAAGTATGTGGTCTTCGTAATGTTACAATAGTTAGTATACCAGGAAAGAGTAAGAATGAGGTAAGTTAGGAATTTGAGAATCGGTATTCTCGAAACGACATAAATTTCCCTACTCAATACCGAGTTTGAGATTGGCCGGAAGCGCTACATCGAGATATTTCGGATAGGGGAGATGGAGATTCGCCATCGTTTCCTTGAAGTCTTCAACCGTCGTCTCTCCACGAATACGAGTATTGTAGGCTTTCTCTTCACCGACCGTACTCATCGTTTGCCCAGTGTAGTCGTGACCAGGGAATATCCGAGTCTCATCCGGGAGGGTATAGATTTTTTCTTTGATGGAGTGATAGAGCTCTACTGCAGAACCTCACTGGAAGTCAGTGCGACCGGTTTTTCTAATCAGGAGAGCATCTCCCGTAAATATCATAGGAGTTTCTGAAAAACTGCGAATTTCAGCGCACCCCAGAGTGGCTTCTCTTTTTTCTTCGAAAAAATTCACCTTCTCAGTTGCAGATTTTTCTTGTTCATTTACATCTCAGTAAACTCACTTCGAAAAACCCTTACTTCCTTGAACTTCTTGTTTTTGAGAAACTCGAGTTGAATCAATAAAAAATGAGGTGCACCCCTCTGTATGCCCAGGAGTCGCGAGCGCTTTCAGTTCGATATTTCCGAATTTGAGGATTTCTCAGTCTGCGAGGAGGATATCAGGTTTTGCGATTCTTGCCGCGACTCCCATCGCTATTTTCGCTCCAGTTTTCGCTCTCAAGACCCCACTTCCCGTAATATGGTCGGCATGGATATGGGTGTCGAGGATGTAGGTGAGATTCAGTCAGAGTTCACTCATGATTCTGAGGTCTCGTTCGACTTGATCTCGAACCGGATCGATAATACAGACCTTTCACGATTGAGGGTCACCGATAATATACGTATAGGTCCAGGTTTTCTCATCGAAGAGTTGGCGAAAGAGGGGTTTCATAAATAGAGAGTGAAGAAAGTAGATGATTTTTCAATTCTTTTTTGTGATCCACTTATCCTCTTTTGAGATAGACTTTCACAAAATTACTTTTGAGCTCGGCGGCTTTTGCAGAAATGGTTTCAAGGGTATTCTGTTCCGCGAGAGATCTTACCTCTTCGAGGATTTTACGGATGGCTTGGATTTCTTCATCATTGGCTTCTCCTTCGACAACACGGAGTTTCTCGTCGGCTATAATATATGCTTTTGCCACTCAGGCAGTATCTTTTTTATCTGCAGCATCGATCACATCTTCCATAACATCATGGAAGTCTACGAGTGAGATCGCGAGAAGAGAGAAATTATTTCTCTTGAGGATATCTTGGAAGATCGGACGGATCTTCTCGAACTCAAGGTGTGACCCGGTGAGGACACCTGTATATACTGCATTCTTCTCTGATGAAATCATATTCGATATTTTCTCGAGGTCATTATTGAGATTCTTATCCGAACGGAGAGAGTAGGGATGATACGTGGTATATTTCGCGAGGAAAGTAGCATACTCACTCACAAGTGCATCATAATTCGCGATGGATTCAGCTCGTTTATCTTTCCCGGTATTGAAGAGCGTCTGTTTATAGAAGTTATTCATCTGGTTAAAGTCTTCGAGGAAGAATTTTTTCGTGAAAAATATACTCGCAAAACTTCATCCCACACTTACCAAGAGAAAGACAATCGTAAAAATAATCCAACAGATTCGAGGGATTTTCGCATCTTTCTTATATCAATTGATATGAAAAAGGCTATAAAGTGGGCAAAATCCTGATATTCCTGTGATGAGGAGGATTGTACTGAGGATAAAGAGCACTATCTGGACGGTCCCACCGAACCAGAAGAATCAGATGACAAAGAGAATGACTGACATCATAATCCTTCGAAGACGCTCGACACCACCAGTATTAGTAAGATTTTTCATAGATAAAAGATTAGGAATAATTAATATTTTTTATCGGTTCATACCTCTCCCATGACCGTCACCATTTTGCTGCATCATTCCACTACTTTCCTCGGTTCCATTCTCCATAGTACGATTTCCTTGTCCATTTCCCATGCCCATATTTTTTCCATACGTTGGAAGATTATTGGCCTTGAGAAGAACTGTCATTTTGAATTTTAGAGGTCCAGTGCTCTTGATTTCATCGGTAGTCATATACCGACTATAGTCTGTCGTGACGGAGTATCTATTATCTTGTGCTAGTCGGAGATATGCACGGAGGTGATTGAAACTCCCACCACCGATATTTTCGAATACCTGGCGGACATCGGTGTCTTCGATCTTCCGGTATTCTTCGACGAGGTGGTTTATATCGCCAGTTTCGATCATAACTCAGGCTTCGATCGCTCCTGAGAGACTCGAGTCCACCATCTTCGAAAGGGTATCATAAGTGCCGGAGTAGCTTCCATAGTCAGTGGGACGAGTGATACCACGAGCATCGAGAAGGCGACCGACTTGCAAGGAGTGCTTTTCCTCAGAGTTGATAATATTCATAACTTCAGTGAACTGCGGATATCTCGCTACCATCTTTGTATAGATATCTTCAGCAAGTCGCTCTTCTGAGTAGGCATCTCGGAGGATAGTTGCGACGAGTGTCGGATCAGTCACTCGGGGGGTGTCTTGCAATTCTGCATTTCTTGAAACGGTCATCGAATCGGCAGGACGAGTCCCGCCAGATGCTTTACTCTGAACATCAGAAAGGGTACAAGAAGTAAGGACGCAGACAACAATCGGGAGTAGTATGAGAGGGTTCATATATGGAAAAGTTAGTTTATATTACTAAAATGTAATATACAAGGTAAGAATATCATATGTCGGTAAGAAAATAGTAAGATTATCTTACTAAGAGAGTCTGAGTTTTTCGACGAGTTTTCATTCTTTATGCATCGCATTGATCGAGTCGAATCCTCAGAGACACTCATCTCAGAGGAATATCTGTGGGACGGTACGCATTCCTGATTTCTTTACGAGATCTCCGATGGTTTCCGGAGATGCGGTGATATCGATTTCTTGATACTTGGCACCTATAGAAGTGAGAAGGTTCTTAGCGAGGGTGCAATACGGACAGTAGTCTTTGGTATAAATGGTGAGCATAGGAAGTAATGAAGAATTAATAATGAATAATGAAGAATGAGGAAATTACGAATTACGAAAACCAACTATATTTTTATTGTTTTTTTGTCATCCCGAGGCACTCGAGGGATCCCTTTAAGATTTTCGGAAGGTAATTTCGATTCTCGAAAGGGATTCCTCCACTTCACTTCCTTCGTTCGTTTTGGTCGGAATGACAGAAGGCATAGATTCCCGTTTTCACGGGAATGACAACGAGAGTGTTTGGGGTGAGGCGGGGACTAAAATAATCCAAAGAGTTTTTTCTTTTCTCCGTGCACGACGAATTTCGGGAAAGCCGCTTCGAAGGCCATCATTCCTCACGTGAAATTATAGGCTTTGATTTTTGCATTCTCACCGAGGAGACACGCCTGTCCCGATCGTCCGCCACTTCGACAGATGAAGATGACTTGTTTGTTCGTATCGACTTCATTCATCCTCATCGGAAGGATGGGAAGCGGGATATTTCGGGCTTCAGGAATATGGACTTCAGCATATTCTCCAGTACCACGCACATCGATGAGATCTATCTTTTCGGGAGAATTCTTGAGGAGCGAAGCAAGTTCCTGAGGAGTGAGAGTGAGCATTTTGGTAAATTAAAAGATAATAGATAAAAATTGAGAGGAAGATATGACACGGTTTCGATGATTATCCAGGACAAAAAATCTTCTGCATCGCATTTACCATTTCGAGAATTCGTGGATCTTTGATTGAGTAGGAAACGAATTGACCACTTTTTTCACTGTCGAGGATGCCTTCATCTTTCATCTTTCCGAGGAATTGCGAGAGCTGGGACTGTCCGATGGTGCAGTACTTCTCGAGGTCACCGACTGTCTTCGGTCACTCTCTCAGCTTACAGAGGATGAGGAACCTTTTCGGGTGTGCGAGGAGTTTCAGAATGTGTGCGACCTCAGTCGCTTTTATTTCGAGATCTTTCATAGAGTAGAGAATACTCTTATATATTATGAATTTGTAATATAAAGTCAAAAGAATTTATATCTACTCGCGTGCCGTTACTCCAATACTTCACCATCGTAGATATTCTCTTTCCCATCAGTAACTATCTGGGCTCCTTCTTTTATACCCAGGACTTCCGCATAGCTCATATCAGATCCGAGAACTTCAATATTTTGGAATCGAACCTTTTTGTCCTCAAGTATATACACTCCGGGCGGTCCATAGCGAGAAATGATACTTCAGAGTGGTATAAGTATCCCATTCTGGAAATTGGATTTTTTGCGTTCTAGGTGAATAGTGATCTTCGTTCCGATGGCAACATCTCATTCGAGTTGTATTTCCGCATAGTTCTTATTGTGTATAGGATCCCTTTGTTCTTGGATAAGACTGATAGTTCCCGAGATTGATTGCTCAGTATCCGGTATGACTCCCGAGATGGCTTTTCATTCCTCATACTGATAAAGTGAGTTATCGAGATAGATTTTTGCGAGCGTGGAGTCAGTACTACTTATTTTTATGAGGGGTATTCACGCTCAGATGACCATACCTTCTTCTCCCAGTTTTTCTAAAATCACCCCATCATAAGGCGCACGGATGATACTATACTCAGAAGATTCTCGTGCCAGGGAAGCATTCATACGAGTTTCTGCCAGCTGTACGCTCACTTCCCCCTTTTTGGACTTTACAGAATCTACATTGGTTTTTACTTCATTTACTTTTGCTTCTTTTTCTGCCAATAGAGTGGCACGCGACTGTTTCAAATTTGAGAGTTCGAGCTCGAGTGAAACTATACTTTTATCAGCTATACTTCCTGAGCCAATCGAGCTATCTGTAAGATGAAGGTTGTTATTTCTCCAGGTTATAAAATTCGCTTCTGATGTCTGTTCATCTGCACTGAGAGAAGACCAGGTTGCGAGCCAAGCATTGAGTGTTTCTTCTACAAGACCTCATCCGAGAACACTATTTTGGAACATATACGTCATAGATTTTGCATAGGAACGAGCTCACACCAATGCCGTTCTGAGATCCTGAGTCGCTATGCGGATATCGGGTATAGTTGCTCATATTTCTATATAGGATCGAATCTTTCCTCGCAGAACATAGAGATTATTCCATTCATTTTCAGCTTCTCCCTTTGCATTTCCGACCCTAGTGCCCAAGTAGGCTTCCCACCCATCATTCGAATGCTCAAAATTTGTAGTAATACCGAGGATCTTATCTCACTCATACAACATAGAAGTACTGATTCTATCAAAGTTTTGAGCAAATGACTCAAACGAGTTTCATAGTGAGTTCGTTTGGTTATTGAAGTCTTGTTTCGTTTTTTGGAGAGTGTTTTCAAGTGAAAGGATATCTATATCTATGCTTTTCACTCTTTCATCATAGAGTTTTTCAGTTGATTTTTTTACATTTTCTGTTCCTATACGCACTATAGTGGTACTTCGACTCAGGTCTTGGAGTTCATTTTCTATACTTCAGAATGCATTACTTTGAATCGATGATTCTCGATTCCCGAGCCTTGCTAGGATTTGTCACTTTTTGACGTATTCACCTGGTAAAACAGAGAGAGAAGAGACAATGCCAGCTGATCGAAAAGCAAGATTACTCGTCTGTTTTCATTCGACCATGGCAACAATATCATCTTTTACGGTGATACTTCCCGTAAGAGTAGAGTAGGTTTTATAACTTTTAGCAATATGCACTTCTTCCTGACTGCAACTTGAAATGAGGAGTACAAGAGTAATAGTAAATGTGGGAAGAATAAGTCTCATAAATGGAAGTGAGGGGATAATATAAAAGTACTAATTGTGAGAGGTAAGCTCTCGCTCATGTTCGATAATTCTTTCTGATTGGATTGATTCTACATCGTGAGAATGATATGTCCTCAGAAAAGTATAATAAAAAATAGGTATAAAGTAGAGGGTAAGAACCGCAGAAGCCGAGAGTCACCAGATAATCGACCAAGCAAGACCACTCCAGACTGGGTCACTCGTGATGATAAAAGACCCAGCGACGGCAGCGACCGAGGTAAGCATGACAGGAACGAATCGTTTTTTCGATCATTCGATAACGCTGTATTCTAGGCTTTTTCCTTCCTTGATGAGTTGATTGATATAGTCTATGAGGATGAGAGCATTTCCGACGACGATCCCACCAAGGGCGATAGCTCCGATCATAGCAGTAGCCGTAAAGTATACACCAGAAGTCAGAAATAAAACCGAGAATCCTGGAAAAATACCGAAAAATGAAAGGAGAAACGTCGTCATAACGATTCCTCAGACGATGAAACTCCCAAACTGGGTCACGATGATAAAGTATATGATAAAGAGTGAAAATATCATCGCAAGCCCCAAATCTCGAAAGGTATCCATAGTAAGCTTCCACTCACCACCCCAGATAAGCTCATATTTTTTCCCAGTCGTGAGACTTTCGAAGACTATCTTATATGGGGAGGCTGAAATCTTTCGATATCCAGTGCTTTCGAACTTTTTATCTCAAAATATCTGGTACAGGTGGATGATAGGGTACACCACTGAGTTACTCCCCATTTCTCCATAGAGATGTATGGTTTGTTCACGTTCATCGGTATAGATATCATAACTTTTGAATCCTGTTTTTATTTTGGCTATATCGTCAATATAAATTCGTGTTCATTCGGTATTGATAAATGATAGAGCATGGAGATTGCCTATGCTCGTTTTATTTTTTCTACTGATACTTGCGGAGATTTGAGAGGCCCCATACTTTTCTTCCTCATACCTCATGATAGAGAGTGGGATCTCAGAAAAATACGCTTCCAGGGTGGATGATACCTGAGACTCAGAAAGTCCAGATTCTATAATCCGATCATGATCGAGCACCATCTCAAATCAAGGAGCACTCGAACTATGAGAAGACACAAAATCGACGATCGATTCTTTATCCTTGATAGATTCCACGGTTCTTTGTATGACATCGGAAAATTGTATAAGACTCTCTTGCGTGGTTCCCAGTTCTCACTGAATCTTGATATGAAATGTAGCTTGCGTCGGAGGCCCAGGAGGATCTTCGAGAATTCTCAGGGTGATATCGCTATATTTTTTCTTTATATATGCAGACAGGATAGGCCTCAGTTTTATGACAAAAGATTCAGAAGTAATATCTCTATCACCAGATGGCATAAGGTTAACCCTCATACTTATCTGATGCTCTCCGGTTCGATTATTCCCTCATCGAAAGAGATTGGCAAAGTCTGGAAGAAACCGATCACCTACCGAACTATCTATATTTTCTATGATTCTGAGCTCTTTCGGAAGAATCCGTGAGTACGATACCTTTTCTCCAGTGCCACTAACTGATCCCTTCTTATACCCGATAAGAAATGTTTGCACATCATAGGCGATGGACTGAGTGGTTTCTATGCTAGCGTTTCTGGGCGCGTCGATCCAGAGGTACACTTGATTTTTATCAGCCTTTGGAAGCATACGAGCCTTGAAAACACCCAGCATAATCGGGGACAGTATGACAATAAAAAGAGATATCCAGAACCCGATTTTTAACCACTTTCTTTTGCGAATTGTCGAAGACTCTCGATTGATAAATATCTGGAGTTTTTGTCTGTACCATCGTAAGAATCCTCACTCTTTTTTTTCATGATGACCTCATTTTCCTGGCTTGTAGAGGAGACTTGCAAGAAATGGATTGATACTGAATGCGACTACAAGTGACGCTGTCAGTGCTATCGATGCAAAAATCGGTATCGGCTTCATATAGTCACCCATCATCCCGCTTACCGCAAGCATAGCAACAAATGATATCACTCGAGTGATAGTAGAGAGTACAATACTGACTCCTACTTCTCTTACTGAGTCGAGGATAGCTTCGTGTTTTGACTTACCGGTTCTCGGTATCATAGCGAGGTGACGGGCATTATTCTCGACCATGACGATCGAGTCATCTACGAGGATTCCGAGGGAAAGGATGAGGGCAAAAAGAGTGATACGGTTGATATCAAGACCGAGTATAAGTGCGACGATAAAAACAATACCAAGAACCATCGGGATACAAAATGCGGCATTGATCGCATCTCGAACCCCGAGAAATATAATCAGAATAACAAGCACGATAGCGATCGAGACAAAGAGATGAAGCATTAGTTCATTGGTAGCTTCTCGGGCAGTTTCTCACTCATCTTGTATGTTGATGATTTCTATGTTTTTCGGTAGTATCTTTTTCGTCTCTTCTACTACCTGGTGCACGGCCTCTACGATATGTACGGAGTTGGTTCATTTGAGTTTTGCGACACCTATAAATACCGCATCATGAGCCCCATACCGATCACTGAGTGTATACCTGCTTTTGATATCTATAGGTCATACACTGACATTTGCGATATCTTGGAGTTGTATTTTTTTGTTCCTATCAAAAGATACTACGAGGTTCTTGATAGATTTCAGTGTATCAGTATTTTGGTTGAGTACTATGCTGTAGTTTTTTCCGTTTTGATTGAGATTCCCGATGATCCACTTTCAGAAGCTTTGCTTCAATTTACCTACAACAGAAAGAATATCCAACCCAAAAGTCTCTATTCTCTCGGGAATAAGCTCTATGGAAATATCATTTGAGTATCATCAGATAATTTCTATGGTCGTCGTACCCTCCACTTTTTTTATATTTTCTCTCAGCGTTTTTGCGATATTTTGCAGATACTGACCGCGTCTTTTCGTCTTGAGTTCACTTCCAGTATATACGATAGCATAGGAGACTTGAGGAAGGTCCTCTGGATCTATCGAACGTATCCGTACGTCGTTGATGCCGTATGGTTTGAGGTCGTAGTTCGCATACATCTTATCATAGAGACGCGTCTTTGCTACTTCTTGATCTACTCCGACCTTAAATGCTACCATAAGACTCGTATAGCCATCCGTCGCAAATCCATACACCGTGTCCACACCGACAAGTTCACGTACCTTATTTTCTAGTGACTTGATGACATACTCGTGTCACTCTTTTGCGGTATATCCGTACGTCGGGATTTCGATCAGAAAAGCTGGTGCGACAATCGAAGGATTATATTGCTTCGGGAGCAGGATATAAGAAAGAAGTCAAAATACTGAGATGATCAATATAAGTATCAGGGTAATCTTCTCATTTTTGAGGAAAAACTCAGCAAATCGAGCAATCATACTTGTCTATAGATTATATTATAAAAATGTAATATTTTAGAGATATTATAAAAATGTAATATAAAGTCAAACAAAAAAAGGAGATCCCTTCTCCTATTTTTTTATTACGCCATGAAAACTCATAGTACGATTACGAGTATTCTATCCCATTCGCAGTGGCGAATTTCTTTTCGAGACGAGTAAGAGTCTCTTTATCACTCACTTTTTTTTGTAGTTTTTCTAATTTTCTTTGATATACTTTTGCTTGATTTGCTTCGATACGAGTTGTTCTGGTTGTAGAAGTAGTATTCAGAGATATCGTTCTTCCTAAAGCGGAACTATTGGTATTTTTCTCACTTCTTCAGCCATGTTCGAATCATCCAGATCCCTCGAGTGGCTTGGTAACTCTATTTGACCTCAGGAATCTGATTCGGGCTGATCCTGTGAGGCTCTCGAGAGTTGTCGTATCAGCAGGGGACAGAATATATAATACTGGAACAAGTGAATTCATCTCCGTAGAAGCAGTGTCTGCATAAACACCACCAGTGATGGCGAAGCCTGAGGAAATAATAAATCCACTTATAATGAGTCTTTTTTTCATAAGAAAATAGTAAAAAATAAAAATGAAGTATCTCATATGGATCGAACGAAACCTGTGAGAAGTCTGACTTCTCGTTCCGTTCGATGCTACGATGATAGGTATCAGTATAGCAGTTATGAGTAAGGGGAGGGTAAGCAAATCAGATGGTTAATTTGTGAAATCCTAATCAATATGGTAGAATTTATACATGAATATGCTAGACTATTTGGTTCTCATTTTACCAATCATTCTCGTTATTGGACTTGTACTAAGTTACTTTTATATTCTCTGGAGAAGTAGCGGCTACAGATTTGAAAGCCAAAATTCATTTATAAAAGTTCATGCATTTCTTTTTATGGATTGTATGCCTCGCATTTTTCGAGGATTTTTTAAAATAAGCCAATGAGTTTATGGTGAATATTTGATATTTAGAGAGCTAGAAAAAATCCCATGATATGGTAAAATCCTCACAAATCTATATCTTCCGCAATGAGAAACAGTGACAAGCACAGAATTAGATATTCTTTTTGTACATGAATCTTGAATCTACGTTATTGAATCTAAGGCATATTCGGGTTGGATATTTGGAAATGAAAGTGAAACATATTGGACTGAGCAGTTTTCGAGAAATAGAAGGTATCAGTTCTATAACCCAATTCGTCAAAATTATTCACATTTGAAAAGCCTTGAGAAGATATTAAAAACTCAATGGAAATTCATTCCAGTGGTAGTATTTACGAATAGGGCAACACTGAAAAAGATAAACATTCATCCTGATACAATTGTAATGAATAGGCGAGATTTACATCGAATGATTTCTAATCAATCAAACAAACTCCTCACTTTAAAGCAAATTGACATTATAGCTGCACAACTGGTTCCCTATAAGAACCCTTCTACATTACAAGAAAAAATACACATTGCAGAAGTAATTATTTTACAGAATCAAAAACGAGAATATTTGAAGGTTTAATCTATTTATTCACTCCTCAGCGCATCGATTGGTTTCATCTTTGCCGCTTTGTACGCTGGAAAAATACCGAAGAAGAGTCCTGTTCCGACCGAAAAAGAGAGGGCGAGGAGGATTTGATTACTCGTGATTACCGGAGATATAGCTGTGGTGAGAGCCTTGATAAGGGATACAATTGCATAGGAAAGGACAATCCCGATAAGCCCACCAAAGACGGTGAGCATCACCGATTCGACGAGGAATTGCTCGATAATATCACGACTCTTCGCGCCGATAGCTTTCCGGATACCGATTTCTTTGGTTCGCTCGGAAACCGTAACGAGGAGGATATTCATCACCCCGATTCCTCCGACGATAAGGGAAATGGCAGCTATCCCTCCGAGGAAGAGCTTGAGGGTGCTCGTAATACTCGAAAGGGTGTCGAGGGTATCCGCCTGACTTGATACGGTAAAGGTTGCTTTCGTGGGATCCGTGATTTTGAAAACTTCGAGGAGTCTGGTATTTATAGCTTCTTTTGCCGTTTCCATCTTGTCCGCACTCGCAATCTGTACCGAGATAGAGGCAAGGTAGGGCGATCCGAAAAGCGAAATCTGAGCGGTCGAAAGAGGAACGTAAATGGCATTGTCAGCGTTTCCTCCGAATCCACTACTTCCCTTGGTCTTCGTCACTCAGACGACCGTGAAAAGAACATTCGAAATCCGTATCGTTTTTCCGATAGGATCCTCACTTCCGAAGAGGTTATCGACGACGGTCGGGCCGAGAACCGCGACTTTGTCACGATTGGTATTGGCCGCTTCGGTGATAAATATTCCAGAAGTCACACTGGTATTATTGATCGTTTCGTAGGCTGGGAGTACTCCACTCACCGTAGTACTCGTATTTTTACTTCCATAAATGACTTGCTTCGAACTACTCATCAGGGGAGAGACTCCAGCCACATCCTCCATTTTGCTTATGATATCGACGTGGTCCATCGTAAAGATTTTCTGATTGCCTCAGCCCTGCCTTCGGACATCTCAAGAATTCGGACTTCCGGGGCGAATCGTGAGGAGGTTCGTTCCGAGAGCGGAGACTTGATTGACGATACTTGCAGTTGCGCCCTGACCAATTGCAAGCAGAACTACTACTGAGAAGACCCCTATAATAATCCCGAGGCTTGAGAGTCCGGATCGCATTTTATTGGCCAGCATATTTCTTCAGGCGAGAGTGATGGTTCGGGAGAGTTGCATAGTGCACAAAGTGTAATTCAGACATGAGCCTATCAAGAATTCTACAGAGAAATGGATGGGTCGACAATACTTCCATCAAAGAGTTGTACCATTCGTTTGGCCGTAGCCCCGATTTTGGCATCATGGGTGATGAGGATGATGGTGCGGCCTTCATCGTTTAAAGAGTGGAAAATATCGAGGACCTCGAGGCCCGTCTTTGAGTCAAGTGCTCCCGTCGGTTCATCAGCGAGAAGTACGGAGGGGGATCCGACAATCGCTCGCGCAATGGAAACACGCTGTTGCTGTCCTCATGAGAGCTCTGTCGGTTTCGAGTCATATTTATTCGAAAGTCAGACACGATCGAGGGCGAGCTTTCCGAGCCGTTCTTTTTCCCTCATAGGGAGTCCTTGGTAGTCAAGCGGGAGGATGACCTGTTCCAGGGCGGAGAGACGCGGGATGAGGTTATATCCTTGAAATATAAATCCTATTTTTTTCCCTCGGAATTCAGCTTCTTCATCATCGGTGAGGGTAATAGTATTTTTCCCATCGAGGAAGTAGGTTCCGGATGTCGGCTTATCAAGGAGTCCGATGATATTCATGAGGGTTGATTTCCCACTCCCAGATGGTCCCATAATCGCCACAAATTCCCCATCTTCGATCGTGAGATCGATTCATTTGAGGACCTGCATTTCCTCCTTACCTACTGTATAGGTTTTGATGATATTTTTGAGTTCAAGCATGGATTAGAGTTGGGGGAGAGGAGTGGAAATGACAGGATGTTCTTTGTAAAATAAAGTGGAGTCCACCTCATTTTGTGTATGTGCAAGTTTTGAAGGAGAATATTTATAATCCAGGTGGACGTCCCGCGCCAAATCCTCAGGCACCAGGGACTCTCGTTGATGAAGAAGCGGCTCCGGAAGATGATTTCGCGGTGGTCGATTTTCCTGCGACGATGATGACATCACCCGCTTGTAATCCAGAGAGGACCTCGGTCTTCCCGTCTCAGGAACCTCCTATGACAATTTCCACCTTATCGGTTGGTACGGTTTCACTTGTAGAGAAGGTTGGAAGTGATCATGTACTTCACCTTCTTCATCCATTTCTAGAGCTTCCAGAGTAGGGTATTACACCTGAAAAACTTCTTCCTGAGCTACTCTCTGCTCCACTCTCATCGAACACACTTCCCGAAGAATAACTGCCTGATGGTCTATTCCTCTGACCTCCAGAAAAACTTCGAGTGGATCATGATCGACTCGCCGTCGCGAGTCGAGAGAAGATGGTCGGATCTTTCGCTCGATTGACATAGGATTTTCCATTCTCTGAAGTAATCGCCGAAGTAGGAATAACGAGAATATTGTCTTTTGAGGTCGTGACAATTTCCACAGTAGCGCTCATTTTTGAATAAATATCCGTTCGAGGGATGGTGAGTATCACTTTCGCTACATAGGAAATCACTCCTGAAGTGACGGTAGGAACCGCAGAAATGCTTGCAACATTTCCGGTGTAGGTTTCGGTTGGAAATGCGTCGAGGACAATACTAGCAGGCATCCCAACAGCAACCTTGACGATATCAATCTGGTCAAATGAAAGGTCAACTTCATAGGCATTTTTGTTTTCTACAAGGATTCCCTGATTACTGGTTCCAGTGGTCGAATCACCAACGGTCGTATCTCCGACCTTCCACGGGATATCGTCGATCACACCATCAAAGGTCGCGATAATCTGATAGTCACTGAGACTCAGTTTTGTTTTTGCGAGAGCAATCTCTGCCTGAGAAATATTATTTCTCGCGGAGATGAGATCAGTCGAGGTCGGACCCTTTATAAGTTCCTGATAGCTTGCCGCGTTGAGTTTGATGGCGTTTTTTTGATTTTCTATATCTTGTGATTTCGATGTACGATCAGTGACTTGTGATTTTTTGAGAGCTTCTAATGCTGCCTGTGCTTTGATAAAATCATTTTGTGCCGTTGTGACGGATTGTTCTTGAGCGGCAAGAGTATTCTTGTCAGCGAGTGATTGAAGGGTATCACTCCCGTATCCTTTGAGAGTGGCAAGAGTTGAATTGAGAGTAGAAAGCTTCGATCCAAGTGTCGTTCCGTATCCTCGCATCGTCGTCTTAGTGGAAGCTATGAGGTCAGCGGTGAGATTATTGGACTCGATGGAGGCGTCATACTCGGCGACGATAAGGGCCGAAATGGCACTCATATCGGTCAGTAGCGTTTTAGCAGATTCTATGGCCGAGAGGATTTCATCGAAGTTACGAGGATTCTTATTTCTAAGGGTCGAGAGGAGCGAAGTGTAATCGTCCACTTCCGAAACAATCGAGGTATAGAGGGGTTCGACCCGTGCTTTGATCGTGATATCCTTCGCGGAAAGATCACCATACCGTGGATTCGATTTATCTTCAATCATGATAAATTCTTTGGATTTTTTGATAATATCTGGGATGGTTCGTCCGATATCCTCGAGGCTTTCGAAGGCATTGGCCATATCCTTTTCGAGATTATTTGAGGTAGTATCGGTCTTGATATTTTCCTTCGTATATTCGAGCTGACTCTTCGCGAGGGCAAGTTTGGACTCGAGGAGTTTGAGACCGGCTTCATTATCATTGAGGGTATTCGACTGAGAGATAAGCAAGTTCTCATATTGAGATTCCATAAGAGCGAGGTTCGTCTGACTTTCAGAAAGTGTATTTTTAGATCTGAGTTTTGCGGATTCGGTGGTACTCGTGAAGAGTTTGTCATAGTTGTTGCGAGCATTTGAAAGGGAAAGTTCTACATTGGCGATATCAAGAGCAACACTATTCGCATCCACTTCGGCGATTATTTCGCCCTTTTTGACCGAGTCTCCTATTTTCTTATAGAGCTTCGTCACGGTTCATTGTTTCTTGAATGTCAGGGATGATGATTGAATCGGGGTGACATTTCCGGTGGCTTTGACGGTCGTGCGGATCGATCCAGTTCCGACCATAATCGTCGTGACCGTTGGAACAGTAGCTGGTGTCCGCATATAAAAATACCAGTAGCTTCATCCGATACTGGCGATAATTAGGGTAGTGATCACCCATCTTGTTTTGTTCATAGAGGCAATAATATATTGTATTCTATAGTATATACTGAACGTAAGAAAAGAGTAAGGAATGCTCCCAACCATTCCACATGAGAAAACAATAGTATGATTCATAGGATTTTCCATTATGGAAAAATCCATAGATTCAAATGAAAAAATTATTTTTTTCATTTTATAGATTTTTTACTAAAATCAAAGCATGATCGCAATAGAAAAACGAGACCAAATCACTCGAGACATTCCGAAACACTCCATCATACTCCTTGCAGGGAATATCGAGCATCGCCGCAATGGGGATGTGATGTATCCATTTCGACAAGATTCAGATATGCTCCTTCTGACGGGAGTTCATTCTCCAGATATTATACTTTTCGGAGTTAAGAAACATTCAGAAAAAATGAAGTGGATGATTTTTTCTGAATCTATCAATGAAAAGGAGCTCATCTGGGGAACGAGTCGCATGAGTCCTGAAGAGATTACTGAAGCCTCAGGAATCTCGGAGGTATTTCCCTTGCATCAGCTCGAGCATGAATTCTCAAAGTATGCCAACGAGGCCAAGCATATCTTGCTTCGTAAGGATAAAAAACGAGTGTTTCCTCATGAGAAAAACCTTCAAAAAAAACTGAGACTTTCTCACTTTCGAGATAAAATAACAAAAATAGAACCATATCTAGATAAAATACGTCTTTTCAAGACAGAAGAGGAAATAAAATATATGCGAATGGCTATTGCTGTGACCCACCGAGCATTTGATACTATTCGTACAAATATCAAACCTGGAATGTACGAGTATGAGATTGAAGCCATGATTGCTGGAGTATTCCGATCGCACCATCTTACCGAAGCATACCCGACGATTGTCGCGAGTGGTCAGAGCGCTTGCACCCTTCACTACACGAAACACGATCGCAAGTTAGAGCCATGAGATATCGTCCTCATCGATGCTGGGGCCGAGCATGAAGGGTATGCGGCTGATATCACACGAGTGATTTTCCTCCCCGACTCACCCGCGAATCATAAAAAGAAGGGAGTTTCTCATATTTCAATTCGTCAACAACAAGTGTATCAGAGTGTTCTCGCGGTTAAAGCGTACGCTGAGTCGCTGATCCGTCCATGAGTAAAACGAATGGAGTATGAGAACCAGGTGCGTGAACGAATGAACGAAGAACTCGTGAAACTCGGACTTATTCCTCTTCATGCGACGAAAGAAGAAGTAGTCCTCCTTTCGAGAAAGTACTATCCTCACTCCACTTCTCATTTTCTCGGACTTGATGTCCATGATGTCTGAGATCGGGATCAGTTATTCGAAGCCGGGATGGTGATCACGTGTGAACCAGGGATTTATATCAGAGAGGAGATCATTGGGATACGACTCGAAGATGATATATACATTACAGAAACAGGCTGTGAGAACCTATCAAAGGAAATACCACTCTAAAAAATTCGATATGCTTCATGGCGACTTTTGCAACTGAACACAAAGAATTGATGGAGTACTGTAAAACAGGATTGCTCGTACTTACTACTCGGTTGCTTCAAATGTTTCAAAATGGGTATTCTTACTAGGATAGAAACAACATTCTATTGGGATAACTATATAAAAATACTCTGTATCCATGCAAGTCATCGAAAGTAGGAGGGTATGGTGGTAAACTCTACTTGCCGACTTATCGATATATCTTTCTGGATCTGGACGGAGAGGGAACTGATGACGGCATCATTTCCTCGAAATATCGCGTTCGTCTCATGGAGAAAATCGAAGCTTCCATAGGTGAGGTTGGCTGAGCCAATAATCGCCACTGACTCATCGATCAGGATGACCTTCGCATGTACCATTCATGGATAGATGAAGACTCGTATGGTATTCTCCCACGATGTATGGATGATCGAAGGTTTCAGGAGTTTGTGGATACTATGCATGTTCGCATGCCAGACTCCATCGGAGGTATTCGGAAGGATCACATTCACCTGTATACCCTTTCGACTCAGCCTTCGAAGCCTTCGGATCACGAGTGCATCAGTCAGATACCCATGTTCGATGGCGATGGATTTCTTGGCTTGTGAAAGCTCCCTGAGTATATATTTGCGCATGGCGAACTGATTTTTGATAGTCATGAGGATCTCTCCTCCGCTTTGGATCTTTCAGAGGAGTCACTTTCCTGGTTTCCTGATATAATCATGAGCCAGTCGATCCGCGAGATCTCCACCTAGTTTTACCATATAGTCATGCCAACCCCCAGAGTAAAATGAGGTTTTCTCTCTTGAGTTGAGATAGGGATCAGCGATATTCATCCCACCCATCAGTGCTTGACTCTTCTCGGTATACTCATCGAATAAAAATACCTTGGAATGGTCATTTTCCCTGAGATACTTGAGTCGAAGGGGCCACCAGGAACCGATATAAGAAAAGTGTATATTCTTCGTATTCTGAAGAAATACTCTCCCAGCCTTCGATGAGAAAATATCCCCACCCCTCTTCCCGAATGTTATGATATTTTGTACATTGTAGACCCGAGATCCGAAGGCATCTTTCTCGATAAAAATCTGAATATTTGGATACACCCGAATTTTGTTTTGAAGCGCTCGCAGTATCATATTCCCAGCGCTATCGTCTCGCCACATATACATCCGAATCCGTATCCGCTTTTTCGCCTCGTGTATACACATCAGGATCTCTCTCCTAGCATTTTCACCATCGATAATGAGTGTGGAGAGATCCACTTGGGCCGTATCCATAACATACATTTTTAGGAGACTGGAACACGATTTTATAGCGAATACATATTCACTATAAGTGTTATATCTCGTATTGTACGCTGAAAGAGAAGATATGGAAATCTCAGTTTCCTCTTACTTAAAAGATGGTATTTCGAATAAATAATAAAAAAGAAATGAGCGAAGGTATGCTCTAATATTACCCTCACTCATTACAGTATGTCATAAAAATTAGTGATGCATCAAAGAATATCCCTTTTCAATCATTAAAATTCCAATTTTGCTCAAATTTGTGTTTTTGTTCAGGCAATGTTTCATTTTTCGACTCAGAAAAACCCCGTAACTCCTTTTCAGAAGTTTTTCTCTATATTTGCTCGTACCAGACTGTCAGCAGAAGCTCAGAAAATGTGAGTTGGTTGAATTTTTGTTTGTTCTACGGTCGCTGAGAGCGAATCGGTACGGTATCATGCGCCAATCGTTCTCTCTTCAGTAAGTGGTCATTTTTTGAGTTCGAGCTTTCCGAATCCTGACCCACTTCCCATACTCGTTTCTGCTCAGAGTCGTACTGAAGTCGTATGGTATCATTTTCAGAGAGGATTGAGGTCTTTGGCCGAAAGGCTCTGCACATTCGGTCACTTCTGAGTATCGATTCCGACTTCACCAGAAAATTTGGTATGTGGGGAAGCTTGGATATTCGCCCCTGCGACCATACTCAAACCACTTTCCGCACTTACTCAGGTTCCGAGAGGACCAAGAATTTTGTACTCTCCTACTGTCGGTTTAGATGCCTGTCAGATAATATTCGTCCCAATTCCTGCATAGATGTTTGACCCAGTTGCTATAGTTTTTTCTCATCGAAGTCCGGCTTGCATCTGTAGGATATTGGACTTCTGATCAATCTTCTCAGAACCATATCGTAAACCCGTTTGACTCAGACTTCACTCGACAAAGGCAGTCCCATTCCATCCTCCACCGAGATCGATATCACTCCATTTTTTCCCTACTTCAGCCTGGATAGTCTTCGATGAGAGTCAGGTGACGAGCGTCGCTTCGCTGTATTTCCCTCATACGTAGATACCATTTTGGAATGTGTACTGCCCTTTGAGTCATTTCCGATCGGTAAAGAGAATTATCTTGACCCCATCTTCTGGAGTTTTTCCATTTCTGATAAAATCATTCACGCTGGTTTCAGAGAGCACTTCCCGACGGAATGCTTTTGTGATACGAGTATCGACATGTCCGATGATATTTCCGCTCGCATCTGTAATATAGTTCCGAATGGCGATGCCTTTATTGGCGAGAGCATATACATCGATCAGATTTTCCATATTTTCAGCAGTATAAATCTTTCCATAGTCAGAGATTACTTTCTTCCCTCCAATATCCATAATAGCGATAACATGTCATGTTCCCCCATTTGAAACCGTAAGAGTTCCGGCAGGAGTACCCCAACTCTCCGCGATACTTGCCACCGCTACATGGATCGATGAACAAACTCATGCTGGTACTTGTTTACCCGTTTGAAATGCCTTGGCTAGGGCTTGTATACTTTCAAATGGTTTTACTGCGGTCAGCTTTCATGATTTTGCGATGTCCCAGTTATAGGTTAGTTTATCGAGATTGGCACCTACCATACCGAGAAAAATAATCTTTTCTTGATCTGAAAGTGACTTCCCTATAGCCGTAATTTCTTTTTTGTAGTCTGCTTCGGTGAGTACGGATCCAGCTTGGATTTTCGTCATGAGCATCCCGAGAGAATCCATAGCGCTATAATACTGATTTCCGACCTCTCCATTCGTATACTCTTTCCCATAGAGTGTTTTCCAAACTTTCTGGGACTCGGTGATTTTATCGCTGAAGTTGACACCCGACATCATATATCGGTATCGTCATTTCTGAGCATCAAATAAATCTTGCTCGGCACCAGAAAGTCGACTACGGAGGAAATCAATATCTCACAATCGTAAGGTTCTCTGTGCGTCAATACGCCCTACCTGATCCCAAGCGACACTGACAGCATTATTAAAAGCAATATATGCGGGTTGGATGCGATTGAAATCACTAATCTTTTTATCAATATCTGGTATGACAGTATTTCCAGAGGATGCCGTTCTCTGGATGACCCAGACATTGTCTGGTCGAAGTACATATTCTGCTATTCCTGCATTCAGGAGATCCCATCAACCCTGAAAAGTTGCTATATTCGTATCTACAAAATTATTATTTTCAGTTATTCTTTGATTATAGTAGGCATTGGCATTTATAAATTGTGACTGTATATCGGTAAGTTTTGAGACTGAGTTGTTGAGCATTGATTGAGTAGATTGCAGACTTGACTGAGCTCCTTGTACGCGACCATCTCAATAGCCGAAATTTGGATACATTCCTCCAGTTTTTGCAACCTTTCATTGTGGTTGGTACGTATTGGTTACCTTCCCTCATTCGATACTGATAGGAAATGATTTTCCTTTCGCGCCGTCTATCGATTCTGAAAGAGGTTTTCCGAATGTATCAAATATGCTTGATACAGAAACTCTCGCCTGTGTACTTATCTCGATTCATTTATCGATTTGTTCTGGTGTGGTTGCACTCGATTCTCTGATATCAGGAGCCTGAATTGGAAGCTTTTTAGGCTTTCCAAACTTTACATCTTCTATGGGAAAAGAGAAATCAGATCAAGATTTTGGCATATATACTATAATTTATGAAAATATTTGTTTGAGAGAAGTGGACTCATTCTTGAGTATTTCTATGACTTCCATTTGTCACTCGAGTGGGAGTTCATCAAATCGCACGAAAAGAATGGATCGTTCCATACCAGAAAAGGCACAGGTTTGATCGAGATAGTATTTGAGCAGTTGTTTTCTTTCCTGGAAATTCATAATAAAAAATACGATATAGCTATCGTACCATTTCTTTTTTTACTTTGCAAATATTGCACCACTTTTGATAAATTTTACCCCATTCGAAATCCTGCCAGAATTGGTTTGTGGTCAGAGCTTTTTATCGCTCCTATAACTTCCGCATAGAGGGGTTCTATCCCACGATAGAGGATATGGTCGAGCTTTAGAAATCGTGTATCCTGCATCGGCTCCATCCACGAGAGTCCGAGCGAGCTCGCCACCTCGAGGAGAAATCTCTTCCGTGCCTTGCTCCAGGTATTGAAGTCGCCTGCCCAGATCATCGGTCCGATATGGTCTCTGATGAGGAGGAGGGTTTCTTCAAGTTGACGGCGAAATGGTTTCCCGAAGTTGAAGTTCATCGCGTGCGTATTAATGATAAGGAGTCTCTCAGATTTTCAGGCGATAGGAAAATAGGAAAGTCCGGAAGATTTGTGCGTTCGAAGGATGGGTTCCTGATCAGTGGTCGAGTGGATAGTGTGACCCGACATGGTATAGCGAGATCCGGTCATCACCCCGGAGAAAATCTCCCTACGAGGGAAACGGAATCCTTTGAAAAATCCCCAACCGAATCCGTCGAACTTCTCAAAAAGACCTTCCCATTTTTCTGAAAAGAGTGCTTCCTGAAAGAGGACGATATCAGCGCGATCGAGGAGACGATTCATATCTTCGGGGAGCTTCTTCGAAAGACATTTATGGATATTCCAGAGGAGAACTCGGAAGTCTCACTGGAGCATATTCGGCGATTCGAGGGTTCCGAAGACTCGGATTTTTGTCGTTTTTTGTATACTTGTTTTGTCCATATGATTAAGTATATCATATTTTTTAGGATTTTTCAAGCATTTCCCTGATTTGCTTACTTTCCTCTTACTCATACTAATCGGTACTGGATGGAAGCCACAAGAAAATAGATTGAATTTTTCACGATTCTCTATATAATAAACTCCCCTAACTTGAATATATGAAAAAATGACTCTTTACTCTTCTTGCTGGCTATGCTGCAGGACTCGCCATTGCGATGAAATACCGCAAAGATCAAGGTACTTCGAAGCTCGAAGCCGATACTTCAAAAACCACCATAGATTCCCTCATCAATGAAGTGGTTGATATTCATAAAACTGCCTACAATGACGTAAAGGAGTTTGTCTCGAATAACTTCTCAGATGTAAAGGATTTCGAAGGACTCAAGGCAAAAATAGAAGCTATGATGGAAGACTTTACGATGGAGGTCAGTAGTGTGGTTGCCGCTGCACAGGAAGGAACAGCTGAGCAAAAAACTGCTGCAAAAGCAGAAGTGGATGCTATTTTCGATAAAAAATCTGCCATCATCGAGGAAGCAAAAGAAAGAGGATCTAGCCTCACGGATGCTACCTTCGAAGTTATCAGTAGTTGGCTTGATGAAGCGAAGGGCAAGCTTGAAAAGACTCGAACCAAGATCCAAGCAAAAATCAAATAGCTTAGGGATTTCACATTTCTCTTATTTTTTCCGAAAGAGAAAATACGAGTCAGTTTATTATTTATAAAATATATGACCCAGAAAAAAGATGACCATAAACAGGAGGATGAAGCACCTCTTACAGAAACCAATCAGAAGGATGAGACTCCCATCGGGGATACTACCGTAGACCCAGAAATACAGAAACTCCGAGAATCAGTTGCTCGGGCCCAAGCAGACTATCAGAATCTTCTCAAAAGAAATGAACGTGAACGAGAAGAAATGGTCGGATACTTGTCGATGAAATTCCTCCTCCCACTCCTAACACAAGTCGATCATCTCGAACGCGCAGTGAAGCTCAAAGAGGGGACGAGTGGTGACTCATTTGTCGATGGGATTCGTTCGGTACTCGGAGGGATGGAAAAGTATCTCGAATCTCAGGGGGTGAAGAAAATGATCTCACTCGGAAGTGAAGTCGATCCGGAACAACACGAAGTGATGACTCAGATGCCAGGAGAAGCAGGGAAAATTATCCAAGAATTCGAACCAGGATATATGATGGGAAATCGAGTCATTCGACACGCGAAGGTAGTCGTCGGTAACTGAGAATAACAACCATGATGACTCCACTCCACATACGAAAAAAGACACTCGTTCTGGCGGTGTTTGTATATATGCTCATTTTTATCGTGCTTACGGCATGGTTTTTTCGTGATGATCAACCAAGCGATGGACCACTTTCACTCGGTATCCCCCTCCCATTTTACTATGGTGGTGGACGTTGCGGATGACCATGTGGACCTGATTTTTACACACTTTCTTTCATAGTCGATCTACTCATATTCTTCTTTCCTCTCGGAGTTTCCGCGATTCTTGCCTACTATAAAGGTATCCAGTTTAAAAAGTAATCTCCCTTTATGCAACAAACGATTCGTGATATCCTCAAAAAAATAGAGTCCCTTAACCAGGATCTCAAGATAGAGTATGATAAAATGTCAGAAAAGTATGGGTTTTCCCTCGAAGAAAAACGAGTGATATTTCTCGAAGAAATGAGAAAACGAAATAGGAACATGAAACTCCCAACCTGGAGGTTTCCGATTTCAGCGATGAACGTGCGACAGATTATCGCGATACCATTTATCCTCTCTATGATCTTCCCAGTTGTGATCCTCGACCTCTGTATCACGATCTACCATGGGATAGCCTTCCGACTCTATGGAATACCACGAGTAAAGAGATCAGAGTATATCATCTTCGATCGAAGATTTCTCGACTATCTCAATATGATCCAGAAGGTCCAGTGCCTCTACTGTAGTTATGTGAATGGACTCTTTGCGTATTCGGTCGAGATTGCGGGTCGGACGGAGCGATACTGGTGTCCGCTCAAGGCGGCCCATAAGCCCAAGTTTTCCCACGGATGGTATCAAGACTTTGCTGACTATGGAAATCCAGAAGAGTGGAAGGAGAAGTACCAAGATGACGATAAAGGGTTTACTATAGCGAAGACTTCAGTTTCTTCAGTACTGTAGTCACTTTCTGAAACATTTCTTGTAGAAAAATGAGGAGGTAATTGATGGTAAGAATGAATATACTAATGTCTCACTTCTTTCCCGGATTGATAAAAACCAAAAAAATAACCAAACTCTAAATGAACCTCTCAAAACTCCTCGATTCTCGATTGCAGACGATTCTTGGAAATGATTACGACTCTGTGTTAGAAGTATTTTCCCACGAACGAAAAGGCTCGTTTCGTCTCAATCTCCTCAAGGGGGATGGAAGTGAAGTCTGGAAGGAATTCGCTCAGAAGGGAATAGTTATTGAGAAACTGAGTGGATTCTCGCTTTCGCGAGAATGACAAGAGAGAGAATGCTGCTATTTCTTCGATCGTTCTTTCGAATACGCTATCAAGTGAACGGATGCTTTTTATAAAGGCAAGATCTACCTCCAATCGCTTGCTTCGATGCTTCCTGTTCTCGCTCTTGATCCACAGCCAGGAGAAACGATTCTCGATGTCTGTGCAGCACCAGGTTCGAAGACCACCCAGATGGCGATGATAATACAAAATACTGGTTCGATAACCGCCCTCGAACAGAATCAGATCCGCTATGATAAACTCATATACAATTGCCGACTTCAAGGGGTGATCATCGTCGAGGGAGTAAAGATGGATGCGAAGAAGTACCTCGAAAACGATACGCGTCTCTTCGATAGGATCCTCCTCGATGCTCCGTGTAGTGCTGAAGGACGAATCAATATAGCGAATGAAAAGAGTTATGGATTCTGGTCCCTCGACAATATCGCTCGAAAGGCTGAGCTCCAGTACGAACTCCTGATGCTTGCTTATACGAGATTGAAAAAATGATGAACCCTTGTCTACTCCACCTGTACGCTTGCCCCAGAAGAGAACGAATGAGTAATTGCGAAATTTCTCAAATCAAACCAAAATGCGAGTCTGGAAGCGATAGATATCGGACTCTCAGAGAAACCCTGGTGGAAAACCAATAGTGAATGGTGAATGGTGAATACTGTATGATTCGATACGGATTGGACACAGTATATTACTCAAAGTAAACCTGAAATTCTGAATCGTGCGGTGAGAATACTTCCCAGCGACGAGACGGAAGGATTTTTTATCGCGAAAATCGTGAAGAAATAGTGAGAGAATTTGTATTTTCTCCATTTTTCTGCTAGACTAGAGGAATAATTTTCTTCTATGGCTCTTGCTGAAAATATCCCCTACACACCCTCCCCCCAGCTAAAATATAAAGAAATAACTCCTTCTCCAAGTACCATGAGAGAATGATTGCAACCCACAAAAGATGTTCTAAAGTGATTCCAGCAGTGATTCGAACGGGGTATGAGTAGTGATGTTATATGATTTCTTGATGCGGCTTTAAAACAAAAGTGATCTCATGATCAAAATACTTTTTTTATCGCTACAAAATGAGAAAATGAACAAAAATACACACGGCTAGAACTGAAAAAAATAGGAGATAAAGTATTTTCGTATACTTCGCCGACCAATCAAAAATTCCAGATCACTTTTCGTGAATGAGTCGGAGTCAATCAGCAATTTAGCGCAGCACTTCCTGCAGGACATCGTATTTATGGACTCTCATTTCCTGTGAGTAGTGAATATGCAGGTACGTATAAGACCAGTATGCCATATAGTTTTGTCTCCTATGTGCCATACGAGCCTCTTCTCGATACTCCTGAAAAGAGATCCAAATGACTCGACTACCTGAAGACTGGTTTTCGTCAGGCGCATGAAAAAATAAAAACAGCAAACATTCCCTCACAAGCATTTCCTGGGAAAAAGGTCCATGAAGTCATCCCGTACTGGCTTCCGATGATGTTCAATATAGTGGAACATATGGATAATGATATCTATATCGGAAGTCAGGCAAAGTGACTCCTGAAGCCAAAAGATGAAGTATTGAATCTTATGGGAGATAAGATGGGGGAAGTACTCTATCAATATGCCAATAATGGAAGAGCTACTTACAATTACTCATTAAGTAGGGATAAAAGAGGTAATCCTATAGCCTTGGGTTCAGCTCAGATGAAACAGAAGCCATATGATACTCTTGGAAAGGAGTTCTATCCGCACGCACACCTTAATCCTGATTTCATCGCGGGGATGCAAGATCATACCAACGCAATGATGGCACAAATCCTCTGGTTTGATAATGTTATTCAGACCTTCCCTTCCGCATTTAAGCAAAACTATCTCCTTTATATCCAGTGAAAACCTCAAAAGACTGATATCGTAGGTATGCTCTGAGCTTCATACAATAAAGGCACTTCTATATCCCGAGATCTGAAAGCAGGGGAAAAATGGAAAGATATCTTCAAAGACCTTCCCATAGAGTCACAGATATACTTTCACAAGACTCGATATGTACGTCAGGAACTCGGGCAAAAATATGGAATGAAAGAAATACCAGAAAGTCCCAATACCGCAAAAGTCAGTCTCAAATTCCAGGATCCAAAACTGATCGAATGAGCGAATAGAAGGACAGGGAAAAAGAAATCAGGAAAAACTGAGGGGAAGCTTACAGAATTGGAGCGTGAGCGACGTGAAATGGCGATGAGAAAACCCTTTCGTACTTATTCTGATATTGCTGATGGGATTAAAGAATCAAAACTCATCTTCGTTCCTGAATCAGGAAAGGGGTATGAACTCGTTGCTATCGGTATGTACGAAGAGAATCCTTCAAAGAAGAATCTACTGAGAGTCCTTGATCCTCCTACTCGACGACTTCTTGAGGAGATCGCTGGAAAATTTGATTTGAATTTTCCGGGAAAGAAACTTCCTATCACGAGTCTTGCCCGTCCTCAAGAGTATTATGATAAAATCCCATCCCAGGGGAATCATAAAGCAAATGATGGCAAGACTTCTCATATGCATGGTCTCTCTTTCGATATCGGGATATCACGTATGCGACCTGAGGAACGTAAGTGGCTCAATATCGAACTCAAAGGACTCAAGGATAAAAAAGTTATATTTACGGCACTTGAAGGCAAAAATGCGATGCATGTTTTCCTTCGTCCCGTCGATAATGTACGTTCTGAAGACGAAAAAAGTACTAAACTCGCCAAAACGCCCCGATAAGTACAAGAAATCTATCAAAAAATACGAAAATAGAGACTATGTTTATCCGGTTTATTACTACATTCACGAATGCATATGATGAGAAAGAAACTGGTGTATTTCAGGCGCTTTGATATCTTCGTCGGGATATACATACAAGTGCCGATGATGTAGAAGCATTGCTTGCCCTGAGAGACTGGTTCGATATCCATCTCAATCCGCCAACACAGTTCACCAAACGAAAATCACATAAAGAAACCGGAACGGCCATCTCTTGGTATCGTGACTCTGCTTGAGAATATATAGCAAAAATGTTCGAGATGGCTCAAATTTTTGAAAAATATGGGATTATCGTATCAGTCGTGAAGCGAGAAGATCGAGACAAGGTACTATAGTTTATTTGAGGAGAATAATAAGAATTTTTTCTTGAAAATATCATCTTTGTCGCTACTATGCACATCCACGGAGGAGTGGCTGAGTGGTTGAAAGTACTTGACTCGAAATCAAGCAACGGGGTAACCTGTTCGAGGGTTCGAATCCCTCCTCCTCCGCCATATAAAACCGAACTTACAGACCCGTATATCTGCGTTTTACACAAGATAAATTTCCGCACAAAGTATAAAGAACTTTCCGATATGGAGAGTTTTTTTATTTTTGATTGAAAAAAATCTATATCCATATAGTATTTAGTACGAATATTCCTAATTATTTATATATGAAGTCTAAAGCATTATTATCAGTCCTTCTTTTTTTAAGCCTGCCTTTTATCACATATGCTGCAAATAATAAAGATTTTTCACAAGCATTTCTCGATATGCAGTGAAATCAAGTTATATTAAATGATAATACAAAAACTACCACCATAACAAATCTTGGTAACATTAGATCAAACTCAAGTGAAAAAGAATGTCTCAATTATCTAAAAGATAAGGATTACAAGAAAACTTGTATTTATTATCAAATTATTATTCCAAATTATAATAATAAGTTTTGAGTTTTTATTAAGACAGAGTTGGGCGCACAAGAGTTAATCTGAAAAAGTGTATTTAAGTATGATTTCACTACAAAAAAAACAACTAATATGAAGAATTTTCTACCTCAAGATTTACAAAATGCCGTAAATTTTTATATGTGGTATGCTAGTCAAAAGATTGGCTATACAATATGGGTTTCTCCAACATATACTCAACCGAAAGAGCTTTCCCCTTCAATATTTGAATAATAACAGGTGATATTTGGTTCTCATAGAGTAATCTTGACTCAAGTTTTGAGATGAACCATATGATAGAATCTATATTTGCTGTTCTCACTCTGGCTCTCGTCAAGGTGTGATGGAGTAAGCTAGTGTCTCACTATGGCAAAACAAAAAATATAAAAACAGCATGTCGTAAGAAGTGGCATCTTTACATGATT
>JAYUDN010000002.1:0-111827 GCA_043739785.1 Candidatus Altimarinota bacterium
TAAAGAAACAATTGAATTAGAAAAAGAACTTCTTATACTTCTTTATAAGTTTTACCAGAAATAATTACTTTTTAATATTTCTTCTGGTCTAGAGCCTTCACTAATTACTCATTACTACCCCCCATGAACCAGATAGAAATCGAAGTCAAAGTCCTCCTCCAGAGTGAGGCAAATGCCGAGAAGTTTATGTCTACACTTCGATCGCGATGAGAAGTGAAGATGATCGGGAAGAATTCCCAGCTCAATCACTACTTCAATGGTGGGGATTTCTCCCAGATGGTCGAGCAGTTTCGAGAAGTATTGTCCGAAGGAGATCTCGCGAAACTTGAGCATATTATCCAGATAGGCAAGTCCTTCTCAGTCCGCACTCGACAGGCGGATGAACGGGTGATCTTCGTCATCAAGGCATCGATCGACGAGACCAATAGCATCAATGGAACGTGACGTATCGAGTTCGAAGCGGACGTGAGTATGTCGATCGATGATCTCGACGCCCGACTCCTCGCCTCGGGATGTACCTATGCTTCGAAGTGGTCTCGATACCGTGAGGAATACAGCTACAAAGACTATACAATCTGCCTCGATAAAAATAGTGGATATGGGTACCTCGTCGAGTTTGAACGAGTAGTTTCTGATAGTTCTGAGCTTGATACGATCAAGGCGGAGATACGAAGCGAGATAGAGTCTCTCGGATTCGAAGAGCTCTCGCAAGATCGAGTCAATCGTATGTACGAGTTCTACTGTCAGCACTGGCCAGAGTACTATGGAGCGAGTGAATTCAAGTATTTTACCGTCGAATAGTTTTTCCATTTCTGTCATTCACTCATAAAATAGTCGATAGATATTTTTTCCTAGATAAGCCCACGTAACTCTCTGTATTTTTCTCTCATGATAGAAGTTTCTGTATTCCTCATAGCGCTCGCTTCTTCTTTTATCGGGCTCCTCATCCCTGGAGTGGGCTCTGCCCTTTCAGTGAGTACGCTTATCCTCATAGGGATACCAATCCAACTTGCGAAAGCGGTGTATCAGATAGGAAATGTTGGTATAAATCTCTGAGCGCTTATACCTCTCCTCCGGACTCAAAAACTCCGATGAGACCTCATCATCCCCATCTCATTTCTTGCGGTTTTATGATGATTTCTCTGAGGAAAAATACTCGTAGATATTTCTCCGGAAGTGTTACTCAAACTTACGGGATGATTCATGATTGTTCTCCTGATGGTCAATATACTCATGCCAAAGCTCTGACTTATGACCTCGGAGGTTTCTAAAAAAAGAAAATTTACCGGATTTTTTGGTTATTTCCTCCTCAATATCCTCTTCTCGGTGCTCCCTATGGGAACGGGAATATTATTCCAGTTTCTTCATACCTTTTTCTTTCGAGTGACGAACCTCCAGGCTCGACTGATGGGATGTTTTCTTACGATGCCATTTGTCGTGTGATTTATATTTCCTTTGATACAAAGCGGAGTCTACAATATCCGATATATGATAATATTCTCCGTGTGAGGATATATCGGTGGATTTATCGGAGCCAAAAGTGGTATAAAACTCGGAAATACTTGGCTCAAAAAGATGCTAATGGGTTGGCTCTTCATTCTCGGGATATATTTCCTATTCTTTGCATAAATCCTCTATGTATATCGTCTTCGAAGGCATCGTCGGGAGTGGGAAAACGACACAAGTGAAAAAACTGGGGGAGTATTTCCGTGCCAATCCTCCTCGTCCTCTTTCTCAAGAGGGGATACCGCCAGAAGTTCTCATCATTCGGGAGCCTGGCTCGACGCCGATCGCCGAGGATATACGGTACTTGGCGCAGGGAAAAATCTGGGAGTGAGAAACTATGCATCCCCTCACCAATGCCTACCTCTTTGCGGCTGCTCGAGCACAGACCATAGAGACCGTCATTAAACCAGCATTGAAAATGGGGAAAATAGTGATCTCGGATCGATCCTTTCTCTCATCCTGTGCGATCCAGTGAGTGGCCCAGTGACTCGGGGTTGAGAGGGTACTAGCCATCAATACTGAAGCTCTCGACTCCACTCTGCCTGATCTCGTTTTCTATCTCGAAATCGATATAGATCTCGCCCTTTCTCGAACCTCAGATCGTGGAGGTGATAAGTTCGAATGAGAAGGGAAGGCATTTTATGAAAAAATTACAGAAGGATATAATATGTGTGAACAGTTGGAAATTATGAGAAATCGTTTTATAAGAATCGATGCCAATGGGAGTGCAGATGAAGTTTTTGAGAAGATTTTAGAAAAGCTCAATATATAAAAATATGGCATTTTTACAGTCACATACCTTTGCTATCATTGCTTCCTTGATTGCGCTCGGAGTTGAAGGAAGGTATATCTATAGTATCATCCGGAGAAAAACGATACCAAACTTTACTGGGTGGTTTATCATAGCCCTTTCTATGACATTCGTATTTTTCTCGGGTATGGCTTGAGGTGCTGGTTCTACGATCTGGCTCATAGGGACTCTCGCAGTACTCCATTCTATTGAAGCGCTCCTTGCGTTATTTTATGGATACTTTCGCATCACTTTTTTAGAAAAATGATTCATCATCCTTGCCCTTCTCTCCTTACTAGTCTGGTATATAGTCGAGGATGCTCTTTATACTATCATCATCAACACACTTATCGATAGTTTCGGTATGATTTCTATCGCTTATAAACTCTTTCGTTTTCCTGAGACAGAAGATTCGATTGCTTGGTGAGTATCTGTTCTTATGTACGGTATCGATATCCTTGCCGTTACCGATTGGAAAATAGCAAATGCACTCTTTATCTCAGTAAATTTTATCGAGTGTTTTATTATCTTTATTCTCACATTTCGGCATCGTAGATTTCTCCAGATCCTCCAGCTTCTCCTTTCCCAATACTTTCATATTAAACTTTAACTTATGTCTCTTTCTTCCCTTATTTCTGAGCTTCAGGCTCACGCCCTCCAGTATCCTCAAGAAAAAGATGCCACTCTTCAGACGATTGCTTGGATAGAAACACATGGAACTTTTGCTTTTGTGAAGGATAATCTCGATGGACATATCACCGGTTCTATGATGATTACGAATCCAGATCAGACAAAAGTACTCCTGATGCTCCATAAGAAGTTCCAGCGTTGGCAACAGTTCGGAGGACACTGTGATGGAGAGATTGATGTGAGGGGTGTAGCGATTCGGGAATTCCATGAAGAGTCAGGTATTGATCGTGAACCAGAAATCATCTGAGAGATATTCCTCGTTGACGTCCACGCGATATCTCGCGATGCGAAGGGGAGGCCTCCACATTTTCATTTTGATATTATGTACCTCGGAGTCATACCAGAAGATACACCATTTACTCGACAAGAATCTGAAGTCGATGATATTCGTTGGTTTGACAGAGAGGGAATTGAGTCCCTCATCGAGCAGGATATGGTCTGGCGAATAGAGAAAATTCCATCCTCTTAATTTTCTTTTTATGAACATGAACGAAGACCGCAAGGCTTACGATGCCAAAACTCGAGAAAAAATCCTCGGACGTGAGGAGTGTCCCTTTTGTGATGTTTCCGCTCAGGCAGATCATACCGTATGGAAAGGGAAATATTGGTATATTCTGAGGAATCTCTATCCATACTCTGGCGATGAGCAGCATCTGATGGTGGTACCATACGTGCATAAAACATTTGCTACTGAACTCACGAGTGATGAGGTTGGAGAACTCGTCGAAGTATATCAGTTTATGAAAGATTTTTATGGGGATACTCAGTATTTCTCATGTACGAGAGAGACGATGGGAAATCGGAGTGTTGAACACTACCATACCCACTTTTTTCCGGGACACCTTCAGTGAAAATACCTTCGAAAAATGCTTGAAATTCAGGGATTCCCGATCGAAGAAGACCTTCATATCCCGTAGGAAAAAGAGTTGGAAAAAGAAGAGAATTGGATAGGATACGAATGTTGAAAATACGAAACCACAGTGTACTATTTTTCGTTATAACTGGTTTGAGGCATAATCCATAAACTATGAAAAATTTCTTTATCATCGATGTCTACAATCTCATTTACCGTATGTTTTATGCCATTCCGGAGATGCACACACCAGATGGAAAACAGATCAATGCCGTCTTTGGAGTAGCGAAGTTTCTCCGTTCTCTCTGGGAAAATGGGGAAACGCATCACCTCGTCATCACGACGGATGGTCCTGGGGAAAATGTTCGACATCAGCTCTTCGCAGAGTACAAAGGGACTCGTGACCGTATGCCAGATAATCTCCGATCTCAAATTCCGGAAGTTTTCAAGCTTTTCGAGGTTCTCCGTATTCCGGTTCTTGAAAAGGAAGGATACGAAGCGGATGACCTTATCGGGTCGATGGTGCATCACATCAAACATCAGGATAAAAATGGAGTAGATTGGTCGAACCTCCAAGCGGTGATTATCTCTTCAGACAAGGATCTCTGTCAGTTCGTCGAAGATGGGAAGGTACACATCTTTGATGCGATGAAGCAGAAATTCCTCCGTCGCGCTGATGTCATCGAGAAGTTCTCGGTGCCTCCAGAACAGGTGGTCGATTATCTCGCGATTGTCGGGGATACCTCAGACAATATTCCTGGGATTATGGGATTTGGTCCGAAGAAGGCAGAGGACCTCCTCGGCAGATTCGGAAGCCTCGCAGGGATCTATGACCACCTCGATGATATCTCGGAGAAGCTCAGAAATACGCTCATTGAACAAAGAGAAAATGCCTTTCTGTCCTACCAACTCGCTTCCATTCATACGGATCTACCGATTGATTTTGATCTCGCGAGTTCTGAGTTTTCGAATACCAATTTTTGGAATGATGAACTCATCGCCTTGTTTCAGACTTTTGGTTTCAAATCCCTTCTTCCTACTCAGTACCAAGCCGTTGTGAAAAAATATGAAACTCGCGAAGCTCGTGAAGTTGACTCACTCGAAAAGATGAATGATTTTATGAAAGAAATGGCCAAGCAGAAAGAGCTGATTCTCACCACTGATCAGTCACATATTTACGTCTCTTTCAATACAATTAACTACCATATCGAACCCGTAAAAGTCGATATCGCTTCATTTATTTATTTCTTAGAAACCAGTGGTATCCTCGTGGTCGGGTATGATGTGAAGGAAGATCTCAAACGTATTTTCCGATATAAAAATCCCCTCCAAACTGAAGTGGAGGGGCAGGGGAGATTGTTTTAGGCCTGGCTATTAGAACTATGTATTGCTTTTGCTAGTAATACTACATTGGAAAATTCGAAATGCATAGGATCAAATCGAGTCTTCCAATCTCCTCACCATATAAAACCATTTTCTTTCATAATTTGTACAAACCTTTCTGGTATATCTCTTTGCCCATTTCCGAAAGATCACATATTCTCTTGAGGATTTAAATCTAATGCAATTCAAAGGGCATGATTACTCAGTGTTGTAGTTCCTTCTATATTTCTCCAATTATACCCTTCAGCTCTGTGTATTTTATACCCACTTAATGCCGGATCTTGTTTTATAGTATTTTCTGCTGACTTAAGGGCAGGGACAATTGATCGATGAAGATTTATAGGTATTCATAGAAAACTCGTCTTTTCTAGATTTCTTTCAATATCTTCTCGGTTTCATCACATCACAGAGATCGGTGAATCTCATTTTCATTCCAGCTGCGCTGAAAATATTTCACCCAAATCTCAACGAATACCTTTCTCTCATTCTACATCTTTTGGCCTTTCAAATACTTCACAGAAAACTGCAGCTGCTTCTCTAATTGTTTTTGAATTCCTTAGGGGTTCGAGTATCTTCTGTTCAGTTGTATTCATTTCTCCCCAAGCTAACTCTAGTTGTTCCTGATGACTCATTTCTAAAATCTTTTTTCCATACTTTCTTTCAAGATCTTCTTTTCTTTCTTTTTCCCACTGAAAAATACCAACTGCAATTCCATTGGTATTTCTTGGATTAGCACTACTTTCTCTGAATTCGTTAGCGACTATTCAACAAGCCTGTTCATGGGTAAATCATTTTCATTTCCAGAAATCGTATGATTCCCGTGTGAGGGTATTGAGTTCAATCCATCTATTGTTTGGAATTCGAGAAATCCTCTCAATATAGATATCATTTGCTGTATCACTTTCTCATTGGTCGGAATTTCGTTTTAGCCCCTGCGCTTCTTTTCCATTTACAAATTCAGATATTTCACTCGCCGTTGGAATAGTAACAATATCCCCGGAAAATACTGGAATGTATCCGTCGGCTGATGGTTTCGTATAGTAGCCGACCCGATTCTGTACGATGGAACGCACTCAGATCTTCCCACCAACCTTTACATACCCGACATCAGCTGAAAGCATATGTCCGAGTCAGATACGGTTATAAGCACTTTTATTTTTACCAAAGTCTACATATAGTTCTTCTTCTCTAGCTAAATCTTTTCCATTGTAAGGCTCCTCGTGGATATTACCTTCGGCATCAGTTTTTCTTGCGTAGAGAAAAAACTTGGAGAGAAGGGTTCCTCGTTTTTCTTTATTCTTCCAAGTTTCATCTTTATCTATTCGCATGAGATTCGATGCTGAAAGGCTATCTAAAGAGTCCTTCCCATCGTTCGATTTTTCTCGTGCTAAAGCATTTGTTCGACTCAGTTCAGTATAAGTTTTGGTGCGATTGAGTTCTCGCTTTATCGAAAGTATTTGCTCACGAATTGCCTTCTTCTCCTCGATAGATTTTGCTCGTAGAAGCTCACTCTGCAATCTATCGAGTTCTCACTGCGTGGTTATTTTTGGAATATCAGTTTCAACCTGTAGATTGTTTCCAGGTGATTTAGATACCCCATCTTGTCGATAAAATACTGGCATAGGGATAGATTTATATTTGTATAATAGGTATTTTTATCGAAAAATCAATATTTTTTCTTATTCGCTTCCCTCATCTTGCTATTGTCCAATCGTCGTGAGAGCCTCTTCTTCACTATCATAAATAGGGATGATGCTTGTGATTCCTACGAGATCCAGAGTATCATTGACTTCTGGAGAGAGGGCACAGAGGAAAAATTTCCCACCGGCATCCTCCGTTCGTTGGGAGATATCAGCAATATATCCGATGGACTTACTATTGAGGTACTGGAGTTGTTCCATATTGAATATGGTTTTTGAGTTTTCGAAGGCTCCGATATCGGTCATGATGGCAGGGAAGGTACTGTCCACATTGGTCTCGTCGAGCTCTCCTATAAAGGAAAAAACCTTCACCCCAGTATCGGTGGTCCGTTTTTTGATTTCGAGTTGCGTAAGCATAGTAAAGTATTAATTCCTCTAGATTATATCAGGTTTTCCTCGGAAGTGCAAACTTTTTCTTTGCAAATTATGACTTTTTCGTAGACTTCTCTTCTATGAAGTTTACAATTTTAGATTCGAATCCTCCGCTTTCCCATCTTTCGTTTTGGCAATCGTGAGTATGGAAGGAGATTCTTCTCGAATCAGGACAGGCTCGAAGTGCCTTCTACTTTGGAAATGAAAAGGTCGCGATAATGGTCGAAGTTCGTACCCTGTGATTTGGCCAGAGAGGAGCTTTTGCTCTTGGTTGTGATCTCCCTGATGATGTATTGAAGCCGATGATTGTGGATCTCAAAAAGGAACTGAAACAACTCGGGGTGCTCTTTCTCCAGATCGAACCCCTCTCTGAAGTACTCGAAATCTGACTCGAGAGCTCATATCGATCATTTCTTGTTCCCTATACTCGAACGATTGATCTCACGTTTCCCCTCGAAGACATATTCAAATGAATGCACGAGAAGGGACGATACAATATACGACTGGCTGAAAAGAGGGGAGTTCGCATCGAGCGAGTTCAACCGACGCGAGAAAATCTTGACCTCTGGTACGAGCTCCTCTCGGAAACGACGGAGCGAGATAGTTTTTCTCAGAACAGTTTTGCCTATTACAAAGTATTTCTAGATCAAATCGGAGCGAATGGATGACTTTACCTCGCTTTCTATGAAAACCAGGTCATCGCGGCGAGTATTGCGGTCTTCACCCCAGAACGAGCTATATACTACTATGGAGCATCGCGTTCGGATGTCCTCCTTCGAAAACATATGGCCCCTTACCTTCTCCAATGGCAGATGATCCAAGATGCGAAAGCCTATGGATCGAAGATCTATGATTTTCTCGGTATTGCCAGTCCTCATAATCCACATGATCACCTTCGTGGTGTCTCGAATTTCAAGGAAAAATTCGGGGGCTCAATCGTGAAACTTCCGAAAAAACGAATTATCCCACTTTCACAGAAGTACTATCCTTTTATAACGGCGTATAAACTGAAGCAACTCCTCGGGAAATAGTCTCTATTATCCTACTTCGGAGATCTTTATCAGTAACCGCTCAATCGTAGGATATATCTGTTCTTCCGGGATGCCACTCACTCATGGTTTTCCATTGAGCTCGAGGATGATGAAAGTGTCCTGCTCCGTAGGACTCTTCGATATATCATCACAGATAATATCGATACCACACCATTCGAGATTGAGTTCATGCATTATGGATTTCATCATCGATTCTGTCTCTTTATGGAGGGGTTTTTCGGTGAAATGCATGGTTCCTCATGCCGAGAAATTGGAAATATCGAGGAGTTCGAGCACTTTTCATAAAGGGAGTATAGTATCCATCGAGTATCCTAATTCCTCGACTTTCAAGACAAAACTTGGATCAAAAACTTTGATTTTTGGATGGTGTTCTATAAAAGAATCGATAAGTACAGCGATGCTTGTTTCCCCATCTCCTACAATATGAGCCGGAATTGTCTGGTAGTAGGAAACACACTGCTTTCGTGACATCAGGAGCCTCCAGATCTGCCCGGGGACGAACTTCTCGATGAGAAAAACTGGTTGGTATTTGAGTACTTCTTGGATTGCTTTTTTCAAATCCGAAGCGCATCCTACTTTTTTTACACCATTCCCAAGGGATTGTGAATTTGGCTTTATGATAATTGGGTATTCAATCTGGATGGCATATTTTCGCCATTGTTCCAGGTGCTTACTTATTGGAGTTTTTGAGTCGAAGTAGCAGGTATATCCGTGAGCTATCGGGTATCATTTGAACAGGAGAAAATCTCGAGTGTACCCTTTGTCTTCTATAAATTCGACACTTCCATGCGGATTGAAATCAAAATTATTGTTCCAGAAAAAGGACCGATTTCATCGTTGAAATTCGATAAATCCTGCACATCGATAGTCGTCAAGAGAGATATTCCATCCGTATTTATCGGCTATCTTTTCGATGATCGGGAGTATGGAAGCCCCCTGTTTCTTAGAGTTCATGACACGCTATAATTATTTCTTCTCGAAGGACGGGAGCGAGGTCGATATTGCCTCCCTTGATCATATGGACTCAGGCAATGGCCTCCTCTGGATCATATTTCTCCGAGAAGGTACGCTCGAATCCTCCGATCGCTATATGATGTGGGACTCATTCGTAGGTAACATCGGTTTCGAGGTTCTTGAACACTACTTCGACACTATCATCGAGTCCGATAATCTTCAGATCAAAGGAAAGGTCCTTCTGGAAGGTAATATCTTCGAAGTATCCATCGTAGATCGCTCAAGAAAATGAAAATTCCTTCGAATCACCAGTGTAGCTCGAGAGTATATCTGAAACGGGAATAGTAAACATAGAGAAATGAAGGAGGTAGAAAGCGGGTGAGCTGGTGAGCAGATTAGCTGGTGAGGAGGTTAGCTGAGGAGGGATGGGATACTGGGAGGTTGGGAAGCAAGTATGGGGGAGATGCCCTCAAGAATACAAAGAGTGAAACTATAATCAATATAATACTATAGTTTCAGATTTTTTCAAAATTTTACAGATTTTCTCACGAAGTAAGACCTTGTACACGACTCAGGTCACCATCGATGGTGGCGAGAAGCTTTTCTCATTCTTGATGTTCTCAAGAGGCGATGAGGGCGATGGCGAGATCATTGGTAATGAGGGCATCTTCTGGGGCGATATGGGAAGCGCGCCTGAGGAGAGCAATCCCTTTCGGGGTATTATCTATGAGGATGTTCCCTTCCTTGGTACTGCCTGAGAGGACAAATGCCCACCCAAGGTTTCTGAGTATTTCTGGATTATTCGGGAAGAGGGTATTGGCCTTTGTCAGGGTTTCGATAGCCGTCTTATGATCACCTCTCGCGACAGCGATATATCCACGAAGGTAAATCCCCGTCCCAGACTCGGGATGGAGCTTCTCTGCCGCCTCGATCATGGTTTCTGCTTCATCGAGGTTTTCTTCGAAAAGAGAAATATCTGCCAGTTCCTCATAGAGACGATAATCATCAGTATATTTGACGAGTGCTGAACGAGCGACGATCTTGGCTTTCTGATACTCTTGGTTCGCTTTGAGGGTTTCGATTTCGGTGAGGATGAGGTCGATATTTTTGCTTGGCATGGTCATATTATATAGAAAAAAGGTATATCGCTAGTTTTTTTTGGAAAATGTAGTTCCAAAAAGGAGAGTAGTAGACAATATATAAAAACAATTAATAAAAATTGAAAAATCAGAGAGAGAGTACTATCCATGGGTATTTATTTTTAAACCTCTTTATGAATAAGCCAGATATATCTCCAGAATCGGGTAATTGATTAAGCCTGGAAGAATTTCTCGTTGGACTACCTGAGAGAACAAGATGAGCCATAGAGAGTCTAAGGAAAAAACCTTCTGTAAGTCCCAGAATACTATCAATTCGAGCAACAGATAATACAGCAATTCAGTTCTGAGAGATCGAAGCGGTTTTATGAAATCACTGATTCAATACTACACAAATAATAGAGGCTGCTATCAGCACACTTTATAAAAGAATGAAAGATGACTGACTCCTCAAGTAGTTCCTAAAGTATACACCTAAATGAATGAAATATTTCTGTTTGAAGTATTTTATAGAGCTTTATATTTTCCACTAGAGTTCTTTCACGTTCAAAAGAAAGTATAATCACATTTCTTTGAAGTTCAGACAGAGTTCCGATCGATTCTCTTATCGTTTGAAGGGGTGATTGGATACATCAAGAACTTATGATACGAGTAAATTCAACAAAAATCCAACAACATTATCTTAATCCATCACGTTATTTGACATGAAGATTTTTTAAAGAAGTCTGATTCGAAGATGATCATTTTGGTTAGATATTAGTCCTCCTTCTTCCAGTACCCCTCCACGAGTTTCTTCATCCCTCGGCCTTCTTCTTCGGCGAGGGATTTTCATTCTTCTTTGAGGGCGAGCTGGCCACACGCCGCATCGATATCATCTCCCATGGTGTGACGGACGGTCGATGGAATACCGACCTTTTCAAGTCCTTCCTGGAATTTCTTGATCATGATCTTACTGGTCGGCTGGAATCCTGTCCCCATGATCCCTTCTCCAGAATTGTACGGGATGAAGTTCACATGAGCGAGACGTCCTTCGAGAAGGTGGGCGAGCTCCGAGATAAACTCGAGTCGATCCGTCACTCCTGCGATCATGATATACTCGTAAAATATCCGTTTATTGGTCTTCGCCACATACGCATCGATCGCTTCCATGAGCTTGTCGATGGGATACGTATTTTCGACGGGCATGATCCGTTTGCGGGCTTCATCGGTCGGCGCATGCAGGGATACCGCGAGCGAAACCTGAGGGAAATCTTCTGCCATCTTGAGGATACCAGGGACGATGCCACAGGTCGATACGGTGATGCGACGATTCGAGAGGTCGAGTTTCTTCTGACTACAGGCGATCGTGATAGATCGGGCGACGTTTTCATAGTTGAGCAGGGGCTCTCCCATACCCATGTAGACGACATTTCGAAGGGTCTTATCCTCTTTCGCTAGATGGTGGGCCGCCCAGAGGATCTGGTCGATGATTTCATAGAATTCGAGATTGCGGATGAGTCCGAGTTTCCCCGTCGCACAAAAGCTACACGCCATAGGGCAACCCGCCTGAGAGCTCACACAGAGGGTATTGCGTCCTGAGAGATGACGCATGATGACCGCCTCGATCATTTTGTCATCGTGGGTTTTGAAGAGGAATTTCGTCGTCTGCCCATCTTCTCCCGTCTTCTCACTGTGGAGGGTGAGGGAGGTATAAAAGCAATTCTCTTTCAGTAATGTTCGGATATCCTTCGGAAGGGTTTCGATGGTATCGAAATCGGTAATAAGATTCTTATAGATCGCATTTTCTACTTGAGCATAGCGGAATTTCTTGTGACCGTTGGCTTCGAGGAGCTCTATTATGCGTGCTTCGTCGTGGATGGAGAACATAAAGGCGGTTTCAGGTTAAAAGTTGCTGGTTTCAGGTTAAAAGTTTTCAAGTCGAAAGGAGCGGGGTACAGGTTAAAAGTTGAAAGTTCCCAAGTATAAAGTTATAAAGTCGAAAATAATAGACTTATACTATATATTCTCAAGGTACCTCTTCATAAATAGTTTTTCAATAAGGAATTACAAGTCACCTATTACCAATTACTCATTATCAATTTTTCATTATTCATTTTCCATTATCAATTACTCATTACCTTAGTAAGCTCCAAGGAGGAGGATAGCGGTAAAAAATCCGATAATACCTCCGACCATAGCTTCAACCGGGGTATGTCCGATGGATTCATTGAGTGGGATATTTTGTGCCGTGAGGGAATTGAGTATTTTGGCATGGAGTCCGGCCTGAAACCGTACATTCATCGCATCGTAGATGATGATAATCCCAAAAGCCAGGCAGATCATAAACTCATCACTCCAGACTCCATACTTGATGCCGATAGCGGTCGAAAGGCTCACAACCAAAGTCGAGTGAGCTGATGGCATACCCCCACTTCCAAGCGCTCGAGAAAAACTAAATCTTCCGTGCGTAGCATGTACCATCCCCTTTACTATGATGGCTATAAGAAGGGCGAAAAATGGAACAGCTAGGGTGTACGTACGAAAGTATTCCTGGAGGAAGCCCATAATCGGTGATAGTTTACCGTGATAAAGTGAATGAAGCGACTTGTTGGATAGGTTTCTCTGACTCTATTAGGCAACCTCTATGATAGTGTATGTCGTAGTTTTTCCTGATGGAGGGGTGACGCTCGCTGTTTCTCCTACTTCCTTTCCGATGAGGGATCGTCCGATAGGGGATTCGTTCGAGATTTTATTTTCGAAGATGTTGGCTTCTTGAGAACCGACGATCGTATAAGTGATATCCTTCTTCCCATCCTCATCTTTGCTCGTGAGTTTGACAGTGTTTCCGACATTGATTCCCTTCTTTTTCTTTGATTTCTTCTCATCTTCGATGAGTTCATAGTTTCCTGGTTTAAGGATTTCTTCGAGCTCTGCGATACGAAGTTCAACTTGTGCCTGATCATCTCGAGCTTCCTGGTACTCAGCATTTTCTGAGAGATCTCCGTAGGAAATGGCTTCCTTAAGCTTTTCGGCTATTTCGACGCGTTTTACTTCTTTGAGCTGTTGGAGTTCATTCGAGAGTTCTGAGAGACCTTCTGAAGTAAGAAGTATTTTTTTGTTAGCCATATGGGAAAAATTAGAAATTAGAGAAATGAAAGAGTGAGATGGTGCTATTTTTTAAGAGGAGTTCCAGTACTCGTGAAGATTGGCTTACTCGTTGTGGACTTCGGGATTGGAATAGGAGCGGGTTTTGCTTTTACGGTTGCTGTAGGCTCTTTTTTTGTCAGAAGGGCTTTGAGAATGGGGAACTTCGTTTTCGGGATTTCGAGGGCGATTGTCTGGTTCTCGAATTCGGTAACGATGCGGATGAGGGTATCTGGTTTTATAGAGTTTACATAGAAGCTGGCAAAGGGGAATGATTTCGTTTCATTGATGCTATAGATTTCTCGAGTGGTAGCCTTCATGTTCTTGAGGAAGGACTCGTAGGAGATATCGATGACGAGTACCCGCAGACCGAGCCTCGTATCGAAGTAGGTAGAGTAGGGAATCGACTCGAAGGTAAGGAGGTCGTAGATGCCTTTATTTTCTTCCACCTTGAGATCGACCGTTGGCATCACGAGGGAGAGGAATTTCCCAGAAACTTTGATAATCGGAGGTGATGACTTTCCAGTTTCCGTATTGGTAGGAGTTGGGATTGGAGGAGTTACGAGGGTTCCAGAGAGGGGATTTCATCCGGTGAGCATATCGATCTTGGCTTCGAGCTGTTCGACTTTGTCGTAGAGTTTTTGATTGGTTTTGATGATATCTATTTGTACATTCGTGAGGTCTGCCGGTTCATCGATACGTACGATGGGATTTTTGACGGTACTCGTTGCTCATGTTTTTCCCATCACCGACCAAATAATGCTTCCGATAAAAGCAAGGGCTGCTACCGCGAGAGTAATAAGGGCAATTCTCATAGGGTGAGAGTTATTTCTTAGATTTTATACTTCCGAACTCGATTTCTACTGGAGTGTCTCGACCGAGAAGATTGATCATGATTTTGAGCATTCCTTTGGCAGTATTGATCTCGATGATTTTCCCTTCACTTCCTTCGAATGGTCCCTTTTTGACGGTGACGAAGTCTCCCACCTGCATATCTGTCTTATATTCTTCGCTCTTTTCTGTCAGGATTCCCTTGAGTTTTTCGAGTTCTTCTCCACTGACGGGTACTGGGACAGTTCCGGCTCCGAGGAATCCGGTGACATTCGGAGTATTTCGTACGATGTACCAGCTTTCGTTCGTGACGATCATGCGGACGAGGATGTATCCAGGAAAAATATTTTTCTTTCGAGTGGCTTTTTCTCCATTGGCCTTGATAGCGATCGTATCGTGGGTAGGGACAAAGACATCGATGAGATACTTCTCGAGACCGAATGCCTCTCTTCGCTGGAGGAGGGACGAGCGGACATTTTCTTCGGTTCCTGAGATAACACGTATGACATACCATTCTCCAAGTTCTTTATTTCCGAATTCAAACATAAGGGGTGAAGGGATTAGTAATTAGAAATAAACGCTACTTAATTTCCAGTAAGCGTAAGTGGGTTGATGGCTCCTGGGGTTGTTACGGTTCCGGTCGCAGTATCGGTAGTACCGGTATTGACTTTGATATTTTTCAGAAGGTCTTCGAGCTCAGCCTTAGTAGCTGGAGCCTCTGATTGAGTAGCGGCTGTGTGAGGGAAGAGGTCCCGGGTAGCAGAAAGACCATTTCGTATCAAAAATCCCATTGTCACAAGAAGGATAGTGAGGGAAATAATCGTAAAGAGGTTATAGTTCAGGTAGGTTCGAGTTTCCTGTTCTGTCGGCCAAACGACATGTTCGAGTTCCGCGAGGGATTCCTTGATAAAATTTTTCATAAGAGAAAGGTAAAAATCGAAATTAGTATAGTGAAAATGTGGAAGGAGTCAAAACTTCCTCCAAATTAAAATCCCCTCTCGGGGATGTCAATAATCGGAGTGTATCCAAAAAATGAAAAAAGGGAAATCGAAATAATTGACAGAAGATAGAAATACCCTATAAATCCTCTATGTCACTTTCACAAACTCTCTTCTGATGTGCTCTTTCCGCTATTCTTCTTGCGACTCCGAACGAAAGTGAAGGAATGACAAAGACTCAGAAAGTCAAAGGCTTAAAAAATACTCAAAAAGTAAAGGATCAAACTATTTATCATACTTCCAATATTTTTACGAAACCCTGAGTTTCCGTGTTGCCTCTTGCTAACTGTGAAGATAAGACGATCACCAAAAATGCTCCTATTAGAATGAAACTTCCTGACTATATAGCAAGAGGACGGGAACTCCTCCGTACGGAATGAGAAAAACTCCGTGCAGGAAAACCCAGTCGAATCGTTGGTGCGGTACTCCATAAGGATTCCGGTGAGATTAGGCTCTTTGTACTCGAACGACCTCTCTATGAGTCACATAGAAAATTTCCATTTTCTATGAGTGGAGCTCTCAATTTGAGCTGTATTTACCGCTTCCATCCTCATGATCTCAATGGTATCGCTACCAATGTGGATATTTTCTACCAAGGTTCTCAAGGGGAAGAGGCAGTCACCTTTCTCGGGTGGAGCTTTGTCGGATCTGATGGGAAAAGTATCATCAATACCCCAGGAACCAATTCGATCGTAGGTGAGCATTTGACGGAAGAACATATCTGACTGATCGACCTCCTTTTTATACATGCGATATGATGAGTCGAGGGCGAGGAGATCCGCACCCTTATCGACCATCCCTCAGGATATACGGGAACTTATTCGAGATTGTGAGCGGATAAGAAGATTATACGTTCGACGGTAGTGCATCGCTTTCCATTTCCTGGATGAGAAGCCGCTATTCATAAGCTCATTCACGGTATCGCCCTCATAGAAAATATCGATGCTTCAGAGTATGAACGACGCGAAAAGATGCCAGGAGGCCTCTGAAACTATATCCAGGATCAGATTATGAGGGTATCAGCGATATGGTGAGCCAATAAATTGGCTTCTTTTACTGGAAGAATCAGTTCTGCGAAGGCAAAGTGACCCTTTCAGATCACTCCTGGCGCCTGGGATATGCTCCGACAGTACTATCCTCATAGTATAACCGTACCTTTTGAAGTGGGGATACAAGATCCCGTCATGAGTATGCGTGCACAGATACTTCATCTCGTTCTCGAATGGACTCGGATTGCTGAAGAGCCGATTCTTAAGGCGTATTTTGAAAGAGAAGGTGCTGAGGAATATATTGATGCTATCCTCTTCTCTGGGTACAATATGAGTGTGGATCGGCTTCGCGGATTTTTGAAAGAAATCATCTCTAAAAATCCGACTATCGCCTATGAATCTCTCATTTCTGAACTTGATACGATGACGACGAAGAGACTTCCCTCGGGTAAGGAGAATCAATATTATCGTCTCAAGGGAAGAGTGGTCCGTCAGTGGCTTCAGGAACAACTCTCAAAATACTATCAGAAGGTTCAGGATGCTAAGCGAGCAATCGAGCAACAAGAAGGACTGAGAAAATTCCTTAAATTTCTTCTTCTCCATAAACAATAAAAAACTCTCCTTGATTGAAGAGAGTTATATGATTTTTATGGAGCCACCTATGGGACACGAACCCATGACCTTCCCCTTACCATGGGGATGCTCTACCAACTGAGCTAAGGCGGCACAAGAGAGAAAGGGTAGAAACAGAAACACGAGAAGCTAATCTTCTCAATCAGAAGGAATACGTTTTTATTGGAACGGTCCAATCATCAAGATTATATGAGCTCGGTTATTATAGAATTCTCTTGGAAAATTCAAGTCGAAGTGCAAATTAATTTTGAGTTCTCTTTTTTAAGCAATCATCTTGCTATCAGGGGCAGATACTTACTCGGCTCTAGGAGGCTCGAATCGAGCGAGAAAGTACGAATCCCGAACATGATTTGTTCGATATGGAGCTCATTTCTCGTGAGTATTTCTTCCTGAATACGGTCTCATCGATAGTATCCTGAGAAACTCGCGCTATTTTCCCATCGTTTTTCGTCTTCATAGCTCGCTCCGGAAAGGCCGAAGGCTCGAGTAGGGGTATGATTCCAGTATCATTGATTATGGCGCGACTCATATCCCGGTTTCGCCCAGTTCGAGATTTCGTAGTGATGCCAGCCAAGCGTTTCGAAGTAGTCGAGGATAGCGAGGTATTCTTGTTGCATCGCTTCCTCATCCATCGAGTCCTCCTTCCAATCTTTCGGATAGAGGCCTTCTTCGAGCAGGTAGACACTCGTATGGGTGATGAAAGGAAATATGCTATGGAGTTCCTGGATATTGCGGAGCGTATCTCCAGGTTTTGAAAAGGGGAGTCCGATTATTAGATCTATATTTACAGAGATTCTTTGTTGCGTAACACTATATACTTTTCATGATTGAAAAGTATCAAAAGCTCCCGAGGGGTCAAAAAACTGCCCCTTTGCGACCTTGTCGCATTGGAAATACCCTTGGGGTACGTTCGCTTCGCTTTTCTGATTCTTTCTCTCGTCGTTCTCGGACAGTTTTGACCCCTCCGTCTCCCCATCTTCATGCTCTCATCTGTGGTACTTGAGAGATTTTTTTATAAACTCGAGAGCCTGAAAAATACTTTCCCTATTACTCCTTGAGATAGCCTTCAGCGTCGCATCATTGAGACTCTGGACACCAAGTGAGATTCGATTAAATCCGAGCTCGAGGATTCATGTCACATAATCCTCGGTAATATCCTCAGGATTACATTCGATAGTGAGTTCTGGCTCCTCATCTGGTAGTGGAGGTTGGGAGGGGTACCCCCTCTGACTCCCCTTAAAAGTGGGTAAAAAAGGGAAACATGTAAGGATTTCCTCGAGCTCTTCGATCGAGAGGACAGATGGGGTTCCTCATCAGAAGTAGATGGTATGGACAGTTTTCTGTTTAAAGTTTTGAGTTTTCAGTTGCACCTTGCTAGTTGCAAGTTGTCCGGAGAAATAGTCACGAATCTCCTTTTTCAAGTATTCCAGATACCTCTTTTTCTTGAATTCGTCGAAAATAGGAGTTAATGCAAATTTACAATACGGACACTTCTGGCGACAAAATGGGATGTGGAGGTAGAAGTGAGTGGTTATAAGTGATAAATTATAAGTTATAAGTTATGATAGATGAGTTATATCATATTATGAAACACAAAGAGGAATATGTGAATTAAAACATAGGATTATTGACAAGTATACATTTTATAAATTAATATTGACATTAAAATATAAACAAATAGAGTTCATACTAATATTTACAAATATTTCTAATGAAAGCAAAATCTATAATCTGTGTTCGAACTCTTGCAGATTTATCAAAAGAGAGTGGCTGAGAAATCTGAGAGCTTACTATATCTACAACTGCTCAAATTCAAGAAATTTGTGATTGAGATAGAATCCGTTCATCCAGTATTCAATTGAGGACAACACTTTTTCCTTCTGATAGTACACAAGAAATGACTTTGAGTATAGCCTCTCGACTTGGGCTTCGTTATGAGAAAAGAAATGGCAATATGAGTCAAGTAAAATAAAATGCTTTAGTAGATGAGTTTAGTTCATCTTGACGCATTTTTAGTGTTTGAGAGCTTCGTTGATTTATATACAACATGCTAAATGGCGATACTAGAATACTCATTATCATATCAGGACTTGATTATATGAATTCACTTAGACAAGTCTGACTCCGTATACTAGAACTTGATCATTCATCTTCGCAACAAGAAATTGATGCAGCTATTCTTCCAGGATACGTGCATTCTTTCCCAAGGGGTTGATATTAATCCTGTTTTCTACGATAGTTAGTCCCTAAGAGCCTTTTCCACATCAGCAAAAATTTCCTCCTCACTCCTTCCAGCATCTATATCGAATACTTGGTGACCATTTTTTTTCCATACTTCGACGAGAGGAAGGGCATCAGAGATTGACCAGGCGATACGTTTGCGTATTGCCTCTTCGGTATCATCTGCACGTACGACGAGCTTATTTCCTGTTTTTGGGTTCGTTTCTCCTGTAAAACTCGCAGGAAATGTCTCTTGAGTAATAGGATCTATGCGACGACCACAGAGACGCTTCACTGCTGTTTCCTGATCGAGGTCGAAGAAGAGGACGTCGAAGTTTCACCATACGGATTCGAGGGCATCATTTTGATCCTTACTGCGGATACCTCCGTCGATGAGGATACGTTTCCCAGGATTTTCTTTGATAAATTTCTCCGAGAGTTTGACGATATATTCGGTCGGGACTTTGAGTCCTTGCTTCAGAAATGAGTCCACATGCTGTCCATCGGGAGTTCCAGTAGCCGCGTATTTTCTGAGTTCTCCTCCCATTTCGAAGAGGACGTATTGAGGATGTGTTTCGAGTATGAGTCGAGCTTGGGTTCATTTTCCAGATCCCTGGATTCCGACGAGCATGATATGATTCATAATCAGTTGAAAGTTAAAAGTTGAAAGTTACAAGTTTATAGAATTCTCTTACATGCAACTTGCAACATGTAACAGGGGACAGTCATAAAATACTCCCAATCAGTAATAAGCCGGATTCTGTATATCGATACATATCTATCTAGGATGCCCCTCGCGGGACACCTCAAGCGGAGTATACTCCACCATACCATTCCGAGTGCTGTATGTATGTGAGAGTACCATTCTCCTTGCATCGAAGAGGGTTTACCACTCCCACCGAAGTGGGATCCATCTGTAGCTATTTCTTTTTACGTAGGAACCAGTCCTATAATCAAAATGATAACACCAGATGACTTTTCACCTTTGAGCGGTTGCAAGTTGCAAGTTGCAAGTTTCACGTATTCTGAAGATTCAGATTCCTGTATGCTAATCAGATTATATAGTTTCTCTGAACGTTTTGGTGAACTTTTAACTTGTAACCTGTATCTTGCAACCGCCGAGTATTGTCTCTGTGGCACTTTCCGTAATCCTCGTTTTAGATATATCGAAGATCCAGAGCCGTTAGCTCTTCTCCTCTCGGAAGATGTCCGGACTTTCCTCCCTTTCGGGCATGTATCTGCTTCTTGGGAGCGACGGCATTGTATATATTTTTTCGTATGACGCAACGTTTTGTACGGAGTGAAATAAATGAGGAGAAAATCCGAAATAGTATGGTAAATTACCGACGTACAAAGAAGGCATATAAGGGAAAATAGAAACATTTCTAAATATATAGAGACTAAAATTAGTATTTTATCAATAGTATGTATCGGACTTAAGTATTGATTTACGCGAATTCATCGGTATAGTTTGGATAACTTTTTTCCTCTCTATGCGATCATACCGTACCCTTATCACTCTGGCACTTCTGTTGATTTCTCCGCTTGTTTCTGCTGAAACGGGCTCATCTTTATCAGGTTCAACTTCCTCAGCAGGAACGGTCAATACTGCGGTAGGGACTGGTACCATAAATAGCACTTCTGGAACTCTCATCTCCAATATCGGCGTGTTAACGGGAGCAACCGTTGTGACTACTACCAATGTGATGGTTACCTCTCCGGCTGAAGCGCTCACTGTCCTCACCCGACTCGTGCAAGCATATGAAGCCCGTATTCGTCAACTGGAAGCTGAGAATGATGCGATGCGAGCACAGCTCGTTCGAGCAAAAGTGATCAAACTTCCGCTCGTCGCCAATCCTCCTACCGTTATATCACCTATTGCTCCGGGAGTCACTTTTACGGGTACTGATACTCCTCCTCCTTCAACTCCGGTAACTCCTGTCGATGCCACTCCTCCGAAAGTGACTGAAGTTCCAGTGGTTGTTACCGTTCCTGATACTTCCGTGACTGACCGGGCTATCGAGACGATACGAACCATGTACAATGCTTCATACGCTGGATTTATAAAAAAAATTCATGAAGAATGGGAACAGATAAAAAGTGCCTATACGCTACCGAAAGACGCGGTCATTAGTGCCTATGAATTCGTACAGACGGCAGATAAGGATCAGGTATTTGTCGATATCGTTTCGAGCCCATCGTATACCGGCAGTGTCTACGAGTGGAAGATTCTCTACCAGTTCGATCCGACTAGTTTTAAGAGAAAACTGATCGGATACTTCGAACTCGATAAGAAGCTTGAGCGGTATGTCACAGTCAAATGAGGGAATCCTTTTGGAGGAGTGAAACGAGTCGAGGTCAAAGATCCATTTCTCGGAAAAAATAACACACCACCATTAATCATATCCAATCCCACTCTACCAGTAACGACAGCTTCTGGAGCTTCACAGTGACAAGCGAATCTCGTTCCGACAACCAATGCTTCCACTGTCAGTCTTTCTGATATCCAGCAAGCCTACTCTGGAAAACGATACCTCTCGGTGATTAGCTTGTCGAATAGCTACCTCGAATCCAATGCTCCGACCCTCGAAATCCTTCGTATGCGCTACCGTACCTTCTTTATCATCGGGAAGTACAGTGAATCTCTCAAAGATATACAGAAAATCCAAGCCCTTCAGGGGTCGCTTGATCGTACGATTGCTTGTGACGCTCAGGTAATAGCCACCTACTCGAAAGATCAGAAACTGATCGATAGCTATACAAAAATATGTAAGGGGTAGTAGTGTATAGCGTTTTAAGCTGGATATATAGTACGCGTCATTCTGAGGTACGAAGAATCCAGTATTATTTCACTTTGGATTCCTCCTTCGTCAGAGCCTGTGGAGAGCGTCACTTAGGAATGACAAGAACCAGTAAGAGTTTTTAATCAAGAAAGCCTACTTTACAACAAAAACTCCTGGGAATCAGCAGGAGTTTTTCAACTTTCAAAGAGAGAACTAATCTGTATGGACCCCCTCCTTTGCCTGTTTCATCTTGAGTTTCAGGAGAGCGATCTTATCGATCTTTGGATTCCCTGTTTTGAGTGCAAAACTCTCAGAACAACCACATCGAGTATTGATAGCTTGGCTCTTGATCAGCCACTTCTTGCCAGAAGCGGTGATAAAGGCATTTTCAAAAAGGAGCACATCTGTTTGAGGAATCCAGCAAACGAGATGCTCGTTTATGTTGATCTGAGTATCACAGTGGGGAGATTTTCCTTCGATGACTTCGATTTTGCTTCCGGCACATCCGCGGGCTACCATAAAACAGGATATCTCGGTGATACCCTTTGCTTTCCACGCCTTGAGGCTAACGGGATCAAATCGGAGCATAATCAGGAAGGGTATATTCCCAGAGCGAACTCACGGGGTTGAAATAATAGTTATAATCTGGAGTTTCTGACATTTTCGGGAAAAAAGGAAGATAGCCTGCCTGCTCGAGTTCTCGACTATTTTTTGCTGTTTTCCCTGTTTCTTTTTCCATGGCTTTCGCCTGGTTGGTGACATAAGCGAGAAACACTTGCTTCATCGCACGTGAGAAGTAGTCTCGACAGTCTATCGATGGAGTACTTGTTTTTTTCGGTGGAGAATTTTTGAAGAGATTGCTTTCGAGGGCGCTGAGATGTTGTACCTCGTCGGTCGTTATATTTTTGGTCGTGAGGGATTTTCCTATAACTTTCATCGTCTCCACACTGGCATTTGTACATTGACCTGATTCGTCATCTTCTCCTTCCAGAGCGATCGAAACGAGCGAAAATGCAGCAGTAAAATGGTCTCCACTTTCTCCGTCCATCAGTCCTATGAGGTAGCGACCAGCAATAGGTGTATCCGTATTCGCAGCAGCAATCATATAGTACTCTTTCGCTTTCTGGTTCTGACCCAGATCATTGTAGTAGTGAAATGCCATATAGTAAGGAATCTGCCCACTTCTACAGGGATTAGCGAGCTCTTTTTTCTCCCAGAGATCAGAAATTCTGGTTGTATTTTTTATGGCATTCACCGTATCGAGGTTACAAAAATTCCCAAGATCCCTTTCGAGCGTATCGAGGGCTATCTGCACGAGTTTCTTTTTTGCTATTACACCCGTTCCGGTCTCATTCGAGAAAATGGTCGGAAGGAGGAGCATAGAGAACTCATATGGTTTCGTAAACGAGGGATGAAGGCTATGGATACGGTCGAGCAGTACGGGGGCAAAGGTATCATATCCACGATCTCGGATATTGTCTCCGACATATTGGATCAGCGATATCCAGATGCTATCAGCATAGGTCGTCGTATGCCCAGCACTGGAAATACGGAAAAACTTTTCAGAGGGGATAAACTCTGGATGCATACGACGATACTCTGAGAGCATCGAGTATTCAGCGTAGAATGGTCACGTGTTTACTACTTGGAATACCCAAAATCAACCAACAATTCCTATCGCGATGATGATACGAGTGATATATCTCGATATTATTTTTCTCATAAGTGGTCGTGTAGGGAAATCATCCTCTTTTATATACCCGTTCCCTCCTCCTCAAGGGATATTTCTCCTGGTTTCGAAGGGAGCGGTTTCACGGTGATGATACCATCAGAAGCAATATGAAGGAGTCGTTCCACTCATTCTCATTGGCTGTAGGTACGCAGTCCAGCTATATTTTTGGCGGATATGTAGTCATGGGCTCGTTTTCGTTCGTAGGAGTTGAGATTTGGTATGGCGATGTCTTTCCCTGTTTTCATAACAGTTTCGATACGACTATCGAGGTATCGGAAAAATTTTGCATCCTTCTCCTTCATATAATCATTGATTTCGAGATGAACATTGACGTAAGATCCTATCGTTTTCTCTCCCATACGAGAGAGGATATGCGAAAGGGCTTGCATATTTTGCCCATGCAGGCCGATGAGGAGTGGAGAATCAGGAGTTTTGATATCGACGAGGTAAACTCCGGATTCTTCTTCAGTGACGGTGATACTTTCGATAGTGATGTGCATCTTCTCGAGAAAAGTACGAGCGAGAGTAGAGAGTGAATCTATCATAGGAATAAAAATATGAGAATAGTATATAAAAAAATATAGAAAATGGAAATTTTTAGAAAAAATATCGGTTCATTCGTTGAATGTGAGCATATTCATGTTATCTCATTCTCGTTGAGAATATGATTCCTTCAGTAATTATAAAGATTCAGTGGCTTATGAGCTCTCAGGATATTAAAAATCCTCAAATATAAATTTGAGGATTTTTTGATGTATTTTATCGCGGAGAGAGGGAGATTCGTTCGCTCCTCCGACCGCGAAACGCCTCTCGAGCCTCGATACATGCTAACCGTAGTACCTATCGTGAAACGGCTCGATTCTCATCTCCCTCTTCCTTTTAATTGTATGTATGGCGGAGAGAGGGAGATTTACCTCCGGGCATAAGCTTCTCATCTCCCTTTTTACAAAAAAACTCACCCCTAAGATGAGTAGTGTAAACATTTATGGCGGAGAGAGGGAGAATTACCCTCCGGGTATAAACTTCTCATCTCCCTCCTGTTTTTTAGTTGTATAGTATGGCGGAGAGAGGGAGATTCGAACTCCCGGTAGGTTTCCCTACGCACCCTTTCCAAGGGTGTGCACTAGGCCACTATGCGACCTCTCCAATTTATACTGTTGAGAAATGAAGCTACATTTTCAGATCGGGGATTTTATATAGATAATTATTCTTTTTGCAAGGGAAATGTGCCTTTAGCTGAGTATTTTTCTACAGAACGTACAGTGTTTTGTTTGATTATCCTTTCGATAAATGATTCTTCAAAGATACTTTATTTTTTCATTTGATTTCCCTTTTTTTCTCTGTATACTGCCAGGGTATATACCTAATGTAAACCGCATGAAAATCAAAGATCCTCTTCAAAAAAAGCGTGTTTGAGACCGACTTCGCCGTATCGAATGACAGATTCGTGGGGTTATCCAAATGATCGAAGAAGAAGCAGCGGTTCGTGACATCGTCCAGCAGCTTTCAGCCGTAAGAAGTGCCATCGGTCAATCCCTCAACGAGGAGATCGTATGCTCTATCGAGAAGCTTATCGAAAAAAAAGCAACCCTAGATCCGAAAGAGTATGATGAAATCCGAGATCTGATGAAAATCGCTCGTTAATAGAATCTCGAGAAGACAATCTCACCGAGGTTGTCTTTTTTTTGTGAAAAATTGGTCTTTCTCTAGATTTTCATAGCATAGAGGCAAATCAATACTACAAAAATATATCATTCCAAAAAAAGGAATGAATTCAAAGTAATAATTTGTAGTACAAACGTAGTATCCGTAACTTCAAAAATATGACTTACTGGCTTATGAAATCAGAACCTACTGAGTACTCGATCGATGATCTCGCTCGAGATGGGGTATCGTCATGGTTTGGAGTCAGGAACTACCTGGCTCGCAACTATATGCGGGATCAGATGCAGATTGGTGATAGAGTTTTCTTTTACCATTCATCGTGTCCTGTTCCGGGCATAGTCGGTATCGCTGAAGTAGTTTCCTGAGCCCACCCTGATAGCACTCAATTCGATATAGGAGGGAAGTACTATGACCCGAAGGCAAGTCAAGGGAAGCCCATCTGGCAGTGTGTGGATATCCGGTTTGTAGAGAAATTTTCCGAGGTTTTACATATTGCTTCTCTCAGGAATGAACCAAAACTTCAAGGTATGGTCATCCTCCAGAAATGAAATCGACTCTCTATCACCCCGGTCACAGCGCTCGAATATGAGACCATCCTTACTCTTTCTCGACGGGATTAAGGATAGTATCTGCATTTTCGAGATCCGTATCCTCACCGCTTCCACTCGAAGGAGTTAGGGTACCACTTTGTTCTACGATCGTACCACTTCCATCACCTGGCTCGACAATCGCTCCAGTTGATACCACACTTCCGGTACTCGATACCGGTAGAGGATTGGGTACGATGGGTGACTTCTCTCTTCAAGGAGCCGGAGCCCCTATACCACTACAGCCGAGGAGTAAGAACGAGAGGGAAAAGAGGAGGAATATTCGCATAGGAAAAGACTAGGATAGTATCAGTATAGAGAATATGACGAAAAATAAAAAAATTATTTGCATTTTCTTCACGCTTCGGCTATAATAGGTTTATGTTCTTTGGTCAGAACTAAGCTTTAGCCTCATTAGAATCATATCGTACATACAATATACACTTTCTCTTACACATAGTAAGATTTTTCTCGCGTTATGAGGAATATGAGAAAATAGATGGGAAAATCCATTGAATAAATGTAAAAAATCATACAATAAGCTTTATGTCATCTCAGAAATTCTCACATATAGAAGGGTGAATCAAACTCATGGTAGAATATTTGCAGTCGAAAGTCCTCAGCGAAAATATCACAAAATCCTTATATAATCCATTCACACTTATGATACCATCAGAAAAAAGACTTGCACGACTCGAAAAATCAGGACTTATAGCCACTCGTGGCTCTTATGATAAGCAGATGGCGGTTCTCGAAAAATATCCAGAAGAGCTCGGACTCGCACGCAAGCTCGGCATGTTCTAGAATCCTCCACCTCGTGGGGGATTTTCATGTATGTCTACAGCAGTGAGCGTCACTCTGTCGAAGCGAAGCATACGGCACTCGAGAGTATCGATATATATCATCCTCTTTCCTCAACTTATTTTTTCTTTCGCCTCTTCGCCTTTGCGACACGACGACCACCAGCACCGTATTTGCTCGGTCACTGGAGGCTCATCTTGCCTTTTTTCTTTTGGATATTTTGCTTTTTCTCTTGTTCGTCTCCTTCGAGGATGAGGTGCGGAGGGAGGGGCATAAAATATAGTTAGATGTATCGTTTCATATTCAGGAGATAATTCTCTACAAAGAGATTTCTCATGAGTGAAGTATCATGAAGCTCATAGATAGCAAGGATCGCATCGATATAGTCTCTATCTTGTATCTGGAGAAAGCTGAATGGAATGAGTCCATTTTTGATGAATGGGATATTGGCTCCGATGCGTGATGTGCGCTTGTTGATATCCATAAATACCTGAAAATATGGGATAAATACCAGGATAAAAAGAGATTGTTCGAATGGATTTTTTATAGCGTTGAGCTTGTCGAGAAATATATCGAATTGTTCCGAAAGTTGAAAATGATTATCGAGAGGAGTATATGCAGATCAGCCGATAGTCACTTCAGAGCTTCTGACCTTCCCGAGATAATCCTCTATGAGGAGTCATTTCCCGAGGAGGGTATGGATATTTTGGAAATCAATTTTCGAGAGGCTGATTTCTTTTTTATTGTCGATAATATATTTGATAGCATTTTTATGATTGAGGATCATTTGAGTTTCTGCCTGTGTCTTTCATAGAGCAGAGGTATGGTACTTGATGAGGATCTCAGTGTCGAGATAGCTATAGGTATTCCCTTCGAGCTTCGATGAAGAGAATGAAAGATCGATGAGGAGATTTTCAATTGCACGGATATTGACCTTGTAATCATAGCTCGAGAGAATTTGTTTATCGAGATATTCCCTCTTGAGTATATCATACTTTTCACCGAGGAAACTCGTCACACCAGGCTCGTATGATGAGAGAAAGTCAAAATCATATCCCTTCTTCGGTCGCTCGAAAAAAGGAATATCAAAATATTCCCGTATGGATATTTTTTTCTTATAGATTCACTTTCCTACTTCTTCGATACGATCATCTCGGATAAGTTCACGCAGATCTCTAAATACTGTCGTCCTATCTACGCTGAGTATCACGAGAACATCAGATACTTTTATCGATGCTTTTTTCTCGAAGAGTCCGAGGATGATGAGTTTTCTGTCTTTTTTATCCATATTTGAGATTTATGTTGCAGAAAAGTATAGAGAATGTTGCAGGATTTGCAACAGAAATGATGAAAATCTGCAACATAGAGTGAAAATGTAATCTCTTTTGCAGGATTTACATAGCCGAGGAGAATATCGCGCAATGTCAGAAAAAATGACTCGAATTTACTATGGTGCTTGTCATGCAGAATCCTACAAAAAAACTCGCACGATTCGAAAAATCAGGACTCATAGCTACTCGTGGCTCCTATGAGAAGGAGATGGCCGGCCTCGAGAAATATAGAGAAGAGCTCGCACTCGCACGCAAGCTCGCGAAGTTTTAATACGTCACGAACTACTATCCCTCACGAAAGTGAGGGATTTTTCGTAGGCTTTATGAGAGGGGGAAATCGGGGAAGAAAGAGTTGGAAAAAGGAGGGAAATGGATAAAATATCGCTATGTTGTCAGCGAAATTCCCACATACCGAAGCGTGAGTGAAGCTCATGGCAGAGTATCTTCAGTGAGCAATCCTCAGAGAAGATCCAGAGAAATATGCTCACAATGATACTTTCATCCCAGTGATATTTCTTGCAGGAGCTCCAGGAGCAGGGAAGACTGAATGGATAGAGTCTTTCCCTGATATCGAACACTATGTTATCCTTGATACCGATCTCTACAGGTCTCTTTTCGAGGGATATATGGGATCCAATGCTTCAAAATTCCACCAGCTTGCTAGTCACGTTATGGATCGCATGTACAGTTTCTGTATCAAACAGCGGTACAATATGATTGTTGATGGTACCTTCTCGAACCAGCAAAAGGCCCAGGAAAATATTGCCCAGTGTGAGAAAAAGAATATCCCATTCTCCATCGTCCTAGTAATACAAGACCCCGTTATCTCCTATCTCTATACAAAAAAGCGAGAACAAGAGAAACTCAGAAATGTTCCAAGAGAAGCATTTATAGAAAAGTTTTATAGGTCGATAGAGGTTATACGTGAAATGTATTCCCTCTACCCGAAAGCACTTATATTTATCACAAAAAAACTTAAAAAAGTAAATCCAAAATTTTCAGATATCCAAGTGAAGGATATAGAACAAATTGACAAATTGACAAATTACACATATAATGCTAAGGAACTTGAGGTTATGATACAATCACTCGATGATGCTTGTCGAAAAGACCCTTGATTCCTAACAAAAATCCTATGACACCTACACCAAAGCAAATAGCACATATGAAAAAAGCAGTCCGAATCGCTACTCGTGGCTCATACGAGAAGCAGATGGCCATCCTCGAAAAATATCCAGAAGAGCTCGCACTCGCACGCAAGCTCGCGAAGTTTTAGTATGCTCCATTACATCATTCATCCCTCACGAAAGTGAGGGGTTTTTTTATGGTAAAGTATGATGAGTTTCTTTTGACAAAAGGTGCGGAGTAGAGACAATATGGGAAATCATTTCACTAAATAATTAACGAGCAATATGGCAAATTTCGCAATCCAATCAATAGAACCAAATATTGCACATCTCGCAAATGGGTGGTTATCGTCCTATAAGCTTCTATATAAACTCGAACAAGAATCCCTCAATGATGAGATAGATAGAGCACTTAATGATTATCACTCTAAAAATGGTTGAATTGGTGGTAATCGTCCAGACGCAAAAATATTAATTCAAGATAAGAACCTTGATTACTATCCTATCCTTATCGAGTATAAGGGCTACAAAGATAAACTCATCAAACTCCATAACTGACAAGTAGAAAATAAGAAAATCAAAAATTGAGAATTTCTCAGTGAAACCAATCTTGCTAATATCAACTCCTACGCAGTCAATGGTGCCGTACATTATGCCAATGCTATCCTTCATCATACAAGCTATACTGATGTCATAGCTATATGAATGACGGGATACAAAGATGATTATGGGAAGATACAATATGAGATATGAGTATATTATGTCTCGAAATCCAATCTCTGAGCAGGGCAAAAAGTATGAGAATATAGTGATTTCTCATTTCTCGCTCCTGAAAACTTTGATGAATTCATAGGAAAAGTAAAAACTCTCAGTCTCACAACGGAAGAACTCGAAAAACTCAAAGGACAACGAGAAATGGAAATAGATGATAGCTTAAGAAAACTCAATCATCATATCTATGAAAGTGAAGACGGCCTGACAGAAGCAGCTCGTGTATATCTTGTGGCGGCATCTATTATTGCAAATACTTGAATACCAGGAAAAGTCCCGACACTTGAAAAATATGATTTAAAATCTCAAAATTTTATATGAGGAAGAGATGGTGATATTATCATTAGTCGTATTACCGCTTTTCTGGATGAAAAGAAACTACCAAATGAAAAGAAAGAACTCATTATTAGAACCTTATCTAACACACTCTTAAATGATAATATCAATAGAGCGGAAAATGGAGAAAGCCAACTAAAAAGAGTTTTTTCTAGAATAGTAGATGATCTCTGAGCGTATTATAAAATCAGTCTGACTACGGACTTTACAGGAAAACTGTTTAATGAAATGTATGGCTGGCTTGGCTTTAATCAAGATAAACTCAACGATGTCGTACTCACTCCTGCTTATATCTCAAAACTTCTCGTAAAACTCGCACGAGTGAACAAAGAGAGTTATGTCTGGGACTTCGCCACTTGAAGTGCTGGACTCCTCGTAGCCGCGATGAATGAGATGCTCGCAGATTCAAAAAACACCATCACCTCGCCACATGAGCTCACACAAAAAGAGCTCAAAATCAAAGCCGAACAACTTCTGGGTCTAGAGCTCCTCCCAGAGATATATATGCTCGCGATTCTGAATATGATCATGATGGGAGATGGAAGCTCAAATATCCTCAATCAAGATTCTCTCAAGTTTGATGGAAAGTATGGATTCTGAAAAACAGATGAAAAGTTCCCTGCCGATGCATTCATACTCAATCCTCCATATTCAAAACCAGGGAAAGGGATGGTATTTGTAGAAAAGGCACTAAGTATGATGCACAAGTGATATGCAGCGATCATCATACAGAACTCCGCAGGAAGTGGAAAAGCGATAGAATACAATAAGCGAATACTTGAAAAACATGCTCTCGTTGCCAGTATCAAGATGCCTACAGATATTTTTATCTGAAAAGCTGCTGTACAGACGAATATATATGTCTTCAAAGTATGAGAAGCTCACCATAAAGACGAAATAGTAAAGTTTATTGATTTTTCGAATGACGGATACACGAGAACAGCTCGCAAAAAATCAAAGGCGAGTCTGAATCTGAGAGATACAGATAAGGCAAAAGAACGCTATGAAGAACTCGTACATCTAGTACGTTTCGGGAAAAGTAAGCTCAAGATCTTCACAGAAAAGGAATACTATGAGTGAACCATCGATCCAGAGAGTGGCGCCGACTGGAATCAATCTGCTCCGATAGACACCAAGCCGACACTCTTAGATTTCAAAAAAACGGTATCCGACTATCTCGCATGGGAAGTATCAAGTCTCCTCAAAAATAACAATACTGAAAGCCTGGGAAAATAACTGCCTCACTCAATGAAAAACTCCAGTGTGTTGAGTGGGGCGAATATAGACTCTGAGGAGAAGATGGATTATTTGATGTAAAAACTGTCAAAAGCTATGATGAGTGAAAATTAGAACTTTTTTCAATAAAAAAAGAAAATCTGATTGAATTTGTATGAAGAACACGAACAGATAATGGGATTAAGTGATATGTTGAAAAGTTAGATACAGAGCCTAATTCTGAAGATGTTATTTCAGTGAGCCAAATTGGGACTATAGTTGCACAATTACGAAAAGAAAAATGGTATGCAAGCCAAAATATGTTTATTTTGAATCCAAAATGATTATACATTAAGCTAATATCACTTTTTGGTGTTTCAATAATAAATAAGTCTCTTGGTGAAGTTTTTTCAGAATGATATAGCAACTATCCTACTCTGGGTAAACTAGAGGACCTAGTAGTTAAACTCCCAACAAAAACTTGAAAAATCGACTTTGAGTTTATGGAGGATTTTGTATCCGAACTCGAACAAGCGAAGATGAGAGAATTAGAGGCATATTTGCAAGCTACAGGAATTCAGGACTATACTCTCACGAGTGAGGAACAAAAAGTATTAGCAGATTTTGAGAGTGAGAGATTTGAGTGGAGGGGTTTTAGTATTTGAGAATTGTTTGAAATAAAAACTTCTAAAAAAAGATTTGATGCTAATAAGATAGAAATACAAGATAATGGATATCCATATATTGTAAGAACAGCCTTAAATAATGGTATTCGTTGATATATAGTTGAAGATCAAGAATTTTTGAATGAGGGAAATACAATATCTTTTTGGCAAGATACGGCAACTATGTTTTATCAAGATAAGCCTTATTTTACAGGTGATAAAATTAAAATAGTTACCTCAAAAGTTTCTAATTTTAGAAAACAAAATGCACAATTTTTCATTACTGTAATGATGAAAGCCTTTAGTTTATTTTCTTGGGGAAGATCTAGTTTTAATGTTAAAATTATTGAAAATCAAGTAATCTCTCTTCCTAAAAAAAATAATAATCCTGATTACGAGATGATGGAAATATTCATCTCTGCTATCCAAAAACTCGTGGTACGAGATATGGTAGAGTATGTGGAGAGGAAGATGGGAACAGTAAAAGAATTCAACTAAGAGATTATCAAACAAAAAATCACCCGTTCGGATGATTTTACGATAATTTCTTATAAAAAAGAAAAGGTCCGCTAAAGAGCATCTCGATATTTTTTCGAATATATAGTAGGTGGCTATTGTATATGATTGTAAATCCATAAAAAAGTATACACTATAGGTATACTTTTTTCTTTCTTATGACACTATCCATCAGGCCCAACCCTCGATACTTCCTCCAGTTTCTTATAGGATTCCTTGTCATCATACTCCTCGTATCAGTGTATTACTTCGTGACGGGGATACGAGATATCAAGCACGGGGGAGGGGTGCATCCGCACAATCCGCTTCGGATAGTTCGCACGGGAAGTGGAGGACAGGTACAGAAGCTTGGTAAGGCGGATGTAGATAGGATCGCGGTATGGATGAACTTTGCCTATATCGATACCGCCTTCGGACTCCCTCCAGATCTCCTCAAGAAGTCACTCGGGATCGTCCATCCGAAGTATCCCGATATCTCACTGAAGAAGTATATCCGAGAGAAATGACTCGATAGTTCTGTATTTCTCACGCAAGTCCGAGACGTCGTCCGGGTGTATCTCTCGTGAACCGGAACCCTCACGAAGTAGTATGCTCGACTTCCTCCTCTCATCGCTCCTCGTCTATCAGTATTGGCTCCTCTTCGGAGTCCTCTTGATAGCTTCCATAGGATTTCCAACTCCAGCCACCGCCCTCTTGATCGCGGGAGGAGCTTTCTACGCGCAGGGGTATTTCGAGCTCGAGTACCTGTTTATCGCGGGATATGTGTGATGTGTCCTCGGAGATCTATCGGGATATATCCTCTCGTATCGATATGGTCAGACGATATTTCATCGTGTGGGGCTTGGGAAGATCCTCGAGAGCTCAGCGTTTCATACGTTCGAACCATTTTTTATGCGACGAGGGGTGCTCGCGGTCTTTATCACTCGATTCCTCATCACAGGACTCGGTCCGAGTGTCAATATCCTGGCGGGCATCACGAAGATGCGCCCAGTTCTCTTTGTACTGACGGATATCGTGGGAGAAGCGCTCTATATACTCCTGTCGCTCGCGATCGGATATAGCTTCGTCTCGGAGTGGGAGTCTCTCCTCTCTATCGTCGAAAGCTTTTCAAGCCTACTAGCCTCGCTCACTATGATCGAAGTCCTCTCGTATATCCTCTGGCGCAATCACCACTACACAGGGGCGAAAATGGGTGGTAAATAGAGAACTCAGAGCGCTACGCCCGAGAAGATTCGAAGTCAGACTTTTCCCATCTTTTCGAAAAATCTTTTGACTTTCATTCCTTCATTTCATATCTTCTATGCATTCATTACTCCAGTACCTATGAAAAACCTTGTTATCGTGGAGTCGCCAGCGAAAGGGAAAACGATAGAAAAATTCCTCGGAAAAGACTATCGAGTCGAAGCCTCATTTGGTCATATTCGGGACCTTCCGGAGAAGAATCTCGGGGTCAATATTGCTGGGGGATTTATCCCCGAGTATGAGATCACCGCGGAGAAGAAAAAACGCGTTTCCGAGCTTAAGAAGTACGCAAAAGAAGCGGAGAAGATATGGATAGCGACGGACGAAGACCGTGAAGGAGAAGCGATAGGATGGCACCTCTGTGCAGCTCTTGGGATCGATGAAACCAAGGTTGATCGTATCGTCTTCCATGAGATTACGAAGACGGCTATCGACCATGCGATTGCCCATCCACGACATATCGATATGGGACTCGTCTATGCTCAGCAGTCACGACGAATCCTGGATCGTATCGTAGGGTATGAGGTTTCCCCAGTTCTCTGGAAAAAAATCCGTCCTGGACTCTCCGCTGGACGAGTTCAGTCCGTCGCCGTGAAGATCCTCGTCGAACGTGAACGAGAAATCCGTGCCTTTGTGCCAGAAGAGTCTTGGAAGATTGAAGCTGGTATTGACTCACATGGGTATCAGTTCCCGATCGAGTTTGTGAAAATGGATGGAAAGAATAAAAAATACAAGTCACATACGGATATCGAGAAGTTTTTTGCAACTTATGGTGTACAGATAGGTTCACTTAGTCCAAAGAAAGATAAGAAAGGGAATATCCTCATCGAAACCCCACTTCATCACGAGTTCCTCCTCGATGATGTCGAGAAGAAAGCATCGACGCGTATGCCCGGAGCTCCATTTACGACTTCGACCCTCCAGCAGGAAGCGTCTCGAAAACTCGGGTATGGCGTCAAACAGACAATGGATATCGCTCAACGCCTCTACCAGAGCTGACATATTACCTATATGAGAACCGACTCCGTCAATCTCTCGGATCTCGCGATCGCCTCCGCTCGAGAATTTATCACGAAAGAATACGGGAAGGAATATACCCTTCCGAACGGTCGGAAGTATAAGACGAAGCAAGCGAGTGCTCAGGAAGCACATGAGGCGATCCGTCCGACTTCTATCGATAGCACACCTGAATCTATCAACCTCGATGGACAGGAACTCAAGATCTATACTCTGATCTGGCAGCGTACGGTCGCTTCTCAGATGAAAGAAGCGATTGTCGAGACGACGACTTTTAGCTTCACTCCGACGGGTCATCATGCTGAAACCTGGATTGTAAAGGGAGAAGTCATCCAGTTTGCTGGGTTTATGAAGCTCTACATCGAAGGAACGGATGATGAAGAAGAAGAGGGAAGCACCAGTCTCCCACCACTCAAAAAATGAGATATCGTCAAATCCAATAGCTTGACTGGACTCCAGAAATTTTCCCTTCCGCCTCCACGGTATACGGAGGCGAGTCTCGTGAAGAAGCTCGAATCGGAAGGGATCGGACGTCCATCGACCTATGCTCCGACGATACAGACGATCCAGGATCGAGGATATGTCGAAAAAGCCGAAAAAAAGCTCGTTCCGACTGATATTGCTTTTGTCGTCACGGATTACCTCGATAAAGAGTTTTCGAACTTTATGGAGTATAGTTTCACCGCTCGAGTCGAAGCGGAGTTCGATGAAGTATCGGAAGGGAAGCTCGAGTGGCAGAAAATGCTCGGAGATTTTTATACGCCGTTTCATACCTTGATCGAAAATGCTGCCGGAGCGGAAGGAAGATTCGCTGGGGAAAGAATCCTCGGAAAGGATCCGAAGTCATGACGAAGTGTCCTCGTGCGGATGAGTCGATTTGGTCCGGTGGTCCAGATCGGGGCGAGTGGAGAACTCGATGAGGAGGAGAAGCCAAAGTATGCCAATCTTCCTCAGGGGTCCAATATGGATACGATCGATTTCGACACCGCGATGGCATCATTTGCCCTTCCGAAAACCCTCGGAATGCATGAAGGAAAGGAGATCATAATTGGCTCCGGTCGGTATGGTCCCTACGTAAAGTATGGCGAAGCCTTCGTCTCGATCCCTCGATGAGAGGATGCCCTCTCGGTCGATATGGATCGTGCGCTCGAGATCATCCAAGAAAAAGCGACGGCTGATGCGCCGATTATGATGTATGAAGGGCAGTGAGTCACGAAAGGGAAGGGAAGATTTGGCCCATTTCTCAAGTGGAATGGCCTCTACGTCAATGTCCCGAAGAGTATCGATTTCGAAAATATCACTCCTGAAGAATGTGAAGCCCTCCTCACGCTCAAGGTTGCCAAGGAAGCGAATCGGTATATCCATAATTGGCCGGCAGAGAAGATCTCGGTCGAGAATGGTCGATATGGTCCCTTTATCAAATGGGAGAAGAAGAACCTCTACCTCAAAAAGGGAAAGAAAAAAATTACCGAGCTTGATGATATTAAAATACTAAATCTCGAAGAAGTAAAGGCAATGATAGAAGAACAAGTACCAGGAGCATTTAAGGAAAAGAAGACTCCCGTAAAAAAATCTGCTGCCAAGAAAGCTCCTACGAAGGCAAAACCAAAGAAAAAATAAACTATCAAACTCTCCCTGCATGGGGAGAGTTTTTTGATATTTCCTACAAAATCTCTATACTCGTGAAAATTTACTACAGGTATGACTTTTTTAGAGAAAACTAAGCTATTTTTGGAACCGGTCTCTTCAAGGAGACTTGTATACTTGCGGTGACTATTTGTTGCCCTTCTTTGGTGAATAAACTGAATTGCACATGTTTTCTTTCTAGAAAGATTTACTTACTATTTGCTGAAAAAACCTGAATCATTTTGATGGATATTATTTATATACGGATTGTACCTATGTAGCTATGAAGTAGTGAATTTTTGTGTCAGAAAATGGTGATGGGTAGAGATTGAATGACAGACATCAAATTTTGTATCGAAGAAGTACCTTTCAAAATTTATTCTCATAGACAATAACTATATAGAGTCTCTGTGAACGGGAAAGCTCATTTCTGTTATCAATGAGGGGGTAGAAAGATGGGGAATTTTAATGTGACAACTTGTGGAACAATCTGTCCGTTTACTCATTGCCATTTGTTTTACCCTCTATATGATTAGTAGAGTAAACTCTTTTTATATATGAATTTTTATCTTCTTATTTATTATATTTTTCTTTTTTTCAAAATATATAAACGGAAAAATGTTTTTATATAGAAATATCAGATACCTCAATAAGCTCTCTATATCGAGGAATGTAGTAAGGATATTGATGAGTAAAAATGAAATACTCCAGAATGACTCACTGAATGAAGAAAATAAAAAAATAGAAGAAAAATACAATACTGATATACATATCAATCAAGATATGGGAATACTGCGCATACTATTAACTAGAAATACTGGATTTGGAATAGGACTATTTCTTTTGATGCTTTACTCAATATTATGATTTCAGTTTCTGGATTGAAAACTTGAACTGAGTTTACTGGTATGACTCAGCTGAACTCTGATCATCATTCAAAAGGTTATAAGTGATGCTCTAGGTGCCTATATAGACTTTACAAAGGAGTTTATAAAAGTGCGTACTTTGTGGGAAGTGATCGATAATGCTCCTACTATTCGATGATATGACTCCGGCCATTCATTTACCAGTCAGAATAAAGACATCCTCATCGACCATCTCTCCTACGGTTACAACGAAACCAAAGTCTTCTCTGACTTATCCCTCACCATCGCTCGAGGTAAAAAGACCGCTCTCGTTGGTGAGAGTGGAGGAGGAAAGACGACCCTCCTCAAGCTCATCGCTGGATACCTGCATCCAGATTCGGGAAGTATTTCTATACTCGGAAATGTGCTCTCTGAAACCGCTCTCAAAACCTACTATCCGCATATCGGATACCTCACTCAGGAACCGAGTGTTTTCGATGCGACGATCCGAGAGAATCTCCTCTCTGCACTGCCGAAAAACAGGAAGGAAGATGAAGAAAAGAAAACTTCTCCCCTTGTAAGGGACATTGAGATGGGTACTTCCACTCGTTCCTCTATTAAAGTGGAAAATAAGAAGACTTCTACTTTGACTTTTCTATCCGATCCTCACGCCAAAGATGAACTCCTCCATACTGCACTGAAACTCGCCCATTGTGACTTCGTCTTCGAATTGAAGGATGGACTCGATACCGAGATAGGGGAGAGGGGAATCAGACTTTCCGGAGGACAAAAACAACGACTTGCGATTGCGAAGATATTTCTCAAGAATCCTGAGATCATACTCCTGGATGAACCGACGAGTGCGCTCGATAGTTTCTCAGAAGAAGCTATTACAGAAGCTCTCAGTACGCTCTTCGAAGGTCGAACCGTCATCATTATCGCCCATAGACTCCAGACCGTCAGACACGCGGATGATATCATCGTCATCGAAGGAGGACAAGTCGTTGAACGGGGGAATCATGAAATACTCTCCACACAGTGAGGTATCTACCAGCGAATGCTCGAATTGCAGAGTGGGTTTTAGTCGGGACATACCAAACATATTCTCGATTAGTAAAATGTCATAATCCCTCTATACTAAGAGGTATCTATGATTATGCATATTTTTTTGACTATCAAGACCTACATCTCGAAGTACCTAGATTCTGTTCTTTCGATTCGGAATAATTGGATTTTACTCTCTCGGATTTTTCGAGGATGACTCCTTCTTTTTTATTTTTTCGGAGTCTTTTCATTCAGTTCACTTTCTGCGGTTGATCAGATTTCCTGCGGGAAGATAGGATGTTATATCGCAGAGAAATGAAAGGTATTTCGTCCCCTCTGGAACTTCAGAGAGTCAGTGAATTGGTATCGAAATATTCTCGATCTGCCATACCCAGTACAGTTTGATCGTATCAGTGAAGAGCTTGTAAAAATCCACACTATATTGGATCATAACATCGACGATCGGCTCCGCCAAGATCTTGATCGCAATGAAAAATACCTCTCGAAAATGCTCGCTATCAGATATCCATTTGTGGTGAAAAATCAGTTCCCACTTCCTACTTTTGATATCACTGATACCCTTCATTTTTCACTTCAAAAATACTCCCTCTCTTGTGAAATTAGCGCTGCCTCGATGATCATACATCAACTCTCGAATCCGATGACCGAAGACACTTTTATCGGGAAGATAAAATTCTCCGGGAATGATGTAATGGATGGTGGAATGTGGGGAAATCCAGATACATGATTTGTCGGAAGTATCACGTGATCACAGCGTAAACATACCGGATATGGAGTCTATGAATTCCCTGTTGCAGAGGTTATGAAAACCCTGGGACTCCATACAGAAATCATCAATGAATCACAGTATAACGATCGAGGACTCACTCCGGTTTCTCACCTTTCAATCCTCCTTTCTCACCTGGAGAAATGACATATGGTAGAGCTCTGGGGAGATTGGTGTACTGATGAACTCTATGATGATGGAGTGGTTCCTGAGATCGATATGAGGCTGATCGAACAGTATCATTTTTCCGGGAAAAACTATTGCGACACAACGTATGAAAATCGGAATATATCCTGGATGACTGCTGAGGGAATTCGTGTCGATGGACTGGTTGGTGAACATGCATTTATACTCCTTGGGTATATCCGAGTCCTCCCTCACCCGAGCCATATAATCGTGGGGGATACTGATACATGACGGCATATATATCCAATAAATGAATGGATGCGCAAGTGGAAATTATTAAATTACAGAAGTTTAATTGTACAAAAATAAATTATTATATACTATGGGGGATATACTTATTTTTCCGAAAAAATGATGTGAAAAATCAGTCTCGATACGATCGATGCACGAGCTCCGAGACACTTGTCTCAGGAAAGAGTCATCGCAGAGACGGATAGCTTGCACCATCAAATCATTCAGCTTCAAAAAAGTTTCTATGCTTGGAAAAAAAAGTCTATACTGGTGATACTTCAGTGAATGGATGCCTCGTGAAAGGACGGCGTAGTTCAACAAGTATTTTCCGGAATGAATTTAGCTGGACTCAGGATTGCTTCCTGGAAGTATACTGAATCCTCCTCTCTTGAACAAGACCTCGATACGCTCTATGGTGAGATCACACAGCGTGGCCTCATAACCATTCTGAATCGATCGTACTACCAAGCTCCACTTGTTCTTTCAGTTCAGTGACATGTTGATACTGCTACTCTCAGAAAATCGCGCCAAGCCATATTGGATTTTGAAAAAAAATTCACGAGCGATGGAAACATTATTATCAAGTGTTACCTTCACATATCTAAAGATACTCAACTCATACGACTTGCCGAACGACACAGTGTACAAGAGAAGAATCTGAAACATACTCCGAGTGATCTCGAGTCTCGAAGAAACTGGGATTCATATATGCAAGTATATGAAACACTCTTCGAAAATACGGACACTCTCTTTGCTCCATGGTCCATCATCCCGAGCGATGATCACTGGTACAAAGTCTACCAAACGACCAAACTTGTTTTCCATCTTCTTAACTCCCTTCCTATGAAACGGCCTACTCTTCTCGCTCCAGTATCTCTTCTCGCTCCACACAAGGATAAAAATCCTCCCATAGATAAAGTGGAGAAAAAGCCAAAATGAACTACCGTAAAATCGGAGAAAAAGCAAGCAGAGAAATCAGCAAAGAAGCTCGCCAAGGAGAAGGCAAAGGCTGAAAAAAAAGCAGCTAAGGCGGCAAAAAAACTCGCTCTCAAAAAAGAAAAAGAAGCAAAAAAACTCGCGAAGGCGGTCCGAAAGGCGGCTCATAAAAATGCAAATGCAGCCAAGAAGCTCGCAGCCAAAAAAGAGAAGAAAGCTCCTGCCAAAAAACCAGTAGCAAAAGCTCCAGCAAAACCAGCTCCTCGAAAGGCACCGATCAAAAAAGCTCCTACTAAGAAATCAGTTGTGAAAGCTCCAGTAAAATCAGTGGTGGCTCCAGCAGCAAAAGCACCAGTTCTAGTAGCTGCAGTCGCTCCTCGAAAAGCTCCAGTCAGTAAGGCTCCAGCGAAGAAACCAGTAGCAAAAGCTCCAGTGAAAAAATAATCAAACTATCCCTCTCCCGTTCGAGAGGGATTTTTTTCTTTGAGGAGTTTTGCGAGAAGACGGAAAATCTTCTCCTCATATCGAGCAAAATGCTCATTCTCGATCACCCAACCCGTTTGGGTATCATAGTCGATAATAGCCACCTTATCTGCGTAGATAAGCTTTGTAATATTGTCATCGAACTCATCGAAGGCTTTCGGAATCGTGATCACTTCTCGATTTGGATTCGTCGTTCGATTTTTTTGTTGTCGTTCGCTCGTGATGATTACTCGCTCGAGTTCTTTTTTGTTTTGAACGGTTTCATAGTTTTCAGGAGTATAGAGACTCTTTCCGGCGTACTCAGTCCGAGAAGAGCTATATCGATAGTAGATGCCTCATCGAGGGACCGAATCGAGAAGATCTTGATGGATGGACCGGATACCATCTATCCCTTCTTTGGTAGAAAGAATAGGAAGGTCCCCATGTTTCATATAGATGGTTTCGAGTTCTGGGATGACTTGTTCTGCAAGCTCATTGAGTCGTTTAAGTTTTTCGAGGAGTTTCTTCGGTGAGGTCGTATGGTAGTAATATCGCTTCCCATCGAGGTAGGATTTTTCGACGAACCCCTCAGATTCGAGAGACTGTATGGTTTTGTAAGCCATAGGACGGTGGATCTGGTTTTTCTCGGCAATCTCACTCATCGTGATATAGGGATATTCGAGGAGGGTCAGATAGACCCTTTGTTCATATCCGTTGAGTCCGATGCGTTCGAGGAGATGGAGGTATTTTTTCATATATTTTCGCTATTTCTATAAAGTGTACTCGAAAAAGTACACTTTTAGTATATGTGTTTACCTCAATGAGTAAAGAAATTATATACTCTGAGTAAGTATTTTTATCACTTTGCAGGATTTCCAAGCATCGAATATTATTTGAGATATAGTGATACTCCCTTATCAGCCATATATGGAACCACTATCACCAGTTGTTATCGAGAGGATCACAAAGATATTTGATGCCACTATCGAGCGAATCCAGTTTACTCAAGAAGAAGTTGACGCTATCCTAGGTCAAAGTACGCAGAATTGAGTGAGGAGTACGACAAAGGAAACACTCAAAAGGATAGAGATGCTCTTGAGAATTGTCGGATACCTGAAGGCGACTTGTTATTATGCTGATCTGCCTCCTCATATAGATCAAACCCAAGCGGTGAGAGATTACTTCCGAAATCCTCACCCACATGTCTGAGGCCAGAAGCCGATAGATATGCTCGTTTTTATTCCTCAATTCTCTCTTCCGTATATTCTCTCGAAAGTAACCGTAAAGGATCCAGAAATTGAAGGTAGGTTTCCTCAGATATATCTAGAGTGGGAAGAAAAAGTTTGACAATAATATGTTTTTTCATATACAAGAAGTATGTTCACTATCATTCAGAAAGCATCTTGGCATCATACCTTCACCTCACGGTGTGGTATTCTGTCGTAGATATTTCCTCAAATAATCTTCTTCAAATCCCCCGTGAGTTTTCGAACTTGTGGGGGATTTTTTGTATCTGTCATTTCGAGCGAGATTAGAGGTACGAAAATCGACGAGAAATCTACTCAATAATTAAAAATTTATGTATATCTTCTTTAAATCAAAACAAGTATGGCAGAATATCTGGAACCACTTCCTCTCACATTGGCGGTAGTTTTTTGCTTGTCATCCTGAACTTGATTCAGGATCTCTCAGAAAATCATCCGCCAGAAGAGGCGGATTTTATTTACTTATTATTATGAATATGAAAACATCACAAACACTTACACTTGGCATTGCCTCTTCGATGCCGAATATGGATATGACAAGAGAGCTCTTTCTGAAGTATTATGGTATAACACTACCTGCTCGAACTTCAGAGATTCTCCTCCGTGAAAATAGGATAAAGTTAGTTCTACTCTGAGTTGATAGCTTGGTACAACGAATCATGAGTTGAGATATGTTTCTCGGAATCGCCGGAAGAGGACAGATGATAGAATCTTTCGCAAAGCGAGGGAAAATGCCCCTTGAAGATATGACAAGGTTCGGATATCGAGATGACGGATATCGTGCACTTCGTCCTCTCTGTGAGCTTATCTGATATGGTTACGGGTATAAATGATTCGAAGATGCAAATAAATTTTGATTTCGGAAAACTGGAGAAACTGAGGAAATACAGTGAAGAAACATACCACTTTATACCGTACCGTTTGCTATCGATAACCGATGAATCAATGACGAAGTTGCTGACGTAGATTTCCCAGTATGAGTCACTTCGATGCGGGTCATGCGAAAGAATCCTCAAGCCAGAAGTATCGTGAAGGATATATCAGATTGTGCGAGTGATCTCTACAATACTTCTTGATACTATCGAAACGTATATCCAAGAGGTTAATTTATTCACAATATGTTTCTTATATCCTACTTCACATCTTGGTGGAATATCCCTCTTCCTCATTGGCGGATATTTTAGTAATCTTTTTTCTAAAGTCTGTCAGAGAGGAATCTTTGGCGGACTTTTTTATTTTAATAGTAATTTTCTAAACCTATGAAACCAGAATCCAATATCTATAGACAGTTTATAATTCAGCTTACAGATGAAGCAAAAATAAATAAAAATAAACAAATACCGAGCGCCGTAATGATCGAAACTACAGATCGTATTGCTCATATTCTCTGACTTCCCCCAGTGCTTACCTATGAGATGATCGTGATGATGAATCTCCTCGACCCTCATCCAGTACTTATGAGTGATGATGAGATCACACGAAAAGAGGAGTTACTATTCTATGAAACTCACCGAAACATAGAGACTATATTGTATGGGCCTCTTACTTGAGTTATGACTATTGCAGATACACTTCAGGTGAGTGATGATGAAGTATTAGTATCTCTCAAGTGCCTTGCCACAGTACTTCAAGAAGTTATAGAAATCATGGTGCATCTCTATAAAAACTTTAGTCCCGATGCTTTTCTCAGATTTAGAGGCTTCTTTACTTCTATTCTATACCGTAATGTTGAGTGAGTTTTATATCCCTGACCGAGTTGAGCCTCGAGTGCCAGCTTTCCGATAATCGATATTATCATAGGGATTGAAAGACTCCCTCCACTTTCTCAACTTTCTTCTCGAGTTATGCCCGTTCTTCAAAATCATGGATACGCTACGTTACAAGATATCGAAAAGGTCTCAAAAAGCGTAGAGATGTACGGAGATTTCTCTACGAGATTTTCTCATAATCAGGATGTAAAACGTATTCTCCATGAAATAGTAAACAAGCTCAAGAGTTTCCGATTGATTCATGCTTCAAGTGTCAGAAAATTCCTGCCTGAGGCGTACAATGGAACTGCAGGTACATGATGAGCGCAGGATATTCCCAGATATCTAGAACAAATCATAGACAATACCAAAAAACATACTCATACATAGTAATACTAACCATTTCTTTCTATGAAATATAATGACTCTTTCTACTTATATGATCTTCGGGTTGAGCTCGTGTCATTTCGAGATAATAAGCATATGACATATGGTGCAAAAATCTGAGATTATTTTGAAGTCCATGGGGAGAATATATTTATCCCGGCAGGACAGTGATTTTCTTTCTATAACCTTGCGGCTATCATCCCACTTCTTTCAGCTAAACAAAGATGTACTCATCCAAATGACTGGATGACTACTGACACAGATATTTCAGCAGTTGATGTAAATTGTGGCGCGGTATTCCGTATCACACGATGAAATCTACGTGAGTTTAAACACTCAGAAACTTCTGGCAATACCCATCCTAACTCTTAACTTTTATTTTTATGCATACTACTTTCCTTCGAGATAAGACACAACACTCACGAATTATACTCTGAGGTTGGCAGATGGCTGACGGGCATTCATCTCAGGTTTTTGACGCGTCTTCCATGATCCAAGCTTACTGAGAAGCAGGTATAGATAGTATAGATTGTGCAGATATATACACCGGTGTCGAAGATACAATATGAGAATATATTTCTCAGCAAATAACCCGGATACCGCGGATTCATACAAAACATGTGCCAGATCTCGAATCCATTCGTACACGCCAAATCACACCAGAAAATACTCGACTATCGATAGAGAGATCACTCAAACGCCTACAAATAAAAAAACTCGATCTTGTACAATTTCACCATTGGGATTATGCTATTGATACCTATAAAATTTCACTCTCTACACTTCTAGAGATGCAATATGAAGGTAAAATCTGAGCTATCGGTGTGACTAATAGTTCGGTACACTTCTTAGAGAAACTTCGTTTGGAACTCGGGTTTATACCACTGACGACACAAAATCAATACAATATCATCGATAGAAGAGTGGAGTATCAACTTCAGGAGTATTCCTCTATGTATGATATTGCTATATATGCGTATGGATCACTTATGTGATGACTTCTCTCTGAGAGGTACTTCTGAGAAAATAAACCCATAGAACCGCTAGAAAATCGATCATTACGGAAATATCTCCGCGTTATTGATGACTGGTGAGATTGGGATTTATTTCAGGATTTACTTTTTGTATTGAGCAATATTGCTCAAAAATATAGTGTATCTATCTCTGATATTGCTATGCGTTGGGTGCTGGAAAGAAAATGAGTGAGTGCGATCATCGTCGGTGCTCGGCACTCTCGATATGCACACCTCCTAAAAAATGTATTTACTTTTACTCTATCGAAGAGTGACTTCGATGATATCGATGCTATATACTTGGGATGATATCCTCTCAAAGGTGATGTCTTTGATCTCGAGAGAAATGAACCCCGACATCGTGATATTATGAAATTCAATCTCAATAAAGCAAAGGGATAATCGCTATTGCGATTGCGATACTTTTCCTTATATTATAATCTATAAATTTACTGTATGAAAAAAATCATCACCGGTATCAAATCCACTGGCTCATCCCTCCACCTCGGGAATCTTATGGGGGCGGTACTTCCATTTCAGAAAGTTGCAAAAGGGAATGATGCTGCTATATTCATCGCGGACCTTCACTCCCTCACGAGTGTGAAAGATGGGAAGACTCTCCGTGAGCAAACCCTTGAAATCGCTATTGAATACCTCGCGATTTATGGAGTCGATACGCCAATTACCATATTTCGTCAATCAGATATACAAGACATCACGAAGCTTATGTGGATCCTCACGAATGTAACACCGTATTCGCTTATGCTTCGAGCCCATAGTCATAAAGATTTTCAACAAGAAAGAGAAAGGCTTTCAGCACAAGTTGAAGCAACAAATGGATTCATCAATGGAATAAATGAAATGAATTCTATTATACAAGATAGTAAAACAACTTTATCTGATGAACATACAATGGCAGTTAGTAAACTACTTCAAGTGACACGGAATTATAACGAGATAAATCAAAAGTCTTTGGAAGATTTCATAAGAAATTATGAGAATAATCTCAATATGTGAGTCTTCAATTATCCAATCCTTATGGCGGCGGATATTATCGGGTATGATATTGATGCGGTGCCAGTGGGGAAGGATCAGATCCAGCACCTCGAGATGACTCGGGATATTGCAAGAGCGTTCAATAAAACATACGGAAGGGAAGTCTTCAAGGAACCAGAAGCGATTATCGATGAAGCAGTCGCGACGCTTCCGTGAATCGATGGACGCAAGATGTCGAAGAGCTATGATAACTTCATCGGAGTATTCGACGATGAGAAAACGATGAAGAAGCGTGTGATGTCGATTGTGACGGGTTCAGAGGGAATCGATGAGAAAAAGATGGATCCTGATGAGTGTAATGTCTTCAATCTCTATAAAGTTTTCGCTACAGTTGATGAGATAGCTGCACTTCGTGTGAAGTATGAGTCGGAGAATATCGGATTCGGCTATGGTCATGCGAAGCTCGCGCTTCTCGATGTTCTCCAGAAGTACCTCGCGCCGTATCGTGCGACTCGTGCAAAACTCATCGGTGATATCCCATTCGTCGAAGCGAAACTTGCTGAGTGAGCGAAGATAATGAATGCTCGACTCGAGGCGAAGATGAAGGTAGTGAAGGAGGTGGTGGGAGTGAATTAATTTTTTAACTAGTCAAAATGAAAATAATATTGCCAGGTGAACAATGACTTGAGATATGAACTGAGGATTATAATGCACTAGCTAAGTTCGTTAACTTTGTTATACCATGAATAATTGATAAGCGTGGTATAAAACAAGATAACGCTAAGTTTAAACGTTGGGAAAATGCACAAACACTTTTTATAAAAGCTAAAAAATTAACCGAATATTTTGACTGAGAACTAAGTGAACCGCCTCTAAAAATATCCACACCTTTATTAGAAAATGCTAGTTTAGAAAGTGAGAGTGAATTGCAGGATAAATGGGCAAGTTTACTTGCTAATTCTCTTACTTGAAAAAAAGATATAAAACCAATGTTTATTGAAATTTTAAAAGAACTTTCATGAGTTGAGGTTAGAATCTTAGATATAATCTATAAAGATGCATTAGCAATTTGATGAGAGATTACTGATATTAAATTTAGCTCCCATAGAATTAGCGTTTTGTTTGAATTAGATATCAACGAAGTTAGATTGATAGTTGATAATATCTATAGACTAAGGCTTGCGGAAGCTCCTTCTCTTTGATGAATAGATGTTTGAGGAGTTATGCCAGTTTGAAAAACTAACGATACCTTTCAGATGACTTATCTCTGAATTAGATTTATTGAAGCATGTCAATTCTAAAAGTTTATTATACCTTAAGTTTTATATATTTAATAATATTAGTCTCAACATTTTTGCCACTAAAGGTTTTGCTTAAGTAATATTAAACAAAGTAGTTAATAGGACAAGGTGTGAGTATAATTGTTTTTAGGAATTTTATAAAATAACCTATGCATACCGAATTCGAAATCAAGTTTACCAACATCGATACTGAAGCAATTAGAAACAAAATCGAGTCACTGTGATGAAAGTGTACGAAAGTACGGACATTCATGAAACGAGTAGTGTTTTCGCATCCGAGTGATTCGAGCGGATACCTCCGGGTTCGAGATGAGGGCGGGAAGATAACAACGACATACAAGCATATTCCTCCGGGTTTACTCTCGGTGGACTCGGTACAAGAAATAGAGTGTGAAGTTTCTGATTTCGATAGTATCCGAGATATCTACCTTGCCATGGGACTCCGGCAGAAGGCATACCAAGAAACCTATCGTGAAATCTGGAAAATTGGGGGAGAGGTTGAGTGTATGATCGATGAGTGGCCTTGACTGCATCCATTTCTCGAGATCGAAGGAGGAGATGAAGCGAGCATTCGAAAATATACTCAGCTTCTCGGACTCGAATATAGTGATGGTATCTTCGGGGCGGTTGATCAGATATACTTCCTCGAACTCGGTATCCCGCATTATGTTTTGAACGAAGCAATTCCAGAAATCACTTTTGAGAATCCACCTAAGAAATATACTTTGAGTTGAATACTATAGCCCTCCATTTTATGACACTTTTCTCGCTCCTTCTCATCTCAATCTCCCTCTCCATGGATGCCTTTGCGGTCTCAGTCTCTGCAGGATGTACCTTTCGGAAGGTTGTATTTCGACAGGCTTTTCTCCTTGCACTTACTTTTGGAGTGTTTCAAGCTATGATGCCACTGATAGGTTGGTTCGCTGGATCCGCTGTCCATGACATCATCGAGGTATGGAGTAGCTGGATTGCCTTTATCTTGCTTGGAGGTATCGGAATCAATATGATTCGAGAAGCTCTCTCAGATGAAGAAGAGGGAAAGCGGGATTATCTTTCATTCATGGCGCTACTAACCCTTTGAGTAGCGACGAGTATCGATGCTTTAGCAGTTGGCGTTTCCTTTGCTCTCCTCCCAGTCGATATCATCTTCGCCATTACTATTATCGGGCTCGTTACCTTTCCCCTCTGCCTTGCCTGAGTATATATCGGAGCACGGTTCGGACATATTTTCGAGAAGAAGGCAGAAATAGTAGGAGGGATTATTCTTATCGTGATGGGAATGAAGATTATCGGAGAGCATTTATTTGCCCCATTCGTGTAAATCCGCAAGAAATAGAGGAAATATTATTGACATTTATATTTATCTTATTTAGAGTAATAAGTAAATGTAGTCAATGAAGAGAGTTTGTTAATACATAGCATTTCTATTTTGAATTTTTCCGATTTAAAATATAGTCAATTCATCATCTTATTTTTTCCCCATGAGTACTTCCAAAGTTATTTACCTCAAGGATTATACTATCCCATCGTTCCTCGTCGAAAGTGTCTTTCTTGATTTTACACTCTTTGAAACTGAGACTATTGTGAAGAGTCGAGTCGAGTACTATAGAAACTCTAAATCTCAGGTTCCAAATATACTCGAACTCTCTGCTGAATCACTCGAACTTCTCAGTATTGTGATGGATGGAAGACTCCTCTCCGAAACCGAATACATACGCACTTCAGAAGGGCTCACACTCGAGAATCCTCCAGAGAAGTTCACGCTTGAGATACAGACGTTGATCCACCCGGAGACCAATACTTCGCTTGAGGGGCTCTATGTCTCAGGAGGGAAGTACGCGACCCAGTGTGAGGCTCAGGGGTTTCGACGGATGACCTACTACTTAGATCGACCCGATGTGATGGCGAAATTCACGACTCGGATTACCGCAGATCGAGAGAAATACCCAGTACTGCTCTCAAATGGCAATCTTATCGACTCTTGAGCGGTAGGAGATTCAAGACACTTTGTAGTGTGGGAAGATCCATTTCGAAAGCCGGCGTATCTGTTCGCACTCGTAGCTGGAAATCTTGAATATATCGAAGATCACTTTACGACGATGTCGGGCCGAGAAGTGACCCTGCGTATTTTTACAGAACACCATCATATCCCGAAATGCGGATTTGCTATGGAATCACTGAAGCGGGCGATGAAATGGGACGAAGAGCGCTATGGACTCGAGTATGATCTCGATATTTTCATGATTGTAGCGGTCGATGATTTCAATTCTGGAGCCATGGAAAATAAAGGCCTCAATATCTTCAATGCGGCCCTTGTATTCGCGACTCCTGAGTCTGCTACGGATCGGGACTATATCTATATCGAACGAGTGATCGCTCATGAGTATTTTCATAATTGGACGGGAGATCGAGTCACATGTCGAGACTGGTTCCAGCTTTCTCTCAAGGAAGGTCTTACGGTCTACCGAGATAGCGAGTTTACGGCCGATATGCATTCTCGGAGTGTGAAACGTATCGAGGATGTCCGGTACCTCAGAGATAGTCAGTTTCGAGAAGATGCAAGCCCGATGGCGCATCCGATTCGACCAGCCTTTTTCGAAGAAATCCGGAATTTCTATACCGTGACGGTCTATGAAAAGGGGTCAGAAGTCGTGAGAATGTATGAAACCATCCTCGGACGTGATGGATTTCGAAAGGGGATGGATCTCTATTTCCAGAGGCATGATGGGCAGGCCGTGACAACCGAAGACTTTCTCGCCGCTATGGCCGATGCGAATGATACCAACCTTTCCCAGTTCGAGACGTGGTACAATCAAGCAGGAACCCCCGTCGTCGATGTGACTTCATCCTATGATCCTGAAAGTCAAACCTACACACTTCATCTCGTTCAATCGTGTCCTCCGACAGCCGAATGTCAGGAAAAGAAACCTTTTATCATCCCGATCAAAATGGGTCTTATTTCTCGAATGAATGGAAAAGATATAACTATCGATTCAAATACGATTCAGATTACGAACTGAAACTCATCCGCTTGAAAGAACTTCCTCCATGGGGATACAATTGTTCTCACTGAGAAAGAGCAATCTTTCACCTTTCATGGGATAAAAGAAGGAGTCCTTCCATCGCTCTTGCGGGAGTTCTCTGCGCCTGTTCGGCTGAATTATACGTATTCCCACGATGAGTATGCCTTTCTCATGGCTCATGATAGCGATGATTTCAACCGATATGAAGCCTCTCAGAAATTCGCGAGTGAAATTCTTCTCTTGGCTCTTCGAAAGCACATACTTGAAATTCCCGAGAGCTTCTTCGAGGCCTTTGGGAGTATCCTCTCTAGTACTTCGCTTGATCCTTCTCTCAAGGCCGAAGCCCTGGCTCTTCCAGGCGAAGGATACCTCTTCTGACTCCTCGGTGACCATATCGATCCGGTAGAGATTCATACCCTTCGCGAGTCTTTTCTTATCGCTCTTTCAGAAAGATTTTACAAGCAGTTCCAAACATTGTACACAAACCTGAACGTCAGCCGTCCCTACCAGGTACTAGCTCGTGATATCGGGGAGAGAAAGCTCAAGAATCTCTGCCTCCATTATCTTTCCTATGGGAATGTGGACATCGTCTATGACCAATTTGTCTCGAGTAACAATATGACCGATACTTTTGCAGCACTTTCTCTTCTTTCAAACCTCGATATTCCTCAGAGACAGCAGGCTCTCGATGCCTTTCTCGAGACCTGGAAAGATGATGCCAATGTCATGAATAAATGGTTCTCGGTGCAAGCAACTTCTTCACTTCCTTCGACACTTGAAGCTCTGAAGGAGCTCAAAAACCACCCGTGTTTTGATATGAAAAATCCGAACAAAGTGCGTGCACTCTACTATGGATTCGCTATGAGTAACCCCGTTTGTTTTCATGCGGTGGATGGAAGTGGATATCGGTTGGTGGCAGATGGGGTACTTGAAATGGATACCTTTAACTCGCAGGTCGCCGGTCGACTCGCGAAGGCACTCGTAAACTGGAAACTCCTTGAACCAACTCGGTGAGCCCTGCTGCGCTCTGAACTCGAACGAATACTAGCGACAGAATGACTTTCTCCAGATACGAGTGAAGTGGTACGGAAGGCGCTGGAGTTGTAATCTCATCATGGGGTAGAGGAACATTGAATTTTTAAGAAAACTTACCGCCGATATGAAAACCATTATTATCGACATCGCCCCTTCATCGACGCCTTCAGAAGAACTCGAGTATCGGATGCTTGAGCTGGAGTCCCTCGTATCGACGTATGGCGGAGCGACGATTGTGAAACGTGTACAAAAACGAGATACTCCGAACTATCGAACCTTTATCGGTAGTGGCAAGCTCGATGAACTTATCGCCCTCTGAGGTGAGCTTGGAGCCGAACTCCTGATTGTCGGGAATATCCTCAAGCCTGCCCAAATCTGGAATATCAACGAGCATCTCAGGAAACAAAAATCAACCATGAAAGCCTGGGATCGAGTCGATCTGATTCTGAAAATATTTTCTCTCCACGCGGAGAGTCCAGAGTCTCGACTTCAGATCGAACTCGCGGCCATCAAACATATGGGACCGCGTATCTTCGGTATGGGAATGGAACTTTCTCGTCAGTGAGGTGGTTCGAAGAATGCCAAATGACAGGGAGAGACTAATACAGAGATTATGAAACGACACCTTCGAGAGAAAGAACTCTTTCTTCAGAAGAAGCTTGAGACCTATCAAAAAACTCGAACTCTCCACCGTGCTTCTCGCAAAAGAAAATGATTTCCAACCGTAGGAATTGTCGGATATACCAATGCTGGGAAATCGACCCTGATGAATATCTTGACGAAAAAATGAGTTCTTGCAGAAGACAAACTCTTTGTGACCCTCGGAACCCATGTAGGGAAAATTTGGATTGAGGGTTCTCTTTATACAAGAGAGAGTACAACGTGAGAAAACGAAGCTTGAAATCCAAGTAAAGAGACTCTAGAAAATGGAGGTGAAAATTTTCCAATAATTGCTTCCCCGAGAGAACCGTGAAAGGAAATCCTCATCAATGATACGATATGATTTATCCGGGATCTCCCCCCTGATCTTATCGTAGCCTTTCGATCTACCCTCGAGGATTCGATAGAGAGCGATCTTCTCCTTCATGTGATCGATGCTTCTGATCCTCGAATCGATGAGAAAATAGAACTCGTGAACAGCATTCTTGATGAAATAGGCGCCGTCCAATCTCGTCAGTATGTCTTCAACAAGACAGATCTCATATCTCAGGAACAAATTGAACTCCTGAAAGTAAAATTTGCATGATCTCATCCTATTTTTCTTTCTGCACAACAAAACACTTCCATCGATAGTCTCAAAATATACATCTCTCAGTTTTTCTCAGGCAATCGATAATAGCTATGGTCCTGGAGCTAAATGGGTCACCTCAATCTTTCCGACCCTTTTGTCTACCGATATAATGCTTTTATATTCGAGATATCAAGCGGTGATTTGCATTTGAGGAGTTTTATCTCTTGTCAAACCACCACCACTAAATGTCATACCGTCACTATCGATTCGGATCATCACCGTGGCTCCGAGCCCATTTTCAGCTGGTACAGATGATCATGTCCAAACAAGACTGACTATTTTATATTGGGGATCATTGTCAAAAAAAGGGAATCGAATGGATCCAGAAGAAAGCACTTCCGAGCTTCAAGAATAGTAGACCGTGGAAATACCACCAGTAATATTTTTATCAAAAGTAATCTCTATGTGATCCGTTATTTTTCAATCACGAAGGGGCATCTTTCCGAGAAATATATTCGAATTTTCTCACTGGAGGGTATCCGCGATAAGGTTGACAAGACGATCAGATTTTTGTTTGTTGGTTTGACTATTACTTGTAAAAAGAGTCGTCGCATAAAAAAAGAGTCCAATAAGTAGTACTACAATCATTATTTCGATCAATGTAAAGCCATTTTTATCTATTTTAAGAAGCGAGAGTTGAAATTTGCTGACCATAATCTATACTTTATACTGTTCATAGTATACTTTTTAAATCTCTATCTGCAATATTTTATGAAAAAAATAATTTTCCTTGTTTTTCTCTTTTTTTCAGTTGCTTCTCTTTCCGCCGCTTCTTGAGATTCATGAGCCACAGTTCCCGCACCGATACCAGCCGTTCCTACAAATACTCCCATCGTTGATTCATGACTCCATATTAAAGATATTATCTCGAAGGACTTGAGTTCTCTCAATCTTGTTTTCGGTGAAAAAGTGCAGGTTGATACGGTAAAAGTAAAAGTCGTAAAGCAATCAGATAACTCCTCTGTAGACGTAGGGGATATTACTGCAGAAAAGGATGCGAAGATGATCGATACGGTCAAAATATCATTCACGAGCGATCTGGAAGGAGGTACGAGCTACAAGCTTACGGTGATTTCGGCTACCTCTGAGTCATGAAAAAATATCAAGGAATGAGTGGATGCTATAAAGGAATTTGCCACGCCTATAAAAGCTCCTGTTGCAGTGGCTCAAAATAAACCTACGGAATCTACGATGACACTCAATGCTCCTGACAATAAAAGTGCTGTACTTTCTACAGCAACTCCGACTCCAACTCCAGTTCCCACTAAAACAGTTACTCCTCCAGTTACTCCTCCGGCCGTCGAAGTTCCGAAGGCTCCTTCGCTTCCAGTCACAGGAATGAATCCATTGTTCCTATTGATTATAGCGCTCCCCGTTGCTCTCCTTTTTTTAGTAAAACGCCGATCAGTATAAAATTATAAAATTGATTTTTCATCTTTAACAGATATCCTAAGCTGAGTAATAACTACTCAGTTTTTTTGAAAACTAAGAGCAACTCCACTCTATTATTTCTATGAAAAAACCAATCGATTTCACTCTTCTTTTCATCGTCCTCGGGATGCTCGTATTCGGATTTATGATGATTAGTTCAGTGAGTGTCTATCCCTCATATAAGGTCACCAACTACCTCGTAAGTAAATGAATCATAGCTGAAGCATATAACTACTTTTACTTTCTCCGAACGTTTAAGTATACATGTTTGGGACTGATTGTTCTTGCTTTTTTTATCAAGTTTCCCTATCACCTTCTCGAAAAATATGCCAATCAGATTCTCGGATTCTCCCTCCTCCTCCTCGCATCCGTTCTTGTGATTGGAGTAGAGCTCAATGGTGCGAAGTGATGGATCAATATTCCAGGAATTTCGTTCTCCCTCCAACCCGTAGAGTTTGCTAAAATCGGTCTTATTATCTTCCTCGCCGCGTATCTCAAAAAATTTCGTTACAAGATACAAGAGTTCCAAGCAGGATTCCTAAAATTCTGTATTTATCCATGAATCGTACTCGCCTTGCTTGCCTTACAACCTGACTTTGGATCTATCCTTATTATTGCTCCAGTGATCATTGCCCTCTATTTCGTAGGTGGGGGAAACATGCAGTATATAGTTGTTTCTATTGTTATTGCGACCATCGGTGCAGGTGCTATCTACGGGCTCGGGAAAATCTGAGATAGTAAACTGAGTTATATCTCTGGACGTATCGATAACTTTCTCCGATCGAGCCATGAAATCATAGAAAAATGAAATCCGGATGGGAAGGACTATCAGATAAAACAGGGTCTTATTGCCATAGGAAGTGGTGGATTTGGTGGGCTCGGCTTTGGGAATTCGATCCAAAAATTCTGATACCTTCCTGAAGTCCAGGGGGATTTTATTTTTTCAGTTATCGTAGAGGAACTTGGATTTCTGTGAGGATTTGTGCTCGTCTGTTGCTACTTGGTACTTGTATTCCGTATCTTTATCATTGCTCGAAATACGAAGGATCTCTTTGCCAAAAATCTTGCCTTTTGAATCGGGAGTTTGCTCATGGTACAGACCTTTATCAATCTCGGGGTGAACCTCAATATTATCCCACTTACGGGAGTTACCCTTCCGCTTATCAGCTACGGGGGATCTTCCTTGATTTCATTTATGATTGCCTTTGGAATCGTGCTCAATATTTCTCGTTCGGTTGAAAAGACCGATATTTCACTCTATGAAACTTTTTCAGCAAAAAGAAAGGTGATGCGGATTTAAAAAAATCTATATATTATACATCTTGATGTTCCACGACATTGTTGAGATAGTTACCATTTTTATCAGCTTTTTGCCAACTGATAGCATTTACGGGACAGGCTGCAATAGAGTCATCTACGTCTTGTCATTCGTAGGTTTCACAGACCTGAACCCGAGATAGACCCTGATCATCAAGTATAAAAACGTTTCCAGAAATAGCCGTACAGGCACTGCATCCGATACAGGTCGAGTTGACGTGAGGTTTTCTCATTTTGTCTTTGAGCGAGTCGAGTTTGGATTGATCGATTGACATACGGAAAATATTCTAAATAAAGTTTGCATATTCTATGCATTTCTCTAATATACGCAAGAAATTTATACACCACTATGTCCCATTTTTTACGATGGTTTCGATTTGAAATCCTACTGAGAATCCTGATTATACTCCTTCCTTTTACGACGGTGCTCTCAGTTTTTACAAAGGAAAAACTATTCATTCCTGGAGTAACCTATTATAAAGAACTCCTCATCATCCTTCTCGGTATCTGGCTCTTCATCCTTCACAGAGAGAAGAAAGTAAAATTTCAGATAACGGGATTCGATATCTTGATCCTTCTCTACATACTCTACTTGGTCGGTGTAACTTTCTTTACCACTGGAATTTCTGGGATGCTTTATGGAGGCAGATATGACTTCGAATTCTTGATTTTATTCTTGATCGCACTCCATGGTTCGAAGTTTCTCGAGGAAAAGCTTTATTTTTACTTTAAGATATTTCTTATTTCAGGAGGGATTGCTCTCTTTCTCAGTATACTGGTGCGATTTGTCTTTACGGAAGACTCACTTCTTCTGCTAGGATTTTCAGGAAATCCTTCAGCTTGGCAGTTTGGTGGATCGGTCCCTATATTCCATGGAGTTGACGGTGCAAATGTTCGTCGATTTCAAGGGATATTTGATGGTCCAAACACGATGGGAGCGTTCCTCCTTCTCTATATCGGCTCACTGGCTTACTACTTTCGTTCCAAAAAAGACTGGTATTTTATCATCGGGATAATCATATTTGGATTTATCGGACTTATGACGCTGACTCAATCTAGAAGCGCCATGGTGGGTTTGGTTATTTCGATTTTAGCGGTATCTCTTTTCTCTCTAAGAACCCTGTGGAAATACTATCGTTGGCAAATGCTGACACTTGGAATCTGTTTTCTCTTGCTGATGGGAGCTTTTCTTGTCAAGTATGCATCCAGTAGTACGGTACTCCTTGAGCGAAGTGGTTCCTCAAAGGGACACTTCGAACGCATGATGACGTGAGTAGAACGATTTGAGTCAGCCCCTTTTGGTCAGTGACTCGGATCGTCCGGTCCAGCATATCGATATGTGCTTGATCTCGGGGGGCGAAGTCGAGAAGATGTAGAAACACTTGATAGATACTACATCCCCGAGAGTTGGTATGTACAACAACTGGTAGAATGAGGTATTTTCGGTGCTGGCGTTTTTGCCTTCCTCTTCCTATTTCTCCTCATTTCGCTCTATCGATCGAGTCCGATTTGGTTTGCTACCTTTCTGTCTCTCTGTATAATGAATTTCTTCCTCCATACGTTCGAGTCCTCGACGATTTCACTCCTCTTGTTTCTCTTTACTGGACTGACGCTTGGTACCCATCATTTTCGAGACTTCCTCAATCCCTATGCCCCCAAGAAATAATATCATTCGAATTTTCTATGGTTCTCGACTCGTCAGAGAAAAGGGAGTAGATATTCTTATAGCTTCGATATTGGCAACACTTGAAGAGAAAGACTCTCCTTATTCTCTTCATTGGACAATAGCTTCGGATGGCCCCTTTCGAGGAAAGATTCTTGCTCTTGAGAAAATATATCCTGAAAGGGTGGTATATCTCGGAAGGCTTACTCCGAGAGAAATGGCGCTTGAGTTCAGAAAGGCTGATCTTTTTTTTATGCCATCGAGATTCCTCGAAACCTTCGGACTCACCGCCCTCGAGTCACTCGCCTCTGGAACGCCGGTCTGTGGTTTTCGAAAATGAGGACTCACTTCATTTATCCCTCTTGAACTTGCACTTGATCCAGATGAACCAGTCGCATCTTTGCTTGAGATACTATCAAAACTTTCAACTGGAAAACCCTCAGAACCGATATCGGTAAGTGACTATTCGAAAGCACTCTGGGAAAAGAAACTGATGCAGATTTTTCCAGTCAAGAAGAGCTCGATACTCCTCCTTCATGATTACCTCGAGAAGATCGGAGGTGCGGAGTACTATGTGAGTGATGTAGAAAAGAGTTTTACAGAACTCGGGTACGTAGTATGTCGATATGGATATGAAGGGAGTACCACGACATGGAAACGAAGGTGGATGTTTGTGACTTCGATTTTTGCTTTTGGAAGGGGATTGGAACTTCGCAGAATTCTCGAAAATACCAAACCCCAGGTTATCTGGATGCACTCCATCCTCAGATACATCTGATACTGGTGAGTATGAGAAGTGAGTCGATACGTTAGAAAGTATCCAGAAACCCAGGTGTTTCTCTCGCATCATGATGTCGGACTTATCGCTCCCTTCCCACAGGATATAATGAATGAATCTCAAATCCCCACCAATCCAACTCTTCAAAAATTTATTTTCGGACTTTCACCTACTCGCACAATAACTGCTTCTTGTAAGTGGCTGTACATTTCCTGTTTACGAAGCGCATTTCCGAAAAATATGACCCATATTATATTTTCTCCATTTCTCGAGAAGCATATTCAGTCTCATTTTGAAGGGGCTCAAGTGATAGTATTTCCTCATTCCTATGATGAGACTATTTTTCATCCTTAGTCGATTCCACAATTCCAGACGACCATCTGAGATTCTGGATTCAGGGATTGGAGTTTGCTATTGAGGAGTTCTTTGTGTTCTATTCGTATCGTTTCGAGAATACGTTCTATATCTGTTGTGGATTCGACATGAACGAGTTGGCTCCGGTACTCCTTGACACCAGGGAATCCATGAAGGTACTGTACGAGGTGCTTACGAGCCTCCATCATTCCTTTTCTCTCTTTCCACTTCCAGAGGAGTTCTCCGTGGAGCTTCATCGTATCGAGTATTTCTTGAAGCGTAGGTTCATAATTTCCTGGGAGAAAACACCAAGGATTCCCGAAAGCCGCCCGCCCGATCATAAATCCATCGAGGTTTTCTAGTTTTCAGGTTTTCGAGTTTTCAGTTGATTTTTCTTGTCATTCAGATTCTAATTTCTTAGCTCATAGTTGAAAACCTTCAGGTATGCGGATTTTCCGGAGTCAGTCCTCATAACTCGCCACATCCCCATTGCCTATAACGGGAATAGAGAGGTGTTGCTTGAGTTCATAGATTCCTGTAAAATCAGCCTTTCCCGTAAAGGCTTGTTTGTAGGTTCTTCCATGGACCGTGATCAGGTTGGCTCCTGCATTTTCGAGACCCTTGCAGAATTCGATGAGGAGGCTATGATTTTCCCAGCCCAGTCGAGTTTTAACGGAAATAGGGATTTTCACGGCTTTTGACATTTCCTCGACGATCTGGAATGCGGTATCACGATTGATCATGAGACTTGATCCATGACCGCTTTTCACTACTTTTTTGGCGGGACATCCCATATTGATATCGATGCCGGTGATGCCATATCCTTCGATAATCTTTGCTGCTTCGGCAAATTTGGCCGGATCTTTTCCGAATATCTGGATAATGAGTGGATATTCTGAAACTTCATGAGTGAGGGCTTTTCTTTGTAAGTCTTTCGAATGCACGAGCCCATCTGCTGAGTAAAACTCACTAAAAACGACGGTTTCTGGGGCGATTTTTTTGATGACCTGTCGAAAGGGGCTATCCGAATATCCGTCCATAGGGGCAAGTGCCGATATAGGTCACTGAGATGCGAGTTCCTTCCAGAAATTTTTGTGCATGGTGTTCGTTTTGGTAAGAGGTAAGTCAGAGTGATTATAGAATATGATGAAAAAACTACATCTCATCCTTCCTTCTTCTGTGTTCAGTCCTTTTTGGGTTATATTTTCTAGCAGTGTATAGTATTTTTCTATCTGTCAATGCTAATTATTGGCTTTTTCCTCGGACTTCTGCTATCCTGAATATATACCAAATACAAATAAACTATTTCTATGTCTCAATCACAGAAAACCCTCAAGGACGATGCTCGATCTCTCCTCATTCGAACTCATGGATACAGTTCCAAGGTCCGAGCGCTTATCCTTCTTGATATAAGTAGTGCCGATATTCGCGACTTCCTCCGGAAAGTAGGCGAGAATCTCAATATTGGCATCATCGAATCGACAGGGAGCGCAGAAGAGAAGACTCATTATATTGCGTATGATGCCTTTCTTACTGATGGAGTTTCTGGAAAACTGGATGTACTTTCTCTGGTCCATTCGCTGGTCGTCCCTATTCTTCCCGTAGAGAATGATTTTTCACCGAATTTCTCAGAATTTGATCCGATGAAATTCACAGGAAATGCCTTCCTCTATGAGAAAACTGATATCTATCACATCTTCGAGAAACTGATTCGCTACCTTGAAAATATTCGCTACGCTGGAGATAAACGAACCCTCATGGAAAATCTGAAGAAGACTTTTTAAATATTAGTTTTTATGATGTTTATTCTGTTCATTATAACAGCGTTTGTACTCAATGTGCCTTCTATCTTTAGTGAAAATGATCGTACGTTTATATCCAAAAACTCCGTGTTTTATCAGAAAGTCTTATATCTTTTTCTTGGAGGGTGTTCTTGCACTCAATATTTTCGGATTGTTTACTCTACTATGATTTGTCTGAGATAAACTAGGTTTAATGAATATACTATATTTATCTGATCTAGTAGTATTGTTTATCTATAGTATTTTGTTACCATTTCTTATGATATGAAATAAATTGGATAGCATTACTAGAAATTTCGGCATTATTGGGACCATTTTTATATTAATGACCTATCTAAGCTTTTTTATAAATTCATAGAACTAGTTTGCTAGTCTAGACCATATTTTTTTATCATCTTTAAAGATGTAGCATTTTTTACATCGCCATCATTTTCTTTTCCCCGAGTAGTTTGTCTACGAAGAGGACACCATCGAGGTGATCGATCTCATGCTGGACGATGCGAGCGGCAAGATCAGTAAGCTTGAGGGCATATTTTTTCCCTTCGAAATCGAGAAACGAGAGCTTGACCCAGACCCAACGTTCGACTTCGCCACTTTCTCATGGGACCGAGAGGCATCATTCTTTGTCGATACATCGTTCGACGGAGTGTTCGATGATTTCTGGATTGACCATGGCAATTGTTCGGTAGTTTTCATCATCGTAGTCTCGCATCAGGGAGACGACAATAATTCGTTTATTGACCCCAATCTGCGGGGCAGCGAGTCCGACGCCACCATTATCTGGATCTTTGATATACTTGAGCATATCTTGGACGACTTCGGTAAATTGTTTCATTTCTCTTGGAAGGACCTCAGAACTACGTTCACGAAGGATCTCGTTTTCACGACCAGTTTCAATATGGAGTTTTGGCATAAAATGGAAGTTAGGAAAGGGTTTTTCTTATTTTTTCTTGTACAAAGGGAGAGCGATGATATACTTGAATACTAGTAAAATTTCCATAAAATTCAAGTATCATTTGATGATATGGGATTTCCTTGGATTTTGCATTGCATTCACGAGAAAACCATTTCTTTCCTTTTCACACTGATCCTCATTTCTTATGCTTTCATTTTTTCGAAAAATCATCCCTCTCGATAGTTCCCTTCGTCGCAGTTATCACTACTTTCGAGGATGGATTGCTTTTCATCTTTCTGGAGATCCTGCTGATAGTATGATTGTGATCGGAGTAACCGGGACGAAAGGGAAGACCACGACGACGAATCTCATCGCTCGCGGACTTCAGATGTCTGGGAAAAAAGTCGCGATGTTTTCGACGGTCAATATGATGATCGATGGGAAGTTTTCTGACAATAATCTCAAGATGACTTCACCGAGCCCGTTTGACCTGTGGAAATTCCTCAATCAGGCCAAAGAAGCAGGATGTGAATATGTGGTGATTGAGACCTCATCCCACGCCCTCTATTACCATCGAGTGCTCGGTCTTAGATATGATGTTGCGGTTCTGACCAATATCTCTCAAGATCACTTGGACCTCCATAAAACCATGGAAAACTATGTGGCGACGAAGCTCCTCCTCTTCAAAAATCTCTACAAATACGGAGTCCGACGAGATGTCAAAAAAGTGAGTATCATCAATATTGACTCATCCTATTCGAGTGAATTCCTTTCGAAAGAAATCGTTACCGATGCACTCTACACCTATGGATTCTCTCGAAGTGCTCAGATTCGTGCGGATGAGATTGAGTCTCATACGGATTCGATGAGTTTTCGTGTGAGTATCCCTTCAAATCAGTTCACACTGCATACCAAACTCAGATGAGAGTTCAATATTCTCAATATCCTGGCTGCGATTTCTGTACTGATGTCACAGAAGGTCGAAATTCCGGTGATTCAGCAATTGATCGAATCCGTTGACGGTATTCCCGGAAGACTTGAAGAAGTTCAGAATACTCGAGGAGCGTTTATCTTCGTAGACTATGCACATACCGAGGATTCCCTCGAAAATGTCCTCCAGACGCTCAAAAAAATCGAATGAAACCATCGTATTATTACGATTTTTGGGGCAACCGGAGATCGTGATAAGACCAAGCGACCGAAAATGGGAAGGGTGGTCGATCGCCTTTCAGATGTGATTATCCTCACGGATGATGATACGTATACTGAAGACTCCCTGTCGATCATACGAGATGTTTCCATGGGGATTCATCGGAAAGAATGAGACAAGTTCTGGATTATCCCATCTCGTGAAGATGCTATTCGTACCGCTATGATTATGCTCCGAGAGTGAGATATCGTCCTCCTCGCTGGGAAATGAGCCGAGTCAGTTCAAGTGACTCAGAAAGGATCTATCCCTTGGAACGATAAAAAAGTCGTGGAAAAGATACTTATGGAAATCGAGAGCCAGGTGATTCTCTAGAGCTAAAGTAGTTTTTTTAGCTGCGAAGTTTGTTTAAGGTATTAGTTTTCTTTGATCAGTTTCCATACTCGTAGGTTGGCACTTCATCGAAATTCATTTACTCGTCATAGACTGGGATTGTATTGACTCGTTGATAGTTCATGGAGTACCGAAAAATTCTCCTTGCCATCTTCAATATCCGCGGTAAATCTTCACCCCTCCATAATTCTCTCTTGTTCCATCGCTCGAAGACAGATTCTATCGACTTCTTTTACCGTTCCTCACTTAATGCGATGAATAAGCGTATTGTAAGCTAGAACCAATTCAAGAGAATTCCAGGTAGTACGAATATGTAGCCTTCTTTTGAGGTGAAAACTTTCGTTTCACTGCACAAGAACTTCTTGAAGTTCTTGCAAAAGTGTGCCTCCACTTTTTGTGGCGAGACTTTTTTCCGTTGAGGCAGCTTTTCCTGTTAATCAAGTCATTCCACTCGATTCTGCTGTTACAAACATATGATGTATCTATGAGAAAATAAAAAACTCCTCCAGGTTTGCTGGAGGAGAGGTGCATATATTCTAGAGGATTCTAAACTATATAAATCTACCCTTCAGCAATTGCAGAAAGAAGAAATAACAAGCAAAGAATGTAGAAGTTCGAAGGATCATATTATTTAGTAGGTTTGGTTTTTAGGGCCACTGGGGTGATAGTATGGAAAGTATCAGTTTTGTCAATACTTTTTTTCTGACGGATATACTCGAAGGTGATGAGTTGGAGGATGGCGGCTGTCGGTACGGCGAGGATGATTCCGAGTATTCCTCAGAGTATTCCTCCAGCAATCATTACGACAAAGACAAAGAGCGGAGAGAGGTCGAGCGATTTGCTCATGATATAGGGAACGAGCAAATTATTCTCAACCTGTTGCATGATGATATAAAATACCAGGATAGTGACTCCTATCTCCCATGAGAATCCGAGTCCTACGACGAGGGCTGGTACGAGCGCGATGATCGGTCCTATATAGGGGATGAATTCCATAATACCGGCAATCATAGCGAGTGACCATACTTTCCCACTTGATACTCCGAATATTCATTCGATGAATGTCAGTCCGATGAGCACAATCGTAAAAATACAGAGTCCGAGAATCATCTGACCACGCAGCCAGTGATGGATAATCGTCTGTACCGCATGGAAGTGCTTCTTGATATAGCGTGAGGAACTTGTCGGGACGAGATCGAGGAGGAGTTGACCGAGACTTTTTCTCTCCATAGCCATAAGAAATGTCATAATAGCGATAAAGACCGTTTGAGTGACAACGCTTCCGACATTTCAGATAATCGAAAATCATCCGGTCGTAATCATCGAAACCTGATTGCTAATGAATGCTTGTATAGCGCCAGCATTTGACTTGATAAAAACAAGTACCTGTTCGAGGTTTACTCTTCCAATCAGAAAGTTCAGCGCCTGTTCCAGATAGGGGTGGAGATGCAGAGAAGTAACATTTTTGAGACTAATAGCTGTCTGTAGGGTCGTAAGCCAGTCAGTCAGTTTCCCAATTCCCTGACTAATATACTCGACAAAAATCGGGAGGATATTCGAAATGACGACCGTAATCGCAAAGAACGTACAGAGGTAGATCAGCGAAAGCGTAATCCACGGTCGAATATGGTTTTTCTCTCAGGCTTCTATTGCTCAGTGGAGCATCAGAGTCAGGAGTCCAGAAATACAGAACATAAAAACGACTGCCTCGAGCGTATAGAGTATATAGAGAATGACGGCTATAATCAGGAGAATGCCAATTTTTTGTACCCATTCGATGAAAGACTCAGTATTCATAAGGATAAGAGATAGGTTGACTCCACTATAGAAAAAAATTCTTTTTTTCAAAAGAATTTTTTAATGAAAGATACTATCGATGAATGATTGAAAGATATTTTTCTTCTCGTTATCTTTTTCTTGGGTGAGGGCGGTATTGATTTCCTCTATTTGGGAGTCGATTTCAGAAAATAATCCGGTGTAGTAGTCGCTGATAAGCTTGTTTCTCTTGTTATCGAAGGCGTCGTATCGTTGTACGAGAGAACTTCGAAAAATGAGAAGGGCTGATTTTTGATCATTGAGATCCGGGTAGTTCTTTCGTATTTCTCGAAAACTCTTCTTATCTCGAGGTTGGAGGAATTTGATAATCCCCTCATCGAGCGTTTTGATAATATCCTTTTTCTCTTGAATTTTATTTCTCCTTGCATCTTTGTCACTACTATCAGTGCTACTTCTTGCATCTTCTGGGATTTTTACTATCTCTCATGTATTGATTGATTCATCCTTTGTCCCAAGGAATGAACCAGTGGCGTCTTCAGAGAAAAAAGAGCCGCTCAATAATTTGGGAGTGTCATTTTTTCCTGTTCCTATCTGGATTAGATCACTATTTGGATGCTTGATAGGATCAGTCTTTCCGGTTCATGCAAAAATCACCTCTGATCCAAGAGTAGAGGACAAAAGGAGAATAAAGCATGAAAGTCTGAGATAGCGCAACATATCGAGAAGGTACTCACTTTCCTCGAAAATGCAAATGATGGATGTAAAGATTGTGTGAGTATTTAGAGGTTGTTTCTTTCGATCAAGAGCTTCCCTCCCATGGCCTTCGTGAGAGAACATAGTTTCCCCGCAAAGAAGAGAAAATAGGCTTTACCTTCCCTGAGATCTGGATACGAAATGTATACTCCATTTTGAATATCAGTATACTCTGTCTGAGAGAGCTCGATTTTTCCTATGTCCGGAAACAGATCATCATACGAAATGGTCTTTTGGATCTCAAAGTGAGAAAGATCCTGAGCCTCATGCTTGGTAAGGATGACCCCTGTAAGCGGGAGAATTTCCGTTCTATCGAGCGAAGTTATGTATCATGTGTCAGTTCCGAAATATGCACCAATGCTAGGAGCGAGGGAGCGTACATAGGTGCCACTCGAAACCAGAATCTCTATATCGATACTGGGGAGACGGATCTCATGTATGATAACCTCATAGATTTCGATGGCCCTCTCGGCGAGGGTAAAATCTTTCCCTTCACGTGCTAGCTCGTAGGCGCGTTTCCCCCCGAGCAACAGCGCACTGTATTTTGGGGGAATTTGGGAAGTTTGTTTGAGGAGAAACTGGCGGAGTCCTTCTGTAGAAGTCCCTTCACGAAGTTTTTTCTCATAGTACTCCATCTGCTCGACGTCACTTCCGAGGTCGAGGGTTTCCGTACTACCATCAATCCGTACCGTTGCTCGGTAGCGCTTCGTGGCTCACTCGAGGAGGGGGATGAGCTTCGTACTGTTTTCTGTAGCTACCAAGAGACAACCAGTCGCAAGCGGGTCGAGAGTTCCCGTGTGTCAGATTTTCTTGATTCAGAGTACTTTTCGGAGATTTCTAAGTACTTCAAAACTCGTACAACCGGAAGGTTTATCGATGAGATAAAACATAAAGTAAGTTCAAAATTAGCTGACAATCATTCTCAAATATTCTTAACTATTAGTCCAGCTCTGGATATTCTGCACTTTTTGGGTGATCAAAGAGCCTCGGTGTATAGACCCAAGAAAACGTTCCAAAACTTGGAATCACACTATCCGGATTATCTTTAAATATATTGAAGTAACCGAAACTCAGAAGCACCTTTCCGAGAACATCTGATCGTTTTACGAAGTGAGCATTTTCATCTATTTCGCTCGTACAGGTTCGAAAGCATGATCGTGAATCAGCTGAGTTGACGCGGTTATCTCACATGACCCAATACATTTCTTCTGGTACGACAAAGGTATCCTTTTCTACATAGGGAGGAAAATAGGTCTGTCCCGAGTTGGTGGGTGAGAGGTACGGTTCATGAATGGCGATAAAGGCATTGGTATTTGGTTCAGTCAGACTCCGCTTTTGGATGTATACCAGTCCATTTTCGATACGGATTCTATCTCCAGGCATACCGATAATTCTTTTGATGTAGTACTCACGGTTCTTATCAACGTGTGGGGTGAGAACGATGACATCACCTCGTTTTGGTCATGCAAATCCGAGAGGAATCTTCGCGAGCGTCGCATCAAAAAACTCACCAATAGCCAGATCGATTTTATTGGTGCTTGTAGGATGATAAAAAATATAACGCATATCAAAGTAGGAAAACTTGTCAACGAGAATATATTCATTATCGTGATAGCTTGTCTGCATCGAGTCTCCTTTAATCTTGAATGGAGTGATAATAATCCATCGAATAAAGAGGACAATCAGAAGGATAACGACGATATCCCTTAGGAATTGGATAAATTCACTCAAGGTATTCGACTCGATCATTTCTTCCTGGGTTTGGATTTCTGGGTCGATTATTTCGTTATCTGACGTCATAGATGGTGAGGATAGAGGCTAAATAAGGTATTGATACATGCAGATATTGAATAGGACTTGTATGATGTTTTCCAGGTGAGTATTACTATGCTCCGTGACAGTTTTTGTATTTTTTTCCACTTCCGCAAGGACAAGGCTCATTTCTTCAGACGACGGCCACTGTCGGTTCACTTGAGACCCGTACTTGTCTTATTTTGGTTTCTTCATTTCATCAGAGGAGCATCTTATGAGTGACCGATTCGATTTCTGGATTCGAATTTCAGAGAAATCCCGCTATGGCTCATTCTTGGTACTTGGCGAGCAGTACCTCTTCGAGCTTGATCGTATCCATGGATTCACTAGGCTTCGCCGTCAGGAGCCCCTTAATAATGCGGTGTTCGATGTCTCGGATAAGCGTGATAAATTTATCGTAGGCCCGTTCTTTGTAGATCATGAGAGGATTCTTCTGTGCATATCCCTCAAAGGCTACCTCTTCTCTTAGATGTGCCATCGCATCGATATGATTCATCCAGAGTTCATCGATGGTCGCGAGAGTGAGTGATCGCTCGAAGTTCGAAAATTCTTCCTCGGTTCCCGTATTTCTGAGCATTTCTATTTTTCCCTGAAGGAGACTCGAAAGGGTAGATTCGACTTCCTCCCAGTTCGTAGCATTTCCGAGAGTATCGGTCGTCGCAAGTGACGATTCGACGAAGTGATTCACCTCCTCAATCAGTAGGGTCGTATCCGTATCATCAATCGTCTGAGAAATTTTAGCCTCTTTAACTCCGTCGATGATAGACTTGAGTTGATTCGAAAGCATTCGAAGCACCTCATCATGGATATCCCCGCCACTGAGTATTTTATTCCTTCGAGCGTAGATCGCAAGACGGTGGTGATTGAGGACATCATCGTATTCGAGAATATGTTTTCGCATATCGAAGTTTCGACCTTCAACCTGTTTTTGGATCGTGGTGATATTGTTGGCGAGCATTTTACTCTCGACGAGCGGATCTCCTTCTGGATGTCCTTCGAAGTTCGCGAGAATCGCAAAAAGCTTATTGCCTCCGAAGATTCGCATGATATCGTCTTGAGGTGAGAGCATAAACTGAGAAAGACCAGGATCTCCCTGACGACCACTTCGACCGCGGAGCTGGTTGTCAATTCTTCGTGTTTCGTGCTTTTCGGTCCCTATTACGTAGAGTCCACCGAGAGGGTAGATTTGATTCCCGGCAGTTCCGGTAATCGTGACTTCTCCGGAGAGAGTTCGAACTCGCTCATCGATCTTGATATCGGTTCCTCTTCCCGCCATATTGGTCGCTATAGTGATCGCTCCGTAGGTTCCAGCTTTGGCGATAATTTCCGCTTCCCGAGAATCCTGCTTTGCATTGAGGACTTCGTGAGGGGTTCCGCTCTGAGTGAGGAGTTCTGAGAGGTATTCACTTTTTGCAACCGAAACCGTACCGACGAGGACGGGTTGTCCATTCTTATGGAGTTCATTGATGAGCTTGACGATGTAGGCAAATTTTCCTTTTTCCGTTCGAAAGAGAATATCTCATCGATCATTTCTCCGCATGGGTTTATTGGTCGGGATCGAGATAACCTCGAGTCGATAGATTTTATAGAATTCTTCTTCTTCGGTTTTCGCGGTTCCGGTCATCCCTGATAGTTTCCGATAGAGACGGAAATAATTCTGAAAGGTAATAGAGGCAAGGGTTTTTGACTCTTGCTGAATCGTGACATTTTCTTTTGCTTCGATGGCTTGATGGAGACCATCAGAATACCTTCGACCAGCAAGAACACGACCCGTATGCTCATCGATGATGTACACTTCCTCATTGCGTACGAGGTAGTCGACATCACGCTTGTAGACGGTAGAGGCTTTAAGAGCATTTTCGATATGGTGGAGGTCATTGTAGTGTTGACTCACGTAGATATTATCGACACCGAGAAAGGCTTCGACGGCCTGTATTCCTTCTTCCGTGAGCGTTGCGGTTTTCTGCTTCTCGTCGATTTTGTAGTGCTTTTCGCTCTCGAGTTTTCGAGCCATGGCAGCAAATTTGACATATTTACTGGTCGGTTCGCTATCAGGAGCGGATATGATAAGAGGTGTTCGCGCCTCATCGACGAGAATAGAGTCTACCTCATCGATGATCGCATAGAGGAGGGGTCCCATCACCTTTCTCTCTAGGTTTGGCGCCATATTGTCTCTGAGGTAGTCGAATCCGAGCTCATTATTCGTCGCGTAGACGATCGAACGACCATATTGTTCTTTTTTCTCGTTCGGAGACTGTCCATGGACGACGATCCCGGTCGAGAGACCCAGGGTTGAGTAGATAATCCCCATCTCTTTGGCGTCACGAGAGGCGAGGTAGTCATTAACCGTGACGATATGGACTGGTACTCCCGTCAGAGCATTGAGGTACGCAGCAATCGTCGCGACGAGCGTCTTTCCTTCTCCGGTTCGCATCTCTGAGATGTTTCCATCATGGAGGGCCATCGCTCCTACGAGTTGAACATCGTAGGGGATCATGTTCCAGACGATTTTCTTCTCACCTCCGATATCGAACTCCTTATCATAGATGAGTTCACAGGCACGACGATGGAGCGCAATCGCCTCATACTTGATAGATTCGAGAATCTCCCGGATCTTCACGTAGTCCGCATCCTCACGATAATCAAGGTCTGAAAAAAGGGACTGAAACTCGTGGGTTTTCGCTTGAACCTGTTCGATGGAGGTAATCTCATTCTGGAATTGAGATTCTATGATTTTGATGGATTCGAGTTCTTTCTGGTACTGTCGGAGTTTTTTTTCACTGGGGTCTCAGAATATTCGGGTAAAAATGGACATATGTTGGGTGGCAGTTTGAAGAGTAAATGTTGAAAAATAGAGAGAAAATACAGGATACTTTTCTCATAAAATCTGCTTTATTGTATGGAAAAATTGCTTTTTTCCAATTTCTATTCGTGAAAAAGGAATGAATGGCATTGACGAGAGTATAATTTAGTGAAAAAAATGTTTGACAAAATGAAAATATAGATTAACTTATCCTTTGTTTTTAATAGTATAGATAAAATATTATGAATTATCCTCATTGGCCTAAGCACAAGCCCGAAAAACAAACACCATCTCTTTCTGATCAGTTCGATATTGTTATAGAAACCATAGAATGATTGTATAGAACGTGAAAAATACCTAATCAGTTCGGACAAACCCTACAAGCGATTAGCCAGGCAGAGAGGAGAGATATGCAATTTCTGGTAAATGCTGATTTTGTAGATGCATTACAATTATTTTCACGATGGGTACAGAGTTTGCAATGAAATACCCCAAAGCTAACTACGTGGGAGACAAAATTTACAGAGCTATTGAGAGCACTCAGACTTAGTCTTTCTTCCAACGGATATGTAACTAACTCCATAGCGAGTATCTGAGCATCTGTAACTTGAAATGCAGTAGTACGAAGTCTTCCACAAGTATCAAGATTGGATAGAATATCCGAACAGATGCTTGACCAACATTCAGCAACACTCGTACAATATCTGAAACAAAATGCTACAATATGGGATTATGAATCTGGTAAAGTAGTTTCTTTGTATACCTTTCGTACCTTTCTCGCGAAGGTAGGGTTCCCTACCGTCTTAAGTTATAATAACTGAGTAAAAGGTGACTTTATCGATGATGTGCGACATCCTTTTTGGGTAGCTTTCTGAGAGAAACTCAGAAATGCTGGATATTCACTCCAATTTCAGTCATCCAGAGAAGGGAAGTGTATTATGATGGAAAGATTGCAGGTAAAATAGATGATTACTTATTATTATCTATTTTCCTTTGTATGGATTGATTCCCTTTTCAGAGTTTCCCGACATCTTGGAGTAGGTATGAGAGACTTCTAGCACTAACTAATGCTACTGCGCAGCAAGTTACGGATATCATCAGGATTCCTTTTATTTGACTTCGATGACACTTGACTGCGGGGATAGATTACCATAAAAATCTTCATCCCAAAAAACCGAATGCATCAGAGATAATTTTTACAACAGAAGGAGTGCGTCGCCTTCTCGAACTTGTCGAAAACCCTCCTCCTGATATTTATCTGGAAGATAGCAGAAAGATTCCAGAGAGAAAGAGAAACAAGGTTGGCCCTTCCGAACATACGCTTGGTAGCATGATGGAACAGCATGGTTTTTCTCGATACTATTGGTCACAAGCAAGGAGACTTAAACCTGAGTACTTCGGGGGATGAGCTGGGACCAGAATTACTCCCTATGTCAAAGCAGAGCATTTATCGTTAGTGTTGGAACTTATTACCTTACTACAAAAACAAGCACACTTCAATGTTCAGCATGGAATGCAACAAAAGAAACCGAGTTGGAAACGAGTATAAAAAAATCCCTCCCGAGTACTCGGGAGGGATTTCGTTAGTGGTAGATGATAAAACGAGTTCAGAATGCTATTTTATTCGAAGAATTGTTCTACGACCTTTCGATAGGCGAGGCGATTCTTGATATCTTCATAATATCCATCACCCGGTACGAGCTTCGTACGGAGTCGACTGATGACTTCCTCGCTTCCATACTGAGCGATGACCTTTTCGATTTCCGTACTCACTTCGGCTTCACTCGGTTCGATTTTCTGAAGTTCGCGGATTTTTCTCAGAAGGAGCTCGGCCTTGAGTCGACGCTCGGCTTCTGGTTTCACCACCTCATCTTTGTATCCTTCCTCACTCTGCTTGAGGTGTTCGAGGTACATCTTGATATTGTAGCCCTGTTGTTCGAGATTCCCAGCGTGTTCGTTGAACACCTGATTGACCTCACTCTTGATGAGTTCGGGACCGACCTCGATTGTCGCGATTTCGAGGATAGCCTTCATGAGGGTATCTTCATCTTTCGCCTGAGCTTCAGATTCTTTCTTTTGGAGGATCTCTCATTTGAGGATTTCCTTCAGTCCGACGAGATCCGTCTTCTTTCCGCGGAGTTTCTCGATGAAATCCTCAGTAAACTCCTGAGTATGTGGCTTCTCGATCTTCTCAATACTTGCGACAAAGTGAACCTTTCGACCCTGGAACTCAGCGCTGTGGTAATCCTTCGGGAAGGTAATATCGAAGGCAACCTCATCTCCAACCTTCGCACCGACGAGTTTCTCTTCGAATCCGGGGATAAATGATCCCGATCCGATCACGAGTGGATAGTTCGGGACTCGAGTTTCAGCAATGGCGTCCCCTCATTTTTTATCGTATCCCTGTGCGGAAAGGGTGACTCTATCACCCGTTTCGATCATCAGGTTCGACGTATCAGCTCCGTCGTGCGTATGGTGCCCGGCTTCGTGAAAGTGAGTAAATCGAGCCTTGATGGCTTCGATTTCCTTTTCGACTTCTGCTTCGGTGACTTCGACGTGAGTCTTCTTGATCTTTATCTTTGCGAGTTTCTTCTCATCGACCGAAACCTCAGGAAATACCTCAATCTCGAGAGTGAACTCGACCGGATTGGTACTCTTGACACTGGTGACTTGTCCAGGAGCGACGGGTACGAGATTTTCTTTCTTGAGGATCTTCGGGTAAATTTTCGCGAGGAGCTTATCGAGCGCCTGGCTCTCGATCATCGGTTCTCCGTACTCACGGACGATGACTGACTCTGGGATTTCAGAACCCTTCTTGAACCCTTTTACTTTTCCCTGGGTTCGGATATCGTCGATGACGTGGGCACGAGCCTTTTCGAACTCGACCCCAGATTCTTTCACGGTGACCTCGTAGAGGTAGCTGTTTTTACGGACGGCAGTAGATTGCATTATGAGGAATATGAATTATGAAAATAAAGAATATAGGAGAAAAAAATCCCGAATAAATCGGGAAAATTATATGAAAAAAGGAGGAAAAGGCAAAAGTTTTAGTAGTCGCGGAGAGATGTATAATTACTGAGTGTATGCAAGCTCCTAAAGATTCATATTGAAACTACCCAGATAATACAAATAATGATAAAAAAACTTGAATATTTATGTTATAAAAATATACTACACAATATATTTTTATATTCAATATATGTCTAATTCTTCTTTTTCTTCATTAGTTACCATAGGAGCACTCGCTGCAGCAATATGAACATCAGGATGTGATGCCCCTAGATCGATAGATTTAGGTAAAGACAGTCAATCTGCTGCCGAACTACGATGATTTACTGCCCTTCCTTCATGTAATAATGTAATGGTAAAGGTGAATAGTGTATTACTTAATGGGAAGCCAAGTGAAGAAAAAGTATATACACTAAGATATAGTGGTAAAGGAGGATTTTCTAAAATAACAGATCATACTGATTATAGGGTTATTCCGAACAGAACCGTTTCATGAACGGATAAAGATGGAAAAGTAACCACATATTCTTGCAAATAGTTAATCGTGATAATACTCTCCAACTCGGAGGGTATTTTTTTGATTTAGTAAATTTTCAGAAGATCTACATTATACAATAAGAAAAATTGTATGTACTATTTGGCTTATACTTGAATAAAAACTACCTTTCTCGTCTAATCAGGAATTCATATCTATTATAATAAGTTTTATAGTTAAATTTTTTAAATACTTGAGATTCCCTCTTTTTTCATACAATCATTTCCATGAATCACTCAGAACTCCTTTCCCTTTCTCGCGATTTTCTCGCACGTCTTCATAACCTCAAAAAAGAAGATATCCTTCGGCTTCGTGAGGTGGTACGAGAGAACAATCGACTCTACTATCAAGATGAGGCGCCGATAATTTCTGATACGGAGTATGATGAGCTCTTTCATGCGCTCGCGCGACTCGAATCGGATCACGATATGTTCGATGCGAACTCACCAACCGCGCGACTTGCCATCATGACGAGTGAGCAGTTCCAGAAGGTGAAACACGTCTATCCGATGATTTCCCTCGATAACACCTATAGTGTCGAGGAAGTACGAGAGTGGAATGAGCGCACTCTTCGAGTGCTGAAGTGAAAAATAAAGAATGAAAAGTGAAAAGAAGTATTTTCTCGTCATTCTGACGAAGGAAGAATCCAGAGTTCGGAAATAATAAAACCTGGATCCTTCGTACCTCAGGATGACTGAGCCAATATTGATTCGTCGACCTTCAATTATTATATCCAACCGAAGTATGATGGACTCGGGCTTGCTATCGTCTACCAATATGGGAAACTCTATCAGGCGATCACACGAGGGAGTGGAGTCGAAGGGGAAGATGTCACGATCGGAGCTTTCGAGATAGCCAATATTCCGAAGGAAATCGTTTCACTCAAGGATACCGAGCGTATGGAAATCCGTGGGGAAGTGATGATGAGTCGGACAGAGTTTGATCGAGTCAATCGAGAGCGACTGGAGCTTGGAGAAAAGCTCTTTGCGAATCCTCGAAATGCGGCATCTGGTTCGCTTCGTCAGCTTGATCCTCTCATTACCCGTTCTCGAAATCTTCAGTTTTTCGCTTATTCTATACCACAGATAGAGCAGGCAATAGAGACTCAAAATACAAAACTCAAAATACAAAATTATGGATGACTTATGGATCTCTTGGTTTTGTGGGGTTTTGAACGGGAGGATTTCGAGTTTAAAAATATAGTTTGAGTTGATGCTCTCTGTAGCGTTCTTGAAAATGAAACCAATCATCGACGAGAGTATTTCGACTTTGATATCGATGGGATGGTGCTCAAGCTCGATGATATGACCCTCTGGGATGACCTCGGACGCACGGAACACCATCCACGATATGCTATCGCCTACAAGTTCCCGGCCAAGCAGGTGCGAACTCGAGTGATCTCGATCGAGCACTCAGTTGGACGTACGGGGACGGTGACTCCGGTGGCAAACCTTGAGGCCGTCGATGTGAGTGGTGTAGTCGTCCGACGAGCCACGCTCCACAACTATGATGAACTCACGAAAAAGTGAGTACGAGAAGGGGATTACGTCTTCATTGTGCGGGCGGGAGAAGTCATACCAGAAGTGGTATCAGTACTTACGGAAGTACGAACTGGGGATGAGAAAGAAATATTTCCACCAGCAGTCTGTCCTATTTGTTCTACTCGACTCGAACAGGATGAAGGGAAAGTAGCCATTTATTGTCCGAATAAGCACTGCCCTGCAAAGATCCAGTGACAACTTGAGATGTTTGTCGGGAAACAAGGATTCAATATCGATGGATTCGGAACCAAACAGATTGAGCTCTTTCTCGAACTCGGCTGGATTACTGACTTTGTCTCGGTGTTCCATCTCGGTCGATACCGAGATCAATTTTTCGAGCTCGAAGGCTACAAGGAAAAATCTGTGAATAACCTCCTCGAAGCCCTCGAAAAGGCACGCCATACCACACTTGATAGAGTCTTCGTCGCCCTCGGAATTCCGAATGTCGGAAAAAAGACCGCACGACTTATCAGTAGTTATGAGCTCTGAATAATGAGCCATGATGGAATAGATATGAAAAAGAATCTCCTACAAGCTATCCTTACTACCAAAGAAGAACAACTACTTGAGATCAAAGATATCGGACCAGAGACCGCTCGAGCTTTTGTCGAATACGTCGGAGAAAATAGCCTCCTCATCGAGCGACTTCTTCACGAACTCCAAATCCAAATCCCATCTACCAAACCAGCCAATCAGCTACCCAGCCAACCTCTTTTCTGAAAATCATTCTGTGTGACAGGTTCTTTCGAATGAATTTCTCGCGATGAGATTCACTCTATGATAGAAGAACAGGGTGGGGAAGTCAGAACCGCGGTGACGGGTAAGCTCGATTACCTCATCGTCGGAACTGATGCGGGATCCAAAAAATCCAAGGCGGAGAGCCTTGGAGTCAAGTGTATAGGGTTGGAACAACTTTATCTACTGACGGGTATCTAGTTTTTTAGAGAATTCATATTTCAGAGTGCGTTTATGTATTTAAGCAATGGCGTTTACTGCATTGAAGAGGTCTTCATCATTCATCGCTTTTGCATGAAGCTCTGTAAGATTTTTTAATCATCGTGTATATTCTCTAGTGGCATTTTCAAAGGCAAAGATGGCACCAGCACGCTTATTGACAGGAAGAGAAGCATCTTGTGATTCCGACTTTAATTCCGCAATTTGAGCTTCTGAACGTACCTCAAAAGCGCGAAGTCATATCATATAGAGTTCTGGATTATGAAATATTTCATTACCTCTTTTCTTTATATCCCGAAGTCATTTGAGAACTCTCTCTTGATTTTCAGGATGTGCCATCGCGGTAAGATACTCCTTCAAAACACCATCTATAGTTGATTGAGGAGTACTTGGTGATTTTCATAGGGTAATTTCTTCCCCGGCACTCCCAGAAGGAGCTCAATGCATCTTATAAAATATATTTATTTTCATATTTTGTATATTAAAAATACTACCCTTCTAGGATAGCATTCTTTTCGATTTCACACAAGGAATTTACCTTGACGAATAGGGAGATTATACAATTTTTTCTAAAGAAATTGAGTCTAGTGATTTTAGTGACATCCACTATCACAGCTTCCGCATCCACCGGTTCCGCATGATCCTCCCTCGTGGTCTTCGTCATCACCGAGGATCGAGACAAACATTGATTTGATTTCTTCATACTCAGGAACTTCTCCCTGAAAAATCATATCTTTGAAGTCGATACTTGATTCTTCGATACAGAGGGCTGGATTCTCCGTAATCCCGAGTTCGAGCTTGTAGGCAGCATCGTTGGATGACTCCACGACGACAGAGTCTGTAAGAGAGAGCTCACTGAGGGCTCGGTCGACGATATCTTTGAGAGTTGAGAGTTCGGTTCATTCACCGACGAGACGGATAAGCATAGTTTAGAATGTGAGTTTTAGTATGATACTTTGAATTCGTACCATAGGAGTATACGAAAGATGCGAAATCAATCAAGAAAAATCCCCCTGAAGACAGGAGGATGAGAGCTATTCAGCTGTTTCGGTTTTTTCTGCCTGTTTGACGGTTTCGACCGTAGCGGGAGAAGCTGTTTCAGTTTCTCCCTTGTGCTCTTTGACGGCATGGATTGATACGATAGCTTCTTCTGGATGAGAGAGAACGGTGAATTTCTTCGCATCGATGGTAAGATCACTGACATGAAGGGTTTGTCCCGTATGAGCGAGTGGAGAAATATCGAGCTCAAATGACTCCACGAGGTTCGCAGGAAGACACTTGACGTCAAGATTTTGGAGAGATTGATGCACCTGACCACCTTCGAGTACCGCTGGAGCGGTTCCTACGAGAACGATAGGAATCTGAACATGGATCTCTTCTTTCATATTGACAACGAGGAAATCGAGGTGGAGAAATGCTCCAGTAACTGGATGTCTCTGTGCTTCATGGACGAGGACATTATATTTCTTCTTTTCGACATTGAGTTCGATAATATGATTGTTTCCGGCAACACGATAGAGTTTGATAAACTCTGACATATTGAGAGAAAGATTGATCGAAGGGGTATCCTTGCCGTATACGACTGCTGGGAGGGCACCACTTTTGCGGTGAACTCGAGCGATCTCTGTACGGATCTTTGCTTCGAGAGTGTACATAAAATAGAATTAGAAATTAAAAATGAAGAATTAAAAATATAAAATATCACTAATTTTCGGCTCAAGTATATAAAAAAAATACAAATATCAAAAAGATTTTTTTCATTTGTCACTTCCTCCTCATAGAGTACTCTGAGAAAGGTTTTCTATAAAAAATCCTTCCATTTTTTGATGGAAGGATGAAATTTTTTTGGGAAGAAATACAACTTCCAATTATCGTTCTGAGAGAGATCCCGCAAGCCCCATAATCGGTTCGAAGACACCGAGGGCGATAAATCAGATGACTCACGCCATGATGATGAGGATAAATGGTTCGATCATTTTCTGGATACTTCCGATAACGATATCGACTTCATCGTCATAAAAGTCAGCAATCTTGATAACCGTTTCACCGATTTGTGCCGTCTCTTCCCCGACCTTGATCATCTGGACGAGGAGATCAGGGAAGAGGGGATCATCCTCAAGACTTTCTCCCATTTTGATACCATTACGTACATCTTCTCGAAGGAGAAGAACACGCTCACGGTAGGGTTCATTTCCGACGGCACTCGAGACGATTCTGAGGGATTCTACGACTGATACACCGTTTGAGATAAGGTTTGCAAAGATTCGGGCGAAACGAGAGAGCACTACCTTTCTGAGGAGTTCACCGTAGACCGGAGCGTGGAGCAGCCAAGAATCGAAACGATATCTTCCTCACTTGGTATGTTTGTAGATGTTGATTCAGATGGTGAGAGCCGCAACAACAATAGCGGTTTGAAGCCAATAATTTTTAAAAAAGTTACTCGTAGCAAGAATCGCTTTGGTGGTACCAGGAAGTTTCGCTGGATCTCCAAAGAATTCAATCAGCTTCGGAATAACCTTGACCATGAGGATCGTGACACATCCGACCATCGCGGTAATAAGGAGGATCGGGTACATCATTGCCCCTTTGATCTTACGGGTAATATTGTCCACTTTTTCAGTCTGATCAGCAATCTGGATGAGTGAGAGGTTGAGTCGTCATGTTTTTTCTCCCGCTTCGATAATAGAAGTTTCTGCATCGTTGAAGGCCCCATAATACTCTTTCAACGCTTCATTGAGTGGAGTACCAGATTGTACATTGGCGATCATATAATCATAGAATTGCTGTATTTTCTTGTCTTTTTCTTGTTTTCTGAGAGCTTGGAGACTTTTGAGTACCGTCAGACTCGCATTAACCATCGTCGCGAGCATTCGAAAAAATACCACCTTTTGACGAAGTTTGAGATTTCTTGTTGGTTCGAGCCAATCTTGTAATTTTTTCATCAGGTCCTTTTTTTCCTGATGCACGGCACCATCTTCGACATTGAGAATGACGAGATTATCTGTAGTAGTCATAGAAAAAAGTTATAAGGTAGAGATCGAACTAGGCATTTTCTTTCGCGGCACTGTAGACTTCAGCGAGCGAAGTGGTTCCATTGAGTGCTTTGATGATACCATCCTGTTCGAGTGAAATCATCCCATCATCGATAGCGGTTTCATTGATTGTAGTCGCACTGGCACCTTCTAAGATCATTTTTTTAATTACCGGGGTAATTTCCATAATTTCATAGATACCGACTCGACCTTTGTATCCTGTATTGTCACATTCTTTACATCCAACTGGTTCATAAAAAAGAGGTTTTTCGAGTATTTCTTTCGATAGTCTTTCTAGAAGTTCTTCCTTGGCGGTTCGTTTGAGGGCTTTTTCTACATTTTTTTTGACATAAGGGTCGAGTTCTTCCATGGAAATAGTTTTTTTGCAAGTCTTACAGAGACGACGAATGAGTCGTTGAGCGATAATGGCATTGACCGTAGCTGGTAGAAGAAATGCCTGGATTCCCATGTTGAGGATTCGGGTAATCGTTTCAGCTGCAGAGTTCGTATGGATGGTCGATACTACTAAGTGTCCCGTAAGTGAAGCTTCGATCGCTACATTTATCGTTTCATGATCTCGAATTTCTCATACCATGATGATATCTGGATCTTGTCTGAGAGCCGTTCGGAGTCAACCCGCAAAGGTGTATCCGATACTGGGGAATATCTGACTCTGATTAACCCCATCGATTTGATTTTCCACTGGATCCTCAAGGGTCATGATGTTTACATCTGGTGCATTCAGTTTCGAAAGACAAGAGTAAAGAGTGGTAGACTTTCCACTTCCCGTTGGTCCACTGGTGAGGATGATACCATTTGGCATGGCGATAGCCTTCTCTAGGATTCGTCGATTTTTTCATTCGATACCAAGTTGAAAGAGATCTGGTATTTTTTTACTTTTATCGACGATACGCATTACTATCTTTTCTCCATGAACGGTTGGGAGCGTCGAAACTCGAAGATCGAGTGATTTGTCATTAATAGTAGTAGAGAGTCGTCCGTCTTGTGGAATGCGAGATTCGTCGATTTTGAGATTGGAAAGGATTTTGAATCGAGCCACAATCTGTGAGTGAAGAAAAACCTGGTATTCGAGTATTTCTCTCAGAACTCAGTCCACTCGGTATCTGAGACGAACGATGTTGGTAAGCGGTTCGATGTGTATATCAGAACCTCAGATTTCTACCGCACCAATAATCATTAAATCACATATTTGCTGAATATTTTCCCCTTTATAAATTTGTTGTTTGAGTATTTCTATGGATGATGGCATATGAGTGAGAATTTATTTTGTTGGTGTTGTATTGATCTCATCTTCAAGATTTTTGATGGTATTAAAAAATTGAGAAAGAACGTAGATCTGTCCGAGCCCACCTTTATTATTGATGGCATCCTTCATTCCCCTTTTGATAATTATCAGCTTCTGAAAGTTAGTATTATTTTTTTCTTGGCTAGCATCACAAAGAGCCGGGGTATTAGTACACTTATCTTGTTTCTCTTGCAAAGTACTTATAAGCGCATCAATACGAGCGAGGAGGTGGTTCTGGAAACTTCTTAAATCTTGCGGAGCTCATCCTCGAAGATAGAGCTTAAGACTGAGCCTCGCTGAGTTTTCTTCGTTTGGACCGAGGTTGCTTGGGAGATCTTGAAGTGAGAATTGCGTAATGGTAAAGAGTGGGTTCTCGAGTATTTTTGGGAGGGTGCTGAGGTCTTGAGATAGTGTCGAGTTAGCAGTATCGACACCTTCTTCTGCCTTGAGAGCCGCTGGATTACCACTTTTATTAATGTACCGGATAAGTCTCATGATACTATCACTGGTTCCTGTTACTTCCAGTTTCAAGTCAAGATACCCAACACCATCTGGAAGATCTTTCATCTTTCCAAAATTCATACCACTAATTCCTATCGGAGAGGTACTTTGAACATTAAATTGTTTGATGAACTTTCCTTCAATAAAGGTAATAAGTCACTTGAGAGTGAGCATTTCTTCCTCAATACTCCCTGCTGAACTCATAGTTGGAATGATGCTGTTTATGAGAGTCTTTGTTCGGATAAGGATAGCCTTATCACCATCACTTCCGGCTACTTTCCCCTTAATCCAATCGAGGTATTCCATATCGGGGCTATCTTTTACTATAGCATTCGCAGCACCCTGACCTGAGACATTGATAATCTTTAAGAGTTCTTCATATTGGGTCGATGTAGAGGAAATTCTTCTTACATCGTCGATTGCGAGACCATTTGATTTGAGATTCGTATACTCAGCAATTTTTTTGTTTGCATTCTCTTGGGCATCTGCAATACCTGCTCTTCCTGGAATAATATAGTAGAAAGCCCAACCTATAAAAAGAAAGATGAGAGAGATTTGACCGGTGAGGGTATAAACGAGGTGTTCTCGTTGAGAAGAGCTGATCATATTAGAGAGCGTTACTGGTAATAGGGACGTACTGAAGCTGAAGTGGTACAATCGTTCGAGTGGTAAAGATATCACCGTTACTCCCCTGCGGTATTTCTTCAACGCTCAGAGTGAGAGGAGGGTCCATAACGATAAATTCACTCTTATCAGTCTCACCAAGAGTGTCGATAAACTTGAGAGTTTCTATACGTGAGGAGCCAAGTTTTCCATTGCTGCCATCTGACCCGATATCACCTCCGTAGACAATACACTGGGTCGACATATTTCCTGACTCATTCATAGAAAGACCAGTACAGCTAATATTTGATTGTTTTGTGTACTGTTGACTTGCTCGAACCTTTTCGAATTTATCGATGATTTTATCAAATCCTACCTTTGAGTTCCATTTTGATATAATAAAACTTTTTTCCGGAGACGTACTGATAAGGTTTTTCGATATCTTGATCGGTATATATTGGGCAATATAGTTCATCGTATCAGCTTCGAGCTTCGTTCGACTGGCCTCGAAATCGTTGTAGATCATTGAAAGTGTCCGACACTCTCATGCTTGTCACGTCACGACTCACATATTGATATAGGAACATAGAAAACTATACTTTTCTGCGATAGCATTTGAGCTTTGAGATCGTAAGAATACATCGATACTAAAGCCGACCACAACAATAACAACCGTAATGAGAATATAGGTGAGTCCTATCGTGATAATTTCAAGAATTGGCTTCTTGGCCTTGGGTCCGATTCGGATGTTTCCATTGGCATCTTGCTGAAAGAGATCATTGTAGGCCTTTGGATCATTCGACTTTTCTTCAATATGGATAAAACTTTCCTTATTGATAGCTTCCGGTGCAGCCGGAGGAGTTGCTACAGCGCCAGCTGGAGTCCCTGGGAGTTCTTCGTTTGCCATAATAAAAAGTAAGGTGTCCTCATTAGGATATCAAATAAATGAAGTTATTGCAAATTTCACCACACTTTTTGATTGCGTATACCACTTTTTATTTTTTTCTATAGCATTTCCTGGTACATTTTTTTTCACCACTCACTCGTGAGGAGACGTTCATCATAGCATACGACCTCTTTCTCGTATCCATTTGAGAGGATTCTTCCGAGGACGGTATTCACCTTTATAAGAGTCGTGGGCATGCTATATCCTTCGAAATTATCCTTCATCCCCACGGTTCTCGCGAGAAATCGTACATCGGTCGGAGGGTCAAAGGGGAGTTTCATCAGAGAAATAGCATCCGCTCTTTCCCAGAGTTCAAACTCATCTCGCCAGGTATCGATGAGTCCGACGAGTATTTTTTTCTTCTTTGAATTGGTAAAATTCGTGAGCATTTTTCCTTTTCCTCAAGAAACCCCCTGTATAAATATATCGATTTCGACTCATCGGTACGCTTTTCTGAGACTGGTTCCTATGTCTCTGATATGCTTGAGGCTGGTGGTGAGGATGATGTGCGATGCTCCTTCATCGAGCTTGTTCGAGTCGGTTATAAGATTCGATATTTCGTCATCAGCTTTACGAACGATAAGGCGGTGATGGGGTATAGTTTCTCTCGAAGGATGCTTCACATCAAAATCTGAAAATATTTCCTCTCTGATAAATTTTTGCATAATCTCTCCTGAAATCGAAGTCCCATACCCATAAATAGGTTCTCAGTAGAGTGAGAAAAAATGAGAAATATGGGTACGCACGTTTCGAGGGATCACGTTGATACGTGTGGATTCTTTTTGGATAGAGAGGATAATAGAAATATTGTCGTCCTTTTGGGTGAAGAGAGTTTCTATGGTTTGGAGATACTGCCCTATAGTCTGTATTTGGAGTTTATATTTTAGCTTATCATCCTCTGTCATATCATTTCGAAGGCTTTTCCAGGTCTTCAGGAGAAGTCCAGTATAGAGAATACTCCATCTTCCTCAGTGACTCCAGATAGAAGCTTGCATACAGTGATACGTCTCACCAAAATCTCCAGGTGGGAGTAGATTCGGTCCGGTGGGACGCTTGACGGAAGTTACAAACAGTGATTCAAGTGCGTATACTCACCAAGTAAGTTGTTCCAAGATATGACTATCAAAAGTTTTCTGCGTAATGAATTCTTCTAAAATGGTTTCCCAGAGGGTAAAATCCACAGTTTTTGAGAGGGTATTTCGCATAGCATCATCAAATCGTTCAATATCTCGAATGATAAGTCGTTTCTCGAGTACGAGCTCCTCTCGAAGGACATCATGCGTCTCTGCAATGGTCACCATACTACTTCTTATATCTCTTTCAGAAGCTTCTATAAAGGTATGTGTTTCCCCGTTTTCAGCACGAAACCCATCGATCATCGTACGCTCATCACCATAGTACTTGAGTTCTGAGAGAATCCCTTTTTTTGTATCCTGAAGCCAAAAGAGGAGTTTCCCTATCAGGATCACATACTTTCGTGTCCATATGTTTTTTTGATCCATACGAAAGGTCAGCTGTTTCAATGAAATATATTTTTCTCGAGAAAAATATCGAGCCACCGTGAGTGACTGCTTGAGACACTCTCTTTCCACCCACTCTACCTGTTGGTATCCTTGAACGAGAAGCAGGAGCGGTCATGTTTCACTTAGGGTCTTGAGGTAGTCCATCTCAGATCCAGGTTCTCCACGAAATGAAGTGAGCTTGAGAACTGGAGTAGTGATATCTAATACTCTTGATCTGGCTTTTGTTTCAATGCTCGATATGAAAGGAATGACATACTGAGTATTTTTCGATATTTCACATATATCACAGAGTAGATTCATCATCCCCGTTTCATCATGGGTGCGAAGGAATACAAATATAGATTGTTTTTTTACATCGAGAAGTCGTATCTGAGTGAGAAAATAGAGAAAGAGATGGACACTCATGATTGTATCGTCGAGGGCTCTATGTTCACCGGGACTCGAGAAACCGTAGAGGTTCGCGAGAAATGCTAGATTGAGGCTTTCGGCTTCTTGCGCGAGGAGTTCTGAGAGTTCGAAGGTATCGAGGACGAAAGATCAGTTGCAAGTTGCAAGTTGCAAGTTGCAGGTTTGAGTTCAGGATTCCTTTATTCATCATCAGAACACGAGTCCGTGATTTTTGAGTACTGCTATATCAAAGAGTACATTGTGTCCCACGATGATCGAGTCACCGATAAAATCAGCCACTTTTTCCTTCACTTCATGCCATTTCGATTTCCCGCGGATCATCGGTTCACTAATCCCGGTGATCATCGTCACCTCACTCGTGATCTCGATTTCTGGATCGATGAGCATACTCCGTTCTTCACTCTCGAGGAGGGTATACTTTTCCCCATCGAAGAAAATATTAAACCTTACCGCAGCAATTTCGATAATACGACAGGAGTTCGTATCGAGTCCCGTCGTTTCGAGATCCAGGGCGACAAAAGTGTAGTTCGAAATATCCATATCGCTTACTCTATGAAAAATCATAGAAAAGTCGAGCAGTAAGGGGAGAAGATAGTTGACAAATAGGGAAATTATAAAATAAATTTTACTTTCCCTCTCTCTCGCCTAAAATATCTTGCATGAATACTACACAACAAAATTCTGAAAAAAGAGAACTTTTTCCAGAAGATATCGATCGTATTATTGATTTACTCAATACATTAAGGAGTGAAATCAGTCGTTGCGAAGATCAGTACTACAAACGAGATTGAGAATTTAACCTTGATTATTGGTTTGACCGGATGCTATTGCCCACAAATCTTTGTGCTGATATAGTCACCCTAAGTAATGGAATACTGAGAGAAATGTTTAATCCATGAGAGTGATATAGAAGGAATTTTTCTGGAACAGAACATATTTTCACAGTTAAACCTACTTCAAGTGAATTATTTGTTAAGACTATCGGCTATCTTAGATCTTTACTTATTCCACTGGCACTTCTGTATCTTCACTCTATGAAAAATCCTGAAAATCAAGTGAAAAGTACCGAGCTTGTGTTGGGTATTTCAGGACTCGTTACTAATGTGATTCGAATACGAGGAGAAGCTAAAGAATTAAAAATCTGGGAAGCTATAGATAAGGGGAGTTGATATTTTCCAAGGCAGATGAATGTTGATAATGTATAAATGAAAAACCCCTTCGATTTCGAAGGGGTTTTTCTAATATTATGTTCTTTTTATCTTCCCTTGTTTCTCAAAAATGCCGGGACATCGTAGTCGTTCTGAGTTTGAGGAGTGGGTGTCGTTGATCCACCGTGGCTCATAGGATTTCCAAATGAACTCTTCGTCGAGTGGGATTCGAAGGCGGGACGAGGCATATTCTGTGCTGGTGGTGTATTTCTTGGTCCTCCGAAGATAGACCCCTGACCGAGGCTTCCACGAGTCATATAGGCATTGGTCTCCTCACTAAATCCTGTCGCAATCACCGTAATCTTGATTTCTCCAGTATACTTCTCATCGATAGACGTACCGAAGATAATATTGGCATTTGGATCACACGACTCGGTAATCATACGAGCGGCTTCGTCGATTTCGAACATAGAGAGATCAGTACCTCCGGTAATCGAGAGGAGGAGTCCCTTCGCACCGGTAATCGAGAGTTCGAGGAGGGGAGACTCGATCGCTCCACGAGCGGCTTCGACGGCTCTATTTTCCCCACTTCCATATCCGATTCCCATCAGAGCGGAACCCGCATTTTCCATGACCGATCGGACGTCAGCGAAGTCGACATTGATCAGTCCCGGATGAGTGATGAGGTCAGATACTCCCTGGACTCACTGCTTGAGGATCTCATCAGCGACATGAAATGCTTCAAGAAGTGGAGTCTTCTTATCGATAATAGAGAGGATCTTATCGTTCGGGATAGTGATGAGGGTATCGACTTTTTCTCTAAGCTTTTCGAATCCTTCGAGTCCCTGTGCTGATCGACGCTGTCCTTCAAAGGCAAAAGGCTTGGTGACGACACCGACGACGAGGGCTCCGAGTGACTTCGCGATTTCAGCCACCACTGGCGCGGCTCCTGTTCCAGTTCCACCTCCGAGACCACAGGTAATAAACACCATATCAGCTCCCATCAGCATCTGTTTGATTTCTTCACTGGATTCTTCAGCCGCTTTTTTCCCGATTTCTGGATTGGCTCCAGCTCCGAGTCCGCGAGTAGTGGCGCGTCCGATATTGATACGAGTCGGTGCCTTCGAAGTAAAGAGCGCTTGTGCATCCGTATTGATGGCGATAAACTCGATCCCTTCGATCCCACTTTCGATCATTCGATTGACGGCATTATTTCCACCACCACCGATTCCGACGACCTTGATATTGGCGACGGGAGAAATATACCCGTTCACGTTCACTTCAACGTGACTGGATTGGGTTGGTTGAGGAGTTTGTGGTGATTGAGCGGGTACTCCCATATTGGTTCGGAGGAGTTTCTTGAGTCGATCTTCGTGAGCTGGAGTAGACATAATGGAGAAATTAGGTGTTAGATTCTATGAGAGAGAAAGGAAGTTTTAGAATACTATGGGATAATTTTTTTAAAGAGGGCTTTGAGTGAACCGTAGAGGCTGGAGAGAGAAAAATTGAGTTTGAAAGGACGTTTGTTCGTGCCATACTTCTGCGAGAGCATGAGAATCCCTATGACCGAAGCATAGACCGGGTCGCTGATGGATGTTCACGAGATACCGTCCGTATTATCAGGAATACCGATCGTAGCGGGAAGCCTCAGGTATTCTCGAGCGAGATCCAGGAGTCCACGCATCTTCGAAGCGCCACCCGTGATGACTGCTCCCTCAGGAAGCATCCCATCACGACCGACCTTCTTGAGTTCCATATTCACATGATGGAGGATTTCTTCATATCTGGCTCGGATGATTTCGGTCATAAATTTTCGTGAAATTGTCTGAGTATCGATGTTTGAGAATTTCGAAAGGTCGATCTCTTCGTCAAATTCCTTTCCTTTATCGAGGGCAAAGTTGAGATCTCCATATTCGAGCTTGAGTCGTTCTGCAGTATCGATCGAGATACGAAGTCCGAGGGCGAGGTCGCTCGTGACGTGCTCTCCACCGATAGGAATCACTCCCGCGAAGATTAGGGTTCCTTCCTCGTAGACGGACACATTGGTCACACTCGAACCGATATCGAGGGCGACGACTCCGAGTTCTTTCTGACGGCGAGAGAGGACTGCTTCGGCACTCGAGAGGATATTCGGGTAGATATCACTGATTTCTACGCCGACATCGTAGACGCCTTTCTTGATATTCGAGAGGATATTGGCTCCGATCGAGATGATGTGGCTGCGAACTTCGAGTTTTTTTCCACTCATTCCGACGGGATTCTTGATTCCGTTCTCGAGATCCAGTGAAAAACTCTCTGGGATGACCTTGAGAATCGTACGATTCATGAGGTCGACTCCATTCTGACTCATATCGAGGGCGCGACTGACGTCTTCTTCGGTGACATCTTGACCTGGAACGGCGATGATGCCGGTATTCCTTACGATATCGATGTGGATTCCTGAGAGTCCGAGTGAAACGTGGGAGACTTGATCTCCCGTCATTTTTTCAGCGTCCGCGAGTGCGACATCGAGATTATTCTTGAATTCCTCCATGTCGAGGATATTTCCCTTGCGGATTCCGCGAGACTCAGCTATACCAACTCAGAGGATATTGAGTTTCTTATCTTCGGTCCACTCACCGATGACGGTTTTGATCTTCGAGCTCCCTACATCTATGGCGACGAACGTTTCTCCTGATACCATATATTGTGTGAAAAATTATGTGAATAAAATTTGTGCTCGGATTTGAGCGCTATCTAGTCAGTAATTTGTTTTTTTATTGCTTTTGACGTGCGAGCATTATACGGTGGAAGGGGATTATTTCAATGAGTTCTTTGACAGGATGTATACAGATTGTGAACTCCCTCACTCTTTACAAAAATCACTTTCTTGATGCAGTAAGCAAGAAAGTGATGTGTAAAAGTGGTTATGCAATGGTATGTAGGAGATAATAGTAGAAATTCATATCCGAAGGTAAATATAATTTTCATCTGGAGTTCAGATGAAAACTAAGAAAGAGGATACAGCTAGTAAAATATAACTAAGTTTTATTGCTATTTCAGAATCAATAAGGTTCTGATGGGAATAAGAGTTGATCGATTGACTCTCTTGAAGCTAGACAAACCTTACTATATTTTGCATCATACTGGGTTTCATTTCAATGATAGTAATGCTCTATTTCGTTTAAAATTGTTTGAAGTGGTATCTTTAGGTTTCCTAGCGCAGATGGGATGTTACTCAGTCGTGTTCAATTAACTCTCAATTCGGCTGGGAATCACTCGTCGTAGGCAAAGATTCCTTGAATATATTGGTAGAGTCAAAGAAAATCTTTTTGTTGAACCATTTTTTCCATTATTATACCTATATGTCTTGCTGTTTCATATCAGAGTAGCTGAAATCTGAAACTCCTAATAGCTAGTCATATTCACTGCTTAAATCTTTCCTCGTTGAGTGCACTGTGATGTTCTACTCTCAAATCTTCCATATTCTTTGAATTTCCTGATCAAGGAGCATATATAAGTGAAATTTGCATAACTGAAAGTAAATAGAGTGTTATAATACATATATTTTATATATGTCAATATAAACTTTTGCTTGTCATACGTACTATAAGCAGAGCTTGAGGATAAAGTTGAAAAAAATCACTTTCTCCATAATGTAAGCAAGAAAATTTTGTAAGAAAAATTATAATTCTTCCCGTATAGGTCATCTGAGTTTTAGGCTATATATCGGAGTAGGTGCCGTTACATCAGTTCTTGAGATATACAAGTATTGATGTTGTGACTTTCCTAAGATAGCGTTTACTTTTCTTGCTAAGAGATTATAATCAACTCATGGTAGTTGACTCAATGCTAGGGAATCTTTCCTATCATTTACTGTGGTTAGATCCTCTCCATAAACAATACTATCTACTATAATATCAGATACTCTTAAGTAGGTTCTAGCTATTCAGATTGCCATTTCTAAAGAAATGCCAGTAAACTCTTCTCTATATTCGTTTAGTAAATCTCGAGCTCTTTCTTGGAGTCTTTGAAAAGGCTGAAACATTCAGATAAAATCTCTATCATGAAATTGTTGTCGAGAATTCATAAATAAATTTAAAATGCCTGTATATAATACTTAATAAGTAATTTTGTCAAATGCAAATCAAAACCTTTTACATCAAAACCTTCGGCTGTCAGATGAACTATGCTGATAGTGAGAAGATCCATATGATCCTCATGTCGGCAGGACTACGCAAGGTCATCGATCCAGTGAAGGCGGATATCGTCATCATGAATACCTGTAGCGTCAGACAAAAGGGTGAGGATCGCGTTTTTGGGTTTATGAGAGAGATTGCTCGGTATCATAAACAGGTTGCAGGTTGAATGTTGCAGGTTGAATGTTCAGAAGCCAATCAGCGTACCAGCATACCAGCATACCAGCCACTCTTCGGGATTACGGGTTGTATGGTTCGAAAGAGTGGGATGGCAAGTCGCTATGCGAAGTTAGAAATGGAAAGTTGAAGATTGAAAACTTGAATTCAGAACGAACACTTCAAACGAAACGCTGCCAAAAAAATAACTTTACTGGAAGCTTCGGATTCCCTTCAGAATTATGATGATGAGCTCTTTCTGCGTTCCCCACTCATCGACTTCACCTTTCGTATCGAGGAAGTATCGCTCGTGACCAAGATCCTCTCATTGATATCATGAGAAGATATCGGAAATGATGCCAAGTTCAATGAGTATCTAGCCGTAAAACAACTTCAAGAAAATCCTGCGAGTGCCAATGTGATTATCCAGACGGGATGTGATAACTATTGTACTTTTTGTATCGTCCCTTTTACGCGTGGGCGTGAACTCTCACGACCACAGGATGAGATTGTCGCAGAAATCACAGAAGTCGTTGCGATTGGAACGAAAGAAGTAACACTCCTCGGGCAAAATGTGAATAGCTATGGGAAGGAGACGAAGGCGAAACTCTGGAATAGTGAAGAAATGAAATGGGTTTCTGAAAATTCCCCTCATTGAGTGGTACTGACTAAAGGAGATGGACTGGAAAGTACTGAATTCCCCTCATTGAGGGGTGCCGAGGAACGAGGTGGGGTGGAGGTTCCCTTGAGAAAATATGAAAAAGAGATACTTGATTGACCATCTTGGTGACAACATAGCCTTTTCCCGTACTGGAACCTTCCAAAAAATAACGATCTTACGGAAAATGCAAAAAAACTCAAAAAAGCAGGCATCCTTTCCGAAGTGAAATTTTGGCAGTCTTTTAAAAATAACAAACAATTTACTTTTGATATCGATAGACAGGTAATTATTGGGAATTATATAGTCGATTTTTTGATTCCAGAGGTGGGATTGGTTTTTGAAATCGATGGATCAAGCCATGAAGAAAAGGGTGAATATGATAAAGAAAGAGGCTGATTCTTGAGTTCACTTGGTCTTCAAGTAGCACACTTTTCTTGATATGATGTACTTCATAATCTTGACTGAGTATATGAACAAGTTGTTCATCTGTATGAACAGAGAGCGATGGAACTTTCTGGTACATTCCACCCCGCCCTGCGGGCACCCCTCAAAGAGGGGAATGATGGACCTTTCGCCTCGCCATTGGGGAATGCCAGTCCAGGTATAGATATGGCATTAAGAGGGGAATGAACTCATCAAACTTTTCTAACTCCGTTTCGGGAACTTCTCGAAAAAATCAATACAGTTGGGTGACTTGATCGTATCCGATTCACCTCTTCGAATCCCCACGATATGACGAAGGATATCCTCGATGCACATTTCGACCTGCCGAAACTCTGCCCCTACCTTCACTTCGCTCTTCAGTCAGGAAGTGATAGTATGCTCAAGCGGATGAATCGGAAGCATACCTATGCTGATTTCAAGGTACAACTCGATTATCTGCGTTCTCGTGATCCATTTTTTTCGATCTCGACGGATATCATCGTCGGATTTCCTGGAGAAACGGAAGAGGAGTTCCAAGCGACAGCGACAGCGATGCGAGAGTGCCAGTTCGATTTCGCATTCATCGCTCGATACAATCCTCGATCAGGTACGGTTGCTAGCTCAAAATATGAGGACGACATAACTCCCGAAGAAAAAGCTCGGAGGTGGACTATCCTCAATGATATCCTCCGCGAAACCGTCACCTCTCGAAACCTGCTCATGGTCGGCCGAGAAGAGGAAATCCTCATCTCCGGAGAATGAAAAGATGAGACGTGGGTAGGGCGAACGAGGAACTGGAAGGAAGTATTTATTCAAAAGTGAATAGAAGATAGTGCACAGTGTACAGAAATAAAAATCGGGGATCTTGTGAAGGTGAGAATTATGGAGAGTGATGGGTGGGTACTCAAGGGGGTGAGGATTTAGCTTTAATAATATGAGAAAGTATTTCATACAACATAAAGTATCAACTTTAGCTGAGATGTCAGCCCTAATAAGCTGATCTTATAATAAAAATCCTGAAATTATTATTGATTGATTCAAAATTACGCAGGTTAATCAAGATTTCTACGACTCTATGAAAACAGAAAATTTCTGGATTATTGAGAAAGAAATATCTGCCGAAAATTGGATACAGGCACGCAATGATTTCAAAAATAAATTTTTTCCGATTGCGAACAAATTATGATTCATATCTCAGTGCTATTTTAATTTCCTTTGAGAGTCTTATATTATAAAAAAGTTGAGCAATAATCCAAGGAGAATATTTTACTACTATGATGTAAATCATGTTGATCCTGTTTGACTTGTTTTTTCAAAGAATGAACTTGACTGTTACGTTAACCTAGCAAAATTTAAGAATAATCCGATATTAGATTTAGCTTTTATATATTTACAAGTGTCAAACAATACTGTCTGATGGCATGCTAGAATTATGTTATTATTTGCAGCCTTGGAAGCACTAGCTTGAAAGTCAGAAAAATTGGATAAAGATTGAGTAGAGTATACCAGTTATAATAAATCTGAAATGATTAAAATACTTTGAAGTAAAAACTTCAATGACCTATTTTGAAACGGCTGACTTCGTCATAAGATTGATCATTGAGATGATATTTCTAGTTTTTTCTTGAAAATGTCAGAAGAATGAATTGATTATCTGGCAGTAATTTATAATAAGATTATAATTTACATTAATAGTATTTATAATATTAGCATAAATACTAATATTATACTTCCACAAAGACATCCTTTTTGAAATATAGAGTATTCTTGAAATTTTTATATTCCAAACAAGATTAATATCCAAATTAATCTATTAGATTGTGTTAATTTGGATGAAAAGAATGGTTATGAATTAATAAATTTTAACCCGAAAAATTACTAAATTTTATGACTTCTATCCTCCTCATCCTCCTCATCTCATACACCTTCCTCTTCCTCTATTCTCTAAAGATTCGAGATAACTCTATCGTGGATGTGTTCTGGGGATTTGGATTTATGATTATTGCCGGTATATCATTCCTACAGTCAGAAAAGATGATACCACAGATACTCATCACGGGACTGGTATTGCTCTGGGGAATCCGACTGACATCTCATATCGGATTCCGAAAACTGAAGGAGTGAAAAGAAGATCCTCGGTACGCGAAGTGGCGAGAAGAGTGGGGAAGTGGATGGTACTTCATAGTCCGGTCGTTCCTCCAGGTCTATTTGCTTCAGATGGTACTGATGCTCGTCGTCGCGGTGCCGATCATACTCGTAAATGAAAATATCAGATTCTTTCCATTTGATTTTTATCCAGTAAGATCGGATATGGGAGATAGACTTGCGGTATATCTACTCATTATTGCTCTCTGATCTATTTTTTCTCTTCTTTGACTTGTATTTGAGTTTATCGCAGATAGACAACTTGCTGCCTTTCTCAAGATCAAAAAACCAGGACAAATCTTCACTTCAGGACTGTATCGATACTCTCGTCATCCGAACTACTTCGGTGAAAGTATGTTTTGGCTCGGGATATCCATTATTGCATTGCCATATTCGTATCTTGGACTTATTGGCTGGATCACCATCACCTGCCTGCTTCTCTTTGTCTCAGGTGTTCCACTTCAGGAAGCTCGGTATGAGTGACGACCCGAGTGGGAAGCGTATAAAAAGAAGACTAGTGTTTTTGTACCGTGGTTCGTGAAGGGAAAATAATTTTGCGTAAATGTATGATATGAAATATCATCTTACTATGAAAAAGGTCTCACTTAATAAGGCTACACTTGATAATATCAATACTCTTATCGAAATCGATTCGACAAGCTGTATGAAGCTTGTTCTATAAACCCTATACCACAGAAGTTGATTGGCGTAGCGCCTTCGATAAGGGGGATATATATTTTATAGTTTATGATGATATCCTCGTAGGGAATATATATTTTTATAAAAAAACTGAAAAGCTTGTTTATCTTGATGGATTTTTATTAAAACCAGAATATAGAAATCTCTGAATCTGAACGGAGGCCCTTAGACAGATACTATCAATAGCGCGGGGTGAATGATACATTCAGATGGAACTCATAAGCTATCGCTATCCTGACAACTTTATAGCCCAGAGAGTTTACGAACAAAATTGATTTTCGAAGTGAAAAATGATCCAAAACTACTATAATGATGTTGAACCCAGAATTTATTTCTTAAATCATAATCTATGAAACTCATAATTCTCTCCCCGAATCTTCATCTTGTTTTTTCTGAACTACAGAGATCTCGAATAGAATCAGACTTTGATGTAGAATATTTTACTCAGCCAACATCACTGGACCTGATAACAGCATTGCAGTGACAAGATGAAAAAATTGTGTCTATTGATCCTGATTTTTGTGACTGGAAAATCACTCGAGAAAACCTCGAGAAGATGAAAAATGTGAAAGCAGTATGTCTCCCGACGACAGCATTCCACTATATCGATCTAGAATATCTTAAACAAAGGAATATCCCAGTGACAAATCTGAGAGGTTTTTCGACTAATGCAGTTGCGGAGCAGGCATTTGCTATGATATTCGCCCTTGCGAGAAAAATCCCGATGGTACTACGTGAATGATGTGTTGTGAACTTCGAAAGATATCGATGAATCGAACTACGATGAAAAAAGCTCTGAATTATTTGACTCTGAAGAATAGGATCTCGAATTGCTGAGATTGGTCTGTGAATTGGAATGGAAATTATCTATTGGTCTAGAACTTCTCGCAATGAAAAATATGAGTACAAGGAACTCTCAGATCTAATTGAGTCAGCCGATGTACTGGTATATGCTCTTTCCGTCAATGAATGAACAAAAATTCTTCTTACAAATGAGATTGTCAAAAAGTTCCGAGAACAATCTCTCTTTGTATCAATAACTCATATTGATCATATAAAATTTGTGAAACTTGTAGAAATATGAAAACTGTGAGGGTATGCCTGTGATGATAAAATATGAAAACTTGAAGATTTTTCATGAAATGTCTTACCTGGAGCTGAGCTCGGATGGTGTACTGATGAGTGTTTCCAGAGAAATGGTGAACAGTGGATAGAGGCTATCATGGATGCGAAAGATGGAAAATACCCTAACAGAGTCAACTAAGTATGATTTATGAATATTGGCGAGAAATTCTCTCAAGCCTTGCGGTAATCGTCTGACTCTATGGATATATTCCATATTTTCGGAGTATTTTTGCATGAAAAACAAAACCCCATCTCTATTCATGGTGAACGTGGACATTTGTTTGATGTGTCTCATTCTGAGCTCAGATAGCCTGATGAGGATGATGGGGGAGTGCGATGCTTGGTGTGACAGCAGTTATATGTGCTATAGTTACCATCCTCGCATTTCGATATGGAGAAAAAACAGGTGATACAATCGATATTATGTCGGTACTTCTGGCAATTCTCGCTATATGTATATGGGCCTTTACCAAAAATCCTCTTTACGCTACGGTATTGGCTACTTTTGCCGATGCTATCTGCTATATCCCGACCTTTCGAAAGGTGTGGAAAAAGCCTGATAGTGAGCCTGTTGCATACTATATACTTTCGACTGTTAAACATAGTCTCGCACTCATCTCACTTTCGATCTATACTCTCACGACCATCCTCTTCTCGAGCTCTGTTATTTTTATGAATTTCATTATACTCTTTATAATATACTATCGTACTCGAAAATAATGACCCAATTCGTCCCTCCATATCTCCCACATCTCGGTGAAGCATACTTTCGTCGAGGAAAGAAAATCCCGAAAGGATTCTATCGTATCACCATGAAGGCAGTTGTCATGAATTCATCCTGAGAAATCCTCCTTCTCAAAGAAGAACGTTATGGGGATAAAAAATCTGAGTTCTATCGTGAAGATGGTGGTATGTATGACTTACCTTGAGGATGACTTTCTTGGTGAGAAGATTTTGGCATATGACTTTCGAGAGAAATAATAGAAGAAATGGGAGTAGTACAGGATTATTTTCAGATAGCAGAGTCACCTCTGTATATACAAATATCTGAGCTTGATGATCGATATCATGACGATACTGAGAAAGATGATTTCTATCCGGTACTTATGATATACTATCCAGTGAAGTTTCATCAACTTGATTTCCAGAAATCACAAAAACATTTAGATATTACATGGCTTCCGATAGAAAAATTCTCTGAAAAACAGATATGGTCTCACTCTGCGAATCTGGCTCAGATTTTTCAGAAAGACGATTTCCCGATATCTTTCATAACCTCGTAAGAAGACATAAGCTATTGTTATCTCGGAGAAATACATACAATGATGAGAGTAGATTACTAAATTTTTCTTTATGCTTCGATTTCTTCCACTCCTCGTGACGATACTTACTATCGGATTCACGGCTCTTGTCAGCGTACCGGGTTCACCGTACCTTATCGGTGGGCATAGTCAGGCTGATATTTCGAATATGTTCCCGTCTTCCATCACTCCGGCGGGCATCACCTTCTCTATCTGGGGAGTCATCTACATCGGATGGTTACTCTCGAGTCTCTTAGTTTCCGGATTACCTCTTACCCCTTTGACGAAGAGATATTTTCCAAAGCTCGCGAGTGAAATGCAGTACACGGCATCCCAAAAAACAAGCATTTCTTATGCTCTCTCTATCGGCCTAACTGCGGTATGGCTCATCCCATGGGGATATATCATGCCTGGAGTGGCTCTTATTATCATGCTCCTGATTCTCTGGCTCATCTGGAGTGTATTTTTCGAAAATCGTAGCGCTCCGAAACTGTTCAGATACAGTGTCGAACTCTTTCTTGGGTGGATTCTCGTTGCCACTTTTGCAAACCTCACGGTCTGGCTTCGAAGTATAGAGTTCCCTTATGGATGACCGGAAGATTTATACTATGCGATTTTTGCTATTGGGGCGCTCCTACTCATCGTCTCTGAACTCCAGTGCCGATATGCATCCTATGTCGTTAGCGGAGTATTCCTCTGGACGATGCTTTGAGAGTGGATCGCTCATCCCATCCTCGAAGAACGGGTGATGGTAGTGATCTATTCACTCACCCTTGGATTCTATATCTGGAATTCATTCCATGGACGGTGTACCTCTCTTCGAAGTCTCAAGTTTTGGTAGCAGAAAGGGAGTCTATTATTTCCAAAATTTTGAGATTATTTTCTTGAGAAGGTTTGATCTATTGATAAGTTCAGAGATTCTTCCTTCTGATTTTGGCATAGAATCAAGGAAAATCTTGACACAAGAGTTGTCATAAAAAAAGGATTCGAGTTCTTCTTTCTTCCACGGTCCATATATCTGAAATTGTTCAAGAATATGGAAAATTTTCTCTTTTTCCATTTCCTTCATATGGGTTCCGAGATATATGAATATTATCTTTAGTATAAAAGAAAGGTCTTCCCTTGCCCACCGGTACTGAGTGATGATAGAAAAAATCCGCTTCGTTGCATAGAGGTATTTTTCTAGTGAAAAATTCATCGATGCATCTTTGTGTATCGCAAATAAAAAATCACAGATGAGAGTTCGCTTTTGTTCAAAATCTATGATCAAAAAAAGTTCGAGTGATCGCGGGATATTTTCACTAGAATCGAATAATTCATCATGAGATCAGTGTCATTTTTTGATACGGAGTTCGTCTAAATGTCAGCCTTCTCGGAGAGTTTCTATATTCACATCATATTCATTCCTCGTCCTCGCAGGAAGAAGAAGGGCAAATATTTCTGGAGAAATCTGAGCCATAGTAGAGTAGGAACAAAGAGTAGTATAGTAGCTCTATAATTCGTAAAAGCAAATACTATGTATCTATTCAAAAAACTTTTTTATCTCGGAAACAATCAGTTCTCTTGATTCCAGAAATCACCCATTATGTGAACCATGGGTTTCTACGAATTGCTTCGGACTGTTGGCAGTAGCAAAAAGCTGTTCGCCATTCGTAAATGGTATGACCTCGTCCGTTCTGCTATGGAATATGAGTGTTTTTGTCTTTACTTGTTGGAGTGCTTCATCACTTCTGAAATGATACTGGAGGAGCAATCTCGTCGGAATATATGGATATTGGTATTGAGCCATCGCATCCATCGAAAAGAAACTCGACTCTACGATGAGGCCAGCTAGTTCTTTCCCCTCTGCGGTATGGATCGCGATGGCCCCACCGAGACTCTGTCCCCAGAGGAGTATGTTTCTCGAATTTCAGCCCGCCCTTCAGAGCACATACTCATAGGCCGCCTCACCATCCGTGTAGGTATCTGACTCTTTTGTTATCGCTCCCTCACTTTTCCCATAGCCTCGATAATCAAAGACGAATATATTGTATCCGAGGTCTTTGGCTACAAGTATGCGTTCTTCCAAGAAAGAAATATTTGCCGCATTTCCATGAAAAAAGAGGATCGTCTTCTCGCTCTTGTTGTTCACATAATATCCATTGAGCTTTACTCCATCTCTCGTGGTGAGAAATACTTCCTCTCCATTTACCTTGTTTCAAATTTCTTTCATCTGCTTGTTCGGCAAGAACATCAAACTGGTTTGCCTCAAGTAGAGATATAGGCAAATTGCTACATACCCGATAAGAAAGATAAAAATAATGGAGAGGAGAAATATTTTCATACAATATGATGGTTAGGTACGTTGTTTTTTCAGTTTCGGAGGAGGAATATGTGAAAGAATTATTCTTACTATGCTCGCAAGTTCCTCTGGATTTTCGAGCCAATCCGGATTGACTGGGGCTGTGTTTTTACTTCCTGGATAGGCTTTTGTCTTTTGATCTTCGAAGAGGTGTATCGTTTCTGGAGAAGTCTTGAGAAAGAGGGTATCATCACACGCGAGCCCGAACATACGATCTCATGAGTATATCCCATATTCTCCGAAAATGGCTTTCGCATGGACTTCGGGAACGAGCGAGAGGCATTCGAGGAAATAATCGAGAGAGTCTTTAGAGGTTGGCATGGTTCTCTGGATTATAGTGCTTGAGGAATTCTTGAATATTTGGATATGTATCAAGTGATTTGGCTTCCTCAAGTGTAAAAAATCATACTTCCACACATTCTTCAGATGGTGTAAAATTGTAGTGACTCACCTGAGTTTTATAGAGAGCATTGGAAATATTTCTTCATTTGAGGTTTGTGCTCGTGAAAAAATAACTTGGTTCATCGGCAATATAGATAGTCTCGAGTCACATTTCTTCCCATATTTCTCGTTTCAAACACTCTCGTATTGCTTCACCATAATCAACCCCTCAACAAGGGAGTTCCCAAAGTCAGTTTGCTTCTTTTACGAACAGAAACTTTCACTCATCATTATGGATAAGTGCTTTTGCTGAGAGTCGGTAGTAGCAAGGAGGGATATTCCATTCCATAGTGAATCTAAGATTATTTTTCGATTATATGTATCGCTCGACGGATTGCAATAAAACCATACGCCCAGAGAAAGGGGAGCCAGAATGGCATTATGCCGAAGAGGCTATTCCTTTCAAATGTTTCCACTCCAGTAGATATGAAGAGCATCTCTGATACAAGCATGAATATAAACCCAGAAAAGTAAATAATAGTATCATGCTTCTCACGATAGATGTAATGTGATACAAGAGTGATACCTATATATACTCACGTGAGTATATAATCATCATGAATATGAGGAATAAGTCCTACCATGAGAAGGATGGGAACGACCGATATGGTTATAGAGCGGATCTTGTGAATCATAGTGGTAGAATTATACGGTGAGCGCCTCATCCTCCTCTATAAATCCATCATGCTGGAGTTCAATAAGATGACGACAGGGTTTACTTGATTGACTACTTATTTTGTTAGAAAAAAGTCATTTCTAGCGGGATGAGTAGTTCTGTTTGTATTTTATGTAGATCCGGTCTACCTACTTTTATTAAGTACTCAGGGGCACTAACCGAAAGTGTGCCTTGAAATATAGTTGATCTATCAGAACTTATAAAAAACCTATTAAATCCGCCCGATGTTTTGATCTGACAGATACTACCGCTTGTTCAGGTATCTTCCTTTGCCTCTAGAAAATCGTGAACTCCTGATGATCATGATAGCTGAGTTTGTATTTCTTGAACACAATCCCTTATAACATCTATATCTTATCATAAAATAGTACCTAGTTTTGTCGCAACCTCACTTGAGAATGTATTAGCCTGCATGGGGATTTTATATCTATCGTGCGAATAGTCGAGTAATAATGCATCAACCAGATAACATTTTCTCATGATTAGAGCAATAGCTTGTGGTAAAGAAGCTAAGTATTCACGTAATAACCTTGCTTGATGATCACGCGAGTCGTCTATGTAGGGGATTATGCCAGTAGATATAGTCATTATTACGATGAGTTAATTCCTAAGTTAACTTCTCAAATTATAATAATATATTTAATTATTATAATAAGTCAATATTTTGCTTCCCATCCTCCTCTATAAATCCATCGTGCTGGAGTTCGATAAGATGACGATATTTCTCACTGGCTTTTAGGAGTTCCTCATGAGATCCATTCGCTATAACCTCACCACTCTCGAGCATATAGATACGATCGACGTGTTGTATCGTCGAGAGACGATGAGCGATGATGATACTCGTGCGTCCTTCCATGAGTTTTTCGAGGGATTGCTGTATGAGCCGCTCTGTCTCGGTATCGAGCGCACTCGTTGCTTCATCGAGGATAAGGATTTCTGGATCAGCCAGTATAGCTCGAGCTATAGCTATTCTCTGTTTCTCACCTCATGAGAGTTTCAATCCTCGCTCACCTACTTCGGTCTCCCATTTTTCTGGAAGTGATTCTATGAAGTCGAGGATATTGGCTTCTTTCGCAGCTTTCTGGAGCTCTTTCTCAGTGATCCCATCCCTCACATATTCGAGATTATGGCGAATGGATTCATTGAAAAGCGTCGTATCCTGGAAGACACTCGCAAACTTCTGTCTATAGCTCTCAAGAGTGAAATTCTCTATTTTTTCACCATCGATCTCTATGCTTCCACCGGTATAATCGTAAAACTTCATAAGGAGCTGGACGATCGTACTCTTCCCACTTCCCGTATGACCGATAAGGGCAATCTTTTCTCATTTTTTTATCTCGATATTGACTCACTTGAGTACTTGTCTTGTTGTCGACGGGTAGACGAATCCAACATTCTTGAGCGTGAGAGATTTTTTAATCCCATTAAACTCTACTTTTCCCTTATCACTCTCAGGATCCATTGCATAGAGAAGCTGCATTTTCTCATACCCAGCGATATGAATGAGGGTTTCTTGGAATTTTTGAAATATCGTGAAAATTGGTCAATAAATCTTATCACTGAATCCTATAAAAAAGAAGAGAGTTCCGAGTGAGAGTGTTCCATGAATCATAAAATATATACCAGCTGAAAGGGTGATTGCCTGTCAGAGAGTCGCGATGAATCCTCAGAGACCATTGAATAGAATCCAAAATTTTCGTATATCATATTGAGCATCTCGTGCTAGTGAGAAACGATGGTTCAGAATCTGCATTTCATGTTTTTCTCGAGAGAATATACGTATAACCTTGAGATTCGTAAACGTATCAACGATACGATTGAAGAGGCTATCCCAGTAGGTATTGGCTACTTTCTGATTGAGGTATGCCTTATTCCCGAGATACTGTATTCCGATAATAGCAAAGGGAAGAAGGACGAGGGATATGATAGTCATCCGGACATCGATGAAAAGTCCCGAGATAACGAGTATAATACTCAAGAGAAACTGAGGAATCATATGGAGCATCCCACTATCTCAGAGGTCCCATACGGCTTCACTCGCACGATCAATAATTTTCTGTTTTTCTCCATGTTGGAGGCTGATATGGTAGTCAATAGGAAGCCTGAGCATCATCTTCATGGAACGCATGAGAAAAGCAAACCAGTCTTTTTGAACGGTCTCCAGAAGGTATATCCCGTAGAAGTAACGCATCACGATAGTTCCGACAATGGCGACGAGCCAAAGTCATATAATGCCTATTAGTTCAAGTGTCACTTTTCCAGTAGAGAGGTTCACTTCGAGTCAGTCGATGAGGATCTTGTAGAAATATGGACTTGATGAGAGAAATGCAACATAGACGATCATAAGGATACCTATGCTCCATCATCTTTTTCGTACTTCTACGAGATTCCCGGCTATGTGCTTGAGCGTGGTAAGTTTTGTCATAATGATTCAATAGTTTGAGTAAGTTTATTAAGATTCTTCTGTTCGAGGAGGATATGTCACATTTTTTCATATTCTCGAGCATTCCAGTACTGATGATTATCAGCGGAGTAGGGAAGGGGAATGATGATAAGCTTAGGTTTCAAGTTTTCAAGTTTTCAAGTTTTCAAGTTTTGAAATGCCGTGAGTTCGGCGAGAGTGGTCGCGCTTCCACGAGTGATAGCGATGTCAGTATCTGGGATAAGGGAAGCGAGATCTTCCTGGGAAATCCAGTCGAGCAGTTGTAGTGCTGGTTGGCTGGTTGGCTGGTTGGCTGGTTTTGTCATTTCGAGCGGAGTCCCGAAGGGCGAAGCCGAGAAATCTCCATCTTGAACATCAAGTGGTTCATACAGTTCTTCAAATCTCTTTCTTATGTCAGTATTGAGCTTTCCGAGGACGAGGATAAGCTCATTTTCTTTCAAGATTTCCTCTAAATTCCTGAGTATTTCTTCGAAGATAGCCTTCGATCATTGGCTTCCACAGATGACGAGGATATGTTTCTTTTTTGTTTCCCAACGTATTCTTCATTCTTCATTCTTCATTCTTCATTTCTCAAACACTGGATTGAGTATCTGTCATACCACTTCACATTTTTCTGGATTGAAATATTTTTTTGCTGATTCAAATCAGAGAAACACCTTCGTCACTATCCTTCCGAGCAAACGACTAGATCGACCGGGGATTGTATCGGACTCGTGGATGTAGAGAGGGATACCTAGGGTCCAGGCGGCGATTCCGACCGCGACGGATCAGGGACCACCTTTTGAGAAGATGCAGATTCAGTTTTCAAGTTTTCAAGTTTTCAAGTTTTCAAGTTTTTGTCATCGCGAGTTTGAGCCTGTCCCGAGCTTGCCAACGGAAAGAGATCCAGATTTTTTATTACTGGATTGCCTCACTTCGTTCGAAATGATTGAGCGAAGAATTTTTCTTGCTTCTCGTATTCATTCGAACAATACGAAAGGATACAGAAATATCTTTGGTGACTTGGTGGTTGAGAGTTTGAAGGTGGGAATTGCGGTGAATTCTATACCATTTCCATTCGCTGCTTGTTCTTCTTGAGAGTTTTTTCCTCCGATCCAGAGAAGTTCTGGAGGTTTCAAGTTTTCAAGTTTTCAAGTTTTCAAGTATTGAGTCAGTGAAACAACCGGCTGGATATGCCCACCCGTTCCTCCTCCGACGAGGATGATTTTCTGGTATTTCGAGAGTGTGGTGGTAAGTTTGGGGTGCAATGACATGATATTAGCTCATAATGATAGTCTATTCTTCTTCTCCTTCTTGCTCCTCATAGAGGAGGCGTTCGAGGATCTGGATATAGAAGTCATAGGTTTTTTCCTTTCCTTCGGCCAGAAGTTCGGGATCGATCCATCGATATTCCGCTATTTCCTCTGCTTGTGTTTTCCCGACGTTTCCCTCAGCCATCGCGAGGAAAATATACTCGGTACGGGACTTATCCTTTCATTCTTTATTGGTATATGAGAGCTGATAACTCGCGAGGGGGATCGGGAGCATATCAAGGGGTTTTCCCTTATGAATGAGTAGATATTCTTCTTCAAACGGGAGAAATGATATCGGGAGTGCAAATTCCTCCTCGAGTTCTCGAACGAGAGCATCCTGGAGTGACTCCTGCGCTTCTACATGGCCTCCCGGGAATACCCAGGTCCCATCTCCTCATCGGTGACGGGTCATGAGGATTTCTCAGTCTTGATTGAGGATGATACCACGGACGACGGGAGGAAACATAATGATAAATAATTAGTAATGAATAATGAAAAATTGGAAAATCTGAGACATTTCTTTTCCGAGAACCTTCACAGTGACGAAGACAGTCTATTCTTACAAAAATATACTCAAAAATGCAAAAAAAGCGAGGGAAAGCTGTGGAAATATTGAATAGGGGATTTGGTTTGGAATACTTTCTCAACAGGGGTTCCGAGTTCTATACTATATAATATTCCTTGTTCTAGAGTAGCAAGCGACTATTGAATCCTAGAAATAATTTATCTCACCCCATATCTCCCAGTCATACTCTCCATTGAGATATGCCCGAGGATCTCGAGGAGGGCGATTTTTTCCATCACTTCCATGAGGGCGAGTCCCGTTTCTCCGGATATCTCATCGAGGGTTCAGTATCCTTTCAGTATTGCCTCATAGATCTCAGCCTGGATTTCATCTTCGAAAACGGGAACCGTTATATTATCTTTTTCTCAGGAGGCTATATCTTCATACTCTTCGAGGATATCGGTTGCTCGCACCACGCACTTCGCTTGTCCGGTGGCGATGAGACGATTGGTCCCGCCACTCGTTTCTCGATCGATATCTCCGGGGATAGCGAAGACATCGCGTCCGTGTTCGAGGGCGAGTTGAGCCGTTATAATCGTTCCAGATCCCTCTGCCGCTTCAGGGATGAGGACTCCAAGGGAAAGTGCTGCGACGATTTCGTTGCGCATCGGGAAGTTGTAGAGCTCTGGCTTCGTCCCGAGTGGAAAGTGAGATATGACCGCTCCACCCCGTTCGATAATCGTACGAAACATACCGATATTTTGCGCAGGATAGGCCTTATCTATCCCTGTCCCGAGTACGGAAATAGTATACCCGTTATTATCGAGACTAATTTGATGAGCGAGTGTATCGATCCCGTAGGCTCCACCACTTACGATTCCGTATCCGTGAGAAATGAGCTCTGGTATGATTTTCTCTAGATTCTTTTTCCCATAGGTTGTATTTTTCCGAGAACCAACGATGGCAATGAGTGGCATTTCGGGTTGCAGATTTCCCCTGACATAGAGGAAATATGGAGCGTGCCCGATCTGCTTGAGTCTCATGGGATATTGTTCGCTTTCCCAAGTTATGATTTTCACCTCACATTTTTCTATGAGGGCTGCTTGTTTCTGGAAATCATAATGCTCTATTTTTTGAAGTACTTCAGTGATTTTTTCATCACTTTTCCATCCGAGTTTGATGAGGAAGTCTCTTGATAGAGACTCGAATATGTGGCGATAGGTATCGCCTCATTGAGGCCTTCCTTCAACTCAATCCTCAGGTCGAGAAACCTGTCATTCTACATCTGTGAGAAAGAGTTTTTTGAGCTGACTCTGGGTAAGTCAGAGAGAGTGAAGCGCTATAAGAAATGAATAGTCCATAGAGATGTGTAAGATCTAAAGGTATCTTTACTTCCTGGTTCTAAAATAGAGATTGAGTTTTTCTATGAGTTTATCGCTGGTTGAGAGTGAAGTATATCATCAGTAGGGGAGTACGGATTGTTCGATCTGCTTCCTTGCAGATCTAAATTCTTTGATATACGAATCCTTTTTCGAAAGGGGAAGATATCAAGATTTGCTCGCATTTCCAATAATGGTATCCGAGCTTGGGCTCATCTCATAGGCATCCATAAGGTGTATGAGAACGAGGTCATTCTGTTTTGAAAGTCTCGATAGAGCAGTTTTTCATATACTCTCTAGGGTATCAGTAAGTACGATGATAAGTGTATTTGTAGTTTTTCTTCTTTCGAGTTCAGAAATGGAATTCTCTAGGGAACTTTTGGTCGGAAGTGTCGTGTCGAGAAATGACAGATGTTCGTGTTCCTGGGAAGTAATATTTTGTGTATTGTGAATCCCTTTCGTAACTCCATCGATCTTGTGTCCAAAGTGGCGTGCACTTGTATATATTGCCTCAGTGCACTCTCTCATAAGTTCGAACTTCGTCTTCCTCTCGCGGTATCGAAAAAATAAAGTCTCGCTCACATCCGTAATGAGGGATATATGTAGAGATGTTGTCGTTTCGAACTTCTTCATATTGATTTTCTGCCCCCGGGCACTACTTCGCCATTCGATAAGTCGAGCATCATCAGAAGGAGTATATTCTCGAATTCCAGAAAACTCTATCCCGACTCATTCGTAGGCTGAGATTTCATCTCCATTGCCGAGTGATGTAAATTTCTTGATGGATCGAATCTGAAGCATGGATTCTGGATATTATGGTATCTGAAAGAGTTCTCCTCTGGAGAATATATCTTTTTTGTCTTCGGAAAGAATCGTCGGAAAGATGATATCACAACTTCTGAGGTCAGTAAGTATCGAAATACTGTTCGTACAAGGGCAGGAAGTACATGCTACGGATCCTATCATGAGTCATTCTGAGGCTCAGATACGGCCGAGACAAGCATTACCACCACTCGTATTGAGAGATGCATAGTTGTAGTCTTCACCTCGAAAGGTTTGGTTGCCACTAAGTATTTCGAGGATATTATCACGATGGTTCGAAGCGGATACTTCCGGGCAACCTTCTCCTGCTACTGTCCCTTTCACATTTGGACAGAGATCAAGTCGATCAGTTACTCCATCTTTGTCAGTATCAGCATCTCAAGAAACTGTAATTACCACCTGACTTGTCGAAATATTTCCGTCACTGTCTCTGACGGTCAGACTGATGGTATAGTTTCCAGGAGTATCGAACGTATGTGAGGGATTCGAAACATTTGACTGTGTACCATCACCGAAAATCCAGGCATAGGTGTATGCACCATTCCCTCCATTTACCAGAGGAGTAAAATGTGTTGTTTCTCCGATAGTGCCTCAGAAAGGATCGACGGAAATAGTGGTTGAAATAGCACCTCATCCATTCCCCACTCCGGTACTTCCTCCACCACCACTTCCTCATCCTCAAGAGCTTACCCCTCATCCATTTCCTCAGCTATTTCCACTATTCCCTCCTGTATTTCCCCCTGAACTATTCCCTCATCCAGCTGTACTCACTATCTGAGAAACCGAAGTCGAAGATGTATTGGTAGTCGTATCGGTCACTATGAGCGTCGTGACCCACGTTCCAGGGGGGAGGGTAAGACCACTCACACTTGGTCATGTTTTGGTAATTTTCTCTCCGGTATCGCCATTCACCAGAGTCCAACTATATGTCAGGCTTCACGGACTGGTTCCAGCTGGAAGTCCTGTGAGGTTTATAGTTTGATCGGATCCTATACTTGGTCAGATAGGTGCACCGGTCTTTGTATCTGAAATGACTATCTCTGAACGGATATTATTATTAGGATTGATGACACTTCCCACCTCCACGGTGACTTTCGTTTCAGAAGTTTTTCCTGAACTATCTGTCACCATCAGTTTTACCGTATAAATTCCAGGACTACTGTAATCATGGGATGGGTTCGAATCCGTAGAGGTTTTCCCATCTCAGAAGTCCCATCGATAGGTATACCCCCCATTTCATCCAGTAACAACTGAGGTAAATTCTCTGGTTTTTTCAGGAGTATCTGGATTATTTACGATACTGATAATGGTTCCTATAGGAGTAGTATTCGTACTTCAAGGCGAACTTCCTCAATTAGCTCCTCCCCCCGAACTATTCCCTCCTGTATTTCCCCCTGAACTATTCCCTCATCCAGCTGTACTTCCTCAATTTCCATTTCAACTCACTATCTGAATTATCGAGGTTGAAGTGGTGTTAGTCACTGGATCTTTCACAGTTAGTGTTGTAATCCAAGTTCCAGATGGGAGGGTTAGGTTTTCTACGGTTTGACTCGTTTTTACGATCACCTCACCGGTATCTGGGTTGGTAAGTCTCCACTCATAGGTAAGTCCACTCTTCGTGTTATCAGTCTCTGCGACAAGGTTTACGGGCACAGAGAGAGATGCTCATACTTCTTTTCCTGTTTTTGGATCGATGATTTTTATAGCTGAGGTAAAACTGTTACGACTATCATTTCCGATGCTACACTGATTCAGATCAAGTATTTTCCCGGCCATAAGGACGAATTCCGATCGACTAATTTTCTCATCTTGCCCAATAGTACCATCGGATTTTTGAATTAAGAGTCCAGCCTCGATTCACTTTCGTGCATACCCGTACCAGTAATCAGAAACATCAGGAATACGCAGTGTTTTTGATATGGTAGCATTGAGCGTATCGTCCCAGAGATTTGCCCTTCTGAGGAGCATGGCAGTGGCTTCAATTCGAGAAATCGTATTCGCTGGACAAAATGCAACACTCGCATATTTCTGGAGGTTCTCACAACTTGCATATCCAGAGCTATCTACAGCATATCCGTTCGTTATATTTCAGGCTTTCGCATAGGAAATACAGTAGAAGTATTTATTCGATTTGGTGATATCGATAAATGGATTTTCTCGATACTTGATAATATCTTCCACCGATGGATTTACACACCTATAACATCCGACTCCGACCGCGAGTGAGAGGTAGAGATCACGATTCATCAGAGTATCTGGGTGGAAGAGATTATCCGAGTCCACGGTGATAATCCCTTGTTCGTAGATATTCTTGAGAGATTCGTAGTAAGGGGCTGTTTTGGCAACATCAGTAAAAGGGAGATCTGCAGCAATGACAGAGTTCGAAAAAGTGAACAACCAAGCGATGAGGAATAGGCTTCGACGCATACGAGAGAGTATAAATAGATTTTATCGAAATGCAATCTCTCCTTTTTTTATAAAATCTTTTCACTTACTTTTACTATCGTATCCCCTCAGAATATGAGGATGATACAGATAATCCCTTCTCAGAGAGCCACAGCGGCTATGAATTTGTAGTAATTCATACGCAGGATTCCTGCCATATAGCAGATCACATCAGTTGGGACGATAATCAAGAATGACCAAATAAAGACCGCGAGAAATCCATATTGCTCAGTCCAGTATTCGCATTTTTTGATCAGGCTCTCATGGTTTTTCATCAGAAGTTGCTCGAAGCCCATCTCCTTCGAGAAGAAGTAGATCATGGTAGCCGAGAGGAGGATCCCCATCATCGAGATCCCATAGACAAAGAAGAGGTTTCCGGGAAAAAGAAGGAGTCCCACGAGGACAAATGGGGTACTCGGTATGAGCGTAAATCAACGAAGGGCCGAAAGTATGAAGTAGACGAGGAGAAGGAATCCTCAGAAAGACTCGAGAAATACCTGAAGCGAAGCCGCGGTAAAAAACGAAGGGTTATAAAGGTACCATCAAAATACACTCAGAAAGGTGAGTACCCAGAGTGCGAGCAGTCATCGTTTTATCCATTTTGAGACGGTATGGAGCATTAGTCTTTATGAGTAACGTAGATAAAAGCAGGAGTAAAGTTGAGCGGTTCTAGCTTGATAGCATCCATGTGGAAGTATCTCTTCACATCCTTTCGATTCGCCATCCAGTACTGATACTGGATATAGGTTCCTCACTTTTTGAGAGCGAGTTGTACCTCCTTGAGTATGGTCTCTACTTCGGCACTATCGAAGCTTCCGAGCGGAAGGGTCGAAATCACGATATCGATACTTCCATTTTCACAGTATTCGTGAATATTCTTAGCATCGCCATGGATGATACGAATGTTTGGATGTTCTATCTGTTCGAGGGCATGGATACGATTGATATCACACTCTATGGCGGTGAGGGAATCATTTTGAGAAAGGTGTTTCATAATTTCTCGGGTGACATTTCCATATCCAGATCAGAGCTCGAGGATCCGAAGAGGTTTGGCATTATCAATCTGAGCGTATCGTACGAGACTTTGAGCGAGCCAACGAGATGATCCGAGTCCGAATCCGATTTTCCGAAAAATATTGGCGATGTACGTGAGAATCATAAAAAATGGTATTGAGGTATTACATTTCACTCGGAATTTCGATACCGAGGAGCTGGAAGGTGAGCTTTATTTGTGAGCTAAACTGACTACAGAGGGCTAGTCTCAGGTCCTTTAGTCACGTATCGCTTTCTTCGAGTATTTTCGGCGTTTGCACATAGAAGCTATTGAACGCTACTGCGAGATCGTAGGAGTAAAGAGCCAGATGGTGAGGTTTGTAGGTCTTGGCGACGGTCTCGATCACTTCTTCCATACGAGCGAGAATCTGAATAAGAACTTTGTCATACTCAGAGAGCCCAAACCTCCCGTCATCGCGAGGTACGAAGCGATCCAGAAAAGAATAGGAATCAATGTTTATATCCTGGATTGCTTCGCTATCGCTCGCAATGACAGAACCACCAATTTTCATAGCACGCACATAGGCATACTGGATATAAGGGCCAGAGTTTCCTTCAAAACTGAGGGCTTTATCCCAGTCGAAAGTGACATCCTTTTCTCGATCTTGCGCTAGGTAGGAGTACTTAATAGCACCGATCGTAATCGCTTGGATATCTTCTTGTGAAAGGGCTTTCTCTCCAGTTCGTCACTTCTCTTCAAGGATTTTCTCTGTCCGTTGTCTTCCTTCTTCGATGAGGGCTTCGAGAAAAATAACGGTTCCATGTCGTGTCGACATAGCTCCTTCCTTCAGCTTGATAAAGCCATTGAACGCATGAAATATCTCAACGCATTCAGTCAGCTCTGGCCATGCCATCTTTGCAATCGTAAATGCTTGTTTCAGGTGGAGTTGCTGACGAACATCGACAGAATAGATGATTTTCTTTGGATTCCAACTATTCGTGAGTCGATACTTGATCGCCGCGAGATCTGAAGTGAGATAGAGTCCTGTTCCATCCTTCTTCTGGAGTATACAAGAGGGAAGTTTGGCATCATCGGGAAATACCACTCAGACACTTCCATCCTCATTTTGTGTCGCAATTCACTTTTCAATGAGCTCCTTCACGATATCCTTCATATTATATTCTAATTCTGGATAGTCTTCGCTATTCGGTCGTGGAAGTCTGAGTCCTTCATAGAAGCTTTCCCCGATGTTGTACGTGGCATGGACATTGAGGAGGTCAAGTTTTTTCTCAGTTTCAGTGATCGAAATAGCAGTGAACTTCTTCCAGAGTTCGATATTTTCAATATCTCACTCAGAAAGCTTTTTGAATTCTTCTCGTGCCATCAATTCTTTTTTCTCAATTTCTTCATCACTTAAACTTATTTGAATATGAAACTTCAAATAAAGGATATAAAGCAGTATGATTCACTTTTTCTCTAGTAATGTACTTAAGAATTGATGCCTTCAACTAATTTTATTTTCCTCAGAACTTTCTCTGACCATAGAAATTTCTAGACTACTTAAGCATAATTCGTTAGATTCAGCTATTCTTATAAGATTTTCATATTTCCACGCCCAGATTAACTTCCCAAAAATCCCTCCCCAATCGCCGAAATGAGAGTCACCAATGACACGATAACCGAGATGACGATATACATTACAGATAGTTTGTCCGATCGATGGAGTACAGATATGAGCAATATGAAGGGGTTTTCCGGCATTCGCCCCGATATAGTCTACGATGATGGTTTGCTGGTGAGCTGGTTTGCAGGTTTGTAGATTGAGTTCAGAAAATAATGAAATCCACACTGTATCGGTGAGGAAAAAGTTCACATATCCTCCGAAGGCATTGGTAGACATGAAGGTATCACTATGTTTAGCAAGCTCTACTACTACTTCCTCCGCGATAATATTCGGGCTTTTGCCAAGTGGTTTTGCAAGCTGAAATACTCCGATACAGTACTCTCCGAGTTCTGATTTCGGAGCTATGGCGATATCGGGACGAAACTCGATGTCGTATAGAGTCTTGAAGGCTCGCGTTATTAGATTCTCTATATTTTGCATTCCGGAAGTATAGAGAAAAAAAGAGAAAAATCGAGTAAAAATTATATTTTCTCCACTCTCCACTTTCCTCCACTTTCATCGATAAGCTTCCATCCGAGAGCCAGGAGTTCGT
>JAYUDN010000003.1:0-51457 GCA_043739785.1 Candidatus Altimarinota bacterium
AAAGTGCTTTATTATCTTTTTAAGCTCATAGACTGATATTTTGCTGTATGGAATCATAAGAAGAGAGTATAGGTATTTCTCTCTTCTGGTCTAGAGCCATGATTATTACTTTATGAGAGAGTTAGGAGTCATGATAATATATCACTTAAAACCAGCTTCAATTGCCTGTTTTCATAGATCATCAGCATGCTCATAACCCGAAACCAGTGCGATAAAATTCTTTCAGTATCCATTATTTCACCGTTTAATCAGAATATTTATAGTATTTTCTATCCAGAGACTATTCCGAACTCTAATTATTTGGGTTAGATATTCATCGAATACCCTTTCCACAATCTCTCTCTTTTTATCTTTTTGTTCAGGTATATCTCGGAGTCATGCAGATGGTATAGCATATGCTAATTCTATCGCTTTTTTTCTCAATTCTCAAACTTTTTCGGCTGGCAAGTCGACTCAATATGTATCCACACTCTGCCCATAATAATCCTCAATTGCTTCAGATGAAAAATTATAATTTCCCTTCCCTAATATAAATTCTACCATTTGTTCTACTTTTACTCCGAGTGCTGCAAATCAAGGTCATACGAGTTCTGCATTTCCTCACTCTGTTCATAGAAAATTGAAGTAGTTTTTTAGATCTTTAAAAGCTAAAAAATTTTCTTTTTTGGACTCGTTATTATTATGTCTTTCACGAAAAATTACCAAAACAGGACCTCTTAAATCTTCTCTAATCAATTCACTCGTTTTTCAATACTGGCTTAATCACCTAATAACGTCAATAAAATCTGCGCGATTAATATCGAACTGATCTAAGTCTTGTTTTTTTGAGGGTATTTCTTCACTATCTCAGGAGTGTTTTCGCTTATATCTGAAGGCATAATTGCATTCTATCATAGCTACCATATTTATGCAAATCCTTAGTGCCACATTCTGAGTATATCTTCGTGCACGGAGTTCGCGGCAAGGCACCCCTCAGCTGCGGACATAATCGTCTGGCGGAATTTATTACTATTGGTTGTCACATCCCCTGCGGCATAGAGTCACTTTACGGTTGTCTCCTGTCGTTTATCGACGACGAGAGTACCATCTGGATCCTTGGCAGGAGCGAGATGATCGACGAGTCCGGTAAATGGAGCATTCCCCACGGCGATAAATACTCATTCGAGTTCAATTATCGAACCATCTTTGCACTTTACACCCGTCACCCCCATCATGCCTCCCTGGATTTCTTCGATTTCTGTAAAGTAATGAAAGATGATATTTTCCTTCGCTTTGGCTTTTTCGACCCAGATATCTTCGGCTCTGAGTCTATCAGTACGGACGAGGATATGGACTTCACTACAGAGCTCTGCCAGATAGAGGGCTTCTGTGATAGCGGTATTCCCACCTCAGACGAGAGCGACACGGAGATTCTTGAAGAAGTTCCCATCACACGTCGCACAGTACGATACTCACTGACCGATATTTTCGATTTCGCCAGGGACTCAGAGTTTTTTGTAGAGGTTTCCGGTCGCGAGTATCACCGTACGAGCATGGAACATTTTCCCACTTGTGGTCGTGACGGTGAAATGATAATCGCCATTTTTCGACACACTTTCGACACGCTCTTGGAGAATCGTTGATCATGCGGCAATTGCATGAGCTGCAAAGCCATCCATGATGGATTTCCCGGTGTCAGACAAAATCCCAGGCCAGTTTTCGACACAGTGAGAAGTAGCGAGGGCTCCGCCGGGAAGTTCTCCGATGATGATATTCGAGAGTTTGTAGCGAGAGGCATACATCCCAGCCGGAAGTCCAGCGCTTCCTGTGCCGATAATAATCGTGTCGTACATATTTGGTGTGAATATTAGGAATTAGGTTTTAGCTATGAGTTTAAATGCAGGGATAATCCTACAATAGTTCAATTTGTTAAAAAGAATAAATATTGAAGATATCTTATATGAGAATGATTCTCATTATATAGAAATTCTATTAAACTCAAGTTTTATTATCTGGTTTGGTTCATTGATTCATATGAGAGTTACGATACTGCTGGATGACGTTGTTGATTTTACGAGCATTCTCTACTGGGTTCGGAGCGTAAGATACGGTCATATGAGACTGTTCACTTGCGGTATGGATATGGAGGTGTCCATAAGAGAAGAGGGTTTGGAGGATTCCTGAAGTCTGAGCATTGACTTCCTGGACGCGATCTAGGGAACATTCGGAAATGGTACGTGAGAGGCTCGTTTCCTGATCAATCCCGATAATTCGAGCATTGGTGATGATAAAAAGATCGAGTTCGTCATTGATCCAGTTCAGATAGATGAAGGTGAGGAAGAGAATCCAGAAGATACAGAGCGAAGCCCAGTAAAACATATCACCGATGATATAGATAATCTCTTTATGAAATATCATCACCATACTCGTGATAAAAATGAGCCCGAGAATATAGAGAAATTTATACACGAGGATAATCCAGTGTCGATGGATCATGATGATGATTTCCTCTCCTGAACGGAGAAAAGGCGTTTTATTTACTTCGGTCATGTGATATGGGGTTCCTTGATATAAAGAGGGGAAAGCATGCATCACTCTTGAATGGAGTCAAATACTTTCTGGACTTGTTTACCGTTACTACTATATTCTACAGAAATCCCTCTTTCTGTAAAATCTGATTCTTGTCAAAATCCGAAGTAGGTACCGGACGGAAGCTCATGTTTTTTTACAAATTCCAGTGTACTCTTATTCGATACTAGATACTCACTTTTATTAGCCTCAAGAATATACGGTGCTTTTATCTCCAGAAGTTGTGCATACTCAAAAAATCAAATACCGCGTACTGAAATCTCGGGATGAGTCAGTCTTACGGTATTTAGTGCAAGAGTCAGTATACGGAGTCGAGTGAATGCTCACGGTCAGGTAATACAGAGAGTTTTGGTAATCTGATATTTCTCAATCCATCCAATCAAGAGTTCTGGAAATACTTCGAACTCTCGATTGGTTCAGAGTATTTTTTCATTATGAATAAAGTTTGTTTCATCAAATATGGTTATATCTATTTCACTCGAAACTGGCTGAATAAAAAGAAGCATGGGTGAGATAAATATGAGTAACTACAAAGCTGGGTTTTTATAATTTGAATATACTCAATTTTGAAAATCTTCCAATCTAAAAGTGATGGGCATTGTAATTTCCAAGGGATCATCCACCGTACTATATGCCTCGATATGACAGGGCCTCTGTAATATGTCGAAGTTCGACATGTGGCGAAGATTCGATGTCTGCGATGGTACGAGCAAGCCTGAGAATACGGAAGTAGACTCGGGTCGAGAGCTTCATCATTTCGACAGCTTTTTTCAACATACTATCTGCTGCTTCATCGAGCTTACAGGAGAGATCGACTTCTTTGTTTGACATTTCGGCATTATAGGTTTTTTTCGTTCCTGCAAAACGCTCTACCTGTATGGCACGTGCTTTTTCTACGAGAGCCTTCATAGCACTCGTGGTATAGGTAGTCGAAGTTTCGTGCTTCTTGAAGTCTCAGATTTTGATACGAGGCACATTGATAAAAATATCGATACGGTCGAGGATCGGCCCTGAAAGCCGAGAACGATAGCGCTCTACGGTTCATTGGCTACAAACGCATGGCTTTTCTTTATCCCCGAGATAGCCACATGGACAGGGATTGAGCGCACCGATGAGGGTAAATTTCGATGGGTAGCGACAACTCGCATTCACTCGATTGATCGTGATTTCGCCATCTTCTATAGGCTGTCGAAGGGTTTCGATGAGCGATTTGTCGAATTCGAGGAACTCATCCATAAAGAGTACCCCCTTATGCGCCAGGGAGATTTCACCTGGCCTCGAGTCGCGACCTCATCAGATTACACTGACATTGCTCGCTGTATGGTGGATCGTGCGAAATGGTCGCTCGGTAATAAGAGGGGTATCTTTTGAGAGAAGACCAGCCACCGAGTAGATCTTCGATACTTCGATCACTTCCTCAACCGACATATTGGGGGTAATCCCAGCAAAGGCTTTGGCGAGCATGCTTTTTCCTGAGCCCGGAGGTCCTTGGAGGAGGATGTTGTGTCCTCATGCCGCAGCGATGAGGAGGGCTCTTTTTGAAGATTCTTGTCAGATGATGGACGCGAAATCGACACGTCCTTCGACAACCGTCGAAAGTGTCGAAATATCTCTTTTCGGAGAAACGGTGAGTGGTTGAGTTCCTGAGAGAAAGCTGATCACTTCGTTAAGCGAGGCGACTCCGACGACGTCGATATCCGGAATCACGGAGGCTTCTTCTTCATTTTCTTTCGGAAGAAATATCCTCTTAAATCAGAGCTCTCTTCCGAGGATCGTCGAAGGGAGGGCTCCGGCAATCGGACGAATGAGACCATCAAGCGAGAGCTCCCCAAGTACCAAGGATTCTCGAAGCAGGACTTCATCAAAGAGTATTTCTTTCCCAAGGATTCCGAGGGCAATCGGGAGGTCGTAGACGGGTCATTTTTTCTTGGTATCGGCTGGAGCGAGGTTCACGGTAATTCGTGAGCCATTCGGAAATGAGTAGTCAGAGTGCTTGATCGCACTTCGAACTCGTTCTTTGCTTTCCTGGACAGAAGTGTCAGCAAGCCCCACGATATTGAACTGACCAATACCAGGACTCACATCGACCTCGACTTCTATGAGCGTGCCTGTCAGTCCCGATAGACCGACGGAAAAGAGTTTTTGCATAGAATAGTTGATACCTCTATAGTATCGAACTTCACAAAAAAACAAGAGCACTTTTATCAATATTCGCACTTCAATCTTTTCCTACCAGTATTTCTCTATTTGTCGAGAAAAAATGTGTGTATAAATTGTAAAAAAGGTGAATCTTGTGATACTATAGCTCAAAGAACCTTCTCCTATGACTTTCCTTCGTTCCTTGATATCCATCCTCATCCTGAGTCCACTTGAGCTATTTGCAATCAGCACGCGCAGTGCGACGGTTGTCGAACAAAACATCCCTTCCCCAGGCTTTTTTGACTCTTTCATGGATTTTCTCACCTTTTGTGGAGACCTCATACTTTTTATTATCTTTTTCTGGATGGCCCTGCGAGTCATACGACTCATGTATGAAGTGGTGATGTCCAAACAACTCGTCTACATGAAGGTGACGCTTCCGCGAGCTGATTCGAAACTCGATAAAGAAAAAGAGACAAAAAAAGACTTCAAAGAAAAGGCGGGAGTGATGTCTGTAGTCTTTAAAAGCGTGCACAAAATGGCAGAAACCAGCTTCTTTATCACCCTGGGAAATATCATATTTCGGCATGCGAAAATATCGATGGAATTTGTCTACTCTGATGGAGCCGTACACTTCTACTGTGTTTCCTATAAGCAACATGCCAATCTTATCCTCCAGCAGATTACTTCGAACTATCCTGATGCGGAAGTTCGGGTTGTTTCCTCGAAGGATATGCCGGATATTAAGCCATTGGGGTACACGCTGAAGGCCGCTTCGGTGGGAAAGGCTAATGATGATGTCTACCCGATAAAAACCTATAAGTACTTCGAGGATGATCCACTTTCGTCATTTACCAATAACTTCGGCTCACTCAAAAAAACCGATGTCGCCTCGATCCAGTTCGTCCTGAAACCCGTCGGACACAGCTGGAACCGAAAGGCAAAAAAGGCAGCCGGACTGATTGCAAAATGAGCTTATAAAAAAGGAATAAAGGGGTGACTTATGATGACGATTTATAAAACCACCGTAGCCCCTATTTCCTGGCTCCTCTCTCGATTTATCGCCAATGAAGACAATAGTTCCGGATCCAATGCTCCGGGAGCATCTACTGGTGATTCTTATAAAATATTTAATCAGGCAGAAACAGAGGCTCAGAAAATGGTCGGGGAAAGTGCAGGACAGCCTGCTTTCAAGGCCTCCATCCGACTCCTTGTATCTTCGGACACCAAGATCAATGCGAGTAACGGGCTCCACAACCTGATCGCGGCTACCTCTATCTTTACTGATGAATACAATAACCGACTCGATAATCCACAGATGTGGGAAGATCTCTTTTCTGTAGTCTTTACGCCACTTCGATATTTTGCCTATCGATTTCGTCTGGTAGGTATTCTTCAGTCTATCAGCGTCTTCTCGTGTGATGAGCTCACCACGATGTTCCACTTCCCTGATATCAACTACAATAAGTCCCCAATTATCAAGTGGCTCGACTATAAGATGATTTCGCCTCCAGCGAATCTCAAGACTCCGAAAGACCCACTCCTCCTCTCGGACTACAAGCGAGATGAACTCGGAAATATCTTCACCAAGGATGGATCGAAACTCCAGGTCGATGCGAATAAAAATCTTCTTCGCGATGCTGACAAAAACTTACTGCTTCTTGATGGGACGGTCGTCCTCCTCCAGACCGAAGGGGAGATGAAAGGAAAGCCCATCGATGAAGGAAAAGAACCACTCCAAGAAATCCAACAGCGAAAGCTCGCTGGATTCCCACTCTTTAAGGACGGTGTCCTCATGGGCTGGAACGAATACAGAAATACCAAAACTCCTGTCTATTTCAGTAAAAAAGACCGAGGAAGGCATCACTATATTATCGGAAAGTCAGGATGAGGAAAGTCAGTCCTTATCGGGTATCTGGCCCGCCAGGACCTCTGGAATGGTGATGGACTCTGTGTGATCGACCCACACGGTGATCTCGTCGAGGATATTATCGCCTTCACTCCGAAAGAGCGCGCGAAGGATATGATTATCTTCGATCCAGCTGACTATGAGCGCCCGATGGGCCTCAATATGCTTGACCTTATTTCGACCGATCCGAACGCTCGCTCGATAGAAAAAGACCGTGCAGCTCTCGACGCCACCTCGATATTTATCAAAATGTATGGAGACGAGATATTTGGTCCACGCATCCAGCATTATTTTCGAAACGGCTGTCTGACGCTCATGGATGATGTCGATGAAGGAGGAACCCTGATCGATGTACCAAGACTTTTCGTCGATGAAGCCTTTATGAAGTACAAGGTTTCCAAGGTAAATAACGTCATGGTCAAGGCCTTCTGGGAACACGAGTATGCTCAGACGGGAGATCGTGAAAAACAAGAAATGATTCCATTTTTTTCAGCAAAATTCGGACCATTTATCACGAATACCACGATGCGCAACATCATCGGACAGACAAAGAGTGCCTTCAATCTTAGACAGGTCATGGATGATCAAAAAGTCCTCATGGTAAATCTTTCGAAGGGAATGATCGGAGATCTCAATGCCCAACTCCTCGGACTTATCATGGTTTCGAAGATCAATATGGCGGCGATGAGCCGAGCCGATATGCCAGAGGAAACTCGAAAGGATTTCTTCCTCTACGTGGATGAGTTTCAGAACTTTGCGACCGATACGTTCGGGGAAATCCTCTCGGAAGCCCGTAAGTATCACCTGGCTTTGATTATGGCGCATCAGTATATCGCTCAGATTGGAGGATCCTGAGACAAACAGGGGAAAGGAGGGAAGCCCTCGATCAAGGATGCCGTATTTGGAAATGCGGGAACCATTATGTCCTTCAAGGTCGGTGCTGAAGATGCCGAATACCTCGAGAAAGAATACGCGCCACTCCTGTCTCAGCAAGACATCATCGGTATTGCAAATTTCACGACTTACTGTAAACTCAACATCGATAACGCGACGACTCGACCATTTGATATGAAGACCATCTGGGATAATACCTATAAAAACCAAGAAGTTTCGAAAATCATCAAAGAATACTCTCGGAAGATGTACGGACGGAAAAAAGAGTACGTCGATATGGAAATCGAGGCCCGTATGGGAATCATCCGAGAAGAAACGCCCGCAAATCCAGATACCAATAGTCCTCTAACTTAAACCTGTATGCACGTTATCCTCCATTTTCTCGTTTCCGCCATTATTGTGATCAATTCGGTCATTTTTATGGACCTTTCCGGAGCGGTCGAGCTTCCATTTTTTCATGAAATCTTTACGTCGTATATCCAAGTCGTTTATGTTTTCTTTTGGCTCCAGTTTCCAATCGTATACTTTGTCATCATACAAGCGTACATTAATCCGATTCAGGAACTTTCTCGAGAAATTGCCGCGTTCGTGACCGGGGTTCGGGAAGAACCTTCGAATCTCAAGCCGACTGCTTGGAGCGAAGGGATGAACTATGTGACAAACTTTTTTATCAGGAGTTTACAGATTTTGAAAATATTTAAGGAAGAACTCCGTTCGGGACGTCAGCTCAAGACGGAAGTCGACCTCGCGAGTGAAGTCCAGAAATCAACCCTAGAGCATGATGCGACCGTCGTCCCTCACCTCGAGATTGCCTATGCGATCAAGAGCGCAACGGAAGTAGGAGGGGATAGTTGTGATATCATCCAAGGGATCAATGGAAATCATTATATGTATGTGGCGGATGCGACGGGACACGGAGTGGCGAGCGGGTTTATGATGATGATGGTAAACGCCCTTATATCAGCTGGAGTCAATGCTGAAGAAAATAGTGCGAAGGTGCTCTCTCTGACCAATAAAATCGTCAAACCTCGCGCCAAGCAAAATATGCTGATGTCCTGTGTGCTCCTCAGGTGGAATACCAATGAAAAAAAGATGTACTTCACGGGAGCGGGACACGAGTACGTCCTCGTCTACAAAAAATCAGAAAATAAGGTCTATCCTATCAAGAGTGGTGGAGTCGCCATCGGGATGATCAAAGACTGTTCGAGAATACTGAAAGAACAACAGATTAGTTTTGATCTTGGGGATATCATTGTCCTCTATACTGACGGTATTAGCGAGGCGAGGTACCAGTCGAAGCAGGATGGGATGCTCTTCGGAGTAGAGCGTATCATCGAGTCGATTATGAAGCTCGAAGTGAAATCGATCGAAACGATATTTCAGCAGATTACGATCGATATTTCCGCCTTCATGGGGTACAAACATACGCAGTATGACGATATCACCCTCATGGTGATGCGGTATACGGAAGGAGAGTGACGTATCAGTACGGATGAGCCGATGCGAATTGATAGCTCACATATTACAGAATGGAATTGGTGAAAAACGCAAGCCGTTTCTCATTTGGAAAAATAAGAAAACGCGCTATATTGACTGCCATTTATGGAACAAAATTCACCAACATCTCTTCCTGACCTTATTGCTAAAAACTATACCTGAGACCCAGAAGGGTATGAGGCATCGCTTCTCGAAAAGAAAAATATACCCTCAGTCGTCATCCCTTCGACACCTTCGCCAGCAACCGGAGTAGAGACTACTCTGGTTTCTACAGAAGATCCTAATAGGAAAATAACCAAGGAAGAGGCGGATCAGATTCGCCAGTCAGAAAAAGACTATAAAGATGCGCTTGCCTACGTCAAAGATATGATCGCACCAGCGATGATGCGGATTGATGCGACGAAACTCCAGATCGGAGATACGTATGTCCGAACGATTTACACCTATGCTTATCCGGACCTCCTCGAGGGGAACTGGCTCTCTCCCCTCATCAATTGGGATGTGAAATTTGATGTGTCGATGTTTGTCTATCCGGTCGAAAGTGCGCATGTGATGAAGTACCTCAGGAAGCGACTTACGCAGCTCCGATCCCAGTATTCGATCAATCGAGATAAATGACTTATCTCGGATCCGCATCTCGATGCACAAATACAGGATGTCGAAGAGCTCCAGGTTTCACTCACTCGTGGACAGGAAAAATACTTTCACTTCGGTCTCTATATCACGACTTATGCCGAGAGCGAAGAAGACCTCAAGAAACTCACCAATACCCTCGATGTGATGCTGGCAGGACGCAATATTCTCACCAAACAAGCCTTTCTCAGAGCGGAACAAGGATTTGTCGCGACGGCGCCTTTTGCCCGAGATGAAGTCAATGTGTTTCGAAATATATCTACGAAAGGACTTTCGACGACCTTTCCCTTTAGTTCGAGCTCACTCTCGCAGGATGATGGGATATTCTACGGAGTCAATACCCACAATAACTCCCTGATCATCTTCGATCGGTTTCGAACAGAAAACGCCAATATGTGTGTCTTCGCGAAGTCAGGATGAGGAAAATCATTTGCCATCAAGCTCGAAATCCTACGCTCCCTCATGCTCGGGACGGATGTCATCGTCCTCGACCCGGAAAATGAATACAAACCGCTCGTTGAGACCGTCGGAGGAACCTATCTCAATATCAATCTTAACTCGGATGAGCATATTAATCCGTTTGACCTCCCACGATCTCTGAAGGATACGGATACCCAACCGGGAGACCTTCTCAGGGGAGCGGTCGTCAATATGCTCGGGATGATGCACCTCATGCTCGGAGTGATTACTCCCGGAGAAGAGGCCATCCTCGAAAAGGCGATTATCACGACCTACTCTCTCAAGGGGATTACGATGTCGGATGATAGCATCGAAGGGAAAGAAGTACCGCTTATGAAGGATCTCTACTCAGTCCTCCAGACGATGGATGGAGCGAAGGGGCTCGTAGATCGACTCGAAAAGTATGTCTTCTGAGTTTTCGCTGGAGTATTCTCTCGTCCGACCAATGTCGACCTCAAGGAAGGACTCGTCGTCTTCTCGGTGCGAGATCTCGATGATATCCTTCGACCGATCGCGATGTATATCCTCCTCAATTTCGTATGGAATACGGTCCGATCCAGCCAAAAGAAGCGAATGCTCGTCGTCGATGAAGCCTGGAACGTCATGCAGTATGAAGACAGTGCGAAGTTCCTCTTCGGACTCGTGAAACGAGCTCGTAAGTATGGACTCGGAATCACCACGATCACTCAAGATGTGGAAGATTTTATGACGAATCAGTATGGGAAAGCTATCGTCACGAACTCTTCGATCCAGCTTCTCCTGAAGCAGTCTCCTGCCTCGATCGATGTCCTCCAGGACACCTTCAAACTCACCGAACAAGAGAAATACATCCTCCTCAATGCCTCCGTAGGTACGGGCCTCTTCTTTGCCGGAGGGGAACACGTCGGTATCCAGATACTTTCCTCGTACTTCGAAGAGAAAATAATTACGACGAAGCCGAAATAGGAAGGAAAACCTCTTTTCTTCATCGAAATAGATGGATTCCCATGTTCGTGTGAAAGATAAATCTGAAAGAAGTGGATCGAAAAATCCTCGGATTCTCGCCCACTCTCCTAAAATAAAATCCCATTACGTGAATAATGAGATAATTTTTTTCAAATGGTGCCAATGAGGCTCGCCCCTCCGGGTCCTCCTTGCGACAAAAAAGCCAAATCGTTGGCTTTTCACCCCACTCGTTCCTCGTGGGTGTCGCTACGGTTCGAGCCCTCGGAATCTTTACTTCTTAAAAATCCCTCCCGAGCATTCGGGAGGGATTGTACGAATCAAATGGTGCCAATGAGTGGGCTCGAACCACCGACCTCAGCGTTATGAGTGCTGTGCTCTAACCAGCTGAGCTACATTGGCAGACTGGAACTATGGGATTATATCGAAAAGCCATAGGTGTCAATAGTTTTTTCGAGGGTTTCGAGGAAATCTGGGAACTCTTTTTGCTCCGGAGTTACTCCCCTGGTCGTGCTAAAGAGTTTCTGGAGCGAGATTTTTCAATGACTGAGATTGAGCTCATGGTGCATCCGAGTGTATTCCTCATTTTGGCAGTACCATTCGAGAAAAGCAGTAGATTCATCCATATTCATCCCACCGATTTCCTTATACATATCCCAGAAGAATGGTTTTTCCGACTGTAGCGCTCGAGTTGCACTCACCTCTCATCGTACTATGGAGCCATCAGCGAGACTGAGAAGTTGCCACATCTGATTACTCTCTAGCCATGGGAGGTACAGCTGGTGAGCTGGTGAGCTGGTGAGCTGGTTTGGGGGTTGAGGAGGTTCCCTTCCAATGATAAAGTATAGAGTGTCTTTCTCGTCAAAATCAAGTCGGTCAAAAGTGGGGTCATACACAAAGATTAATCGCCATTGTTTGTCTGACAGTGTCGAATCGAGTCATACTAAACGAAGCCATTCATGGCGATTGATTTCCGTATTCACCCCCTTGATAATGCCGGCAGTACGGGAAAGTGGAGAGTACGATAGCTCGATAACTGGTCGCGTCGAACTGCTGTCAATATGGTGACGAAGGTGGATGCTCTGAGCGAATGGCTGGAAGGATAGGTAATTGACTCGTACAAAAAGCGTATGACTTGGGAAGAGACGAGCCTCTACTTTTTTGTGAAAACTCAGTATGACGATAGGGGATGCTCCAAGTGGCGTATACTCATTTTCCGGACAGATCCGATAGAGCTTCTCGTCAAGAGCGTTACGAACGAGAAACGCGGATACCAGTTCGGGAGTGCTCGTTACGATTCGATAGCGCATCTTCATATAAGAGGCTCGGATAAGTTCCTCTACCCACCCGATATCACCATAGTTGTCGATAATATCTACAAAAATATCGATAAAAAGGAGGTGAGTATGTCGGTGTTCGTGAGGCATTGAAAATGGAATGGTAACCGAGAAATATTTGACTTATAAAGTATAAGTGCTAATGTAACGATAATTTACTTATAAAATATGCTTGAGAGAGGAGCCTTTGAGTTGATAGACCTTCCAGATAGAACCCAAATTCTCCTCAATCATTCGCTTGTGGGTATCATCGAAGAAGTGAGTTGATTTTTTAAAACATGGATGGAACATCGTAACTTTCCAGATATTCCACTCTCTCAGTTAGGAACTCATTGTTATGAAATTGGAAAGAATGAAACTGGGAAACTTCGAGTAAGGATACAAATTTCAGTTCTTGCTTTTTTGCCAAGAGAGTTTTATATTCCAGGTTCATTTTCTGTGGATGTAGTACTTGATGAGCCCATTGTTCTTACTAATATCACGCCTTTGGTACTCGATTTTACACCTTTACCAAAGAAATTCCACTAAAAGTATTTTTCTCCAAGTCTTCATTGCGATTCTATAGATTTTTCTTATAATCGCAATATGACACGAGCGCTTATCCCATCGGCTGCCCATATAATATTTCTTCACGGATCCCAGATCCTCCTCCTTCGTCGGTCCATGCACCAGCCGAATTGGCCCGGACACTGGTGTTTCCCTGGGGGTAAAGTCGATGATGATGAGCTCCTTCGAGAGTCTGCTATTCGAGAAACGAGCGAAGAGGTTGGGATTACTCTCAGCTCTGATGATATCGTCGCGGACTATGTGATCAATGCCAGGTATACCAATGGAACTCGTATTTACTACTTCGGCGTCGTGACTGACTGGACGGGGCAGCCTGAAAACAAGGAAGAACACCTCCATGAAGAAGCGGAGTGGTTTTCACTCAATGATCTCCCACTCTCCATCGTCCCTCACCATAGAGAGGCGATAGAAGCTATGAAGCATAAAACGCATTTTCGTGAGTATGATGCGGTAAGATAAATCGCTATCGACGATACATTTGACATATTATCTAAGCACCCATTTGAGCGATGACTGTTGAAACCCCATAAAACTTAGACATGAAACCCTATATACCGAAGAAACATCACTCCATGGGAAAGAAAATAACCGAAAAGGGGATTATCCATTTCGAAACACGAAAGGTAACGATCGAAACCAAAGAAGGCATCATCTACTATGTCTACGGAACTCGCTCGTATTGATTTGTCCACGGTGATCTCGTTTCCCTCGAAGTGACTCGACCTGGAGGAGATGGGAAGCTTCCGGAAGCTCGGCCCATGAAACTCGAACGACGTTCAGAAGAACCCCTCCTGATGGAGGTTATTTCTGAGAAGGGGAAGATCACCTATAAAATCCTCGATGAATTCGGCGGGCTCACCGTCAAAACGGAGAAACCAATTCCTGAGGCAACTCCGGGCACGCTCTTTCTCGTGCAGTATATCGATAATTCCACTGTTCGAATCATTCGACGATTTTCGGATCGTGGGAGTTCCGATGTCGAAGAAATGATTATCCTCTTTCGAAGTGGGGCCCGTCTCGAGTGGCCGAGAGACTTCGATCGAATCCACGTGAAATCATTCGATGCCTTCCCTCCACCAAAATCGACAAGCTACGAGCAAGCGTTCCGATTCGATGGTGCCCTTCCAACTCATATCAAACTTTCGGATAGAACCCTTTTTTCTCGTCTCAAGGTTTCCGGGAAAGAACGTATGGACTTTCGAGCGTGGCCGACACTGACGATCGATGGGGCCGATGCGAAGGATCTTGATGACGCCATCTCCCTTGCCAGATATGAAAATGGGGATTTTCTTCTCGGAGTGCACATTGCTGATGTCGCCGAATATGTCGAAGAATCCAGCTCACTTGACCGAGAAGCCCTCCTTCGTGGAACGAGTATCTATATGCCGGGACGAGTTATTCCGATGCTTCCCGAAGTCCTATCGAATGATCGATGTAGCCTCTACCCTGGCGAACCCAAACTCGTCTTATCGATCCTGCTTCGTGTCGATAGAGAAGGGAGGGTAAAAGAATCCTACATCACCGAGTGACTCATCGAGTCGATGCATCGTGGAGTGTATGATGAAATATATCGGTTACAGGTTGAAGGTTGAAGGTTACAAGTTTGATCCGATTGAGTTTCTTCAGAGGAACTATCATTCCAAAATACCTGAAACCTGAAACCTGAAACCTGAAACAGAACTCCCCTCTGGCAGACAACGATTCGTCACGCGTGGGAGCTTTTCGACATCCTGACGAAGCGTCGAAAGCGAGAAGGAAAGATTACCTTCGAAACGACAGAGTGCTATTTCGATCTTGATGCGGATCGAAATGTCCTCGGTATCAAGAAGCGTGATCGTAATGACGCCCATATGCTCATCGAAGAGTGTATGGTCCTCGCCAATGAAGAGGTGGCGAAGTGGTGTGTGAAGCAAAAACTCCCATTTCTCTCGCGAGTACACGCCATCCCAGGCACCGAGCAGATGAAGCTCATCGCTGAGATTATCGAACAGAAACACTTAGCAGAAACCATCGAACCACATCATATCCGAGAACACCTCGAGATGGCGAAGGATCCCGTCGAACGCTACCGTCTTTCTCGACTCCTTCTCCCGAAGATGGCGAAGGCGCACTATGGCGAACTCCCGGTTCGACATTTCGGTCTCGCCCTGACTTACTATAGCCACTTTACTTCGCCGATTCGTCGTTATCCGGATCTCCTCGTCCACCGTATTATCAAGAAGTTCCTCCACAATGAACTCGACCCGAAAACGAAAGCGACCTATATGAAGGAGATGAAGAAGTATGGGAAAAACTTGACCGAGCGAGAGAAGCGCGCGGAAGATGTCGAGCGTGCCATCGATGCGCTCATGATGTGTCGATATATGTCGAAATATGTCGGGGATACCTTCAATGGTATGATTTCTGGACTGACTGAAAACGCCCTCTATGTCGAACTCGAGAGTGGGGTCGAGGGTTCTGTCTTTTTCGGACGGCAAAAAAAATCCCCAGTTTCAGGGGGGAAGGGGGTATGAGAAAAACTCACCCTTGACCCGATTCGAGGATCACTTCGGGATAAAAAATGAAACGAAAAGTACCGCATCGGGGATACGATCCGAGTAAAAATTGAAGAGGTAGATATGCTCAATCGAAGAGTGGAAATGGGGGAGGTGTAGACTAGTCTTCTATGAGTTCAACAGTAAATCCTGTTAAAAAGGCCTCGGAAGGTATTTGGGTAATTTTTGAACTACCCTGTGTCGCATTTTCCAGTGATATTCTATTGTTTAACATTCTTCAATATCTTTCAATATTTCAAACTACCCCTATTATGGGGTTTTGATCATATTCTAGGCTTTGCCCATTCTTCTGATTATCATAGGCAATTGTTCTATACGTTATCTTCACTCGTTTCCCGAAAAACTTTTGAAATATCTGATTAAGAGCATACTCATAGGGCAAAGATAGCCAAAATCAATCACCGTATATATTTTCTGGAACCGGATTGCCCTCAAACGAATATTGTTGCTCATAGGGAGTGGCCCGGACTACTATTTTAAAATCAGTATTTTCTATGATTAATCCGTCAGGATTACCACTGAAAAATAAAGTGTCTAAAGTACGTATATCTCATTCATGCCCTCTGGGATTATATTTGTTTTGATTTACCATGAGTCCATCCGTCCGTGATCGAGCGATAACTTGCTTTTTTCATTCCCCTTCTTGAATATATGGAATAAGTGGAACTCCTAAAAGTCATCATACTTTTGGCATAGCAAGTAAATTTTCTTTTATCCATGCAATATCCACTTCTATAGTTCAATCCCTTCAACCTCCATACAATCCACCACTATCTTCATAAATAACTCGTATCTTGAGTCTATCTCACTCTTGCGAAACTACTTCATACACAGTCAAAACCTCTCATGCTCCATATCCATCATCTCGCGTGATAAACCGCATTTTAGGGGTAAAAATACGTAACGCATTAGCATTTAATGATGACTGAACGCCTCTTTGGGCTTCTCTTTTTACTGAATCGACTTCGATTTTTTGTCCGAATGGTTTCTTTCTTAGCCTCCTTTTCTCCAAAGCTTTTCTTTCAGCTTTTGGGATTGTAGTATCTTGGTCCGAAAGAGAGAGGTTATTGAGTGAGAAGTTTCACATTTTTATCAGATAGTAATAATATTATTGGGTAAATTATCCAGCATAATCTGGTACGTTTCCAGAAATTCTATCAATTTCTCGAGCATTTCTTGTTATTTGTTCTTGAGATCATTCTCATACTAATTTATAAGCTGCTATCCCTGACACTTGATCAATCATATCACCCGTATACATTGGGTTAGATTCGAATGCTTCTTTTGACCTTGGTACTGGTGGTTTATGCGAATCATCTACGAAAATTGATCCTTGTATATCAAGTAATGAAGATTCTAAATTAACAACCTTTCCGTCAGTTAGATATACTGCAGTTGCATGTGCTACTTGTCAATCCTTTAGACGAAAAACTACTGATTTGGCATATTCACCTTTTCTTAGAAATTGTAAGATGAAACCTAATGTGGTACTCCTTATTGGAGAATTGGATAATCATTTAAGATAAATGCTATTCATAAAAATAATTAAATAGTAAAGTAATTTTATATTAACCTATTTTAGATTTTGTCAATACTTTTTACTACTTTCCTCGTACTCGTCCATCCACTCACCATCTCCCACTTTTCTCCAGTTTCCTCTTCGAGAAATCTCAGGAGTTCCTCATTCCCTTTGCCATCTTCTGGAACGGCTCGAAGTCGAATCTTGAGCGTGCCATCGTCCATATACCCCACGCACCCTGTTTTCCGTGCTCGGGGTATTACTTTGATCGTGAGTGAATGTTGACTGAGATCAATCTTCATATTTTAGTGAGAGGAAATAAATGTAATCTGTTCTTGATACAAACCTTTTCCTACAAGGGAGTTTGCAAGAATGGCATTTCTCCATATAACTCTATAACTTTTAGTTAGCTTACGTACTCTTCCCCTGGATTATAAAGTTTTTGGCTGTAAAACCAATACCTACTTCGCAGAAAAATGGCTGGTCCACCCACACTTGTCTGACAAGAAGGGATATTTTATCGCGTCTTGTGTCGTGACGGACAAAGCCAAAGCGAAATGGGTAAAGCATGCGAAAAAGAAACTATGAGAGCTCAAAACCTGAGAAAAGCTCTTCCTCTCTGGATGTGGGAATATCCGAGATGGCGTCGTGGATCCGAAGTTTTTTGAGGTGTATGACGAACTGACTGATTACAAAGATACCATAGAAATCCTTCCTGAAGATCCAGATGACTATGCAGTAACGACGGAAGAACGGAAGGCAATCATGAAGACCAAGATTCGTTCGCTCCGGTGACTCGCTGGGAAGCAACTCTTCACTCGCAAACATATCGTCATCCAGACGGGATGTGATAATTTTTGTACTTTTTGCCTCACGGTCCAAGCCCGTGGACGACATAAGTGGCGACCGAAAGAGGAGATCGTCGAAGAAATCCGTGTCTTTGTCGAAGGTGGTGGCAAGGAAGTAGTATTTACTGGGATCAATCTCGGAGCCTGGGGGAGTGACACTTCCAATAATTATCAGGAGTCGAAGTTTGTCGAACTTGTCGAAACGGTGCTCTCAGAAACCACACTCGAACGCCTCAGGATCTCCTCGCTCGGGTTAGAGTTCTGCTCGGATGAATTGATTCACCTCTTCGAAAATCCAAGAATCAATGCTTATGCACACCTCTCCATACAGTCAGGGTCTTCGTCCATACTTCAAGCCATGAACCGACACTATGATGGAGAAAGGGTGCGAGAAGTGCTTCAGAAACTCAGAAATATCCAAAGAGAAGATGGAGTAACCCTCAATATCGGTGCGGATCTCATCGTCGGATTCCCGGGTGAAACCGATACAGATTTTCTCGATACACTCTCGCTCGTTCGAGATTTCAAGATTACCCAGCTCCACGCCTTTGCTTTCTCTCCCCACATCGATCACTACTCGGTACCAGCAGGCATATTTCCTGACCAAGTCCCGAATCATCTGGCTCAGAGTCGACTCAAGCAACTCCTTCAAGCGGGAAAGGAAGCATTCGATTCCTTGGCAAAGGTAAATGTGTGAAAAGAACTCCGAGTTCTTGTCGAAAAAGTACCTTCACTATCAGAGTTCTCAGGATGGTCAGAGAATTATCTTTTTTGCAATGAAGCAAACTTCGAACTCTTTCCAGGTCAGGAAATCAAAAGGGGAACAATCGTAAAGGGGATATACAGATTCCCAGTTCACAATAATACCCAGGAAGATTAAAATCTCGAAAGGAGGATTTTTATTTCCAAAAAAATTCCCCCATTTGGAGTATTTCTATCCCATTTTTTCGATCATCGCATCGAGTTTTGATATATTCTCCGTGAGTTCTAAGAGAAGTGATTCACTTCTCTTTGATGCGAGTTCTGTGTGTCCCTGTCATTCCAGGCTTGAACCGGAATCTCATCTTAATCCGACTCGGACTCAGACTGGTTGTCACCCTGAGTGAAGCGAAGGATCCAGTGTCCCTATGTTTGTAAGTGCTTTCTGAGATACAACAAGTTCTTCCTTTTGTTTCTCGAGGAATGATTTCAGTGACTTAAGTGGTTCTACTATGTCCGTTCGGAGAGAGTTAATGTACTTTTCAGAATCAAAGATATTTCCCTTATTGGCTTTCTTTTCTACTTCTTCCAGTTTAAGTACTAAAGCAACGATCTCTGAGAAAGTAGTGGCAAGGGAATCGAATCCGTCAGAAAGCACCCTGAAGTTCATATCTTTTTGGAAATTTTCTTGTATGAGATTACCTTTTGCTTCTATCTCTGGGGTGAACTTCTGGATCTTCTCTCAGAGGTTTCAGAAGGCGTAGAGGGGATGGAGAAACTGGTATATGGAACGAAACACTGAAAATAGGAACGTTAGCAAAGTGATAATCAATAAATACCCATAAAAAAAGCTGGAAACCAAAGTGAAAGTATCATATGCCTCACTCTTATATAAGGTCCATAAAAAGAAAGGTGGTCCAACAACTGGAAGTACTACCATGAGCGCATACATTTTCAACTTCATGAAAATATCCTTCTCTCATAGCATCCTTTCTAGGAATCACTCCATAAAGATCTTTGGTCTTGAGAGAGAGATTTCTCGTATATCACCATATTCGAGTTTTTTATTTAACTCAAAAAATGTTACACCCGATTTGAGAAAGAAAAAAAGATACTGTATTAATGGATAAGCTATGGTTATACATGAAAAACAAATACTCAGGGTAAAGAGTGAAAAGTTTGATTCAGAGACGAAGATTTTGAGAAATATAGGAATTGAAAGGATCGCAATAAAAAATCAAATAACAACCGAAAATATAGAAAGAGTAATAAGGTAAAAAATTGTTAGAATATGATTTTGCCAGGTGAAATTCCGCTTGGTAATAAACCCATATTTATCGAGTTTATAGAGTTCTTCAGTTGTAAAATTTGTCATCTTCATACCTTGAGTTTATTCTATTTCTCTTTATTTTGCAAAAATTCCCCCATTTCTGGAGGAATTCATTTGTGTAATGTGTACTTTCTATGCTTCAAGCGCTTCTGCCGGTATTTCTACCGGAGCTTCGCTTGGCACATAGTTCGGGTCGAGGGCCTTGAGTGAGAGACCGATACGCTTTGAGGTTGGATCAAAGGTAATAATTCGAGCCTTCATCATCTCACCGACGTGGATCTTCTCCTCGAGGGTCTTCATCATATCTCCCTGGATTTCAGAAAGGTGGATGAGTCCAGAGATTCCTCCATCGAGCTCGAGGAATATCCCGAACTGAGACATACGAAGGACTGGTGCTTCGATGATGTCTCCGACTTGGTACTTGTCCGCGAGGACTTGCCAAGGGTTTGCCTTAAGACGCTTCATCGAGAGAGAAATCTTCTCTCCTTCGATACCGATAATCTGGATAGTCACCTTGTCTCCGATACGAGCATGCTTGTGAGGGTTGTTCACATGTCCCCAGTCGATTTCTGAAACGTGGACGAGTCCTTCGATCCCATTGAAGGTGACGAAGAGTCCGTAGTTCAGTATTCCAGAGACATTTCCTTCGACGACGTCACCAATCTTGAGGGTCTGCATTGCTTGTGAGCGTTGCTCTTCGATAGCGGCTTTTTCTGAGAAGATGATCTTCTTCCCTCCCTGGTCGATATTGAGGACTCGTACGTGAAATGGCTTTCCGACAAGTTTGTTCAGGTGTTCGAGAATCTTTTCTGAGTTCGCACCTTCGACACGTGGGTAGTGAAGTGGAGTGAGCTGAGAAACGGGGATAAATCCCTTGATCCCATCGAGGTCGATGAGGAGACCTCCCTTGTTCGCTTCGCTTGGAACGACCGTAATGATTTCCTTCGTATCGAAGTTCGAGTTGAGTTTCTCGATGAGCTTGATCTGGCTCGCCTTTCGAAGGGAAAGGTGGATGAGTCCAGAGTTGCGATCATCACCGATGACGATCGACTCGATACGGTCACCAGGGTGGATCTCGCCAGTATCTTCTGTAGAAGACTGCATATGAGTTCCCGTGATAATACCGGTAAACTGACCTTCAAGGTCGACGAGGATCATCTTCTGGTTCGCGATGAGCACGGTACCCGTGACCACCTCGTTGACCTTGTACGACTCGATCGCTTGCGATCCTTCGAGGAGTTTAGCAAAATCTGACATAAAAATAAAAAATTAAGAAATAAACGTTAGGAAATAAATTAAGAATGTGAAAATTAAGAATGAAGAATACAAGTGTATTGTATCAGATATTATTAATTATTCATTATAAATTTTTAATTAATTTCAAATGGGGCGAATGATGGGGCTCTCGACTCTCTGTCCCGAGTATTCGGGACTCTCCTCGCTTTCGCTTCGGATTCTCGCCCCATCACAGGATGGATTGAGATTAAGAGATGATAACCACACAATTCAAATGGGGCGAATGATGGGGCTCGAACCCACGACCTCCGGATTCACAGTCCAGCGTTCTAACCAACTAAACTACATTCGCCAAATAAGGAGTAAATAGTGGAGTATCTGATGTAGGGAACCTTTTCAGGTTTCCGTATCGTACACACTATTATCGCCTGCCGCGGTAGTATATGGAAACCAATGGGAATTGCAAAATTATTTTATACTTTAAATAAAAAACCCATTTTGTTATAATAAATAATAAAAAAGTATTGACAAGATATGATTTTGTATATAGTGGGGGTAATTATTTATTAATTAGATCAAATATGTCAGCAGGACACGATGCACATGGTGGACACGATGACGGACCAAAGCTTAGTGGATGAGGAGGAGGGAACACAATGTCAAATGTTGGTTTCTGAATAGGTACCATTGCGCTAGGAGCTGGAGTAGGATATGTAGTAGCCTCTGTGTTAGGAGGAATGCTTGGAATTGGTTGAAATTAGGGTACGCGAAAATATATAGAAAAATCCGAATCAAATTTGATTCGGATTTTTTTAGATTCTATTTTATTGTATCACGACGACTACTTTTGGTTCTTTGTTGATTTCATGGAGGACGACGTCACAGGCACGTTTTTCGACAAAGGCGGTGAAGGACTCCGCATCCTTGAACCGCGTGATGTCTCGGAGGATTTCCTTGATCGCTTCATCGAGGGCTTTTTCGAGAATCGGGAGTTTGGTCACCTCGGGAAGACCAACGGTAGAATACTTGATGGTATAACCGGTTGATTTTTTCGCAATCCCGATGACGAGCACTCACTGGCTCGAAATCTGGAATCGGTCATGGAGTTCTTTTTCCCCGGAATAACCCACCATTCGACCATCGATGGCTACGAACTTGTGTGAGACGAATTCGTCGGTTTCACGGACGGCATCCTTCGTAAATTCGAGTATTTTTCCATTTCTGAGTATTATCACTTTATCTTGGGTATATCCCATACTGTAGGCATTTTTTGCATTCCCTCGAAGCATATGAGGGAATCCATAGATTGGCACATAGTACTCGGGCTTCAGGAGGGTGATCATCTTTTTCGTATCCTCTTCTCGAGCATGACCTCCGGCATGGATTTCGGATTCCTTGTAGTGGTGGACCTTCGGACCTTGCTGGGAGATGAGGTCGAAGAGTCCCTGGACGGCTCGTTCGTTCCCAGGAATCACCGAGGATGAGAAAATAATCGTATCATCAGGTTTGAGAGTCGTTTCTCGAGATTCTCCCGTCACGATACGCATCAGGGCAGCATAGCGCTCTCCCTGAGCTCCGGTACAACAGATCGTAACCTCACGATCTGTAAGTCGCGCTGCCACATCCATAGAGATCAGGGTGCCTGGCTTGGGACGGACATATCCGAGCTTGATCGCGATATCGACATAGTTGTTCATCGATCTCCCGAGGAGGACAACCTTTCGATTGTATTTCTCAGCGGTCGAGATGATGAGCATCACTCGGTCGATGATCGAGGAAAAGGTCGCAGTGATGACTCGTCCGCTCGCCTTCTCGAAGATATCTTCCATCGAGTGGACGACTTCGGATTCAGAAATCGAGGATCCCATGAGGTGGGCATTGGTTGAGTCCGAAAAGAGGGCACGGATCCCACGTTTCCCCATAGATTCGAGGATGCTGTAGTTCGTCGAAGGGCGATTCGGAAGGGGGCTTTTATCGAACTTCCAGTCTCCGGTATGGACGAATCTCCCGACTGGCGTCTCGATGAGGAGTCCGACCGAGTCTGGGATCGAGTGATCTACCGTAAATGGGGTAATCTGGAAGTGCTTCCCGATCTGCACTGGGATATCTCGACGGTACTCGGTGAGGTTCGGAAGGGTAGCTTTGAGTTCTCCCTGCTTGAGCTTGATGAGTTCGTAGGCCATCGGCGTTGCGTAGAGGGGGATATTGCGTCCGAGTTGCTCCATCGCGTAGTAGACGGCTCCGATATGGTCGATATGACCGTGCGTGATACAGATTCCGACTATTTTTTTCCCACGACAGTAGGTGAGATCCGGGATAGAACAATTGATCCCGAACTGGTATTGATCTGGAAACTGGAGTCCGAGATCGACGATGAGCATCTCATCTTCGTATTCGAACCCCATACAGTTGAGACCCACTTGTTCGGTTCCACCGAAAGGAATCACTCGAAGGCGTCCTCTTTCGAGGGGATGGGCTCGCTCTTCGACGAGTCCGAGGTGCTTCTTGAGCGCCTGTTGGGGTGTCTGAAATGGGAAAGATCGCTTCGGACGAAATGAATCTTCGAAGATAAATGAATCTCCGGGTTTGAGATTCGAGGTGATCTGTTTTCCTCATCCGAAGAAATTGCGAGGACCGGAGTCCTTGGATCAGAAATTCTTCTGTTTTTGAAAGTTTTGTTTTTGATTGGAGTTCATAGTTGGGTAGTTAGTAGATTGGCAGGTTAGCTGGGAAGCTGGTTTGCTGGTTGGCAGGTTAGTAAGTTGGAATATTAGATTGTTAGTATGTTGGTATTTTAGTGTGTTGGATTGTTAGTTTATTAGGGTAGATATGAGATTCTTGGTATTTTCGTTTCTTGGTATATTGGAACATTGAGGTATGTTTTTTTGAAAGAAATCCTTTCAGGGAAGATACTAACGTTCGAGAATGATCGGAAGCACGACCGGAGTTCGCCCCGTCAGGAGGTAGCAGTACTTTGTGAGTTCACGTCGCATGGTCTGGACGAGCTCAGCTCGCTCGATGCGGGGGTTATCGAGGACGGATTTTTCATAGGTCGATCTTATGCCTTTGAGTACTTCCTTGTGTACAGACATCATCTCGTGTGAATGCACAAAGCCACGACTATCGATATAGATATGCGCGATGATCGCGCGCTTGACTCGATCTTCCTCGAGGACAAACGTGAGGACCCCGTTTTCTCCGAGTTCTTTGCGATCCTTGAGGGTATATCCCGCGACGACTCCGATACTTTGCTTGTCGACGTAGAATGTGTCAAAGGTGAACTTGAGGGTATGTTTTTCGATCTTTTTGGGACGGAGGGAAATGATTTCTCCAGAAAAAATACGGATTCACTCCTGAGCGCTGAGGGTGAGAGTGAATTCCCCATCACTATCGGTAAGTCCGATAATATCGTGGGTTCGTGGGGTTTTCGGGAGAGAAGCGGTCACCTCTTTTCGAGCGTCGTAGACGGTCGTATCCCCGAATCGAAAGGAGAGGAAAGAGGATCCTCCGACTTGAAGGGTCGCGACCTCGATATCGCCTATTTTTCTCTCTGAGGTTTCTCCGGTAAAAAGTTCGAAGAATCGGCATTTTTCGAGGATAGGATTCCCCGTCAGAGCCGTACGAATCTTGCTAATAAGCCCCCGAGATGCATAGACGGGCACGAAATCAAGTGTCGGAAGAATCTGAGCAATAAGCGCTACTTCGATGGTATCGTCGGTGAGAATCCAAGCCGCCAATCGGTCTTTTTCTGAAGCCACGATTCGCATATCAGGGAAGGTAGGGTAGACAATCCCATTTACCGTTTCAGAGGAGAATCCGCTTCCAAAAAAAAGAGTGGTTTCCTGAGCCCGGATAAGAAAAGCTCCATCCCGAAGTGATGTGGCAGAAAGTGGTACGATACGAAGAGTCTCTTCTCCACCGGTCGGAAGAAAGGTAGGTTTCATCGAGGCAATGAGTCGAGAAAGGGCTGAAATATTGGTATCGAGGTGTGTCGGCTCGAAGGCCTCATGTTTCTTGTTCGGAAGGGATGCCGTACGCGGAGCAACGCTTTTTGGAACCGGGCTTTGAGGCTCTCGTCGAACGGGAGGTTTTTTCTCGAAAAAATTCGATTTCTTTTCGAAATTTCAAGCTGGGAGGGACGCAACACCACCGAAGGCGATATCGTCCGTATCGCCAAATATAGATGACATAAGTACAAGTAACTGTTAGGAATCAAACGTCCACATCTAGAACCACGTTTACGAGAAAAACGTATATATAACGCAATTATGAGACAAATCAGTATATATCCACGAAGGTAGAAATATTAACAAGAAGCATATGGACAACTTTCTATCGGTCGAAAAATGAGAAACAGAAAACTGACGACAGGCCGGGAAATGTAAAATATAATCTCTATAAAGAACAAAAGTACAACGAGTATACCACTTATCGTATGAAATACAAATATTTTTTCAGCGAGAAAGCAATTTTAGTCGTATCCCATGGATTCTTCGGAAGGGAGGAAAGCGTAAAATCCGTATCTTCGAATTCTCACTTCGGGAAGACCGTCGTACGAAAGAAGAGGTATTTCTGACGTAAAATCGGGTTTACGAGGGCCATATCGGCAAAGCGTGAATTATGAAAAACATAGAGTACAAACGTCTCTGCGAAATCCTCATACTGATCGGTCGCGGCATAGCCGGAGACAAAATCATCGAGTCTCATCCCTGGAAGTTTGATATCTTTCGATTTCCAACTGATCTGATAAAATACTTTGGAAGGATCTTCCTGAAATCCATCAGTTTTTAAGACATGAATATCGATATAGTGACCGAACTCGTGGATAAAAAGCTTGAGAAACTCCGTATCTTTCGAAATACCAGAAGCAATCGACATATTGTATCCCGTGATTCGAGCTCGAGGCTCACTCCGATTCGGGTCGATGTCGACGATGAGTCAATCGGTAGAAAAGTCACGAAATGCCGGAGCCGAAAGAATCTGCTTAATGAGTTCCTGACGGTTCATCATCGTCGTGGTCGGGCTTGCCACCATCGTGATTTCAGCGCTATTGGTTACCAGTACCGAAAAGAACATGATACTGACTACGAGGGAACATCCCTTCCGAATCATCCCCTGATACTTCCTATAAAAATCCATACATATACTTCCAGGAAACTAGAATTATATGTACAATAATTATATATTTATAAATGTCAACTAATTTTGACAAGATTAAAATAATGTGCTAGTATAAGTATACTTTTAATATAATCTATGGTAATACATATAAAACATCACCGAATGCGTATTTTATATGATCTCGACGGATGAAGTAGTCGTCCCTCAACTGATATAGAGCCAGTGAAGCCAAAAAATCCAAACCCAAATGTGGAAATTACCCAACGAGAACAGCCACTAGACATATGAAAAGTAATACCTGATGCAGTGAGAGAACAACTACAAGGATTTAATATTATTATGCCTGACCCTCAGCATATCTCCATATCAAAACCATGATTTACACCGCTTCTTAACGGAGTAAAATATAACGATCCGACCATATTATCAAAAGTAACAAAGTGAGTTTCGGTGAAATCACAAACTACAGATGGATCGGTTTCTCTTCTACTGAATACCGACTCTTGAGAACAAGTGTTACTTTTTATCAATAATGCTACATTACCAGATTACAATAAAGTTCAAGCCATGAGGAACAGTCTTATACCAAAACTGCAAAGTTTAGGACTACCAAATTCCGTTTTGTTAAGACCAGATGGAGTACCAGTGCTTAGTGTCTGAATTGAAGGAACTCCATTTGCCTGAAATTCAACATATACAAGTTTTGATTCAAATCGTAGAATGCTTGAATCTATACCCACAAGGTCATGATTTCAGATTGATGCGAATTCAAAAGTGGATATTCAGTCTTTTATAGGAGGTGCTCGAATCATTGTAATAGATACTCGGACAAATGAAATGGCAATTTTTCAGGTATGAGCGCCCACAAATATTCCTCAAGTAGCTATTGATACTGAACGCCCATCGGGAAATCCATCATCACTTTCATTTTTTAATCTTCCACCAGAGCAAAATACTGGTGGGGATGGCTTAAATGCGGTAGTAAACTTCTTTCGTGATGCAAATGCAAACGGTGGACGTGAGACAATAAGAACAGCAAATATACTCAATAATATCTCTACAATTGCTCGTCTCTGGAACACTTCACAAATTTCTCCAGAGCAAAAAAATCTATTTCTGATGAGTTTGACATCTTGATCTCGTTTGTGATGAAATGGGTACCGAGCGATTGATCAAATTCAACCAAACGGAGAAGGATTTTCTATAACTGTAAGGAAGACAAATCTCAATCAAGCAGAGATGCAGGAAAAACTCAGAATATCTCAAGAGCAAGCAAAAACAAATCCTCGTGATGTACAGAGGCTTATGTTTCTTTCAAATCAAGCTCGTTCAATCGATGACAGAGTAGGCCATCAGGTACCGGTATATGTAAATTCACAGAACTGGAGAAATGTGCTATAAGTTTTTCTAAGATGTGAACCATCCTTGAGAATTATATTCTAGTCCTTCTCCATCATAGAGTCCCAAACCAGTTTTCCGAAGATACTAGTATACCAACTACCGAATATTTTTCTACCTTCCGAAGTCGTAGATAAAGTTCACGATAATCGTCACAAATGGGAAACTGATCATCAAAATGACGAGTCCGATAATCGCAAAGATCATCGTATTTTTGGCATGCTTGACTCGTTCATCTTCTCAAAACGAGCTATTGTACTGGATACCCGCCCATACGAGGGCTCCGACGGCAAAAAGGGCTCCGAGCGCGATGGCTCGATCGGCGATCTGGACTGCTTTATCCTGGAGACCACCGATTCCTGGTCCTTTTTCCGATATGGTTCCATTGGGTCTGCATCCGTTGAGGAAATCGGCAGCTGATTGATTGGCCGAAGCATTACAGTCGGCTGTTCCCGCTGAGACGAGAGAGCAGAGAAACCCAGAAAGGATGATGCCGAGAAAGAGAAGGTACTTCATATGTAAGAAGGTGGATTAGTTTTTCTTGAATAAGTAGAGTCGTGAGGCCTAAATACTCAGACTTAAGACAATACGAATCATCACATAGGCAAGAGCAATGGCGATGAGGCCGATCGCTCCATAGGTAAGGGACTTCCAGGCTTTTTTATTGGCGGATTCATCTCCATCCGCAGTGAAGAGTTCGTAGGCGATATAGAGTCCGAGTCCGATAGCAACGATCGGAGTTACTGCGTAGAGAAGGATAGACTCGATACGAGAGAGCAGGCTGACGAGCGTAAAGCCTCATATATTCATCCCATTGGCTGGGGTAGGAGGATCAATCGGAGAGGCAAATACTGACGAAGAGAGTCCAGCAACGATTATGAAGAAAAGAGTTCGCATATTAGAAATTAACATTGGCTACAAAATTGATAATACCGTATGCCCCTGCAGCAATCCCAGTTCCGATGAGCGAGTATTGTATAATCCAACGAGCCTTTTTCATTTTTTCTTCATCTCCGGCGGCTATCATCATCTGGATGCCTCCCCACGTAATCCCGATAACCCCCATGACGGAAGCGATTCCGACCGAATATTCGACAAACTTTCCGATTCCATTAGAAATATTCCCATTTCAGAAGCTTGGTATCAGTGTTTCATTTGGATTCTCGACAATAATCTCTGCAAAAACAGAAAGCGTACCCAAGCATCCGGTAAGGAAAAAGAAACCACGGAAGAGGAGTCGAGTTATCATATAAAGGTCGTAATAAGGAGGATGATCGAATAGGATGCGAGTGCGACCACGATGGCGAGGATATTGTACTTGAGGATAGTTTTGGCCCGGCTTGTGTTTTCGGAATCTCCACTGGAAAATATATAGTAGTATCCGGCGATGACTCATGATACTCAGGCAATAGTTGGTATGAGGTAGAGTAAAATCTTGGAAATAAATCCAAGTACCCATTTCACTATTTCTTTTGGAGATTGTTCTGAAGGATTAAAACTGGTATCTATCGGGCTCCATCCTTCAGTACAAATAGTATAGTTTGGATCTGTAAGGTTCCCGTTCGAAGAACACGCCGCACTGACCAAAGGAGTGAGGGCGAGCAGACCGAGCGAGATGATGAAGAAATAGATTTTCATAAAGAGTGGAGTCGTGTCCTAGCGCTTTGTTGGAGTAAGTCCGAGAGGTATATGTTTCTTTACTATACCATAGAAAGTGGAAAAATTCAAATATTTTGCTTTTTTCCCGGCTTTCTATACAATTCACTTACTTTTTGTATATTATTTATGAGCATTCTCAATTCCCTTTTATTTATCCTGGCAAGTTTGATTATCATAGCCGTGATGTTCCAGTCTCGTGGAAATGGACTCTCTATCGTTCCAACGTCCAATGATTTCTGAAAATTCGAACGACGAGGACCAGAAAAAGTCCTCTATCAAGTGACTGCCATTCTTATTATAGCATTTATTCTGACGTCTGTGGTGCACTACTTTATCAGCTAATATGGATATCAACCGGCTCAAGACCCCGATACGTATCGTAAGCAGTATAGCCTCTATGCTGCTTTTTGTCCATATTGTGGGGACCTATATCTATGTCGGAGGTGAACAAATCGGAGAGGTAGGGGGATCTATCAGTATCGGTATCGTGGGAGAGGCCCCAGGGGACCTCTTCAATCCCCTTGAATACGGAAAAAATACCTATAAGGATATGATTTTTCGTTTCATGTTTCGCTCTCCGGTTCGAGGAATTCCTGATGGACGCGGGTATTCGAATGACCTGGCGAATTGTGATCTCTCGAATGTAGTAAATATATCATGTCATATTTTTGATAACTCCCTCTGGTCAGATGGATCAAAGGTGAGTGCACAGGATGTTATTGCCACCTACCAAGCTCTCAAAACGCAAGGAGTGAATCCGAAAATTGCAGATCTTATTGCTTCCCTGGATATCTCAGGATCTGGGCAAGATTTTACTCTCAAATCAAATGGATGACTCAATCCTCTGGTCCTCGAACTCCTCACCTATCCTATCGTTCGATCGGATATGATCGAGCTCATCAAGACAAAGCGTATCAATAAGTCGAATTTTATCAACTCTGGCCCCTACACCTATATCGATAGTGGGGTGGATCCGGTCTTTGGGTTTGACCGTGTCACCCTCGAACGCTCTCCTCAGAACGGGAAAAGCGTATGGATCGAAAAATATATTTTCAAGTTTTTTGATGATCGAACCCAGCTCGAAAAAAATATCGACACCCTCCATATCGTCCTTCCTACGAAGGATCAGAATGCCAAAAACATAGAAAGTCCGCGTTTTGCAGAAATAGCCTACAATACGTTTGAATATATCTGACTTTTTTTCCAGTCAGAACGAGTGGTTCCAGACCTTCGCCAGTCGCTTGCGATCTCTCTCTCGAACTCCCTTTCTGGCAACATAGAACCTGGAGATACTCCTATTTCGAACATATTTTTTTCTCAGACTCCGATGTTCCCGACCCAAGCAAGCTCACCACTCGCTACGACCATGCGAGGTCTTGGATATACGAAACGAGATGAGATCCTCAGTCATATTGCCGAAACGCCCATCATCCTCACCGGCTGAGCGATCGAGTATGAGAAAAATACCTTTTTCCAGTATCCAAGTACAAAAAAGGTTTACTTTGCTAGTGGAGATGAGATCAGCATCGCCCTATCGGGAAATGTACCGTCGAATGTCCAAAAAATAGAGATCAATGGGTATGCCCTCCAAGAGTATACACCTGGAAATAATCGTTTTGTATATCGTGTTTCTCCAGAGAACCAGAACCTCCTCGAAGGGAAAAATCAGTACATGCTGACCTTTACCTATGCCGATGGACGCGCATCTGATACGGAAACCCTCACGATTTATTATATCAAAGATCCGCTCGCACGAAAAAATATCGAACAAGAGATCAATCAAACCTACCTCACGAAGCTCAATAGTCCCGAAGAAGTCGCTAAGAGGCAAGTCCTCGTGCAAAAAGAAAAAGAAAAAGCGGAAGCCTTGGATCCTCGGTACTACTACGATGCCAACTATAAGCCATTCGAGATGAAGCTCTACGTGATGAATGAGCCTCGAGAAAATATAGCCTATGGGAAGAAAATAGAGACGAACCTGATGAGTCTCGGGATGAAGGTTCATATCGAAGAGATCAACCAAAAGATGCTCTCTGAAGAACTGGATAAGGGAGAGAAAAACTACGATATGATCCTCATCGGATTCGAGACAAATCCGAAACGAACCCAGCTTTCGCAATTCTTTGAGAGCAGCCGAGGGGCAAAAGGGATCAATTTCTCCAAAATCAAAAATAAAACCCTTGATGATCTCTTCTCGAATTACAAAATCGCAACCAATACATGAGCCTTTGATACCATAGAGCAGGGTATGCTCAGCCTCTTCCAGAAAGAATCTATCCTTCTTCCTATAGCCTCGCCGTCCACCCATATTGCCCTCGATCGCAATCTCAAAGGAGTCGAAAGTTTTCCAGTATTTTGAGATATTCGTAATCTTGATATACTGCTTTCAAAGACTCGCATCAAAGAAGTATTTCTCATGAAGCTTGAGGGAAAGTCTCTCAGTAACTTCTTCGAATGGATTATGAACCCTACAATGTATGAATAACCTCGTCATCCCGGCATGGGAAATGCTCCTCCGGTTTACTTCTATCAAAAAATTTAACTTTATCCCTTCTTTTGTAGGGATGTTGTGGCTTTTTGTCATTCTCCTCTACCAAACTACCTTTACCTATGTCTATATCTTCCACAAGAAGGATGCCCTTCTAGAATCGCTCGCTATCCTCGCCCACAAAACCTACTTTGTAGAAGTGATCATCGGACTGATACTGCTCTTCGTCCTCTATATGATCATCACTCCTATCGCTGAGGGAGGGATCGTCGAGATGATACATACCTATCGAAAGAGCGATGGAGAAAAAGAATTGAGAAGTTATGAGGGTTTTTTCCGTGCCTTGAAACACTATCTTCCCCTTTTCGAGGTCCACAATCTCATAGCTATCTTCCGCCCCCTCTCCGTTATTACCTTCTATATACTGCTCCTTCGAATCTTTGGTTCGGAGTATCTCCTCGCTATTTCTCTGACCATGGGAGGATACCTCATCTTCGCATTCTTTATGAATATGTGTTTCGCCTATGCCAAGTTTTTTGTTATTTTTGAGGATAAAAGTGCGCTTCAGGCCCTGGCCGCATCGACCAGTATGACGGTCAATCATATTGACGTGACCTTACACCTCTACTATACGACGCTTCTCGTATACCTTCGTACAATCCTTGCGGCCCTCTTTTTCTTCGGGTTACCGTTTATTACTTCCGCGGTGATTACGTTTTTCACGTTGATTACGATTAAGCTGATTCTTCTCACGATTTTCGGAATTGTCACATTGATATTTTTTATATTTTTGACCTACCTCAACTCTACACTTGAGATTTTTGTCGAAGCGACGTGGTATGAGGCGTATATGATCAATCGAAAGGCAGATACACTCGAAGAAAATACTCGCGGTGAATCCAATCATCACCATGGTAACGAGGGAGGGGCGGTGCACCACGGTCATGATGCCCATCATGTTGAACTCTTGGCATAAACCCTATTCGATATTCATACCGTCGACTTCGGTCTTGAGTGTGGCAGATTCGGTATGCACTCTCGGATTGTAGTAACTATAGATGAGCTTGATGAGGTCATCTTTCTTGACTTCTTCTGACCGCAGCCCGATCGCATCGAGAGACGTTTTTATGATAGAGAGTCGCTCATGATTTCCCTTTCGCATGATATCGATGCGTTGTCGGTTGAGTCGTATGTCGGTGATATTCTCGTCCTGATTGAGCGCTGACCAGAAAGTCTTGAACACTCCGAAAAAATCAGTCTTCCGGACGCTTTCATTGTTCTCTTGGTCGAAAGGTATGACGATAAAAAAATCCTTTTTCATTATCTGGGCCAGGTCCACGAGGTTCATCAGGAAGTCTACATATTTATAGGTTTGTTCTTGGAGGAGTGGGTTCGATTGCTTCAGAGCCAGGTTTTTCAGTCGGTTGATATAGGATTCGATATCGACCTTGAGTGAACGGATGATAATCTGGATCGGAAAATTGAGGGCATTGAGGAATCGCTGGTAGGAAATGAGTATCGCATCTTGTTCTTCGGTGCTTTTGAGATTAAAGTTCATCGCGTGGACCCGAAGGACCATACGAGAAGATCCATCCTTCATAATAATCAGATTATCTCGGATTTCAGAAAATGGAAGGTACCGCTGGGTACTGGCATCAGGATTGGGTTTTTTTCCAGATTGTACTGATTTTTGAGTTTTACTGTCCATAGTGGTTTAGATTTTTCAGAATTTATCTTCGATATCTCCTTTGAGTACAGAGTCAAGACTTCACTTATCGAACCCGGTTTGTTTTTGTTGATTTCCTCCGCGAGGGACATAGCCGATCATAATCTCAGGATAACTGTCAGTGCCCTTCGACCAGATGCGTTCTTTGACATTGAGAGAAAGTCGAAGGAGGTTGAGGAGCCACGGGAGGAAGGTCATTTCAGAAATTTTAACCAAGGCGATGATAATACCTATGATAATAACCGGAACGGCAATAATAGCTGCTAGATCCGCTCCAATCTGAGGTTCGAGGGTTTTGAAAATCGTATATCCCATCCCCCCCCAAAGCATCATCACGATAATCTGTCGCAGAGAAAGTCCAGCAACAATAATATCTTCATTTTCGATTTGTATAGGGATTTTGTACTGCATATTTTGGTGAAGTGGAATTCGATGATGGGTGGGTGTTTTCTCGGGTCTGTTCTTCTCTTTCTCGCTTTCCTTTGCGGTTTGTTTTAAGTTAGTATATCCTAAGATAGGTGAAACCGCAAGATAATTCTACCATTTCTTTTGACTTTTCGGAGCTTCATCGTATAAACTCCAGAGAATAACTTCCATTTATGAACACTTTTTCGTTTATTGCCTTTCGAAAGAAATTTTACGCCATTGCCCTTACGCTGGTTGTGATATCTCTTCTCTCTCCGCTTCTGTTCAACCTGAGACTTGGTATCGATATGACAGGTTGAGTACAGCTCGAGTATACCTGTGAAACCGTGTGTCCTGATATCAGTGTTGTCAAGAGTCTCTCCGATGAGGTGAAAAAGACAATCGTTGTCGGTACCAAGGAAGTCATGAACGATATCAATATCTATAAAATAGCTGGACAAGAGACCATGGTGGTCGAAGCCGGATTCAATAAGGAAAATGCCACCGATGTGCAGATGGAAACCCTGAAAACGCAGTTTAAAGATGATCTCACTACAAAGCTTGCTTCTATAAATAGTACGAAGTTCACCCTTTCCCGCCACGTGAATATCGGGGAATCCTTCGGAGCCTATATCAAGAAATCAGGATATATCACCCTGACTATCGCGATTATCGCGATTTCTCTCTATATACAGTATGCCTTTCGTGGTTCTATCGCCGGGATGGCAAGCTGGCCATTCGCGGTCGTAACCGGACTTTCCCTCATCCATGATGTGATTATCGCCTTCGGACTCTATGTGATCACCTCGTTCTTTTTTCCAGAGTTTAAGATCGATACCTTCTTTCTGACCGCGATGCTGACAATCCTCGGGTACTCTATCAATGATACCATCGTCGTCATGGACCGAATACGCTCCAATCTGAAGGAAAAGGCTGCCGCGAAGCAATCATTCCCCGTTCTCATCGATACCGCTATCCATGATACACTGAGACGTTCACTCTTTACTTCTCTGACAGTCGTCATCGTTCTCTTCTCGATGTTCCTCTTCGGACCACAGAGTCTCAGAGGATTCTCCCTCGCTCTCCTCTATGGTACGATCGTCGGAACCTACTCATCCGTCTGTATCGCTGCTCCTCTCCTCTTCGACATTACCAAGAAGCATTAATCTATTCCCCGTATGGGGATTTTTTATACCTTAATTTTTTCTTTTTGGAAAATAACTATGCGGTTCTCTTCCCACTAGGAACGTGAGTTCATAAAACCCAAGAAGGTAGGTCTTTACAGTCTTTCCCGAATGGATATAGAATCGTATTCTGAAGACTTATGAATACATATAGAACGAAGGTTCGGTATAGCTGAGCCGTGGCTATACTGCTTACAGATGAACAATATTCAAAACTTCAAAAACTACCATATGACCTTGTTGGGGCATACATTGAACAACTTCATAATGAGATAAAAGGCCGTGTAGTAGACCTAGTTAAAAGTGAAGAACATGTACCACAACAATTACTCGCCGCTTAAAATAAGAAATAAATTTTACTTTTTCGAAATCATTCCTATAATCCGCAGGCGTTTGGATAGGAGTCATTTGCACCCATAGCTCAATTGGAAGAGTAGCGGTCTTCGAAGCCGTTGGTTGTAGGTTCGAACCCTACTGGGTGCACCATTGATATAGTTAAGCAGAGAGATATTAGCACTTAGGTTTTAGATCAGAAACCACCTCATGTTTCTGTGTTCCACTAATTTCTAATAACTAATATCTAAATACTATTGAGCCCGGGTGGTGGAATGGTAGACACGTACGCTTGAGGTGCGTATGCCGAAAGGTGTGTGGGTTCAAGTCCCATCTCGGGCACCAGTAAAAATATAAACTTCTTATGAAAATAGGAAGTTTTTTTGTTTTCAAAACTTCTTGGGACTTGAATCCGAGCGTTTTTATGAGAAATGCCTTGAATGGCATTTCGAAAGCGAGGAAAGCCGGCACGCGGCTAGAGCGTGAAGTCCCATCTCGGGCACCATAAAAATTAAGCTCTCGTTCGAAAGAACGGGAGATTTATTTTTATAATTTGTATGAGAGTTACTTGAACAGAGAACTTTTTCGAAATGAAATGAAGAAAAAAGAAAGCCAATCGAATTTGGCTTTCGACTTCGAGCTGTCTCCTGCAAGGAGTGAAATGAAATGGAACGACTAAAAGGAACAAGTCCCATCTCTCTCCCCAGTAAAAATCTAGACTTCTTATGAAAATAGGAAGTTTTTTTGTGCTTTTCTGTTTGTTTCATATAATCAACTCCGCCATGGATACCAACGCCCTTCTCATCGAATATTCGAAACAGCCACCGAATAAGTGAATCCTCGAAAATCCTACGATTCGTCACCGGGAAACCAATCGAGTGTGCGCTGATGTCGTGGAGGTGTTTCTGATGATTGATGAAGGGAAACTCACAGATTTCTCCTTCGATGGATACATGTCGATCGTCGCGACGGCAGTGACCTCGATCGTCGGAGAAGCCCTTGTCGGAATGTCACTTCTCGATATACTGAGGCTTGATGAAGCCTATGTACGATCGTTTATCGGTGATGGTATCTCTCCACGTCGAAGAAATGCCTCCCTTATGTGACTCCTTGCGGTGAAAAATGCTATCCACAAGTATCTCGAAGATGGAGTCGTCGAGGACTTCCAAAATGTGCAGGTGGATTAGTTTGTGCATTTCTTCTAAAATGCACATTGCTTATTCGATTAACATGCCCAGGTGGTGGAATGGTAGACACGTACGTCTCAGACGCGTATGCCGCAAGGTGTGAGGGTTCAAATCCCTTTCTGGGCACCATTTAAAAGCAAAAAAAGAATAATCATATTATGAATAAAAGGAGTTTAGGGATTTGAATCCGAGCGTCTGTAGAAGTGACCTAAGTTACTTGTACAGCGAGGAGAGTCCCGAGTACTCGGGACGGAGGAACGACCAAATCCCTTTCTGGGCACCAGTATAACTAAGCTCTCGTTCGCAAGAACGGGAGATTTTTTTATAGTTATATGAGAGATTAGAATCCAATTTCTAAATACTTTTGCGAATATATTCAAAACTCCCCCCATTTTCCACCCATTGAGAAAGAGTATCTACGAGCAGTTTAAACTTTTCTGGACCGAGTCGTGAACCAAAGTTCTTGAGAAGAAATGCTTTTTCGGAGTTGAGTTCCCCCGGGCTATATACTCTTTTTCCATATTTCTCTTCAAGATATCGAGCTATTTTTTTGATGGATGCTAGGTTGATCGTATAAGATTTTCCACCGTTTTCGATAAATCGAACAGCTTCTATATTTCTGATTTCCATATTTACAATCGATGAAACGAATTGTCTTTCTAATGGGACTTCTATATTGAGATTGGATTTTGTATTGTCGGGATCTTTTGTCCTTATAACGAAGACTATACTGATAGCCACAACAATAAGAACGATAAAAAATAGTACCATAAGTGGCGCCATAAAGAGAAAAAAGAATGCAAAGAGCAAGTAAAAAAAGAGAAACCAGAAGGGTATTCATCGAAATATCTTAGATGAGACACTTTCGGTTTTTGAGATAACTCAGATAAGAATAAAAAAGATGACAGCTGGAGCTCAAGCGAACATCATCCCAACTAACGTGAGAGTGAGTAGTCCAACCTCCATTGAGCATCAAACATTGCTATACCTTCCTATTCCTAATGGGTTAGCTCCAATACTACTCGCTTCACACAGTGGAAAACTGAGTAACAATAGCACACTCAAGAGAGGAATTCCAATAAGAGACACCATCTTTAAAGTTTTATATACATTTTCTAAAAGCGCCTGATTTTCAGGATTTTTTTCATTAGTTCATAATATGTTGTTTCAATCGAATCATAAAGTATATGTTCTATATCCAAAATATACTCATCCAATAAGTCAGATCAATGGTATAATGTAATATTTGGAAATTACAAGTAAGTATACATAATATTGAGTAGCATAGAGGCTATATCATAATTTTAAAAAAATTATTTGTCAAATCAAATATACTGTGATAAATATCAATAAACCATTTTTAACAGAAGGCCATAAGAGTTTATTGTTTCTTTGAATTCAAGAGTTATAAATATTCATATAGAGAAATTAATCTAATGATTTTATAAAATAAATGTTAGGTATCTATTGGCAATTAAATATACTAGCACTATACTATAACATGGATTATTTAGCAAATTTATGTCCCTCCTTACTCCACTGGCATCACTCCTTCGCCCCGAGTCTCTCGATGACCTCGTAGGGCAGTCGCATCTTATCGGTCCTGGAAAGCCACTTCGTCGATTTATCGAGTGAGGTCGACTCCCATCTCTGATCCTCTGGGGGCCTCCCTGATGTGGAAAGACGTCGATCGCTCGAGTGATAGCCAATACCCTCCATGCAGAGTTTTTTCATTTGTCCGCAGTCCTCGCGAAGAAAGAAGATGTCGTAAAGATCATCGCGAAGGCGCAGAAAAACTACCGGGAAGAAAAGCAGACTATTCTCTTTCTCGATGAGATCCACCGATGGACGAAGAGTCAACAGGATGTGCTCCTTCCTTTTGTCGAAAAAGGAATCGTCACACTTATCGGGGCGACGACGGAGAATCCGAGCTTTACGGTCATAAACGCGCTCCTCTCACGCTGTCGGACGTATATCCTTGAACCAATCGGCATCGATGATATCATCGCCTTCATATCGAGAAATATGGCCCGTATAGAAGAACGATATCCGAAGATTATTTTTTCTCCTGAGTGACTCCATCTCATCGCTTCCCTCTGAGGAGGTGATCTCCGAAATACGATGAATCTCCTCGAAACCGCCTGCGTGCTTCAGGGTGAATGAACACTCACTCGGGAAACCATCCTCGATGCGGGTAGAAAATCACTGATGTATGATCGAGACGGGGAAGAACACTACAATCTCATCTCTGCGATGCACAAATCCCTCAGAGATAGTGACGGGGATGCCGCAATCTACTGGATCGGACGAATGCTCGCCGGGGGAGAGGATCCCAGATACGTCGCAAGGCGAATGCTCAACTTCGCCAGTGAAGATGTCGGAGTTGGCGATCCACTGGCAATGATTATGGCCAATAGTGTCTACGATATCTGTGAAAAGATGGGAATGCCAGAGTGTGAACTCCCCCTATGCAAGCTCGCCTACCATCTCGCCGCAGCTCCGAAGGATAACTCGGTCTATGTGGCCATACAAGCGATGAGGAGTGACGTACAGCAGTATGGAAACCTAAGCGTTCCTCTGCACCTTCGCAATGCTCCGACCAGCCTCATGAAAGAAGCTGGATATGGAAAAGGGTATGAGTATGCCCATGACCTCCCAGAGAAAAAAAGCTCCCAAGAACACTTTCCAGAGGAGCTACGCGGGAGGAAGTATCGTGGATAATGAGGTTACTTTTTCGGATGTCCTATTCTGAGCTTTCATAAGGTACGGAGCTGTTCTATTGTAATAGCTCATGATTCAGGAATTGGGAAATGATCATTAGCAGGTAATAGTGATTCTGAAACTGCAAGAATAGCCCTATTTTCTGGAATAGTATGTACATGAACAAAATCTTCCAAGGTGGTTAGCACGCATCTACTTCCCCAAATTCACCTTGCACTTACTACTATTTTTGGACTGAGATTGAGAAGAAGAGCATGGTATTCCATTTCATAGTATCCATTCGTTTGAATTCTTACGTGGAGCTTATCTCAGAAGATTTCTTGCATTTTCCTAAGTACTTCATGAGCGTATTTTTGTACAGGATTTCTTTTCGAAAATTCATATCCTTCATCTCACTCAAGGGTGAGAATTCAGAGTGCTGTAAGTCAACGTGCTCGAACTGACTCAATACTCTGTAACAGGACGCTATGGTATCCTTGAAAATAACTCTCATTACCACTAAGACCATAGTAAGGATGAGTAAGTAGGTATATTTCATCAAATGAGTTTTGCCACCCCTGTTCTCTCTGGACTGCGGATTTCTCACAAGCCGATATTATAGGATGTTTATCTCAGAAAAATAGTGCCATTTAGATACTTAATATGGCAGAATTGTATCTAAATTAAAATTATTTCAAATTAAAATCTATATATGTCTATAAAACCCTCATTATCTATCCTTTGATATTATCTCAGTCTTTAGACTTTGTTCCCCATATCTTCCACCAGAGATAGAGCCCTATCAGTGGTATGGCAATGTATTCGAGCACATGAGAGTATTCTTTTACCGTCGATATGACGGCTTCACCGAAGTACCATCCCAGAGAGACCAAGATACTACACCAGAGGGTGGCACCGAGAAACGTTATCGACCAAAAGTGAGACAGGGGCATACGAAATATCCCAGCTGGGATAGAGATGAGGTGACGAACCACGGGGATGAGTCGCCCGATGAAGGTATAAAGGTTCTGATTTTTGAGAAAGAGCGCTTCCGAGCGATCATATTTTTCCTTCGTGATGAGGATATATTTCCCATACTTGAGGAGGAATGGCTTCCCGATGAGTTGACCGAGGATGAAGTAGTTCGCTGTCGCTCATACGACCGAGCCAATACCCCCGATGAGTGTCGCGAGAAATGGATCAAGTCCCCCACTTCTCGCAATCCATCCAGCCGGAATCATGACGAGCTCTGAAGGGACGGGTACGATCGAGGACTCGAGTGCCATCAGGAAAAATATATCTTCATAAGAAAGTGAGCCGAAGTAGCTCATAATGGCTTCGATGAGGGTATGCATCTTAGAGTTTTATAAATGAGAGGATATGGATCGGGTACTTGATAAAAATGGTATAAAACCATTTTTTCATCGTGACGGTGGATATGAGCGATGCTGAAATAATACCGAGAAGGATACCGGCAACTATATCACCAGGATAGTGAATCCCTGCGAGGACGCGGGCTACTACCATCACGATACCTAAGAAGACGAGAAGGAAGCGGATGAAGTTCGAATGGAGGAATGACCACTTCCGGAGTGAGCTCGGAAGAAATGGAAACGAGAAGAGAAATATAGCCCAAAGCGTTGCACCAGTAAAGGTAGCATGCATCGAAGGGAAGCTATTATCGGGAATATGACTGATAAGGGGTGTGATAGCACTGGCCAGTTCTGGACGAGAACGCATAGGCAAGAGGGCATTGAGCAACAGACAAAATATCACTCCAAGCACCGCCGAGTAGAAGATCTTGAGCGCGTACTCTTTCGATTCCGTGGTTTTATAGTAGGCAGAGATGAGCCATATTAACGCAAGCCAGAGAGGCAGGACGATAAGGAGGATATCGGCACTATGTTTGATGATTGTGATGGTGAGTGGATTCGTAGGGTCGATCAGACTTCGCATCGTAGTGAGCAGGGAAACATCGGTAGACTGAAGGAGAGAAAGAAAGGAATTCATAGGGGAAATTAATACGTAGAATTGTATCGAGATGACAGCAAAAACCTAGGAGGAAAGTGATATTAAATTGACAAAATAGTATTATATATAATATTAAATTGAAATATGAAAATGAAAAAGCAACCAAACCTAAGTACTCATCAATTGGAATATAGAGGGCATCGTCCTTCCAAAAAGCTGAATTGGATATTAGGTTCAACTGCATCAATGGTGCTTGTTTGAGTTCTTTGATACGATTATCCCATTTCATATATGACGCAAACTGAATATACAGAACGAGCTTTTCTTCTTGCATTCCAACGGGATCCTCGCAGTGATATTTTATCGAAAATTGAGGTGATTGAAGAAGAAACCTGTATTCCTATAAAAGTGACGGTCGAACCGCTTTCATACCTATGCCAGACTCCCAGTCAAAAATCTTTTCTTGTGATTTCCAACAGGATATACCCTATGCTTTCCTGGTTTCATGGGAACCTTATGATACAACTCCCTACTACTCAAGGAGTATCTACTGATTCTCAAAGTCCAAAATAAAAACCTCTGATTACTTTTCAGAGGTTTTTTTGAGTTTTTTATTACTTTACGAAGGCGACGATATTGGCGAATACTTCAGGATTGGAGATCGCGAGATTCGAGAGGACCTTTCGATTGAGTTTTACATTTTTCTTGTATGCCGCGTGGACGAAGGTCGAATAGGTCATCCCATGATTGCGGACGGCGTTATTGAGACGGACATTCCAGAGTCGGCGAAAGTCTCGCTTCTTCTGCTTACGACCGATGTAGGCATTGGTTCCGGCCTTCATAAGAGCTGTCTTCGCACGAGCATAGACGTTTCCGTTCATTCGTCGGAATCCTTTGGTCATCGCGAGGATATTTTTGTGACGTTTATGGGTCATCACACCACGTTTTACTCGAGTCATAGACAGTAAGTTATAAAGGTAAAAGTTATCGGGTTTAAAGTATTGAAGAAGACATTTTTAAGTTCTATCTCTTCTGAATTGCTATCTTCCGTAAGGAAGAGACATACGTGCTTCGAGTTGATTGGTGACATCGAGGACCATTCCGTATTTGTTACGTCCCTTGGCTTTCGATGACTTATCCTTGAGGAGGTGTCGTTTTCCGATCTTCCCGACGATAAATTTACCAGTAGCGGTGATTTTTACTCGTTTTTTCGCGCTCGAGAGGGTTTTGAGTTTCATACTATTTTTTAGGGTAAAGAGTGATATTGAAGGTATTTCCTTGTTTGAGGACTTTATTGGTAGGGTCTATCTTGTACGATTCATCGAGGGAAGCCATAAATTCATTGATTTTTCCTCGAGCGAGGTCTTCGTATTGGTTCTCACGTCCGCGGAGTTGAAGCATTAGCTTGAGTGGATGTCCGTCCTTGGCCCAGTTGGTGGCCTGTGTCCGTTTGACATCGAGGTCGTGATCTCCGATTTTATACGTAAGCTTCAGCGTTTTTACTTCGGTTTTCTTCGATTGCGATTTGTTGTGTGATTGTTGTTTCTGCTGACGGAAGAGAAATTTTCCATAGTCGACGAGTTTGGCGATGGCAACCCCATCCTTGATACTCATTTCGACGAGGTCCACTCCGAGCTCTTCTGCTTTTCTGAGGGCTTCGTCACGAGAGAGGATTCCAAGGGAAGCTCCCTCATCGGAAATTACCGATATTTCTCGAGCCGTAATGGCTTCATTGATGCGTTTTTCGTTTTTTCTAGGTTGAGGAGAATATGATTTCTTCATGGATTATTTCAACATAAGAGATTTCACACTTCGCGCGAATGCAGATTTTTTATGAGCCGCATTGTTCTTGTGGATAATATTCTTTTTCTCGAGGGTGTCAATTCGTGAGTAGACAAGTGACAATGCTTCCGCGATGTCTTTTGCTTTTGGTTTTTCTCAAGCCATGAGGGCTTCGAGTTTCTTGGTACTTTCCTTGAGGAGTTCGAGAAATCGACGATTGCGTGATCGTTTTTTATGACTGACGGTGAGGGCTTTTTTAGCTGATTTTGTAGTAGGCATTTCGTAAAGAAAGACAAATAAAAGTGGTCACTCTGACCGAAAAGTAGGCGTATCTTATAAAAAAATCGAAAAGAGTCAAATGAAAATTTGATAAAGTCTAAAACACATTCTTTTCTTTATTTCCCCATGAATTTTTCGAGGATTCGAAGGGGTATTTGTTCTATGGTAGTCGCTACTTCTTTGAGATGAGCGATGTACTCAAGAATACTTTCAACATGATCCATCGTCCTATAGACTCGTAGCAGAATGAGCACGAGCGGAAAGGATATGAAAATAAGACAGAAGGAAAGCGTTATGTAGAGAAAATCAAGAGATTGCATAGGCTTACTGATGAGAGGTGAGGGGGTCGGTTTTGGTTCAGGTTGGTTGAGTTTCTGTTACTTCTTCTTTTTTTACTACGTCATCAGATTCGGCATCATCGTAGAAACAAGGATGGTCAAACCAGGCAAGGATAGCATCTAGACCAGTTGCACGCTGGTATTCGACTCCTTGGTAGTGGATGATGAGAACTGGAAGGGTGATCAGTTTGATACCTACGACGAGGTCGGGACTCAGGGATGCATCGACCACACGTAGGGTCGCATTCATCGTCCAGGCTTTTGAGGCAAAGAGTGGATAGCGTAGCATGAGTTTCGCATAACTCTCATCAGAGCTATCGAGGGCGAGGACGAGGTATTTTTTTGCTTTTTTTTCGGCTTCGAATGATTCAAGATTCTTGAGTACCAGTGGGGTCGCTTGGAACTGGGCTTCGGTGAATTTTGTAACCTTTTCTACATACGGGAGTACTTTGTCGGTTATTACTTTTCCGCGGTCTTTGAGTTCGAGGGCTTTTGTCTTGAGGGCGGTCCAATCCATACGTGATAATAATAATTAAGACTTATACTTCATCGAGCTTTTTGATGAGCTCCTTGTGTATTGTATCATATTTTTGTATGATCGCAAACTTTCTTACCTCATAGTTCGCGACAAGGCTGTTCCAGTGGAGAAAAAACTCTTCGTGGGTAAAGTACCCAGACTCGACACTTTCTGGGATTTCGAGAATCTTGATGAGCTCGATGCTTTTGGGTCCATAAGGAACCATCAGGACGGGCACCCCATGTGCTGCCGCGAGAATCCCTGAGTGGTAGCGCATCCCGACCATATAACTCAGGCTTGCGTACGCTTCGAGAGTTTCTGCCAGGGTAAAGGTAATCGCGTAGGTATTTCCCTTCATAATGCGCCGTATGCATTCGAGGTCATTGTGGGCAGGATCCGGGGAGAAGCTATGAGACAAAAAGAGGACTTCATATCCTTGTTTTTCGAGGGTTTTTACGATTTCAGGAATGGCCTTTTCCTCAGCTTCCGTGAGAAATCCGGATCTCAGGGCGAAGCCTACACGAGGGGGATTGCGTACGACCACGCTGTTATTGGATTCGAGGAGAAATGCCGAGTCAGGAACGAGTCGTGCTACGAACTCGAGGGATTCGAGGAGTCCGAGACTTCGCTCATCTCGAACGGTGATGATATCGTCACTCACGAAGAGCTTCTTGAGCCTGGTTCGGTTATAGGCCTTTTTGACCTCAAGTCCGAGTGACCAGAAAAAGATATGAGTTCCAAAAATACGTGCGAGTTTCGCGCGAAATCGCCATTGTCTTAGGAGTGACGCGTAGGAAACGCCCCTTTCGTTATCGAAAATCAGTCCGCCTCCTCCGATGATGAGAAAGTCCGCGGAACGGATAAGTCCAATATTCTCGAAAAAGTACCAGATATTTCTCAGCGGATGACGCCAGAAATGATTCGGGAAATAGTTCACGTACTTTACACTTCACTCGGGTAAAAGGGTACTTTTTGGATCATACGTAAAAACCGTAATATCTACGTTTTCATACTGACTTTTGATAAATTCAACCTCTGCTTTCAGTATAATCTCATCCCCGAGATTATAGCATCCCGTTGCGGTCATTATGAGTACTTGTTTCTTTCGGGAGTGTTTCGGGACGGTGGCCATACTTGATATTTTCCATATTCTATCGTTTTTCCTCCGGGTACAAAATCAAAATTTGATATTTTCAAAAAATCTATATCATAGAAATGTATCTTAACTTTTATACTATGGCTTGATCACTTAACAAAGTACAGATCATCGGCAATATGACCGCTGATCCCGAAATCCGTGAAACTCCCAATGGTCAAAAGGTGGCTACTTTTTCCGTCGCAACCAACCGCACCTGGAAGGATGCTTCCTGAGTCAAACAAGAGGAAGTCGAGTTTCACAATGTCTCCGCATGGAGAGGACTCGCTGATGTTATCGAATCTTATACGAGTAAATGAAAGAAAGTCTACGTCGAATGATATCTCAAAACCCGAAGCTGGGATGATGCAAGTGGCGTCAAACGGTGGAAGACTGATATCGTCGCGGAGAATATTATCCTTCTATCCTCAACTGGGGAACGGACAGAATACTCAGCTCCAGCACACATGAACGATTCGGCTCATTCAGAAGAAGTAAAGCCCAGAAAAGCGAAAGCAAAAATCGAAGAAGACATCACGATCGAAGACATCCCTTTCTAGAAATACATCTCCCAATCGGGAGATTTTTTTACCCCTTTGCTATGAATCACCTCGTACAACTCGTCGATAAGTATGATACTCTCCTCGGATATAAATATCGAGATGATCTTGACGACTCGGATACCTGGAGAATCGTCTGTATCCACATTACCAATCCTACTGGCACACGTATACTCCTCCAGAAACGAAGTGCAAGGAAAAAACAAAACCCCGGTCTCTGGACGATCGCGGGCACTCTCGAAAAAGAGGATACCTACGAGTCGGCTGCATACCGAGAACTTGAAGAGGAATTATCCTTTACGTGAGTCCAACTTGTTGATCAGGGAAATATTTACCTCGAAAATGTCTCCCTCTGAAAACGATACTGCCAGCTCTACTCAGTAGCACTTCCGGAAGACACCACATTCACTCTCCAGGTAGAAGAAGTCGAGCGAATAGAGTGGTTTTCTCTTGAAGAAGTGCGTGATTGGTTCGAGAAAAAGCCAGAAATGTTTGGAAATATCACCTTTGATGTTTTCAAAAAACTTGGAATCATCCAATAAATCCTTATTATCAAGGTATATTCCTTTCCACATATGTACTCTTTTCTTTCTGGAACCTTTTTTGCTCTCGATGATGGGCGCGCAACGATTATGGTCGAAGGGACCGGACTCGGTCTCGAGGTCTTTCTTTCCCCCCTTTCGCTCTCGACCTTTCTCCTCGGGGAGAAGATTGCCCTTCCCATCTACCACTACGTAACCGATGCCGGAGAGACACTATTCGGATTCGTGAGTCAGCAAGAGAAGTCTGTCTTTCAGAAACTCCTCAAGGTCAATGGGGTCGGTGGGAAAACCGCCCTCAATATCCTCTGACTCGGCGTCGATGGGATTCTTCGTGCAATCGAACTCCAGGATGATGCCCTCCTCTCGTCGGTCCCTGGGATTGGAAAGAAAACCGCCCAGAAGATCATCGTCGATCTCAAGGGGTCGATAGATTTCGCTACCCTCTCTGAAAATAAAAAAGGATGAGGGAAACGCATTATCTCTACAGATACCAATCTCATCACTTCGCTCGTACAGATGGGCTATGATAAGGTTTCTGTAGAGCAGATCGTCGAGAGTATTGATTCATCCCTTCCTCTCGAAGCGAAGACCGTCGAAGCCATCCGAAGACTCTCGAAATAAATCCTATGTACCCCATCCCACCAAACGAACATCTCGTAGAGAACAGAATCTGTAAGAAGTGTAATATTCCTTTTCCGATTACGGAAAAGGATAAGGAATTCTATGCAAAAGTTTCTCCTACTTTTCATGGGAAGAAATACATCATCCCTCCTCCGACTCTCTGTCCTGACTGCCGTGCACAGAGACGACTCTCCTTTCGCAATGAGAGGAAACTCTATAAGCGGAAGTGTGATGCTACGGGAAAGGATATTATCTCCGTGTACTCACCAGCCTCTCCTTTTACCGTATATGAGCAAGACTATTGGTGGAGTGATGTTTGGGATCCGATGGACTATGGGAGGGAGTTTGACTTTACTCGAGGAGCATTTGAACAGTTCGGAGAGCTTATGGGGAAGGTGCCGAAGGTGAATATTATCAATAAGTGAAGTGAAAATAGCGACTATACGCATATTTCCGCCTTCAATAAGAATTGCTATCTGCTCGTAGAGAGCTCCAATAATGAAGATTCTTTGTATGGATACTGGCTTCAGAAATGAGAACATAATGTTGATTGTTCTTTCATGAATTCTTGTCAAAATTGTTATTGTACTCTAGACTGTGAGTGATGCTTTTGACTCAAATGGAGTCAAAATTGTAAGGGATGTTTAGAAAGTATCTTTCTGAGAGATTGTACCAATTGTCGCGATTGCATCGGATGTGTCTGACAACATGGAAAACAATATATGGTACTCAATAAGCAATACTCTCAATGACAATACGAAGATATATCAAAAAAAATTCAGTCTGATCGAGACATTTTTCTACAGATAGAGCGTGACTATAAGAATTTGAAACAAATAAGTCCACAGAAATATACTGAGATTCGAAGTTCAGAAAATAGCACTGGATGATATATCACTGATGCATCCAATATAAAGCAGAGCTTCGAAATCCATGATGCAAAGGATGTTGCATATTCCGTTCATGTGTGGTTCAATAGTGGTGATTGTTTTGATGTCGATACCGTATGACTTGATTCTTCACATATTTATGAGTCGATCAATACTGCCGTGAACTCGAGTGGAAATAGTTTTTGTAATCGATGTTGGACGGTTTCTCAGAGCCTATTTGCTATCGATTGTGATAATTCCTCCCACCTCTTCCTCTGCACCTGACTCCGCAACCAGTCTTACTGCATCTTCAACAAACAATACACCAAAGAAGAATATGAATTATTAGTACCGATGATTATTGAGCATATGCAGAAGACCGGAGAGTGGGGAGAATTTTTTCCAAGCTCAATTTCCCCATTTGGATACAACGAAACCGTAGCACAAGAGTACTTTCCACTTGAAAAAGAACAAGCCAAGACACAACACTTCAACTGGAGTGACTATGAGGCACCATTTCCGAAGGTAGAGAAAGTGATACCAGCCAGTAAACTTCCAGACGACATTACAAAGATTCCAGATGATATATTGAACTGGGCGATCGAGTGTGAGGTCTCTGGGAAACCATTCCGAATTATTAAACAGGAGTTAGAGTTCTACCGTAAACACCATCTCCCAATACCGAGAAGACATCCCGATGTACGGCATATGGACCGTATGAAACTGAGGAATCCGAGGAAGCTCTTTGAGAGGAAGTGTGATGGTTGCGGGAAGGATATGATTACTACTTACGCACCAGAGAGACCAGAGAGGGTGTACTGTGAGGAGTGCTATCTGAGGGAAGTAGCGGGGTAAGAGAAATTTGCAAATGACGAGATATTTCAGATAATATTTGCACTATAAGTAAAGATTATGTCTCGTATCACTCGTTTTGAGAACATCATGAAGGAAAAACGTGCTCATACGCCTTTCCGAAAGTACCTCTATGAAATCGCGAGCTGGATTCCTCTCGTTCTCTATAAAAGAAAAGAAGATATTTCACGCTATCCAGACACTCCCCGAGCACCGAGGATCGTCCATGGGAAGCTCTATGATGCATCACGTGATGACCTTCTTCTCGTCGGGAGGGAGTATGATTTCTCGAAGGATTTTTTCACAAACTATGGACTCCTCTCGAGCCGTATACCACTCCCTTCACGTATGATCTATGCAAATGCAGAGAACTGTGACTATGCCGAGTCTGCCTGGATGTCAAAATCGGTCTATCTGAGCATCCTCGCGATCAGTGACTGTGAAAATATCCTCTACACCTTCTATGTCCAGGATAATGTGAAAAATGTGCTCAATAGTGTCATGGTATGGGACCATTCTGAGAATGTCTACTTCTCAACAGCAGTGATCCAGGGATATCAAGTATTCTACTCGAAATATATCGTGAATTCATCGAATATCTGGTTCTCGACCAATCTCGTAGGATGTCGAGAGTGTATCCTATGCGATGGATTTGAAAATACCGAATACGCTATAGAAAATACCAAATATCCGAAAGAAGTATACTTTGAAAAAAAGACAGAGATCCTCAGGAATAAGGCACTGTTCCATAAAAGATATGAATCACTCCAAACGGAAGGGAAAAATTTCTGAAGTACAAACGTCGAAGGGCAATTTTGTATCTATTCAGAGGATGTCACCGATGGGTTTTTCTCCTATCGAGTGAAAAATGCACACAATATCTTCTTCGTCGGAGATAAATGAGGACGCACAAATGTCTATGATACGCTCTGTTCGGATCAGGCTGGTGACGGTGACCTCTATGGATGTGTGAATCTCGGCTCCGCGTCGAACTGTTACTTCTCAGATAGTTTTATCGGACAGAGTCTGTACTACTCTTTCAACTGTATCGAGTGTAGTTTTTGTCTCGGATGTATCGGCCTCCAGAATAAATCTTTTTGTATCCTGAATAAACAATACTCGAAAGAAGACTGGGAAATACTCGCAGAGAAGATATTTGCTCAGATGGAATGAGATGGGAGTCTTGGTAAATTCTTCCCGGCTTCGATGAATCCGTTCTACTTCAATGATAGTATGGCTCAACTCATTGACTCGAGCTTCACGAAGGAAGAAGTCGAATCCGCCGGATACCTCTGGCGAGATGAGCCAATCAAAGTGGATATTCCCGAGTGACTGGAAGTAGTAAAGAGTACAGAGCTTGATCAGTTTCATGTTTTAGATGAAGCATGAATCTGGGAAATTGACTCCTCTATTCTTGATAAAGTCATCATCGATGAGAAGGGAAACTACTACCGTATCGTGAAGATGGAGTATGATTTCCTCTTGAAGTACGGGCTCCCACTTCCGACGATGCACTGGCATGACCGGATGAAGATGGGATTTAATATATAATTATGCTTATGTCGAATATAACGTACTATGAAAAAATTATCCAGGAAAAGGTGAAACAGTCTTCTTTTCGAGATTTTTTAAAACAAGTAGCATCATGGTATACAGTAGGTTTCTACAAGGGAAAGGAAAGCATTTCTGTCTACCCTGAGACCGATCGAGCCCCACAAGTTGTCTCACCGAAAGTATTCGGAGAGTCACTGGATACACTTACCGGTTTGGGATTTTCCTATGATATGAATCATTCATTCTTCGAAAACTATGCAAAGCTCTTTCATAGGGTTCCCTTTTCGGCACTCCGTCAATTTCCGGTTATCGAAAATGCAGAATATACCGATTCTTCCGGATGGTGAACACATAATTGTTATCTCGATATCGGTGTGTTTGATGCGGAAAACGTATTCTATTCATTCGAAGTGAAAGAAAGCTGCCGAAATATTTTTAACAGCGTGATGGTTTGGAATAGTTGCGAAAATGTCTATCAGTCAAACTGTATCGTACGCTCAAGTTTCGTATTTTACTCTCGATATATCCTCGACAGTAGCAACATATGGTTCTCGACTAATCTCGTGGGGTGTCATGACTGCATCTACTGTGATACTATCACGAATGCCTCGTACTGTATCCGAAATAAACCATACTCTAAAGAAGAGTTTGAAGTTATCAAGTCGAAAATGCTTCATGATCAAGATTGATTTGAGAAGTACTATAGTTGACTCCCGACTCACGGTGACAATCTCGTGAGTACCAATACCACGGGGACATATATTACCAACTCAAGAAATGTCGAAAATGGATACTATTCTTATAATATTACCGAAGGAAAAAATACGATACTTGCTGGATCTGTCTGAGGGAACAATCACCTCTTTAATGTTATCGCTTCAGGGTCACCATTTTTCGATCATGGATACAATGTCATCAATTCAGGGATAGGAAATCATATGTATTGTTCGGATTTTATCGTCGGATCGAATATATACTACTCATACTTTCTCGAAAATTGTAACTTCTGCCTCGGATGTATCGGTCTCAAAAATAAATCGTATTGCATCCTGAATAAACAATACACCAAGGAAGAATGGGAAATACTCGCAGAGAAAATATTTG
>JAYUDN010000004.1:0-2437 GCA_043739785.1 Candidatus Altimarinota bacterium
CCCCTTTCAGGGGAGTCTTCCCGAGTACTTCTTCTCGACTCAAAGGAAAGTATTCCTGTGCTACCGTTTCATTGTATCCAAATGGACTCATCGAGGCAGAGAAGAATTCTCCCCATTCCATTTGCCCTTCGAAGCCTTGGCGAAGAGGGGTCACCATCATCTTCTCGATGATCCGAGGGACTAACTCTTCATACTCTTCTTTGGTATATTGATTATTGAGGATACAATATTGTTTGTTGCGGAGACCAGTGCAGAGGAAGAGATAAGTACAGGAAATACAAGTATCCGAGTAATATATTTCTTGGCATGATTCCCAACACCATAGTACGAAAGCACTATGATATGATTTATCAGGAGTAAGTCATTCGTAGACAAGCCTTGCTCATCAAGTTTGATGGATGTCATGACAATCTTCACTTCCAGTATTTCATCTATAGGCATACTTACAGTTTCTGATATCTGAACTTTCATATGAGAGATATGTGGAAAACGATTGAAATAGAACATCTCAAGAGCAATCTTCAGAATCTCTAATAATAAGTGCAGGAAGTATAAAATTTTTCTTTATTTCCAGAAGTTTCTGAGCATCTCTACAGTTAAAAATTAGATAGGGAATTTTCTGTTTATACTCCTCTTCGGAGTAAGCCTTATTATAGATATGAAATTTCTTATTTCTGAGACCATAACATCAAAAACAATTTTCACATCAAATAAGATCAAAAGACATATGGCAATTTGTACAATTTCTGGATGCCTGTATATAACTACAATTCTGAATACTATTACATTGAATTCAGTAGTATATATTCGATGAATAATTATTTACATTTACACTATCAAATATTTCATTAGTTTGATTATTACATTGGTCACAGTAAGCAGAGTTTTCTATATACCAACTCGAGGTCACCATATAACAATTTTTTCCATAAGCGAAATCCTGACAGTATGTGCAATTTTCACTTATCTTTCCATTGTCATTCATGATTGAGATTCTCGGCACCACCCGCAAGAGTTCCCCAAACTGCTCAAATGCTCCCCTCAAGAAATCAAACCCTCTTCCATATTTCAGTGGATCCCACGCGTCACTCCACCAATAGTCCTGATGATACACTGTATAGGGTTTATCTGGAGAATATATAGAGACTATATCTTTCCCCGTGGCATCACACTTTCTCTTATAGAGCTTCCTCTCATTACGAAATGCGAGACATCTCTGTTGTCTGCAGTCTGGACAGAGAGTGGGAGGAGGAAGGAAATACTTCTTCCCACCAAAAGAAGGACTCACCTTCGAATAGAACTCCATATCCTTATCCGTGATCGGAAAAGGAGTCGAACACTGTCGACACTTTCTCTCTTCTACAAGTAGTTCAGATAAAGGAATAGGGTACATCTAGAGAAATGATATGATTTTTTCCTGCATGGATCTGAGTGATTCAGGATCTGCCTGGGAAACAGATCTCCAGACAAAATCCGCCTCACTCTCGGTCGGGAGGAGCTGATAGTGACAGTGAGGGGCTTGATATCCGAGAAATGCAGTACAAACTCTTTTACATCCTGTGGCTTTCTCGACGGCTTTCGAGAGTTTCTTCGCTGTCTGGAATATTGCGCTATAGTATGGCTCAGGAACATCAGAAAAATGATCCACCTCGATCTTTGGCACGATGAGGGTATGACCTGGAACCTGTGGAAAAATATCGAGAAATGCGTACGTATACTCATCCTCGTAGATTTTATAGGAGGGGATTTCTTGGGTGATGATGCGGGAGAAAATGGTGGGCATACTTAGTCTATAATTATATTGATTCTCGACAGTATAGATTGTACCAACGAGCTTTTTTGAAGAAACTCAAGTACCTTAACGATACCATCTCCAATTCCTTCTAGAGCTGTAGCGAGATTACCTCAGTCAATTGGATTATCTTTACCTAAGTGTTCTATTAAACTCATATTAGAAAGTTTAAGTACCTAACCATTTTGACAGTCTATCTCTCCAACTCAATTGACTATGGTCTTCTGACCATACTAGAGGCTTTGGATTAGTATTCTCTAATGGTTGCTCAACATCCATCACGTGCATCCATATATCACGAGGAGCTTTCAGGATATCGAGCAATCATTGAACCTTTCATTTTACAGATAGTCCTAGTAGGATTATGCAGAGTCAAGTAAGTTGTAAGGGTGTATCCCTATCCTCACCCCCCCCCTCAAAATCCAGTTCAGTTTGAGCTTCGGTACTCATAATAGTGAAATAATACAAGTAAAAATGAATAAGATGTTATTGTATTCTTCCTTCACTCGCCGTTCTAGAGGAGGCTTCAAACCAAGCAATGAGTGTCCTATGATATTGATCGATTCTTTCTTGAATTCATTGTCTCAGTACTCTGTGGACACGGATTGCATTAGTTCAGAATAATTCCCTTAACTCTAGACCAGC
>JAYUDN010000005.1:0-2435 GCA_043739785.1 Candidatus Altimarinota bacterium
TAGATACACGATACTGATGCGATGATGATGACATCCTTTCTCGTCAGGAGTGATTCGGTCGCCGCATGACGAAGTCGGTCAATTTCTTCATTGATCGTCGCTTCTTTTTCGATATAGGCACCACTCTTCACGACATACGCCTCAGGCTGATAATAGTCGTAGTACGAGACGAAGTAGTGCACGGCATTTTCTGGGAAAAATTCCTTGAATTCCTGAGCGAGCTGAGCGGCGAGGGTCTTATTGTGCGCCATGATGAGCGCCGGACGCTGGAGTTCAGAGATAATATTCGCCATCGTGAAGGTCTTTCCTGAACCCGTCACTCCGAGGAGTGTCTGGAAATCGTTTCACTTTCTGATCGAGTCGACAAGTTTTTTGATTGCCTGTCACTGGTCACCAGCGGGAGAGTAGGGAGAGTTGAGTTTGAACATAGTTGGGGATTATATATATATTTCTCATTTTCTCCACCGATTTTCGAGAAAAATATAAAAACATAAGAATTAAAATTGACAAAAATCAATATTTCATAGTATTGTATATACTTAATTCTCAGATTATAGCTAGTAATATACCCATCATCCCATCATGAGCTACTCTTGAAGAAAAATGATATGTGGTCGTAATGTTAGCTAACCGAGTGCAAGAAAAAACAAAGTCATTACGTGCGTTTAATAGACTCTTTGGCACACAGCAACCACATACTATTATTGAGAGACTTTTACGAATGAGTTCAAGAGCTCTTCATGAGAATGTAAATCGAGAAATATTTCGATTATTAGCATTCGAGCCAGGGTTGTTTTATGTAGAAAGTGACTTTCCCGTCAACCATAACCTAAAACACGGAAGTATATGGTCTGATGGTACACTCCTTGATCGATGGGAAAAATATGTGAATAAACCGAATCCTCATCATATCGTACCACGGAGTCGAGGATGAACAAACGCTCGTCGTAATCTATGGCAGGCAGACCGAAAAATGCATGAGGATTTCCATTTAGTCTTTCAAAACCTCACTCCCTTTGAGCAGATAGCAATGATACTTCAATTGTTTAGAAATACTTTTTGAAGAGATTTTCAAGATCGAGTACAAAGTTTACTTAAGGTAGAATTTACAGAACCATGATGCTATCTTCCAGGAGTAGTTGATGGGAACAAGTATGTCTAGTTGATTAGATAATTTTCTAAAAAACTATTCTTTTATTTCTCTGAGTACCTTCTCCGCATGTCCCGTTGCCTTCACATTCCTCCATTCTCGGAGGATGTTTCATGAGGAGTCGAGGAGGAAAGTAGAACGGATGACTCCGATCATCTTCTTGCCGTACATATTCTTCTCGCCGATCACCGAGAACTGTTCGTGGAGTTCACCCGTCGTATCGGATATGAGCTCGATCCCGAGGTTACAACTGTTCGTGAATTTCTCATGAGAGGCGAGAGAATCCTTCGAGACACCGATGATCTGGATACCGAGACCAGCGAAGTCTCACTTGAGTTTCGTGAAGTCCTGCGCTTCCATCGTGCAACCAGGAGTATTGTCTTTCGGGTAGAAGTAGAGGAGTGTCCGATCTGACTGGGAGAGGAGGGAAGTGAGGTTCATTATGTTGTTTTATGAAATATATGATTTAAAAGACGGGTTACCTCTATACGTGTTATTAATTTATGTGACCGAGTTGTTTTTTTGTTTCATTTCTCTTGAATTGCATCCAATCTTGTTGCTACTAGATCAGAGAATCATCTTTGTTGTACGGATCCTTCGAATAGTCCTACAAAATTTTCGCTCGTCGGAGATAAAGTTTGAGCAAGCCTTTCATCATTTCATCTCATTACTAATAAAACTAACTGATTCAGAGTTTCAACTTCATACTGAGAAAGTACCGAATGCATTTCTAGCAATTCAATAACTAAACTCGATACTTCAGGTGGAATATTAGTACCGTCAGCTTGACTGAGTTCAGTATCTAACCTTCTTTGACATCGATCTACTACATATCGAATAATCTCACCAGCGATGGTTACATCATTTCTTAGGAGTTCTAATAGTGGATCATTGAATTCTTCTATTTCCTGATACATATGAGAATTATATATAGATTCTTTTATTTCAAAACTTTTCTACTAATTATTCGAATAAATAAAATCCCTTCGGAATATGAAGGGATTTAGGCGAGGTTGGTTCATTCTGGTGGTTCATCTTTTTCTTTGATCGATAAGTTCTTAAAATAGCACTTTCCTCATTTCATTCCAAAAGTGATGGATAACGTGAATGGTTCATCCTCGGAGGATTGTAGTACACGAGAAAACTCTTTCCCAATTTCGTTTAATTCCTTATTTCCAAATCGAATAAGTTCTTCTGAGACTGGGATCAAGAATTTTTTTCTGTAAAGAGTCATCTCTATTGCTATAGTTCCAGCTTGATGTATATTTAGGTGTTTACATATTTT
>JAYUDN010000006.1:0-50136 GCA_043739785.1 Candidatus Altimarinota bacterium
TGCTACTGGATGTACGACTCCATGGGGATCTATTTTAACATTTGGAACATACACGACACCTCCCCTTATTGTTTCGACTCTTTTTTCCATAAGCTGTACGGGAAGTGGAGGGACCGCGAGTGGAAGTGTGAATGTCACCGTAGTTCCGCCAATAACTCCTGGATCACATGTTACCTCCCTCGTCGTATCTCCGAAAAATAGTGGAACCTTTCCATACTCAGCGACGATACTGGGTCTTGAGTGACAAATTCCTGCGGGTCAGACCCTCCAGTCACCTGATGATCCAACGATGAAAACGTCGGTACTCTCTCGATGGCCAGATGGATCCGCTTCTGTGGTTGTTGTTTCAGGTCTCGCTACCGTGACTGCGAATGTTACAAGGTCTCTCGAAGTACAGACCACTTCAGGAAGTACTGGTGTACTCCTCACTCCAAGCCGTATCAATCAGGTACTCACGGGTATCACGCTCAATTTCTGAACCGGTATAGGAGTCGCAACCATGACGGACTTTTCTACTCCAGATCGTATCTGGTGGTCGAATGAGAATATGATCCAAGCACGGTATCATCTTCCCCTCCCTGGACATGCGACACTCGAAGCGGTTATCGATATCCAAGCCTATGCACCGAGTATCAGTAACCAGGCTCACGTAGAGGTAGTCATAGAGAATTCGAAGATGGAAATATCGAATCATCCAGTAAATGTAACTCCAATTACGAAACCTCTCGATGCCGTCTATACCAATGCTACTGTCAGTGTGAATGGGAATACCATCGCGACGGTGAGTTCTGACTTTACACCAGAGTGAATGCATTCGGCATTTCGCTCATGGTATGCATCGACGTGGGTAGGTGGATCAGATCCATGAATGGTCGTAACCGAGCTCTATACAGATCTCCAGAAGCATCCCCTCCTCTACAAGATCGCACGACCGAATACATCGGATCTGAGTGAGTATGCATGAGATGTGTATACTCCATGAGCTTGGTGAAGACACCGATGATCTTATATGGGTGGCGCGGGGGATCACTCGAGTATAGGACCACTGACTTTGTGGGATTCGAAGTTTCTCCAAACCGGAGATCCTCGTGTCGCGAATGCGGTTGAAGTAAACGCACTCGATATTCTGAGTTTTAATGTAAGCTACCGTGATGCTATAACGAATCTGGTACCGACAGCCGATGAGATTTCATGGCGTGTACAACACCCACAGTGGTTTCCAACTACCGGAAATGCCAGTGAAGCACTTACTTGGGAAGTCGCCCATCAACCAGCAGAGTGACTGATGGCATTTATCGTACGTCCGACACCGATATTTATAGAAATTGCCCAGCGAATAACGGTGTTCAATGTGACCTGGAGTGCCTGAGGTATCGGATCATCCAATTTATCTGCTTGGACAGGGACTGGACTGAGTGATGCGAGGGGAGTATTCGGATATTGGTACCAACCTCGATGAAGGGCGTGGTGTATACGCAATCTGGTACATGCGACCTTCCTCACACCAGATGATCTTCCATGGAAAGATGGAGGAAGAGTATGGATCAATAATAATCGTATATATTTTGATGAATGGAGGACCAAACCTGCGGCTCTTGCGTTATGATTTGCCTGGGCTCTTGGACCTGATCAAATATCGACTCTCACACCCGACTCCAGAAATGCATGGCCACCTTGGCAGACCCAATTCCAGATTCCTGAAATCATAAAAGCAGCTTCCGTAAAAGTCCTTACGGGAAGTCAACAAGTCGCTCTGGATAGCCTTGCGGATTGGGTAGCCTCCTACCCTATTCGTTGGGTCAATGAACAACCAAATGGTGGATGGAGGTATCATCCGTATCAGATGCTTATACCAGTTGATGGGTCATGATCGGTGCCGAGTAATTGGGGGACGATACAATCCATGCTCGTTACGGCTCCACCACCATCGGTCGCAGGTCCGTGGTATATGACGAACGATTCGAGTCCAGAGTATGCTGGCTACTTCGGAGAGTGAAGTGCTTGAGGATCTTCAGGTTATTACTACATCTCCGTATTCTGGTCAGCGTTGAGTGCCTCGGTCGAGAGAGGGATTCCTGGGGCACAGGCTGCCTGGGATACCGTGCAAGCCAATCTCACTAACCTGTCAACATGGCTCGATGGATTCTGAGTCAATCCTCGATTCGGAGCGACTCCAAGAAATCAGTAATATATCTATAAAAACCCCACTTTGGTGGGGTTTTTGGTAAAAAATAGTGGTAGAAATAAAAAACTATCGAATGAGTTTTGAATTTTTCTATTGATATAATATAGCCCGTTGACTTTATTTGCTTTCGATATTTTACCTGGTTTGTATCCTAGCTTAAAGCAATAGTCCATATTATTGCCTTCATTGTGAATTCCGTGATCTAATGAAAATAACTAGTTTATTGTAAATAGTGTTGCTTCAATAGCTGATTTTTGTCTTCCCCAATCTGATCAATATCTCGTTGACCCCTCTACCTCAATATATGCGATGTTATTGATTTCACACCATTCCTTTGCAGTACCAGATTGATTTAATTTTTCCCAATTTTCTTCATCAATTAAACGAAATCATGTTGTTTTTGCATATATTTTTGTTAATTTTTGTGAAATATCATTTTTATTACCTGTAACATCTTTTCCTACATTATGAAACATAAATAGTATTTTGATTTCATTGGTTAATGTAAAATTATTTAATGCTTGTGTTTCAGGCTCGGAATTTCATATTTCTCAACAATATACTTCAATATTTTCTGAATAGTCCTTTCAGAATGACCATGTTGATTTATTTTTAAAGCTTGGAGTATTAAAGTTACGATTCAAATCAACATTATTCGCATTAAACCTTCCAACTTTTCATCCATTAAAATAATCAGGATTATCATTAGCAATCCCATATCAATCTCTGTTTAAACAAGGAATTACAAATAATGAATATTTATTCAGATTACCAATATTATTGTTAGCCCAATTTATTATATTATATGCAAGTTTTACTGTTCCCACTTCATTTACATGAATTCCAGAAACATATAATATTTTTATACTACCATTTCAAATTTTAAAGCATGTAATTGGCAATCATTTTACTGTTTTCCCAATGGTGAAGGATTGTATATTTTCCGGAACTTTAAGTATCTTATCAAATTTATTCTGAAAGAAACCCAGTACTCATCTTTTTATATATCACAAAGTTCATTTTATTTTCATAATAGAAAATTAATTATATTAGTTTTTAGCATTCTATCAATAACAAATATTTATACAAAAAAATATAACATCCCATTCTTTCGAATGAGTTCTGAATTTTTTATGGAGGGAATGGCGGGGCTCGCGACTCTCCGTCATCGCCCGACTCTCTCATCTCTCGGAGTGACTTCGGTCACTCCTCATACTCACTTCGTTCGTATCGATTCGATTCTCGCCCCGTCAAAGTCTCAATTTTGCTTCTTAAAAATCCCTTGTTTTCACAAGGGATTTTACGAATCAAATGGTGGGAATGGCGGGGCTCGAACCCGCGACCTTGGCCTTAAAAGGGCCCTGCTCTACCAACTGAGCTACATTCCCGAAATACGATACTTTTCATTGAGAGGAAACACTGACTCGTACAAAGAGTGATTCAAGTACTATTCCAACCTCTATCGTTGCGTATGATATAAAAAAATAGGGATTTGTCGAATTTATTTTTTGATTTTTATTTGTTCCGTGTTTGGATCTTCTTTTCTCGAGTATCTCAACACCAAAAATACCCTCGATACAAGGAAAAAGGGTATTTTTGAGAGAACTCACCGCTTCAATCTCAGATTGAAATAAAAAAGTGTGGCCTCTATGGTTGTAGAATGATTGCCATTTATATTATTTCTTGAAGTATTCGACCGCGAGGCGCATCTTGAAGTAGTGTGTCACTGGAGTTTCTGAAAGAGCAGAAACTTCCTGGTACCGTGCGAGAATAGTAGACTTTCTAGATTCATTCGAGAGTGTTGTCATCGAAGTGATCTCAGAATCTATTTTTTTCTTCTCACTACTCGAAAGGGCTCGACCGAGAAGATCGATTTCGAGAGCCGATTTTTCTTCATCGATGTACTTCGCCTTCACGATCCAACGTCCAGTAATGCCTCCGATCGGAGTACAGGTAAAGAGGGTAAGATTTTTCCCGATTCCCGGTGCGAGAACGGAAACATCGTCAGCCTTGGTCTCATAAGAAGACTCGGTCGTATACCGATATCGCCTATAAGAACCATCGGCAAGTCGCTGATACACCCATACTTCTTCACCCGGTTCGAGTTCGACGATCTTCTGGAAGTGCGTTTTATACCGACCAGAGTCGTACTTCCAGTACGAAGAGTGTCCGAAGATAACCGTATTTCCGACGCTTCCGAATCCATTGGTATTAGTTCCTGGGTAGGTCATGACTCCGGTCTTCAGGTAGGTATTGACGGTAATCTCTCGACCACTTACGAGCTTGGAATAGTCGAGGGATCATGTTGGTACGGTATTGATTGGCGCGATCATACCATTGGATGGAAGGACGATATACTCATCGCGAGTTCTGTCTTCCTTCGGGAGATCCCCAAGCCAGAAACTTATATCATCCCCGGTTTTGTCTCCACCTTTCGTGAATTTCGGAACATCAAGTACGAGCTTATCATTGATAAGTTGCTTGATGCGAGAAAGGATAGATTTCCCCGTCTGCGGAAGGGTTTTCGGATAGGTAATACCGAGGAGTCCGGGAGTTGTTTCTTCGCTCTTGAGGGTCGCAAGTCTAGATTTTTTTGCGAGATAAGAGGTGTATTCTTTCTTTATAGCCTTCTCAGAGGTATCGGGTTTTTTGGCAATAATCACTGGAGGTGGAGTCGTAGGAGGGAGAACTATCGGTGGAGTTGGGTCCCCAACCTTTGGTGGTGGAACTGGAGTTGGTCCAGGGTTTCATCCTCCTCCGCCCCCTGGTCCCTCAGCAATCTGAGGTGCTTCTATAATGAGAAGGTTACTCAGAGTCATCGAACCGACTCATTCCTCAGCATTTGCCGTGATCGTTGTGGAAATAGTCGTCCCAACTGGACCTATGGCTTTTGACTGAAAAAGAAATGTTTCCTTTAAGCCGATTGGAAAGACGGGGATAGTAAAAGTAATCGTGTTGGCAATAATATCTACGGTCGCTCATGTAGTATTGACGAACGTACCGGTCTGAAAAACGAGACTTCCGGTGACATAAGTAGATCCCGTTCCCCAAGGAATCGTCACCACGACATTGGTTCCAGTAGCCGTTCCCGTATTCGTGAGGGTAAGGGTATGTTTTATAAGCTCTGTCTGAAGGAGTCTCCCCCCGGCATTGATATCGGTCTCGAGGGCGGTCGTGAGCAGTCGAGGAGCATTGATAGTCACAGGAACTCTCGGAGTTCCCCCGATAGCTCACTCACTACTATTTCCTACTGTCGCCGTCGTAGGGATAACCGTTCCAGGAATCACCGTCGTCAGGGCTTCCACTCGATAGACGATGGTTCTCGAAGTTCCGATAGGGATGTTAATACCCGTTATTGAGAGAAATCATGCTGAGTTTATCCCACCTGTAAGAGATGAAATATCAGTTGATCCCGGAGGAATCGACATCACCGTAAACCCGGTAAATCCACTCGGGATATCAAGGGTAACGGGAATAGAGTGAAGCGATACATTTCCGGTATTCGTCAGAGTCACTGTATATTCGAAGGTATCTCCGATAATTCCATCTCCTCCATTGAGATCGACGACTCCGATGGCTTCGTCAAGAAGAGCAATATTGAGGATAAATGAAGTGGTCTTATTGGCATCGATATAGTCATCCACTCATCCAGCACTTGATCGTTCCGTATTAAGGATATTGGATGTTACCGAACTGTAGGAACCAGGTTCTGAAGTATATCGTACCGTTCCCGTAAGAGTAATCGGAGTATAGTTCGCTACCGATCCATCGATGGTGCCATTGATCGTAAAAATTAGTGGATTCCCAGGGTTCACTGGAAGTGAATCCAGTGTAAACGTATTTCCGAACCGAACGAGATTGACTGCTCCCCCAGAATTTGTGATGATAATCGCTCCCGTATAATCAACCCCGGAAGGAAGAAGAGTCGAGAGATCGACATCATACGCTGTCGAGGTACCAGTATTGGTAAGAGTGAAGGTATACGGTACAGAGTATCCATTTGCATAAGCATTTGAAACAAAGAGGATAATATTTGGTTCTCGTATAGTTACCGGGAGTGCCGATCCAGATTTACTATTCGAACCATCATAAAGTACAATTGCAGTATGTATTTTTGTGTTTCCATTATTGGTGTCAGTACTATCGAGAGTGACGGCGTCATATCGAACAGTGATATATTCCGTAGTTCCATTATCCGTATTGGTATTCACGACTCCGGTAAAGATATACGCTATTGTCTGGGAGATTCCAGCCCCGAGAGTATCTGAGTTTGGAGTAATAGTAGGACTCACGGTTCCACTATATGTAATGGATGGATCTGTGGTAATAGCAATACTGCCGGAGAGAATAGCCATACCCGTCGGAATGAAACTCGACAGTGTGAGAAGATTCGTAGTTCCCTCTCCAAGGGGTACCTTGATCTCATACTGTGAAACATCTCATACCTTCACATTCGAACTCGATAAGAGGGTGACCAAGATAGATCCTGGAGTGATGATATTCACATAGTCCGAGCTGGTCGCTGTATACGAGCGCTCTCATTCCGTAGGATTACCTGGATAGGAAGTGTAGACTATACTGGCAGTACCCGTAAGAATCTCTCATGGTGATACATAATTCTGGATAGTACTATTGTAGGTATACGTACGTACAGCTCCTGGAGCAAGCGTACCGATACTGATAGTTCCACTAAATCCTCCATCTGGAGTGAGTTTCGAAGCAGAAACATCAGTCAGGACCACATCGTAGGCATACACGAGACTGGTATTGGTTACAGTGACGGTTGTAGGAATCACATCTCCGGCATCTCCCGTATTTGGAGAGTAGTCTTTCACAATACTCAGCGATGGTTCGACCGCTTCAACTGAAGTCGTAATAGATTTCGATTTTTCACTATAGTTCGCGAGAAGGGTGGAATTTTTGATACTTCCCGCAGTATTTGCTATATTATCAAGCATGACAGCTTCTGTAACGATAGTGATGCCAGTTCCAGCACCGATACCTGTATTATCTACGTTTCCAAATAAGAAGGTAATAATATGATTCGGACTAATACTTATGCTTGAGAGGGTATGTGACTTGATTCCATCCTGGAGTACATATCCAGAGAGGAATTTCATACTACTTGGGAGCGTCTGAGTGAGGGTAAATCCAGTTGCTGTCGCCTCTGGAAAAGTGACCACCGTCGTATAGAATACATGTTCTCCAATCGCAAGATCTATAAGAGACCCGCTGAAGAGAGCGCTGGTCGTATCGGCGAGACTCGTCGAAGTGACCGTATGAGTGAGGGTGAGATCCGGAACGGTGACGACAGCATTGGCAAAAGTCGATCCCGTCCATTCATAAATCGAATTATCATCATCGAGAGTATCGTAGACCACATCAGCACGGTTCATCACGGTATCAGCAGGTCTCAAGGTACTATCTATGAGGGCCTGGAAGGTAAAAGTCGATCCTGAAGATACAGGAAGCACATCGAGTACCAGTCCATTCCCTCCTCCACTACTGGAGAAGAGATTGATATCATTCCCTGAAAAAGCTCCAAGATTCAGACTTCCGGTCACATAACTCAGATGCGCTGGTAGGAGGTCGGTAATACGAAGGTCGTATGCTCGTGCGGTCGTACTGGTATTATTGACTGTGACAGTATAGGTAATCGTATCTCCCGCATCTCCAGTCGTCGGAGAAGCTACTTTTGTCAGAGTTATGGTTGGTTTTCTGATATCGACATTGAGGGTTGAGGCCGTCGAGGTCGAAGAATAATTGAAAGTTCAGGTATTGAATCTATTGGTTCCTGCTGCTGCACTCTTCTGGACTCGGTAGGTTGTCTCAAGTGCTATAGTTTCGAGATTGCTCGCATCGGTGTCGGAATTCGTAATGGTTCCAAAGGTAATGGTAGTCCCCGAGAATAGAACCCCACTATAACTGAGGGCTCAACTTGAAGCAATCAGAGCCCCCGAAACGAAGGTAAGATCCGCATGTTTCGTCTCAATATAGTTCGCGTTCGTAAGGGTTCCTTGCGGAACGGTGATCACGGTACGATAGACGACTTCTTCTCCAACATAGAGATTCTGGGCAGTACTATCGGCTTCTGAAGTCGATGCGATACTTCGAGTGAGTGAAGGAGATGCCACGGTAACATTCGCGGAGGTGGTAACCGGTCCGAGATTATTGACGGCATTCGAGAGGGCTCATGAGCTCGCATAGTAGTCGAGACTCACTGTATTGGTTCGTGTCGCTCATCATTGGATAAGAAATGAAGTTGTGGGCTTGACGGTATAGTGAATCAGTACGATATTTTCCTGTACCGTGGCTGTTCCAGTATTATCCAGTGGGATGAGACTTCGAGTTCCCGAAAGAGCACCAGTATCAAAGGAGATAAAGAGTCCCGTTCCCACCTGGGTAAATGACGTATTCGGAAGTGGAGTACTTGAACCACTCGAGACGACTGATCCAGTGATAAAATTCATATTACTCGGAAGAGCATCCATTATATTTTCGAGAAAAGCTGGTCCAGAACCTCCATTGGTCAGAGTTACCGTATAATCAATCGTCTTCTCGGCTTGTACATTGGTCCCTCCGGAAGCAGTCTTCGAAGCTGTAACAGATGGGAAGTTGACGTTGAATGGGATACTCGTAATCGGAAGTGGATTTTGGGTCGCGGTATCATCATTGAAAGAACTGTAGGCAAAATTGGTCAGTGGAACGAGTCAGGTCGCTCCGACTCCTCCAGTCGGCTTCGTCGGAAGAACATCGACCGTAAAAAGGACGGCAAAGGTCTTCTTGAGGGATCATGAGTTGAGGTGGAACTCGATATTATTGGCAGGATTCGTGACCACCCAGGCCGCATTCGGGATCGTCGAACCCGAGAGGGAAAATCCATTGAAAGAAGTACTCGGGGTTACCCCATCATCAGTATTAAACAGAACCGGGTTGTTATAGATATCCTTCAGTGTAGTTCCTGTTTGGAATTCGATATTATAGGCACTGGTATTTGGACCAGAGAGAAGCGGAAGGGCATCGATAATTTTTGGATTGATAAAATTCACATTCGGAAAATCCATCGTGACCGCAAACTGGAGTCTTGAACCAGAAGGAATCGTCGGAGGAAGTCCAGTGATCGAATCATATACTATACCCCCAGGGGTAGTAACCGATATAAGATGTTTTTTTGTACTCGGATTGGGAGCATGCACGGAAGCAGTAATATTATTGATAGCTATAGTATTTCCGATAATCGTCGGATCAGTACGGCCCCAAATCCCACTGAGAGTTCCATCTCCAACCGTTCCGAAAAAAGAAGCACTATTGACGAGGGTTTCGGTATTTTCATACTCAGTGTCTCCGGCCCCTTCATACGCCCCGTCGACCACTGCCTGGTACTGTATAGTGGCACTCGAATTCGCACCGATGGTTCCGCTATTTAACATCCAAAGAATACTCGTATCTCCATTTCCATCCGTCGTGGCTGAGATAAATGTCAGTGGTGTGCCTGTTCCAGTGATCGTAGAATTCACCATACCAGAGTATGTCATCCCATCGGGAAGGATATCGGTTATGTAGGTGCCACTTCCGTTTGTAGTGAATGCGACATTTTTCGCGGTATCGAGTCGGATCGTATAGGTGACTACATCTCCGATGACCGCTTGAGAAACGTTGGCTGACTTCGAAAGGCTCGCGTAGATACTATGCGTATCAACTGACCGAGGAGAAAGGATCCCAGAAGCCGTGACGAGGATATCGGAAGTTCCATTGTTCCAAGTCGTTCCGGAAAAAGGTCATCCAGAGAGAGCGAGTGATCCGGTATGCATCGTCACCGTATTTCGTGAGAGAGCACTATGCGCCACCACACTTCCAGTATTGAGGATTGGGGTACTTCCTGAATAAGATGCGAGAGTATATGCAAGAGGAAGGGTCTGATATTGGATAGAGACATTCGTCCCAGTCGGTACCGTGATATCGGTCATATCAAGGGTCGCAAGTCCAGGAGATGGAGCATTGTAGGTCACCCGAAGTCCACCGATATTGGCACCTGTAGTGGTTATAAATCAGCTAAATGATCGATTCGCTGGGATGATATCCTGGAGATGAAAGTGTTTCAGAGTTCCCATGCTATTTCCATGGACCGTAAGTGTCGTCGTGATAGCGCCTCCTATGAGATTCGAGGTACTCTCACTTTTTGTCACATCGAATGGGGTAAACTGCATGGTCGGACTCACGAATGGAAGAGTACTGAGGTTGGTACTGGCATTGACTGCTGTCGGGAAAGTCAAATCTGTGGGATCCGGCATACTCACTCCGGTTCCAGCTGCATAATCTATCCCTCCGGTGAGGGTTCCGGGAGGAGAGCCCGTAGGAGCACTTCCACGTCCGTAGATGTTATCATTGATATATCCGAGTACTCCGATGCTTTTATTGACGAAAACTCCAGCACTATTACTCGAAGCAAGAGTAAGGGTATAGTGATTCGTCAGTCATTTGAGAAGTACTTCGTTCGATGTCTGGAAAAAAAGAAGTGTTCCTCCGCTCGCATGAGCCACTGTACGAGAAGGGGCTCCGAGAGATCCCGCGCTGACGAAACTAATACCAGCAGGAAGAGAAACAATCAGTCCAGGATTATATCCATCCCCATCTGAGCTTGACTGATTTTCGAGAGAAATATCAAGGGTAAAGTTTTGTCCGATAATCGCGGTTCCTGGAAGAGAAGGAGCAATCCAGAGATTGATATTAGCACTTCCGTCGCTATCAGGGGCCGCGGATACGGGTGAAACACCTACAAAAAAAAGGCTCTGAAACAAAAAGATGGCCAAAGTCGTCATGGCGAGAGAACGTCGAAACATAGAGAAAAAGATATGAGGTAACTCTCTTACTATACCAGGACTTTTTTGGGAAGTCAAAAAAACAAGGGGATAAAAGAAAGGGTTGTCTGTTTGTGGATAGACAATAAATAAAAATATATTCTTCCAACAAAAAATCCCACGATTTGTGGGATTTTATTATAAAATCATACCTAGTCACCTCTGGCCTTCATCGCTTCGAGAATCCGTTCGAGCGCGACAACATAAGCTCCGGTTCGAAGCATCACCTTATGCTCGGTAGCACTTATGAGTACTCATGTGAGTGCTGTTTCCATCTTGAGCTTGAGTTTCTCCTGGACCTCAGAGCGAGACCAGAAATAATTGGCATTGTTTTGTACCTGTTCGAAATACGAGACCGTCACTCCTCCAGCATTTGCAAGGATATCTGGGATGACCGGGATTCATTTCTCGAAGAGTACCGTATCCGCATCGGGAGTAATAGGACCATTGGCGAGTTCCATAATCAGGGAGGCTTTCACTTTCGCCGCATTATCACTCGTAATCTGATTCTCGAGAGCCGCTGGGATGAGGATATCGCACTTGAGCTCCAGAAGCTCGCTGTTGGAAATCTGAGCGAAATCCCCCCTGCCCCCTTTCTCAAGGGGGAGATATTCTGAGAGTGATTTTTTGTTCTTCTTCAGTTCTACGATTTGAGAGATATCGAGTCCTTGAGGGTCATAGATACCTCCATGAGAATCCGAAGTTCCGATGAGAATCGCCCCCGTTTTAGAAATAAGTTCGATCATATTAAGTCCGGCATTTCCCGCTCACTGAATCACTACTTTCTTCCCCTTCAGTGTATCATTTTTGGATTTCAGATAGGCTTCGAGGACATAGAGCCCTCCCTGAGCGGTTGCCGTATCACGGCCGAGGGATCCACCGATGGAGAGTGGTTTTCCGGTAAAGGTCCCCGGAGTCCAGTGTCCAACGAGACGTGAGTATTCATCCACCATCCACGCCATAATCTGTCCGGTCGTATTCACATCAGGAGCTGGCACATCATCAAGCGGTCCAAGGTATTTGTAGAGTTTCTGAACCCATCCTCGCGAAAGTCGTTCGAGTTCTTCGACCGATAGTTCTTTCGGATTGACGATGACTCCTCACTTCCCTCCTCCGAGTGGCAGGTCAAGTGTCGCGGTCTTTATACTCATCCAAGCGGAGAGCGCCATCACCTCATCTTTGTTGACATCTTGATGGTATCGAATCCCCCCCTTATACGGGCCTCTTGCCGCATTGTGTTGGCTTCGATATCCAGTAAATAGTCGAGTAGTCCCATTGTCCATGAGGACTGGAATCGCGACTTCGATTATACGTTCTGGGAATAGGACCTTCTCAAACTGACTATCATATCTCCCCTGGAGGAATACATAGGCAGCACGCATCTGGATTTGAGCTGAGAGAAATGGATTGTTGGTGGACATAAAAAGTGAAAGTTAAAAGTTAAAAGTTAAAAGTTAAAAGTTAAAAGTTAAAAAAATTGTATCTGAATAAGTATTGAAGTCAATCTATAATGAGAATAATTCTCATATTAACTATTGCTTTTTATTGACACTCGTTCGTGACATATTATTTGCCACCGTTTTCAGAGATTTTTTCAGCGCTTCAAACCCTCGATCAATCTCTTTATAGCTGATCACAATCGGTGGTTCGATTCGTGAAGTGATAGCACTATTGAGGGTTCCAGCAATCAGTACGCCATTTTTGAAGAGTTCTGCCGTCACCTGGTACCCAATCTCAGAGGATTGGAAGTGTTGAGCCATGAGGAGTCACTTTCCGGAAACATGGGAGTAGATTTGTGGATATTTCTGGACGAGTTTTTGGAGTTTTGCCATCATATAGGTCCCCTTCTCTTCCGCCTGTTTCGGATAGTCATCTCGAAGAGCGACATGGATCGCCGCGATGGCAGCGCTACAAGCGAGCGCTCCACCTCCAGTCGTGGTCGTATGGATGAATGGATTCGGGTGCATCATACATTGCCAGATTTCTTCCGTAGAGACAAACGCGGATATCGGCATCACTCCCCCACCGAGGGACTTCGCCATGGTCATAATATCGGGAACAACGCCCCAGTGATCGACCCCCCACATTTTCCCGGTGCGACCCATCCCGGTCTGTACTTCATCTGCGATGAGGAGCACGCCATGTTTCTTGGTCGCTTCACGTATTCGTGGCCAGAAATCATCGGGTGGGACAATAGCACCGGCTTCTCACTGGATAGGTTCCATCATCACGGCGGCAATCCCGACACCAACCGTTTCGCAGATTTCGAGTTGTCGTTCGACGGCTTCAGCATCTCCATACGGTACGTGGTAGACTGGGCCTCCGTAGAGCTGACCGACGGGCTCTCGGTAGTCCTTCTTTCCGATCATCGAAAGCGACCCCATCGTTTTCCCATGGAATCCCTTGACCGCGACGATAAACCCTGCCTTTTTTGTATACATTTTCGCGAGTTTGATCGCTCATTCATTGGCTTCCGTTCCACTTCCAGCAAAAAATGAATACTTCAGATCTCCTGGAGTGACATCAGCAATGAGTCGAGCGAGTACGCCTCGAAGCGGATCGATGAGTTCCTGTGAAGGCATCGGTGTATGAAGGAGCTGGGCCTGGACCGCCGCAACCACATCTGGATTTGACCATCCATGATTCATCATCCCGTATCCACCGAGCCAGTCAATATACTCTCGTCCGAGGACATCTTGAAAGATGGCTCACTTCCCTTTCCACTCAACCGCCACACAGTCACCAGGGATAATCCCACAGTGATCTGCCAGCGTCACTGACTTTCGATAATCAAGCCATCCTGCATTGAAGTGTTCGCGAAAGTTATAGAGTGATTCTTTGATAATCCAGCCGGCTTCATCTGGGAGAGGATCATTCGGTTGTTTGATAACATCGAGCCACTTCGCACTGTATTCGAGGATTTTCTTCTTTTTTTCTTTCATATGTATGCTCATAAAAAATAAAGTAATTTCAGTCTAGCACAATTTAATTTCGAAAGCAAAAGAATGCGGCAATTCGGTACCCCCATTTTCCACGAATATATCGACCCCTGAGTTTGATAAGGAGTCCGATAGAAATATTGGCAAAAACCGCATAAAACCAGAAAAATGAATTCTCAAATGTAAAAAATGGGAGGGAGATGAGGAGACAGGAAAGAGAAAGTGCCGTGGTAAACCAAACAAGAGCATCCTCTGTCCTTGGATCCATCCATACCTTCTTGATGGTCGGAAGGGAGACGATCATATCGACCACCACCATAGCTACCACTGCTTCTCGCATCCCATAGATATTGATCCCGATAATGACGAAAACCGCAAGCAAAAGGGAAAGATAATCAAATCGCGAGAGTTGGATCTTACGTATCATCCACCACCCACAGCTCAGTCCTATTGCGAGGGCGATGGTTCGAGAAACCACTGAAAACAGTGACCAGTTCCACCCATTTACCTCGAAGAGGATATACGTATTCGTCGCGGCAAACAGAAACCAGATGGTCCAACTAAAAGGATGAGGCACGACTCTTCCGTAAAATACGTGGTATATATACGGGATAAATCCGACCATATAGAGCATGGTGGAAATCAATGAAAAGAGGAGCGCTTGTGACATAGGAGCAATTATACGTTTCTGGAAATCTTGGGTTCTGAAATCACTTTGATATTACAGAGTTCGTGGAATCCCCATTTTCCATGCTCGCGACCGATTCCAGAAGCCTTGTATCCACCGAACGGATCTGATGGGATACAGTAGTTTACATTGTTGCGCTGAACCATCCCACTTTTGATATGCCGAGCGAGGATATCGAATACTCGGTCATCCTCAGTAAAGATATAGGCTCCAAGTCCATACTCCGTATCATTAGCAAGCTCTATAGCTTCACTGAGAGTTTCGTACGGTACTATAGGGAGTATCGGACCAAATACTTCTTCTCTCCAGACTCGCATATCAGTTTTGACGTTTCCGAGGAGAATGAGTGGCATATAGGCACCCTTGAGAGATTCACTTGGGGTGTTGACCGCGAGTACTTTTGCCCCAAGGAGGAGAGCATTTTGGAGCTGAGATTGGACGGCCCGAAGCTGATGTTCAGAGACGAGTGGACCGACATCAACGGTTTCATCGAGGGCATTCCCTATCTTTTTCGAGAGGAGTTTTTCTCTGAGTTTCAAGACGAGTTCCTCATACCGAGAGCTGTGTACGATGAGCCGTTTGAGTCCATCACACATCTGACCCGAGTTCGAGAATCGCATAAAATATATCGTCTCTAGAACACTATCGATATCCGCATCTTCCGTGACAATGCCTGGAGCCGATCCTCCGAGTTCCATCACCGCTGGGATTCCTTTTTCGAGGGCCTTTCGAGCGAGTCCCCTACCGACCATCGTACTTCACGTGAAGGTAATCCCATCGATCCCTTGATCCGTGAGGAAATCTCCCGTCTTTCCATCCCCATAGACCTCCATCCAGACTCATTCGGGAAGCGATGATTCCGCGATAATAGAAGCTATAAGCTTTCCAGTGAGGATGACTTCCTTCGATATTTTCCATACGACCGTATTCCCTGCAAGTAGTGGCTGGATACAGGCCCAGACAAAGAGCATACATGGATAATTCCACGGGGTAATCGCGGCGATCACCCCTTTCGGTTCATAGTAGACAGTATGGATTTCAGTCTCATTTTCGAAGACGACTTCAGGAGAGAGGTATTTTTGAGCATTCTCGAGGTACCAGAGAAAATAGTTGAGCCCATACTGGACTTCATCTCGGGCGAGTCGGATCGGCATTCCCATTTCCCGAGCCACACTCATAGCGATCGTTTCTTTTTTGAGAAGGAGTCGCGTGTAGACATCTTGCAAGAGGTTGATCCGATCTATCAATGGTGTCTCAGACCAGAGAAATTGAGCCTTTCGCGAAGCTGCGACCATTTCGATCATGGTAGATTCTGGAGTAGTATCTACGAAGTCGATCACACTATAGGTATCTGAAGGGTTGGTGGAAGAAATACGAGTCATAGAAAAATAAAGTATGATGATATAGTATCATACTCTTTCCTAAATAGCAAAAATCCCCACTCAAAATAAAGAAGGGATATTTATATATAATGTTACCCTTTCTGGGTATTAGTACTACCTCATATTTTCGCTCATCTTGCCTGCATACAAATGGCATCGAGCTGAGTGAATATCTCTTCGAAAGGTGCACAGTTTTGTTTATTAAAGAGTCGTTCGGTTCACAATCAAGGAATGGATAATTCAATTCTAAAAAGCATTATTCTCGCGGCCAAAAGTCGAACCAAATCATCATACAATTTATCCATGGTTGGTGAAGGTGTACTCATATCAGTCGTATCTTCATTTGTACCCCCTACCTGTTGCATTTTTTCCGAGTGTTCGATAACGCAATCCCAGAATCTGTCAGATAATGCTCGAGGAATTTGGGTTTCTCTCGACAGATATACTCACAAATCGGAATACAACTTATTTTTTACTACTGTATTCATCGGGTCTTGTGTAGACTCTGGTTTTGCATTATTATCAATGCCTATTTGAGAATATATCGTATTCATGTCTTTTAATCGTCAGACCATAAGATTATCTATAGCATCAAGTGTTTTGCGAAAGTCAGGAATAATAGCCACGATAGATTGCGCTCCTGATGGAAGAATAAATCATGGAACTCATTCTTGTGCAATAGGTTGAGAGGACTGATTGAGCATAGAGAGAAAATTATTTAGGGAAGGTAGTATTTTTTATTATATTGTCAACTAAATTAATGGTGATTTATTACGACATGAATGATATACGTCTCAATAGTAAAGCCTCTAAAATTAGAGATAGTTTTATGAATCCACTTTTCCGTGAAAACTCTCTTGAAATTCTTGTATTAAATTTCTAATTTCTGAAATAATTTGAGGATATTCTCAGAATACAATAATAGCATCATCGAACATAAGTCTTTGTCTTTCGCTTTCTCTATATCAAGATTCTCAACATTTGAGTAAAATCTGCATCGGTAAACGTACAATTTCTAATCTTACCCATGCCAGGTACTTTGAACTATTGTTTCCGAGTTCACCAAGTCTCGAAATATGAATATCTCGTATTTTTTTCAACCTTCTCGTATTGAGAGAAAACCAGGATTACAAAGAACCTCAAAAGCAAGTTCTTGTCGATTCTTGATAACCTGGTGGGTCATATATCCGAGTGGTTCTTTGTATGGATCTCCAAATGTTGGAATATCTGGATTATACTGTCAAAATTCTGGCTTCAATCTTTTTTTCATAAAGGAATAATACCTGGTCAATCGGTATTGTCAAATATATTTTTTAGTTTTTTATAAATATTTTACTTTTCCTTCATTTTCTATACAATCCGCTCAATAAAGTTTAATAGTTAGGTACTATTTCCGTTCGAAAGAACTGTCACATAACCTTCTATAAAACTGAGAAACTGTTATCCTGTAATACTCTCCCTATGGCCCGCTGAGAAACTATCATCCGCTTCGACGAAGTCACTTTTGGATTCTCTCCTTCGAAACCACTCCTCGATGAGGTGGATTTTTCGGTACGAGAAGGGGCGAAGATTACGATCATGGGGCAAAATGGAGCAGGAAAGAGTACGATTTTTAAGCTTATTATCAAGGAACTCGCTTCAAAAGAGGGACGCATACTGATAACGGGCGGCACCCATATCGCGATAGCGAAGCAGGTGATGCCTCACGATGATAAACTCCTTACGATCCAGGCATTTTTCCGAAAGTATTCGAGAAGTGACGCCCACAATATCGACCGAGATATCAGAGATGCCCTCGATGCGGTGGACTTTGTCCCGGTCGTGCCCGTCGGCTCGACGATGACGAAGGAAGAAGTATTTACCAATTTTCTCAATCGCGTAGTCGGAAGCTTCTCAGGCGGACAGCAGGCTCGCCTCCTCCTCGCAAGTGCCCTCATCCAGAAGCCAGATATACTCCTCCTCGATGAGCCGACGAACAACCTCGACACCGCAGGGATCTGGCACCTGACGGAGTTTCTCCAGAACTACGACAAGACCGTGCTCGTCATCTCCCATGATGCCGAGTTTCTCAATGCCTTCACGGATGGTATCCTCTACCTCGACGTCTTCACGCGCAAGGTCGAGCAATTCGTCGGGAACTACCATGATGCGGTCGAACAGGTCGAGCGACGTATCGAAAACCAGAATCGGGAAAATGCCCGTCTCGCGAAAGAAATCCAAGCCAATAAGGATCAGGCGAATGTCTTTGCCCACAAGGGAGGAAAGCTCCGAGCGGTCGCGAAGAAAATGGTCGAAAAAGCCGAAGAGCTCGAAGCTTCGAAGGGTGAGGTTCGTCGAGAAGATAAAACCATCCGAGAGTTCTCAATCCCGAATCAGGAAGGTGTCGGAGGAAAAATCCTCTCCCTCACGAGTGTCCAGATCATCCGAGACCACCATCCGATCGAAAAAGAGGTCAATATTACCCTCAGAAAGAATCGTCACCTCCTCCTCTCTGGACCCAATGGTATCGGGAAGTCTACCCTCCTCGAGAGCATTGCCAAAGGCACAGCGCTTGGCGCGAAAATAGGCGATAATGTAAAGATAGGATATTACCGTCAAGATTTCTCGACGCTCGACTTTTCTCAGACGGTCTGGGACTCACTGATGGAAAGTGCGAATAATAATATCAAAGAATGAGACCTTCGATCAGTCGCTGCTGGATTCCTCATCACTGGTGATATCCTCGCCAATCAGATCGGAGCGTGTAGTGAAGGTCAGAAGTGACTCATCATGTTCGCGAAGCTCGTCCTCGAAAAGCCAGGACTCCTCATCCTCGACGAACCGACTAACCATATCAACTTCCGCCACCTTCCTGTGATCGCCAAAGCCCTCGATGAATATGAGGGCACGATGGTGATGGTCTCACATATTGACGAGTTCGTTTGGCAGATCAGGATTGATGAATATCTAGAATTGGAGTAAAAAAAATCATCTCGAATTCGAGATGATTTTTTTTATAATTATCTAAACTGAAGTAACGAGTCGGTCTACAACTCATCGAACTCATCTTAATTTTTCATTTGTGCCTTTATTTCCTTTATCATTGGGTTCAAATGTTATAATCTCAACTTCTGAGGTTTTTATCGAGATTGTATCATTATCTTCGGCATTTGCATATCCGTATACGGCATCAAGTTTTTCTTTTCTTAGAACTAATCTAATCATATCACGAATAATGGCTACTTGCGCTTTATATTCTGGGGTTCTTCTGGAAACAAAGCTAACTGGTATACCAAAGAAATCATAAATAGGTAACAGACTGAAATCATTTTGTCTTTTTTTTCAGGAACCATCTATATCAGGTAGATATAGTTCAGGATTATCAATAATAGGTTTAATAAACCTCAATACTTCTCATTCTAATTCCATTTGAGCAAGCTGGAAACGCAAAAGTGCGGCTTGTTCAAATCTTTCAGATGAAGATGAAGGAGAATTTGTACTCATGGTTAAAAACTTTAAAAAATAGATATAGTATTATAGATCTCTCTAAATAAATTGTCAAGTTTAATTTGCACTTTTAATACTTTTTTGCATTCTATTTCATTTTTTATATAGTAAGAACCTATGTTTTTCACTATCGATACGACCATCATCGGGGTGATGATACTATCACTTATTGCCCTGCTCGAGCCACTGACGACGCTCTCTTTTTATTCACGACTGCATCCGACGGCGAGCCCGCGTGAGTATCGAAAAGATGGTATGCGACTTGGACTCGTTCTCCTCATCGCGATGCTCTCGACATTTTTTCTCGGGCAGTACCTCCTCACATTTTTCGGACTCAGAACTGAGTATTTCCGCATCGCAGGAGCAGTGATTCTCTTTTTTATAGCGTTTTCTATGGTACAATGAGAAGAGGCTGACGGGACTAAGATCAATAAAGTCGAGTGAGATCACCTCATCCATGAATACCTGAATAAATGACTCATCATACCTCTTGCCTTCCCTCTAACATTCTCGGCTCCTGGTATGGCCTATGTCATCGCCATGCATGGAAATGGGATACTCAATGGGGTGATAGCAATACTGAGCGCCGCACTGATTACCACTCTCGTCGTCATGTTTGGTGGAAATATCATTAAAAAACTTGGGGAAGCTGGCACTCACCTCATCATTCGGATACTCGGTCTCTTTCTTATGGGGGTTGCCATTCAAACACTTGGGGAAATGATATTTCTCCTGATCAAACAAAATGGACTCTAAAATATGAAAGGAATCCTCTTTGACTTTCTCATTTTCACCTACAAACAAGCCTATGCTTGTATTTTTGGATTCTTTCTTGTCTTCATTATCATACTTACGAAATACTACTATCCGCTCGACTGAATCATTTACCGATATGATTTCCTCTTTCTCTCAGCCATTATCTTTCAGGTCGTCCTCATCGTCACCAAACTAGAGTCTTGGAGAGAAGTCGGAGTGATTGCTATCTTCCACATCGTCGCGACTGTTATGGAAGTCTTCAAGACGAGTCCCAGTATCGCCTCATGGAGCTATCCAGAAGGTTTTGTTATCGGTATTATGGGAGTGCCCCTCTTTGCGGGATTTATGTATTCCGCGGTCGGGAGTTACATCGCTCGAGTCTGGAGGATATTCGATTTTCGATATACTGACTACCCAAGTAAGGCTGCTACTATCGGACTCTGACTCGCCGTTTATATCAATTTTTTCTCTCACCACTTTATCCCGGATCTCCGCTATATAATACTCATCATAACACTCTATCTCTTCCGTCATACACAGATACACTTTCGACCCGATACACGGTACTACTCGATGAGCCTCGTCGTCGGATTCTGACTCGTGGCGTTTGTGATATGGATCGCGGAAAATATCGCTACCTCTATGCATATCTGGATCTATCCTTCTCAGACCCATATCTGGCATATGGTAAGCCCTGAAAAAATACTTGCCTGGTTTCTCCTCATGATTATCAGCTTTGTCCTCGTATCCCTCGTCCATAAGCCACAGCCGTATCGTCAACACTAATACCTATGAGTTATTTCACCTACATCCTCCAGTGTTCAGACGGTACCCTCTATACTGGGATTACCACCGATCTCAAGCGTCGAGTCGATGAACACAATACCAGTGACAAATGAGCCCGATATACCAAGATGCGACGACCAGTCACTCTCGTCCACTCAGAATCCTTCGAGAGTCGAAGTGAAGCCTCAAAAAGAGAATACGCGATCAAGCAACTCTCACGAAGCGAAAAAGAAAAACTTATCTCTTCGAGGCAAAACTAAATATCCACCCTTCGCCCCTTCCAGATACCCCAAACTTGGTATCCCCATCCGAGGAATATATCCCGTATACGAAGGCTTCCGACCTCATCAAGTGGATCATACTCACAACCCTCATCGTAGGAATGTTTATGGATTTGAAGTACTTCTATACTTTCCTCGTCAAGGATAAGGAAAATTCGTTTGTTAGTATTTTCTTTCACTTCTCTAGATCCATGATCGAGTAGTTCGTTCTCAGTTGCTGAAAATCATCCATTCTGTAATAGGTAATTCACTTGTCACTTTCTAACTTGTACAAAGCTTAGTTCTACATTGAAATAATCTTGAGAACAGAGACAAACAACGAAAGCCCCCTCATCGGATGCAGTAAAAATATGACTTCCCATATATAATCTCTGTTATCGTTGTTCTTGCATCTTTTTGACCATCTTCACTATGAGCCGTCGAGGGAGGAGACGAATACTCCACGCCATGATCGTATTCGTCAGCCCATGAATCGCGACTCGCTTCCCTTTCATAAGCGACGCGTATCCATATTCCGCGACTTCTCGAGACGTCGGCAGGTTTTTATTGAAAATCTTATTAAGAGAAGCACTCGCGGCTTTCTGGAAGCCACTCTCGGTAGGACCAGGACAGAGGGCGGTCACAGTCACGCCGAATGAACTCCACTCTTCCGCAATCGCTTCACTAAAGGCGAGGACGTAGTGCTTTGTCGCATAGTATACGGACATCAGAGGACCGGGTTGAAATGCCGCCGTCGAAGCCACATTGAGAATTTTTCCACTTTTCCGCTTCACCATATCCTTTCCATAAAGGTAGGTCAGATCAGTGAGAGCTTCGATATTGAGTCGGATCATCTGTTGTTGCTTCGCCAAATCCAGGGTATGAAAGTACCCATAATCGCCAAATCCAGCATTATTGATGAGGATTTCTATATTGCACTTATTTGCAATAGTAAAGTCATACACCTCTTGAGCCCTTCATGCTACGGATAAATCTTTTTCTATAAATATTACTTCCGTCGGTGCAAGCTCCTTCGCCAGAGTTTCGAGTTTGTCGATACTGCGAGCAACGAGGACCAGCGAATATCCTTCACGGGCGAATATTCGAGCAAATTCGAGACCGATTCCTGAGGAGGCACCAGTGATGAGTACTGTTTTTTTCATATATGGAGATACAAGTACCACTATATTAGGAAGAAATAAATAAATTCAATAGGAAATAGGAAAACTCTTAGAAAAACTCAAAAAAAGAGTACGATACCATCCTCTTTATTTATCCTTATGAGTTCTTTCTACGATATTTCTGTAAAACAAGCGAATGGAGAGGATCTCCTCCTCTCCGCCTATAAGGGGAAAGTCCTCCTCATCGTCAATACAGCAACCAGATGTGGGCTGGTCGGTCAATTTGAAGAGCTCGAAACCCTCTGGAATACCTACTCACATGATGATTTTGTAGTACTTGGCTTTCCTTGCGGGCAGTTTGCGAACCAAGAACCTGGAAATGATGAGGAAATCCAGACCGTCTGCAAGATGCACTTCGGGGTTACCTTCCCTCTTTTTGCCAAGCTTGAGGTGAATGGAAAAGATACACATCCACTCTATACCTACCTCAAGGGAGAACAGTGAGGCATCCTCGGAGATGATATCAAGTGGAACTTCACGAAATTCCTTATCGATCGAGAGGGAAACGTTGTAGAGCGTTACGCACCGACTACCAGTCCACTCTCGATTACTGGAGAGATAGAAAAATATATATAAAAAAACTCTCTCCCGAGGACTTGGGAGAGAGTTTTTTTATATATAAATTATGGTGCTTGGAAAGTATAAGTCCCTGTTCCTTTTGCCACGTATCGGATTTTTCCATTGATCACTCGAGCGGTTCCTACCTTGAGACTCTTTCCGTTCGGTAGGGTTCGATAGACCGTGACCGATGTTCCCTTCTTCAGTGTGGTAATAGTACTGAGAGTATTGAGCTTTTTGAGACTCGTTCCGGTAAAGGTAAATACTTTTTGATTTATTTCCTTTCCTTCTTGCAAAGTTCCTGAAGAGGTGAGTAATGTTCCTGATGAAACCGGGATACTCACAGGGACAAAGGAAGATGATCCGCCTCCTATGCTTCCCCCTCCTCCTCCGCCACCACCTCCGCCACCACCACCTCATCCTGAGGAGATGATCGGCGCTGAGACTATAACATTTCTGATAGTACTCCCGGTATTTCCAGCAGCATCGGTCTTGGTATAGGTCAGTATGTAGGTTCCGGCGGCGCTCGTATTAACCGAGCCAGAGCTCACAAGTGTGAGCGTTCCTGTTCCATCGACCGTGTCTATCCAGGTTGCCCCGAGTTCTGTATAGGTTGCCCCATACGCAAGGGTTACAGTTCCGGTTCCTACAAGAGTAATGACTGGAGCCGTCTGATCCGTAACACGAACCGTACGTACAACTGTATTCCCCGTGTTTGATGCAGCATCTACCTTGGTATAGGTGAGCGTATAGGTCCCGATGACAGATGTATTGACCGAGCCAGAACTAGCCACAGAAACAGTACCCGTTCCATCGATGTTATCGGTCCAAGTGGCTCACAAATCAGTAAAGATTGAACCTTGTGCGATCGTCATACTTCCAGAACCGATCAGCGTGACTACTGGAGGAGTTAGATCCCCTACGACGTGAACCGTGCGGAGGATGGAACCGGTCGCACCAGAACCATTTACATACTGATATTCGATAGTATACGTCCCCAGAATATTGGTATCCACGGTTCCAGAGGAAGCGTTACTGATAAATCCACTTCCATCGACCACATCGGTCCAGGTCGCTCCTGGATCATTGTAGCCATATCATGCATTCCAGAGGATAGAGCCCGTATTGTCATAGCTTACAGCTCCACTTTTCGCCGAAACCGTATAGTGAATGCCGTCACCCTTGCCAACTCCAATTGTTTGATAGGGGTTTCCCTAGTAATCCATAGGCTGATCTCCGTAATTAAACTGGATTTGCCCATTTCGAAAGAGGGTTGCCGAAAAATTGACGGGATTGGATGGACCACAACAGTCTGTCGCCTGCCAACGAAAGGTGACAAAATCCGGATCTTCCGTGATATAGATATCGTCAGTTGGACTATTTTGTGTGAAGAGGTCTCGCCAAAGAGGAGCAATCATGGGTCCATAATAGGAATCATCTATATTTCCTGAGGTGTTATCACAGTCCTTTGTAGTATCGAGACATATTCGACCATTCGAGCTGATATCGATAGTCTGTCCAGTCGCATAGGTTACCCCGTAGAACGAGAAGCTAAATGGAAGTACGTACCCCCAATGATTATCATCCGCATGCCATCCTTGAGCGACACCTCCCGTACTGAACTGATGAGGAAGCATCGTTTCTACCAGACTCGTACTCGATGAAAGCACTCATGATCCCCGTAAAATCCTATCCGGATTCGCCCCAGAAAGGGTAAGCACTGGAGGATGAGCGATAGCATGATAGTAGTATCCAGTATCGAGGGAAAAAGCGGCTCTATCCATATCAGAAAATGATGAACTGTAAAAAACAAGTTCAGAGAGGTGAAAATAAGTAAATCGTCCCTGGGGATCATTCCATGAAGCGATACGGACTCCATCAAGAACCGGAGTAACTCAATTACGAGTTGCCGTTACATCAAGCATATTGTTGTAGTAGAGACCGATTGTACCGACTGGTGCATTCAGCATGTAGAAGGCTGGGCTTCAGATAGGAGCCGAAAAGGCACTCGTCATACCGTCTGAACTCGCACTTCCTGGACCAGCCGTCTGAGTAAAATTTTCACCATTGAATCCAAGTGCAAAGGGACCGTTTGACTCGATGGCATGAATCCACCCGGTACTCCACCCTGGACCCTGATGATAAAGCGATCCAAACGGCCAAGTAGTATTATCTCGAGAGTAAACGGCCGTATGTGCGAACTCAGTATATCCAGAACCCCAGTCGGCATCGAAGGTTTGATTTCCAGAAAATACCAAGGAAGGATGTCCTCCGCTCTCGTCGAGCATCCCACTACTGACGATGCTTGGTTGCATAGAAGGATTGGTCTCGATGGCATTTTTCGCATTTCCACTCTGATCGAACCAAGTCGTTACAAAGCAAGAGTCAGTAGAACAGAAAGTAAGAAGGGTGCTCGTATCCAGTTCTCCAGTAGATGTGAAATATATATCCGATGTTGCATCATCTGCAGCTCTTCTCACAGTAATGGCGGCCCCGGTATAGCTCCCCTTCAATTGACGGAGTGAGTAGGCGGCCACGGGCGTTGTAGCAATCCTATCAAGTGATCCCGTATTGAATGCAGAAACACCTCCAGCTGACACTCCTGAAAGGAAGCCCAGAAGTCCAAAAGCGATCACAAGAGAGAGGAAGCAATATTTCACAAACGAAGATATACGACGTGAATCAGTCAAACTATACGGTCAATGCATAGAAAAAATTGGTTAATAAGGTAGCCCCACTATATGAAATGGACCCCATTAGCAAGCCAAAAAATAAAATTCCCCTAGTAAATGAGAATAGGTATCATATTTGCATTTCTTCATATATAGCCTATTATAGGATAATTTATAGGATAATTTTTAGGAACACAGAAAATATATTCACTTTTTCTGGTACGAGAGTGGGTTCTCCTCTTGATATCATCGATCGTTCGTTTTATCCACATTACTCATCCTCTCAAAGTAAATCAGTAGCATTAATCTTTCAAAGAAAATAAAACTATAAAACTTCCACCATCACTTCATTCCTCCGAAGCGGGGGAAAACTGAGCGGCGGGTTGTACTGAGCAGAGATAATTTCTCATTTTAGAGTGAGTCCATCCTGTTTCAGGCGATTGAGGAGGAGTTGTTTCTTTTCCTCCATCCTCGCCTCCGTCGCATACCAGCTATACCTCAGTACCGCTCTCCTGGAATTCTCTACTATTCTAAAGCGAATATTTGCATTAGATGGTTTTGGGAGAGTTTCGAGTGTATACATACTCGGCATAGTGAATGCGACGATATATTTCCCAGAGTTCGAAAGGGTGTCCATAACCGGTACAGTCATTTTGATACTTTCTGATGATTTCTCGGTATCCATAACGGGTGCGGTCATATCGATCGATGCTTTCGATGTATTCCCTCCGAATATATACCCTGCAAGTTGGCGAAATCCATGATTCAATGCGGTCCGCATATCCCCTTCGACTTCCACCTCTGCGACGAATATAGCTCGCATACTCTCGTATCTCATATCCTTCATTTTTCTCAATGATTCTGTACTTTGGCTCTTCTATACCTCGTATAGCAAGAACCGTCCCTATTATCCAGAGAAGTATCATTCATCATAAGATGAGAAGGAGTATATCCATAAATTGATGATATATGAATAGAGATGAATAGCAACAAGTAAATAAATCCCACTATTTCTAGTAGGATGTATTGCTTCATATTTTATTTTATAATCATCATCTGGTAGGTTCCGGACTTTTTTGTATTGAATTTTATCATTCCATCCTTCACTCGAACTTTCATCATCTTTACCTTCTTACCATTCTTTCAGATATACGTTATGCTTATAAGAGAGTACTCAGGCAATGAAGTTGATAGAGAAATATGAGTAAGACGACTAAAGTTCTCTCATTTATTCGGAGTGATATCCACCATGAATCCCTTCTTCGGACTTACTTTTGATGACTTCGGAGTGACTGTATAAAGTAATATTCCCGTTGCAGTAGGAGCAGGAGAAATAACAACTGGAATTATAGAAACAGGAGTCGAACTCAAGGAAAGAGGACTACCCATACTTCCCCCTCCACCTCCAGAACTTACTTGAGAAGCAACTTCTGTATAGGCTACAAAAGTAGAACCAGCACAAGTGTAGATAGTCGCAGTCCCGAGTTCTACTGTCGCGATCTCTGATGGACTCGTAGCCACACCATTCATACAAGTAGCATTTGGATTATTCGTGAGTCCAGTTGTCACATAGCTACTCGTACCACCATGTTTTACTTTTACTGTGATCGTCGAGCTCGTATATCCAGGGACGGGGATCTGGATTTTCACTGGTTTGCTGAAGTTCAGTCCTACATTCGAAATACCGAATTCGAGGGCACCTTGCGAAGTCTGATTTGATGCGAGTCCACTTGCCGTCACGACGAGCGCATTGATCGCCGATGGATCAAAGTTCCCTCCTGAAGCGTTCGTGATCATCGTACCATTGGGAATGATACCAGATCCAGAACCTGAAGCAAAAGCGACTGGTGATATGAGAGTTATCTGGTTCACTTGCGCAAATGAAACACCGCTATAGGTCACGGCTCACGAAAGTGTCGAACCTGATACGGTGAGAGCTCATGAGAAGGCACCTGCAGAACCACTCGAAGTTATCATTGCTTGGCCAGTTCCGACGTTTCCATTTCCGTCAGAAGCAGTTACAGTAAATATATTTCTCGTGTTCGGTGTGAGTGGGACAAAGAGACTAAAGTAACCTCTCATAGGCGCCATACTCGCGAGAACGGTAGATCCAGATGATATTTCGACGAGACTTGCTCAGATCGTATTCCCACTTATCTGATAGACACTGGCATTGACTACTGTATATGGAGTCGTGATCGTAAGGAGGGGAGGGATGGTGTCTATCACAGTGACACTACGAGATGTGCTTCCGGTATTGCCTGCGGCATCTGTCTTTGCATACGTAAAAGTATAGGTACCAGTAGTAGTAAATAACGCTCCACTCGCGACAAATGATCCAGACCCATCAATATCATCTGTCCAGGTAGCTCCACTATCATTATACGGGACATCGAGCTCATGAGTAAGAGTCGATGGACCGATAAGGGTGACAACCGGAGGGGTCGTATCCGCGACGATGACCGTCCGAGTGACACTGCCACTATTCCCGGCAGTATCTATTTTTTTGTATTCGAGGGTATAGGTACCGAGTACATTCGTATCGACGCTTCCAGAAGTCGCGAGAATAGTCCCTGTACCATCTCGATTATCGATCCAAGTGGCTCCAGAGTCATTGTATGTAGAACCATACGCAACTGTTGAACTCGAGGATCCTACGAGGGTTACGAGTGGTGCGGTCGTATCTGCATTAGGATAGGTAACGTTAGCATCGATATTAAATCTTACTATATCAGTATTTGAAGTACAGAATACACGGGTCGACTGATCGGTACAAGTGACATAGCCGAGGGGAGCTGCATTGTAAGCCGCCACGAGTCCTGCTGTTACGTTAGTCACCCCATCGGTTGCTTGAGCAGTATACGTGTAGGTATATCCGTCAACATCTATCAGGTATACTTCTCCTGATCCGACATTTGCTGGGACGAATTCTGACTGTTGGACGAGAGAGCTCAGTGGTGATTGCCCACTGACCACATTCACCACTCGAAATGCATCAGAAGATGCATAGTTTGAGTCCGTAAAAACTATATTTCCATCGTTACTATTGGTACGAGTAAAGATAACCTCACGACCGCCATTACTCGTGATGGTGAATGCGCTACCAAGTGTCCCCTTTGCTACCATAGCATTGGCAATCTGTGTTGGAGTTGCTTTTGTCGTAAAGGCCGTAAATGGATCGATAATAAAGGCTCATGACTGGCGAATGATCTCCGTACCACCGTATGCCTCACACTGACTCATATTGATCGATGAGAAATCGAGAAAGATAGAATATGGATATGCTGGACCAGGTCCTGGTTGATTGAAACATTGTGTCGAAGTATTATTGAGTGCTGGGAAACCATTTATGAGTCCGCCCATTTGGATCGTCATAGATGCATTTCTAGCACTTCGTCCCTGTTGGTTTGTTTGAATCGTATGAGCAATGATACTTCCATCGATTGGATATACTGGAGCTCCAGAAACTGAAAAGGTCTGTATAGAAAAAGTTATCAACCCTATAGAAAGAAGGGGAAAAGATAATCCACGAAAAGACAAAGTTCACATAAAAGAATAGATATAGTAGAACTTATTATGAGAATAATTCTCTGAAATTCAAATCCATTTTCTACATAAAAGGAGTGATTTTGAAAAAGGAGTTTTCAATTGGAGTTATCAATTCTCTTACTTATTTCTCTGAGTCTGTAATTCAGAGAAAGCTTTTGTTGTCATTCCGGGCAGGATATAGAGGATGAGATTTCGCATTTCACTCACTCAAAAGGCAATCGACTGATTGGGAGCGAGGCCTTTCATGCCGGGAATGAGCCCCATAATAGCGGAAGTCGAACCCGGTCGGGAAACTATATACACTCCTATGCGGAGCATCAGTGCTTGCACTCAGAGGCGAGCCCCTACACTCGCTATAGCAGCTGCTAATACTACGCCAGACGCAATGAGTATGGCGGCTCATAAAAGGAGCGCTATCATCTTACCAATATCCTCAGCTGTAATATTCTCAACTTGGGATTGAAGGTCTTTAGGAAGATAATTTTTAAGAAGTTTTATAAAATCTTTTGTATCCTTTGCCTCGAGATTCTCCCCTATCCCCTGTGCAAGGACAATGGATCCCGCTCATACATCGAGCTCTGGATTAACTCATATCCGAAGCGGTTCTCTGGGTTTTTTTTTCACGACCGACTTCCCCTCACGCTGTCGAAGGGTTTCATCTATATCTCCGGATGCTGGAATAGTATCGATTCACATATTAGAGAATCTGGTGCAAGCTTTCTTCTTGTTCGGACTGTTCCATCCTCGCATGGTTTCGTTCTGAGATTTTTGGTATAAACTGGACCATCGCCTGAAGCCAAGCATCGGCAAGCATTTGCTCTTCTTGTTGATTCATAAATAAGGGAAAAGTATTTCAAATAAGTATACCATATTTTCTCACGAAAAACAAAAATCCCACCGAAGTTAAATGGGATTCTTTTATAATTATTTTATATTTTCTCTAAGCTCGGATACAAGGGAGAAATCAATCGGTCATGTATTACTCCGCGTATAGAGAAAATCTTCCCACCCTTCAGTTCTGAGTCCTTCGAGGATTAGCTCGACTGATTGTCTCGTGTAGAATTTTTGCATCGCAAACTGATAACGGTAGCTATCCCTCATACCAATAAGAGGAATTCCTGTAGGAACTTGGATGATCTTCGGGCTCTCACTCTCTGGATCGAGCATATACACTTTCCTTCCATTCTCATCTTGAGCATATCCTTCATCTGGATGAGAGACAATCGGTGCAAGCAGCTCTCAACGAAATACTCCAGCATGTCAGACTATCGGAGCATTGAGCTTTCCCATATCATCACCATGATAAATGACGAATGCTATCGAGAGATCGATATGAGTCCTCATAAGCTCGGTGAGGGATTCTACTCATGTAGGAACAAGGATGAACCCTTCCGATGGATGAAACTGCTTTTCGAGAAATTGCATAAAAATTTTGAGATTATAATAAAATTATTTAAATAATTGTCAAAATAAAATCTGGAGATAAGAAAATCCCACCGAGGTGAGGTGGGATTCTTTTAGTCTAAAAAGGTTAGTTGACAGCAATACTATACTAGTATGTAAAATATTATTTAATTTTATCCTTTACTAATTGAAAAAAATCCCTATTGCTGGGGTATTTGCTTCAGGAAGTGATGATATTCTCAAAAATTTTTTATATATTGTATATGCACTTCACTCAAGAGAAAAAAGTGGAACTTTTATGCATTTTACCGTTTTTGAGCTCCTATCTATTGACAAGATACTTTTGAAAAAATACTTACTTTTAGATTCTTCTTTCAGGATAAATGCGATATACATACCCGATTTGCGATCAAAAGAACTAATAGAGCTTAAGTCACTAAAAGAAATGGTTTGTTTTCGGAAAAATCAATGATGAATAAATTTCTGATTATCGACTATCTCAAATACAACAGGGTAAAGTATACGGTAAACAGAGTTAATGCATATTTTAAATACTATGAGGAGGGTATGTAGTATTGCAATGATGAATAAACCCTTTATAAACCATCAAATTTCCTCATGAAAAAAGAACGAAAGAACTATATCTACCAATTCATACTTTATTTGAAAGTAGTATATCAATCCTAAAAAACAACTTACTTGCATAATTCCTCATAATATCGAAACTTTCGAATGGTAATATTTTATTGGGAACATACGTTTATAAGATAATGGATTACTTATTTGTCTCCCTCACCTTGATATGCAACTCTCGAAGCTGGACTTCATCGACTTCTGCTGGAGCGTTCATCATAGCATCCTCTGCCTTTCCGGATTTCGGAAAGGCGTAAATCTCACGGATATTGTCCTCATCGCGGAGGATCATGAGGAAGCGATCGAATCCGAAGGCGAATCCTCCATGCGGAGGGACACCGTATTGGAATGCGGTATACATAGCACCAAACTTGTCTTTCACTTCTTGTTCTCATTTACCCACGATATTAAATGCCTTCACAAGCGCTTCTGCAGAGTGGTTACGGATGGAGCCAGAGAGGATCTCATACCCATTACACGCGAGGTCATACTGACATCAGTAGATGCTGAGTGGATCTGGAGATCCATCGAAGGCGGTGATACCGCCATGAGGCATAGAAAATGGATTGTGCTCGAAGTCATACTTCCCGTCGTCTTTCAGTTCGTATATTGGGAAATCCGTCACCCAGCAGAAGGCGATGTCATTTTTATGTACCAGTTCGAATCGGTCTCGGCAAGCGAGACGTACCTGTCCGAGGACTTTGCAGACGACCTTGTACTCCCCCGCACCGAAAAATATCATATCTCCCACTTTTGGAGAGAGCTTGGCTTCCAGGGTAGCAAGCTCATCTCCCGTGAAGAACTTGAGTATCGGAGATTTCGGACCATCTGCTTCGTAGGTGATGTACGCGAGTCCTCAAGCACCGTGAGACTTCGCTACTTCCGTAAGGGAATCGATCTCTGAACGGGAGAGGGTTTTCCCTTCGAGTTTCATGGCTTTCACGACTCCACCTTCAGCTACGGCACGAGAAAAAAGGGAAAATCCACTTGTTGCAAAGTTTTGCGTTAAATCTTCAAAGTGCATATCAAAGCGGATATCTGGCTTATCTGATCCGTACGTATCGATGGATTCCTTATGAGTAAGTCTTTTGAAGGTTTTGTCACTGTTCAGAGAAACGATCTTCTTTTCGGTAATGGTTTCGATCAAAGTTTTTGCAAATGGCTCCGCGACCGCAAAAACATCTTCCTGTTCCACGAAGCTCATCTCACAATCGATCTGATAGAACTCGCAGGAGTGACGATCTGCTCTCGGGTCTTCATCTCGGAAGCAAGGAGCAATCTGGAAATACTTATCCACTCCTCCGACCATCAGGAGTTGCTTATACTGCTGAGGGGCTTGAGGAAGAGCGTAGAACTTGCCGGGATGAAGGCGAGACGGGATGAGGTAGTCACGAGCTCCTTCTGGAGAGGAGACGGTAAATATCGGAGTCTGGACTTCGAGGAATCCATGCTCCGTGAACCAGTCACGAGTGAACTTATTCATCGTCGCTCGGAAGGCGATCTTATCAAATACGCTCTTACGACGGAGGTCGAGGTAACGATACTTGAGACGGATTTCTTCCGCCGCTCCCGTATACTCGGTGATTTCAAATGGTGGAACTTCTGACTTGGAGAGGACTTCTGCTTTCGAGATGATTACTTCGATCTCCCCCGTCGTGAGTTTCTCATTGGATTGTCCCTCTGGACGAGCGCGGACCAATCCCGTAAGCTTCACGACGTATTCGGAACGAAAGGTATCGGCTACCTGATGAGCTCAGGCATTTTCCTGAGGGTCATAGACGGTCTGAGTGATCCCATATCGATCTCTGAGATCGATAAATATAAGTCCTCCGTGGTCTCGTCGGTTCGCCACCCAGCCAGAGAGGGTAACGGTTTGTCAGATATGTGTTGCGTTGAGCTCGCCAGCGGTGTGTGTGCGGTGCATAAGTGGAAAGTTAAGAATGAAAAATTAAAAGTGAAAAGTATTTTATATAGATTTATTTTATATCTTCTTTTATAGATTCTATGATATCATCTAACGCTGACATGTATCAATGTAAGGAACCAACATTCCATCAATTGTAAAAATCATTGTTATCCCCTTTTCATTTATCTATTAGGTCAATTGCTTCTTTTCGAGTAATTCATTTATAACTCATTAAGGACTCAATTGATTTTTCCTTCTGTACCACAAGGCTTACCTTCATTGCTTGTATAGTAGTAATTGGGCTATAATTAGGTTTCATATCTAATATAAGTTAAAAGAATTAATTATGCATTAATGTCCCTTGGTGAAAAAACATCTGCCATCACGATTCTCATTTTCACCAGAGCGAAGTACGAAAAGAATTTGTCGGTGGTTCTCATGGATTCTCTATACTGCAGATATATCTTACTTGAGCAAGGGTCTCTGAGAGCATATGAATCGACATATCTCGAGTTTCGAACTTCTTATCGTTTGATTCTATTGGTAGTGATTCGAGACATTCTTTTTTGCCGAAACGATCTCAGAATTTTCCACATTCGAAGAAGTCATCTGTAAGGAGCTCGTCAATACGAGATGGGTTATGACGGCACTCGACGCTCAGGAGCTCAAGTTCGAGAGACTGAATAAATTCTTTTTCCTTCTGATACAAGTCAATCCAGTATCTCCTTCGTAAAATGTCATCCTTTTCAAACTTCTTTTCTAGTTTTCATCCGTTGCGCTCTATTATTTTCCACGATCATATATTATCATCATCACAAGCGATGAAAACTTTTTCCAGTCAAACTTTTTTAGCTTCAGTAAGCATAAGTCTAAGTCATTCTCTACCATGTCACTTTTTTCTTTCTGATGGACGTAAACCATATCCGATATTTCATCCCACTATACCATCATTCCAGAAATCAAGATTATGTCGAAGCAAGTACATTCCTATAATTCTATCTGAACTGATATCTTGAAGAAAAAAACAAGAACTTTTTGGTATTTTATTTTTGTAATCATTGTGATTTGTCAGGGAGCTTGTCTTCTCAAGAAAGATTTCATATGAATCTTGAAAAAATATCCACGGTATTTTTATTCAATCATCCCACTCTTCCATAATCTCTTCCCATTGACATTTGTGCGAGATGTTCGGGTGAACGAGCTGAAGCATAAAAAATAAAAAACACACGAAATAATTCATGTGCTTCGGCAAAAAGAGTTTGATAGGATTACAGTTTTCTAGTTTTACAGAGATTTCTGTGAAACTGTTGTACTCATATACTGTTGTACTCTTTTCGAGGTGCCACCGAGGCTGATACTTGAGGTATTTTGATAACGGAGATTCTCGACTCCGAGAGGGTCTAGTGGCGAACCTAGTTCGCAAGTATTCAAGTATTCAAGTATTCAAGTTTTTTAGTTCTATTTTTTAGAACTTTTAACTTTTAACTTTTAACTTTTAACTCGCGACCTTTGGTCGCGTTCTTCCTCCAGCATCACGGGTGTTGACCGCTCAAGTGCTTTTGATAGTGTCATATTAGGAATTTTTACATCGAAGTCAAAAAAAATCCCTCTTTCGAGGGATGATTCGTTATTTCACCATAGCATCGATGGGCATAGGCACACCATACGGAGTATTTCTCGTGGAAAAGAGTGCTTCGGCAGTAGGAGTAGAGGTGTTCGCGAAGTTCCACTTTCGAATCTTGGAAGCCCCGAACGTGTAGAAACTCTCTCCGACATAGAGGGCTCGAGAAATGAAATCTGTAGAGTAGCTCCAGAGCTGACTCGCAAAGTAGGTCTCGACAGTAGATCCCTGGAAACAATAATTCGGGACATAGGTCGACGGAGAGGTACAGTAGTCTGAACCATCGAGGAGTTTACGACATACCGGTTTCGTCGTGACTGCTGTATACTGAGCACATTCTTTTTTCCACTCAGCTTCAACCGTAGCCGGAAGCTTAATATGAGTAACGCGAAATTTCTCACTAATAGCATTTGGTGTTATCGATACACCAATTACCCCCTGATAGGCGCTTTGGTAACGATAGGTATCGACTGGGTCATTCGCACTCTGCATAATCGTCGCGGGCATGAGGAGGAGATTTTTCTCTTTATACCAGACGAAGGCTCGTGGATTTGTGAGAACCTCAGATGAGGATCCCGCATCTCCAATCGTCAGGGATTGTTCGAGTTTCGGATCTTTGATGTCTCGGACATTGTAGAGGTCGACCTTCAGTCCCCCATTCTGAGTTCCTCCCCACTGGTTCGTAATAGTATTGTATCCGATACCGATAAGTCGGTCGGCATCATATGGGTGAAGGTAGGTCGAGTAGCCTGGTATTTTGAGTTCTCCGAGGACCACTGGATTCTTGGGGTCAGTGAGTCCTATAACAAATAGTGGATCAATCTGCTGGAAGGTCACGAGATAGAGTCGATCAGCGATAAATCGCGAGGATTGGAAGTTTTCTCCTGGAGCAAGACCCGTGAGAGATCCGAGAACTCCTCATTTTGGATCGAGGATCGATACACGAGTGCTCTGCTTGTCTCCAGATTCACTCGTGACGATACGGAAGTTGCGACTACCATCTTCATCCATACTGTACTGAGAAAGTGGACTTCCTGGGATAGATTTCGAATAAACATAGTTCGTATTGATCCCGGCAAAGGCAAATCTATGGACGAGGGTAGTGCTCGTTCCAGGATTGTACCAGAGTGGCATCATACACATAGCACCCTTCGGACATGGTGTCTGCCTCGGAAGCCACATATTACTCGTGAGGTAAATGGACTGTTTCGAGAGATGGATTTGTCCGGCTTCAGAGAGGACTACTTGACTCGTAATCAGTCCAGCTGGGACACTCGTATCGAACCTAAGGATTGAAGTAAGGGTCGGTGAAAATGAGAAGGCATCGAGGGATTTCGCATCGGGAAGGATCGATCCCATTCGACTACAGTCAGCGACGGTTCGAGCCGTGGTTTTGTAGGCTCCCTTCGTCGTAAGGACCATGTCCGAGATACGAGGGATCAGAGTTCGAGACGAATAATCAAGCGATTTCGAATCCATATCGGTTTGAGAATACATACGATAGATCGGTGGAGTCCAGTAGCTCGTAGACACGACCACAGTCATCATACCATCATCGGCTACACGTGAATCAGAAAGGCTTCCATCTACTTGTATGACTCGAGAAAGTGAGGCTTGGAGTGGGTTCGATATATCATAGAGGGCCACGATTGATTTTTGTTCATTATCATACCAACCATACCACCGCGCACTATACGGGTTTGACTTCGTAGCGGTCACTATGAGTTTATTCTTCGTGAGGTAGAAGGTCACTCCATAGTAGGTGGTCGGAATGCGGATGGATTTGATCTTGACGAGGGTTTTCGCATCGAGGATAGCGATGACGTGATCATTTTCCTGGAAACTATAGAGGTACTTCCCATCAGTTTTCACCGTATCCGCTTCGTCAACTCCAAGGACCTGAGTATTGGTCGTCGAGTAGGGTTCAGGAGATGCAGTAGCTTTTTCAGCAACGATACCCGGTGAAGCTGTAGGAACCGAGGATTTGAGGGCATCCTCCGTCGCATACATAATACCACCACCTCGACCATAGTAGCCTCCGTTGGTCTTCGGAAGGATACGCTTCATCGTCGACTCGAACTCGCTACACGAACCAAACGTGGTGTAGGAAAAACTAGGGGTCGCTATCTGAGAGGTATCCTGATCGAGGAGCTCGGTATTATCTGCAGCAAAGACGGATGGCAAAAGAATGAGCGAAAGGACTGTAGAAATCAATATACGTTTCATACGAAAATAAATAAAAAAAGTAAAAGTCTGAGCTTTCTTCTTTCTCAGATACGAGAAAGAGAAAATGATAGTATTCAAAAGACGGGGGAAGTATGAATCTATCTGCCTAGTATGAGAGACGGAGAAAAAGAAAAAAGGTGACAAAAAACTGAGTATTTTCTTACACTCATTTTAGATATACTCCTTCTGAAGTCAAAGAAAAGATTCTGGACAGGTGTATTCATATATTTCTTCAGTAAAAAGTATGACTTAACACTAATAATCACTATAAAGTAGGCTTTCTTGATGAAGAAAATTCTTTATTCCTGTCATCCGTACAAAGAAAGAATCCAGAGTAGAAGCAGTTGGATTACTTCGTACCCCAAGGGTACTTCCAATGCTTCGCAAAGGGGCGTCCTCGCAAAGACAAAAACTGAATATTGTAGCGATGTCAATACTCATTACTTTCCAAATACCTGCACATAGTACGACCTGCCATTGGCTGAAGCATAGCCAATTCCTACTTTGGTCCAGTCTGGACGGAGCATATTGTAGCGATGGCTCCCGGAAAGTTCAAGTCCATCGGTGAGCACAATATCCGAAATCGGAGCGGATCCTGTCCCGGTAATAATACTACCTCAAGCGATATTTTCACCGACTGAACTATACGTAATATGCGCATCAGTAAGAAGATCTCAGATACGTTTTCCTTCTGGATTCACATGTCAGAGGTACCCCCTCGTGGCCATATCTTCAGCTTTATGCTGAGCGACTTGCGTGAGATCACTATCCTCACCAATCAGACCCAATTCTTGCGAAGCTCTGAGCTTATTGAGAGATTGTATCGATGAGATTTTGATAAGCTTGAGGTTTTTTCGTACCTGGGATCGCATCTCTGGACTGATAGGATCGAGGATATTCCATACGGAACCTACGCGCACTGGGATATTGAAATAAGCAACACCACTTTCATCAACGGTCTCGATGAGGTAGGTGCCCGTCGTCCTAGCCGGAAGCGAGAGTTGTATTTTTTTTGTATTTTGGATAAACCCCCCACTTCGAACCAGCGTATCTGAAATCGTATATTTCTCGACACTTCCATTCGGAAAGGTCACATACCAGTCACTTCGCACGTTTCTCCCCTCTGGAATCGTGAACTGGACAAAGATATTTTTTCTAAATATTTGAGCCTTCGCCCCTACTTTATTATCAGTTTGGTATTTTCGGTCAATGAGAATAGTTTGATTTGCTTCAGGGACTATAGCACTTCGATCCAAGGAAAACAGTGTAGAAAGGAGGAAGGATTCATTCTTGAGTTTCGCTACTCAGATATGAAATGGAAGATTCAAAGGAAAAATAGTGAATCCCCTTCCAGAAACGCTCAGACTATTAGTATCCTGTGTGAGGGTATATCGTGACCAGAAAGAATCATCCGTGCTGATTCCAAATACATCTCCTCGAAACTGTCATCTGGGTGTACTCGCAAGGTCTCTACGTACTGGCAGGACTCATCCAGAAGCATCTGGAGCGTCGAGCACATAAAGCGTATCAGAAAGAGTGGTACGAAACTCGTTCCCACTCGAGACAATAAACGTGTAGGTTCATGTCTCTGAAAGCGTAAGATAGGATTCGAAAAATGTATCCCCTTTTACCTCCCATCCCTTCAGTATTTCCTGATCACTTCCTTCCTTTTTGAGGAACAAGAGTCCTTTTTTCTTCCCATCGATCACCTTACCTGAAATCTTGATGGTTTCTCAAGCGAAATAAGTATTCGCAATATGTGTATCGAGAGTAATCCCAATATTTTGAAACATATCACTTTTGAGGAATCGTTTCATATATCCGTCTGGAACTCATATATTGAGAGGAGTGACCTCTATATCAGGGATTCTTCCCTGCCCAAACGGAGCAAAGGATGAAAATGCGATTTTTGAGAGGTCAACAATTTCCGGATAGCGATTGCAGTTTGGGCGGTCATTGAGCTTGACGACGAGTCATGTCCCTCAGGAACTGATATACGCGAGCTTTCCTAAGGGGAGATCACAGATAGCCGCACTATAGGCATCATGAGAAAAGGTATCACCATTCGCCGTTCATTCTCCGACAAATGAATCAGCATAGTAGGTTCCCTCATACGCATACAAGAGAGAGCTCGAAACGGTAAAAAAAGCTATTCAAAATATGATGCCACTTCGGACGGAAAGAAGCATTGCAAGAAGCAAAAATCGAAATCAGAAAATAAATTCTCATCTCGAAGTTCTGAGTACTAGAGGGTTTCACTTTCTCATTCTTGAGGGTTGGAAGTATCAGCATCGATATCATCAATATTGTGTACGAGGGTCGCGCTTACAAAGACATCCTTCTTGTCTTTCAGCTTCGAGAGAATCACTCCCTGAGTCGTTCGGGAGGTAATCTTGAGATCCTTAAGCGTCACTCGAATCGTCTGTCCATCCCGTGAGATGAGGATAATTCCATATTCTTGTTTCTGTGATTCTGTCAGGGTAAAGGCCCCGATAATATCCCCGGTTTTACTCGTCGTATTTGCCACCTTCACGCCACTGCCTCCACGATGTTGTTCTCGGTATTCATCAAGTGGACTTACCTTCCCGATTCCATTCTCAGTAACGGTAAATACGAACTTAGCATCATTTCTTGCCACACATGCTTCGACGAGAGAATCTCATTTTTTGACATCAATCCCACGAACTCCGGCTGCAGCTCTTCCCATGACGCGTACATCGGTTTCAGAGAACTGGATAGCTTTTCCTCCTTTCGAGACGAGAAGCATATTTTCTGTCCCCGTGGTTGCGAGCACCCATCAGAGATTATCTCCATCGCGAGGTTTCATGACGATCAGTCCACTCGAGCGAATATTCGCAATATCAGAAATGTCAATTCGTTTGACGACTCCCATGGCACTGACGAGGAAAAGGTGCTTTGCTTTTTCCTGAGTATCGGTGAGGTCCATAATCGCGGTCACACTTTCATCCTTCGCAAGCGAGAGGAGCTGAACGACGGGCTGTCCCTTCGCGGTACGCTGCATTTCTGGGATTTCATAGGTAGCAAGCCGAAAAACTCGGCCCGTGTTCGTAAAAAAGAGGAGGGTATTGTGGTTCTTGGTCGAAAGAATACTCGCGATCTCATCCTCATCTTTGACCGCAGTTGTGATTCCCTTGCCTCAGCGGCGCTGGGCTCGAAACGAAGAAGACTTCACTCGTTTGATATATCCATTTTTTGAAAAAGCAACCACGACATCTTCGTTCGCGATGGTATCAGTCGGGCTCCATTCTCCGATGGCATGTGGGATGATTTCAGTCCGACGAGGGTCAGCAAATTTATCCTTAATTTCGAGGAGCTCATCCTTCACGATCTTTTTGACGCGAACGGGCTTCGAGAGTATATCTTTCAGGTCTGCAATTAGAAGAAGTTTTTCTGCAAGTTCATCTTCTATTTTCTTCCGCTCGAGACCCGCGAGACGCTGGAGTTGCATCTCAAGGATAGCTGTGGCTTGTTTTTCAGAGAGTGAGAAATTTTGCATCAAGGCGCTATGAGCATCTTCTTTTGTTTTTGATTCCTTAATCGTCCGGATAATCGCATCGATATTATCGAGGGCAATCTTCAGTCCTTCAAGGATATGGGCTCTCGCCTCAGCAATCGCGAGATCATAACGGGTACGACGTACGACGACCTCATCTCGGTGGGAAATAAAGGCTTCAAGCATCTCTCGGAGATTGAACAAGCGAGGCTGGAGTCCTCGATCCGTGAGGGCGATCATATTGTAGGAGAAGCTCGTCTGAAGAGAGGTGAGCTTATAGAGTTGATTGAGTATTTTTTTCGGAAAGGCATCACGTTTGAGCTCGACGACGACTCGGACTCACTCTTTGTTCGACTCATCTCGAAGGTCAGAAATACCGACGATAATCTTTTCCCCGACGAGATCTGCCATCTTTTCGATGAAGTCTTTTTTATTCATCTGATACGGAACCTCGGTGATCACAATGGCTTGCTTTCCACTGCGAAGCTCCTCGATCTCGACTCGACCTCGAAGGACGACGGACCCTCGTCCTCGTGCATAGGCTTCGAGGATATCTTTCTTATCATAGATAATCCCCCCCGTCGGGAAGTCGGGTCCATGGACGAATTCGAGGAGATTTTCGATGGTGATCTCTTCTGGATGCTCATGATCAAGCATAAATACGAGAGCATTGACGAGCTCACCGAGGTTATGCGGAGGGATGTTGGTCGCCATACCGACAGCAATTCCCATGACTCCATTGAGGAGAAGATTCGGGATACGAGTCGGCAGGACCATAGGCTCTTGAGTCGAAGCATCATAGTTATCCTTCCAGTCGACAGTATCCTTATCAATATCGGCGAGCATGAGTTCCCCAAGCTTTGCCATTTTCACTTCCGTGTATCGCATCGCAGCCGCTCCATCACCATCCATGGAACCAAAGTTTCCCTGTCCATCCACGAGTGGATATCGAAGGGAGAAGTCCTGCGCCATACGCACCATGGCCTCATATACCGAGCTATCACCGTGAGGATGATACTTACCGAGGACATCTCAGACGACACGGGCTGACTTTCGGTGCTTTCCTGTAGCTCTCACTCCCCCATCGTACATGGCAAAAAGAATACGTCGGTGAACTGGCTTCATCCCATCTCGGATATCCGGAAGGGCACGTGAAACGATGACGCTCATCGCATAGTCGAGGTAGCACTTTTCCATCTCGTCGACGATCGAACGATCCGCATCTCATTCGTAACTCTGCCCCTGTAGAATGATAGAGGAAGGAGTGTTGGATTCATCGGTATTATCGAGTGGAGTATCGAGTTCAGTAGCCATAGAATAGGTCGTTAAATAATCCCTTGTAGTATATGAAAAACTCACTTATTTGCAAAGAAATAACCGATCCAAAAACACAAAAAATCCCTCAAATAAATGAAGGAAATTTATGGGTGAATTTTGTTATAAATTGGTAAAGTCGGTATTGATACCGGTGCTCGTATCGACGCTATAGGTAGAGACATCTCCGGAACCAAATATTCGATTCGCGAGATCTCGAATCGTCGAGAATATAATCTTGGGGTTCAGGTAATCCGAAACATGAAGGCCTAGGAGATCACCTACCTTCGGAGCCACGAATACTGCGAGGATAATCACGATGACTCCGATAACCGCATAGCGTATGCTATTGATAGCGGGTTTCACCTTTTCATCTTTCCCTCCTGACAGGATGAGCATCACTCCGCCCCAGATGATAAAAAGAACCGCACAGAGTCACGCAACGAGGATAACGAGGGAAACTCCGATTCGGATAATATCCTGAGCATCGTAGGAAACGTTGGGGTCAATCACAGAAGTAGTAGCAGCTATCGCAGTCGGCACAAAAGAAAAGTCCATAGGAGAAAATTAGAGGTCAGTAAAGTCTGCGTTGATTCCAGTAGAAGTCTGGGGATTGATGGTATCTGGAAAATTGGCTGAGTTCGTATGAAAGATAGTACCGGAAATATTTTGAATAGTGCCAAATATAGCTGAGGGAGAAACGTAGGCGGAACCCGGGAGTCCCACGAGATCCAGACCTTTCGGAAGAACAAAGAGGGCGACAATGATGAATACAACTCCGAATATAGCATGCCGCATATGGTTGACTGCTACTTTTATCTGTTCTTCCTTTCCTCCCGATACTATCATCAGAAATCCTCACCAGATGATAAATACCATAGAAATAAGCCCTGAGAGTAGTACAACAATAGCAATACCCACTCTGAGTATATCTTCGGCGCTAAATTGTATAAATACATCCATAAGACGGATTGTATAAAAATAGAGAGAAAAGTAAAATCTTTTTAAGACAAATACACGGAAAGCCAACTAGAGCATTGGTTTGTCCTCTATAAGGCGTATGTTGATACGCGTTGCGGTCTTAGAGCCAAGAATACGGAGTACGGTACGTATAGAGTCGATGGTCTTGCCTCCACGACCGATAATAATCTTCATATCATCTGGATGAACTCGAAGGGAAAGAAGGGTTCCGAGTTCATCTTGTTTTTCTTCAATTTCAATAGAATCGGTATGCACCACAAGCGAGGTGATGATAAATCGAAGAAATTCTGAAGCAGTCATAATAAAGGAGTTACAGGATAGGATTTTATTATTGAGCTTATTTATGAAACCATTCGAGGGAACTTTGGTATACAGAGCAAGTCTCGATAGCATGAGGGGAGGCAAGGTAAAAGAGCGAAAACCCCCGAAATATCGAGGGGATGAGTTTACTTATTTTTTGCTACAATTCGAGCGAGGGTATCTGAGTATTGAGCGCCATTCTTGATATGAAGATTCGCTTCTTCCATATCGAGAACAAGGGCCTTACTATGTGGATCATACGAACCAAGGACTTTGATAAATCCATGCTTCGCTGACTGACGGTGTTCAGTAAGAACAACTCGGAACTTAGCGACGTGTTTGCGACCGACACGAGAAAGGCGAATTTTTAACATAAGAGAGAAAGGTAGAAGATAAGGATTTTTATATTATTAATTATTCATTCATCATTATTCATTTTTTTTGGTGCCCAAGACGGGACTCGAACCCGTATCCCGTAAGGGAGAGGATTTTAAGTCCTCCGTGTATACCATTCCACCACCTGGGCAGGCAAAACGAAGTTTTACAGGTGGAAATTTAGAACCTGTAACTTGAAACCTGTAACCGGTAACTTAATTAAAGGATACCCTGTTTCTTGAGGGTCTTGATAGCCTTTGCAGAGAGTCGAAGTCGGATCGTAAGACCAGAGATCGGATCTTTGATATTTCTCCAGAAGAGATTTACAAAAAACTTTCGCTTAGTATGGCGGCAAGAGTGGGAAACATTATTTCCGACGGAGGTTCTTTTTCCAGTGAGCTGGCAGGTACGTGACATAGTATAATGAGTTTAATAGTTTTTTAGTTTAATAGTTTTTTAGAGATTAGTTTGTTTGTCAGTATTTCTACTATACCAATAAACCAATATACAAATAAACCTTTTTACATGACCTTGATTTCGACTCCCACTCCAGAAGGGATATTGATGGACTGGAGGAGTTCGAGCGTCTTTGGGGTTGGATCAACCACATCGAGAAGACGCTTATGACGACGGATTTCGAATTGTTCACGTGCATTCTTATTGACGAACGTCGAACGATTGAGGGTGATTTTCTCTATCTTAGTCGGGAGCGGAACAGGACCGATTACGATAGCTCCACTATCTTTCACCGTCATGACGATTTTTGAAACTGCTTCATCCACGAGTTTGTGCTCAAAAGCTTTGATCGTAATACGGATTTTCTGACTCGCTGCTGGAGCTTGAGCTTTTTTGGCAACCATGGATTTTAAAGAAAAGGATAAAAGGTTTGTCATTCCCCAGAAGAAACTTCTGAAGAACGGAGAAAACTTCTAGGTTTAGGCAAGAACCTTAGCAACGACTCCAGAACCAACGGTACGACCACCTTCACGGATAGCGAATCGAAGACCCTGATCCATCGCGATTGGAGCACCGAGAGTGATCGTCATTTTGATGTTATCTCCAGGCATCACCATTTCGACTCCAGCTGGAAGCTCGATAGAACCAGTGACATCAGTCGTTCTGAAGTAGAACTGTGGCTTGTACCCCTGGAAGAATGGAGTATGTCGTCCTCCTTCATCTTTTGTAAGGACGTAGACTTCGGCATCGAACTTGGTATGAGGCTTGATAGATCCTGGCTTTGCAAGAACTTGTCCTCGCTCAACATCAGTTCGCTCAATACCTCGAAGGAGAAGTCCAGCGTTGTCTCCAGCTTGACCTTGGTCAAGGAGTTTGTGGAACATTTCGATACCAGTAACGGTAGTCGTCTGAGTATCTCTGATACCGAGGATTTCGATCGTGTCTCCAACCTTGATAACACCTTGTTCGATTTTTCCAGTAACTACAGTACCTCGACCCTTGATAGAGAAGACGTCTTCAACTGGCATAAGGAATGGCTTATCGAGTTCTCGCTTAGGAACTGGAACGTATGCTTCGATAGCATCGAAGAGCTCGATAACAGTCTTCGCACCATACGCCTTGTCCATATCTTCTGGATTTTCAAGAGCCACGAGTCCTGATCCACGAATAACTGGAAGATCATCTCCTGGGTATTCGTACTTCGTAAGAAGTTCACGGATTTCCATTTCGACGAGATCAAGCATTTCTGCATCATCAACCATATCACACTTATTCATCCATACAACCATATAAGGAACTCCAACCTGGCGACCAAGAAGGATATGCTCTCGAGTCTGGGCCATAGGTCCGTCAGTCGCTGCCACCACGAGGATAGCCGCATCCATCTGAGCCGCACCAGTAATCATATTTTTGACGTAGTCAGCATGTCCTGGACAGTCAACGTGAGCATAGTGACGAGTCGCAGTCTGGTACTCTACGTGAGCCGTATTGATAGTAATACCTCGAGCCTTTTCCTCAGGAGCGGCATCAATCTTATCAAAAGCAGTTACCTCTCCTCCGTACTTTTTCGCAAGAACGATAGAAAATGCAGCAGTAGAAGTTGTCTTTCCGTGATCGACGTGTCCGATCGTACCAATATTTAAATGTGGTTTTGATCTATCGTAGGTAGCCATAATAGAGAAATAATAAAAAATAAAAGCCTAGAGATTGTATGGAAAAATCAGAAAAATCAAATGAATTTTACTTCTTTGTTTTCTTCATCTTCTTATTAATGCGGTCGACCGCTTTTCGAAGTTTCTTGTGTGCGTAGGTAGTAAGACGTGGCATAGATTATATCTTGTTAAGATTTATAGCAAATTTCTTCAATTTTGCAAGAACGATCACCTTAGCATTCGTAAGCCAAGCCGTCTGTCCCTCGAAAGCGATACGCTCTTCGAGTTTCTTGTAGTGTTTGATGGCATTTTGGATCTTTCGTCCTGAGTAGACCCCCTTTTGTCGAACGGAGTACACTCAAGAATGTGGGCGTTTATTGCGGAGTCACATAAATCAAATGAGTTAAAAGTTACATGTTGCAAGTTACATGTAGGAAACTTCAGGCTGAAGGAATAAACCAACAACTTGAAACTTGAAACTTGAAACTTGAAACCGTCTATGGTGGAGCCTAAGGGAGTCGAACCCTTGACCTCCTGCGTGCAAAACAGGCGCTCTAGCCAACTGAGCTAAGGCCCCAAGTAAATGAAGAATTAAAAATTAACAATTAAGAATACTTGGGGTATTAATAATTATTCATTATTCATTTTTAATTGTTTTGCTTTCGCAAAACGAAGTGGCGGTGCTGACGAGACTCGAACTCGCGACCTCTGCCGTGACAGGGCAGCGCTCTAACCAACTGAGCTACAGCACCAGATAAGTCAGCAGTGGACGATTCTCCAGTAACAGAAGTACTGAAACCAAGAAAAGTCACTGTCTCGTATCCAAACGAGAAGGTTATCCTCTATGGAACGCGAGCGCGAGTATATGGACGTTTGACGAAAAATCAAATCAATTTTTGAGAAAATATGCCGTGGCACTAGGAAGCCATTTTTTGCGTATATCGCTTCGCGGCAATATATCCCGAAATGAGACCAATAATAAAAAATGTGATCATCTCTACCCATGAGAATTGTATGATATAGGTCAAGAACTCTGAGACGAAGCGATCCAGGTTTTGTCAGACAAAGATACGCTCGAGAAATGATCCTGAGAAAAGTGAATAGGTCGTCGCTATAGCAAGAAGCGAAGCCAGCGTAGAATATATCCCTGCTTGGACGACAAAAGGTCCATAGAGGAAGTAGTTGTCCCCTCCTACGAGTTCGATAATACGGATCTCATCACTATGAAAGAAGATAAAGTTTCCGATGATCAAGTACATGATCACCCCGACGGTTAGACAGAAGAGAAGAACCAGTGCCCATACAGAAAACTGTACGGACTGAAGAAATGAGACAATAGAATGGATACGCTCATACTGCGCGGTATACGAATTGAGCTTTCTATCAAGCTTCTCCTTATCATACTCGATAATATCCTGGAATCCTGCAATCATCGTATTGAACCGTTCATAGTCATTGATCGAAATATTCTCAATCTGGAGGGTATCGGGAAGTGGATTATCAGACTCATCCTGGATAATGAGAGCGAGCTCTGGATCTCGATCTCTGAGTATTTCGAGGGCTCCCGAAGCGGAAGTATACTTCCACACAATACCGGAGAATGAAGCCGTAATCTGGTCAGTCAGATTCACTACCCGGAGGTTTTCACTCGTATAGCCACTCTTGAGATTGAGGGTGATACTAATACGTTTATTGATCGTCTCGATAAAGTAATTCGTCCCATGGATAAGGAAGAAAAATATATTGATAAAAAAAACCAAGAGCGTCAGGACGAGGATAGAAGAGAAAGACAACCAACGATTTCGGAGGATGTTCGATAGAGCGTAGGAGAGAATGCGCATGGAAGATCAGTTAGCAGTTAGCAGTTAGCAGTTAGCAGTTAGCAGCGAGTATAGGAAAAATCGATAAAAAAGCGAGAGAAATTTTTTGACAAGGAGAAGAAGAAGATGTAAGATAAAGGAGTTAGTCTCACCAATAAAAACCTATGACTACACTAAATCATACTCCGCTCTCTCCAGAAGAACAAATAAACAGACTTATAGAAACTCTAAAGAATAGTACAATCTTTGAGTTCGAAATTATTGATGCTTTAATTAACTTACTCGAGTCATGATGACATAGGTGAGTTGATTGGAGTGGTAAATTAGACCCACCGTATTGATGTTGCCTAGAGGGCGAGAACATAAGCATGGATAAATTCACAGTAGTTGATGGGATATGAGCACTACTAGAAAAATCAGAGTTTGATATTACTGAATTAGAAGAGATTCGTACCACGGTAGTTAAAATTAGAAATCGTGAATCACGACAAAAATGAATTGCGACTCAAGTCCAAAAAATACTTCAAAAATCTAATATGGTGAGTGGATTGACAACTCATAAACTGGTAGACTCTATAAATTCTGATAATGTAATTTATTGAATATTTGGTACAGATGGTAAAGGTCAAGGTCATCACATACAAGCTATAAACTTTAGTATTCCAGAGTTTGAGAAGTGAGAATACGTACGATTCTTGGATGAACGCAGTTGACTGGATAATTCAGTAATGATCGTTCGATACATAGAACATAGTTCTATGTATTTCAATATACTATTAATAAGTATTTCTGATAATAGGGTGGATAACCGTACTCAAAGTCACACGAGCGTATTCATCTTAATGCCAAAAGAAGTAAAAAAATCCGAGTTAAAGACATTAACTATAGACGTGACTTGATTGAAAGCAGTAGTAACGACAATACTTGAAAGAGAAAAAAGTTCATTACAGTGAGTTGAAAATTCAGTTACAAAATCTTTACTCGTATAAAAAATCTTTCCAATAACTGATGGGTTTTACGGTATATATATTATGGGCGATGTGGGATTCGTTCCTTTCAGTCGCTCTGCTCCTTGCAGGAGACGGTTCGGGTCGAAAACCAGATTCAACTGTTTTCTATTTTGCTTCACAAAATTCCCTCTGTTCGAATCCCACATCAAATCCAAAATGGAAAAATAAAAACCCATCCTTTTCGGATGAGTTCTTGATTTTTCATGGTGGGCGATGTGGGATTCGAGTGCTCTCCGCCGCACTCGGCTCTCCTCGCTCTCGAAGTGACGTAAGTCACTTCTCGTAAACCGCTCGGATTCTCATCACATTCCTCCAAAATCTTGCATTAAAAAATCCTCAGATAATGAGGATTTTTGAATGCAAATGGTGGGCGATGTGGGATTCGAACCTACGACCCTCTGCGTGTAAAACAGATGCTCTAACCAACTGAGCTAATCGCCCGAATAGTTCATTCGTTTGTTAGTATATTGGTATGATAGTATATTGATAGATAGAAAAAATCCTAAAAACTAAAATACTATAAAACTAAAATACTATACTGGTGGGTCATACTAGATTCGAACTAGTGACCTATTGCATGTCATGCAAGCGCTCTAACCAACTGAGCTAATGACCCGAATAGAATTAACCTTTAGAGATCAGGTTTTACAATAAGAAATATAAATCCTATGTAACCTCTAATTCCTAAAATCTAAAAACTATGGTACCCGGGGGGGGAATTGAACCCACGACCTTAAGCTTAGAAGGCTTCTGCTCTTCCACTGAGCTACCCGGGCAAAGAAAATTAATAATTAAAAATTAATAATAAAGACCTGGCGAGTGAAGAAAAACAGAATGATTCAAGTGTGTATTTCTACAAGAATTCGTTCTTCAATAATTCGTAATTGATTTCATTTTTCTTACTGTCTTGGCATCTATCTACTCTCCCACGGCTTGAGCCGAAGTACCATCGACGCTACGAAACTTAACTTCTGTGTTCGGAATGGGAACAGGTGTACCCTTCGCGCTATAAACACCAAGACGCTAAGAAAAATGAATCACTCTACACAAACGAGCGAACAGAAAAATAAGTGAGAACAAATACGCAAGTTGCAGGTTTAAAGTTGCAAGTTACATGTTATAATTAAATTAAATTTTTTGGGTAGAAACACTGCAACCATTTTTAAGTAGAACTTAAAAACTTATGTTCGTTTCCATCATAGAATATGACGTTCATACCAACAACTTTTGATCCATTAGAACAAAAAGCAGGTATAAATACCGTTCGTGCTATTAGTAGTGCTTGGCTACACATATTTCTATGCTTACACCTGCACCCTATCAACCTCGTAGTCTCCAAGGGCACTTATGATCCTTACAGACCTGAGAAATCTTATCTTTGAGTTGGTTTCCTACTTAGATGCTTTCAGTAGTTATCCTTTCCGAATTTAGCTACTCGGCGGTGCCATTGGGTGACAGCCGATCCACCAGGGATTCGTCCATTCCGGTCCTCTCGTACTAGGAACAGATCTCATCAAATTTCTATGCGCTCACAGCAGATAGGGGCCAAACTGTCTCACGACGTTTTGAACCCAGCTCGCGTACCTCTTTAAATGGCGAACAGCCATACCCTTGGGAGCTTCTC
>JAYUDN010000007.1:0-49351 GCA_043739785.1 Candidatus Altimarinota bacterium
TGATAAAGAAACAATTGAATTAGAAAAAGAACTTCTTATACTTCTTTATAAGTTTTACCAGAAATAATTACTTTTTAATATTTCTTCTGGTCTAGAGCCTCATACAATAGTTATTCGGACAACTCATTTGATTTCCCTTCCATCACCATTTTCTGTTCTATTCTTTTACCCTCGTATGTATGAAATATATATTTGTTCTTATAATGAGTCTGCTTCTCATGAATTCAGTGAGTTTTGCCCCAACCAACGCAGCCACAAGTAATCTAATCGCTTGTACTATGGAATATATGCCTGTATGTGGATTGGTACAGGTTCAGTGCTTTGCCGCGCCTTGTTATCCAGTGCGTGAAACCTTTCCCAACCGCTGTACGGCGAGTGTCGCCCATGCGACCAATATCACAGAAGGAGTTTGTGAAGGCTACCCTACTCCCATCTGAGATCCTCTCCCACCGGTCATCGGTGATGATCGGGACAACCATGGATGTATCGTTTCTGCGGGATATAGCTGGAGTGAAAGTTATGGAAAATGTATCCGTCCCTGGGAAATCAAACGAACGCTCCTTCGAAAAGAAATTGCGAATACCAGTTGGGCGATTATAAGTCTAAATGGAAAAGCTATATCGAATTCTGGTACACTCAGTTTCAGTGGCAATCAGGTCAGTGGTAAACTCTGTAATACTTTCTCTGGACCCTACAAAGTACGGGGAAATATCATCATCGGACCTATGCTTATGGCAACTATGAGATACTGTGACCAAACCGATATCATGCCCGTAGAAGATGCTCTCGATCTCACTCGAGTGCGTGCGACCATTATGGGTGATATCCTCACCCTCTTTACTCGACGGGGAGATACCATCATCTGGAAACGACAGTAATTTCAAAAAAGTACCGATTCTCTACTTATGAGATCAAAAATCATATAAAACATCGTAAAAAAAGTATAAAACTCTGTGAGGATTAGGCGAAAAATAGGTAAGAATGCTTGTAAAATATCCCTTCTCGGATACACTCCAAGCACTCATATTTTACCCCTTTTCCTATGAAAGAACTTCGTATTTTCCTCTCGATCCTCTGCCTCCTCTCCCTCACGACCCTCTGCTCTTCAGTATCAGCTGGCGATGATGAGAGGAGTGAAAACCGAGTCGCTTCGAGCACACATCGAGTCCATACTGAGATCGAAAACGAGGTCGAGCATACAAAACTCACGAAGAAGAAAATAACCAAGAAGGCGACGCCAAAATCGAAGACTACCCCTAAAACGCAGAAACCACTCACTCCCGCTCCAAAGACTCCATCCGTACCGACTCCTGCGAAACCGACTCCATCGAGTCCAGCCCCCACAGCTTCAGTAACGAAGAGTGCTACCGTCAGCTATCGTACTCCGGGAGGAACGGATCCTGTCACTTTTAGTGTCACGGCGCAGTGATGAGTCATCACAGCGGCTTCTGCCATCACCAAAGCAAACAATGAGACGAGTATCTGGTATCAGGATAGCTTCGGAAAAGCCCTTTCTCAGAGTGTCGTCGGGAAAAAGGTATCAGGACTGAGTCTCTCAGCGGTTGGCTGAGCAAGTCTGACGACATGAGCATTCCTACAGTTTGTTTCAAGTTCATTTTAGACAGATTCGTTTGGAAAATCCCTCTCACCGAGGGATTTTTTAGAAAAAGATCTCAAATACTTGCATAATAAAAAATAATATGCTAAAGTATATTTGTCTTTTACTTTTTAACCATTCTCCCTATGGAACTTCACAAAGGACACCGCATCTCTCGCCGAACCCTCCTCCTCGGGCTCCTCCTTGCGACTCAGTTCACCGCATTCGCCCACGCTGGATATATCGAAACTATCCCGTCAGAAAACCGAGTACTTACTGTTACTGCCTAATAGTTTCAGAACATGAGAATCATTCCCACTCCAAACGGTGGGAATTTTTGATGAGAAAGTATACAGTGTAGAAGTTTCTAAAAAATACTGATGTGAATTTTTGCATTTCACTCAGAAATATGCTAGAGTAATAGTGTCTTATCTCATTACCCTCCTTCTTATGGAACTCTACAGAGGTCACCGTGTGACCCGACGAACCCTCCTCTTGATGCTTCTTCTCGCGACTCAGTTCTCGGCTTTTGCCCACGCCGGATATCTCGAAAGCATCCCTCCTGGATACCGACTCCTTGAGGTAAATCAGTAATCTCTCAGAGACTATCTCAGAATCCCCGCTGAATTATTAGCTGGGGTTTTATTATGGCCTATTTTTTATAAAATCATATTGACTTATTGTATTAAATACATATATAGTATATATACTTAATTTACGATTTATGACAGTTACTGCCCCTGAATGAGAAATAAGCTTTCAGGAATTTAAAGAAGCTCAGGATAGAGATAAGACTTCTTGAAAATTATGAGTACTTGACCATGCAGTGGCAATCGGAAGAGCCGGTGTCGGAGTAGTACTCAATACAAGGGTAGGGCCAGGTAAGCATGACTCAGATTTTGATCCTACATGAGTACTATCGCCAGAGCAACTTCCAATTGAATATACTAGGTTTGGGATAGATGACGAACTTCAAATGCCAAATTATTGATATTTACCACCAAATCCAGGAGTAGTTGAGAGAGATATTTCTCAATTATCAGGTCTTATTAACTTAGCAAACTGAGGAACAGAAAATCAAACTCAGGATAGTTCATCAATATGAGTAGAAGAACAAGTGAATGAGGAACGTGAATTTATATTCCCGAGAAATAGTTTGATAGAAGGTAAGTCTATTGTCACTTTTATGTCACCGGACGGAGTTGCAATACATTGAGTATACCTCGGAGTTTCCGCAGTTCGCGAACCAAGTGGTATCCGTTATCTAAAGTTTCGTGACGAAGAAGAACATATAGATTATATCTGGAATGGAGTATATATGGAAACGAGTAAACAGATTACAAATCTACGCTCACGGCCAATACAACATAATATGTGATATATACCTCTGCAGGATTTTCGATATCTAAGCGTTGATTTTAATCCTGCTCAAGCAACAGCAGAAAAATCTCAAGCTCAAGAAGTACTACAAATACCTACTCTACAAAGTCTCGTTCTTGGAAAACTAGTTGCTGTACTAGAATCTCTCGGAATTAAAATGCCACGCCACTCAAAACGATAAAAAAACCAAAGTTTTTATTCTTTGGTTTCAGTTCAAGCCACTATCCCCTTCAAAGGGGATTTCTTAAAGGTCTCGGATACACCTCACATTGGCAATTTCATTGACACTGCTTTCGACGAGTTCTTTGCCATCACTCTTCCACTGCCATCCATATCCGGATTTACTATAGCCACCATCAGTCGTATCATATCGGTTGTACCCGCTTCTCTGGCCGATATGCATCACCATCGGGGTTTTTCCACCGAAGGTCACCGTCGAACTCGTCCAGTAGGCAGCGTCGAAGGTGGTCACTTGGACATTGGTGATCTTCCCTTTCGCGTCTCTCGTAATCACTCGAGAACCATTGAGGGGAAGGCTGAGGATTGCGGCCACGGTAGAACCATTGCGTCGAGAGGTGAAGATGATCGATTCCCACTCATATCGAGTCGGGATACGGTAACCCGTCGCGCAGGGACCGCGAGTAAAGTCGGATCGACTCGTCGACCTAAGTATCTCCTCATAGAGCTTCGTCGCTCCATTTTTCGAAAGCATGGTCGGAAGCGTTTGTCCCCAGAGGAACCATCCGGAGAGAAGGTCACTTCCCTCGCTTCGAGAGACCGCATTGCAGGAAGCCCAGACCTGATCTCCGATCGTGATATCGGCGTTCGCGCATCCAGGATAAGCATCTCCCCAGTTCGCAAAAGAGGCATATGGAAGAAGGAGAAGAGTGAGAAAGAGAACTGATAATTTCATAGAGTATGAATTAGTATATTTACTATATACTTATATTTTATAACTTGTCAAATACATTTTCTATTTCCTATTCCTGAGGGCAAAGAGCTCATCTCGAAGCTCTGCCGCTTTTTCATAGTCGAGGTTCGCCGCCGCGACGTCCATCTCGAGTTCGAGTCGCTTCATACGGATCTTGGCCTTTTCCCCGCTGTAGCTATCGACCGCGTATTCATCTTTTTTCTTCGAGGGAATCTGGACCTCCTTGATCGAAGAGATGATCGTCGTCGGTGTGATATCGTGCTCGATATTGTAGGCATGCTGGATTTCTCGGCGACGATTGGTCTCAGCGATCGCATCGACCATAGCGGTCGACTGTCGACATCCGTGCGAATACATGATGACGTAGCCATTAACATTTCGTGCCGCACGACCGATAATCTGGAGGAGCGAGGTCTTGGAGCGGAGGAACCCGATTTTCTCAGCATCGAGTATCCCGATAAATGAAGTTTCCGGCAGATCGAGTCCCTCCCTGAGAAGATTCACTCCGACGATGACATCGATATTGCCGAGGCGATACTCGCGGAGTATTTCGAGTCGCTCGATGGTCTCAATCTCCGAGTGGAGGTAGCGAACCTTGAGACCATTTTCAGAAAGATACGCCGCGAGGTCTTCGGAGGATTTCTTGGTAATAGTGGTAATAAGGGCTCGTTCATTTCTCGAGATAGCGAGTTTGATATGCTTCATGATCGAGTCGACCATAAACTCCATATCCTCGATACTGATGACGGGATCAAGGAGTCCGGTCGGTCGTATGACCTGCTCGGCCGTCACATCCCCATGTGCGGCCTCATAGACGGAGGGTGTTGCGGAGACAAATACGGTTTGTCATGTCTTCATCTCAAACTCAGGAAAACGAAGGGGTCGGTTCTCGAGGGCAGACGGGAGTCGGAATCCATAGTTCACGAGGTTTTCCTTTCTCGCCCGATCTCCCGCATACATCCCTCCTATCTGCGGGATCGTGATATGGGATTCATCGATGAAAGTGAGGTAGTCTTTCGGGAAAAACTCCAGGAGCGTCGAAGGTGGATCGCCAAGCTTACGGCCCGAAAGGTACATCGAGTAGTTCTCGATACCGTTCACATAGCCGACTTCCTGAAGCATTTCCATATCATACTCGACGCGCATCTGAATACGCTCGGCTTCGAGGAGTTTGCCATTATTTTTGAAGAATTCGATCTGATGTTCCATCTCATTTTTGATACGAGGAAGGACTTCTTTCACGACGTCTTTCGAAGTGACGAAGTGCTTCGCCGGGAAAATAACCGCCTCATCGAGTCCTTCGAGGATCTCATAGGTCAGGGGAACACGTCGGGTAATACGCTCGATCTCATCCCCGAAAAACTCAAAAGTCAGTACCTCTTCACTGGAACTCGGCCAGATCTCGAACGTATCGCCAAGCACTCGAAACATCCCCGGTTTGAAGTCGGCGGTAGAGCGCTTGAACTGGAGTGACACCAGGGTCGAAATCAGGTCTTCGATGACATAGTGCTCTCATTTTTTGATACGGATCACCTGTTTCTCATACTGATCAACCTCTCCGATACCATAGATACAAGACACGGAGGCGACGATAATCACATCCTCTCTCGACAAGAGTGACTCCGTCGCGGCATGACGAAGACGATCGATTTCTTCATTGATCGTGGCTTCTTTTTCGATATAGGCTCCGGACTTCACTACATAGGCTTCTGGCTGATAGTAGTCATAGTAGGAGACGAAGTAGTGGACCGCATTGTCTGGGAAATATTCCTTGAACTCTTGCGCAAGTTGTGCGGCGAGGGTCTTGTTGTGAGCAAGGATGAGTGCCGGTCGCTGCAGTTCCTGGATGATATTGGCCATGGTAAAGGTCTTTCCAGAACCCGTTACTCAGAGAAGCGTCTGGTAGCGGTTTCATTTTTCGATAGAGTTCACGAGGTTTTTGATAGCCATAGGCTGATCACCCGTGGGTTTATATTTTGAGTGGAGTTTGAACATGAACTATAAAAATAAATATACAAAGATATGACTCTTTACTATACTCATTTTATCGTTTTTTCCTAGTGATTTTCATAATTCTTTCTCTTATAATCTATGTTCAGAGAATCATCAATAAATCGAAAGACATTGGAGGGTTTTTGTCCACCACTTTGTTCTCAGAGGATCTCGACTGATGAGCCGAATATCTCCTCAACTTCCCCCCGAGTAAAGCACTCTGGTGCGTCACTTTTATTGGCTGAGGTGAGAAAGAGTGGAAGATCTAGTGAATTGCGAATATCCGCATCTACACATTTTTCCGCTACCCGAAGACCAAGAAAGGTATATTTTTCAGGATCAAGAAAAGCAGGAATCGAAATTACTGGTTTTGCCAAGAGGGTAAATGGAAAAGGATACGTTTTGAGAAATTCGAGCTGAGTATCCGAGATTTCGACATATTTCGGGATATCATCAAAGGTCTCAACAATAAGCGCCACAGGTTTTGCAGAATCGCGTCCCTTCAATTCAAAAATTTTCCTATACGCAGCCTGATCATCAAAACGACACGCGAGTCCATAGCAGGTATCAGTAGGAATGGCGAAAACTTGAGAATGCATGTGCGGTTGTGACATAGAAGCAGGATAAGGAATTGGAGTGAAATGGCAAGGGAATTCATTCAAAATACCCGATGGGTTTGGTGATGGCTTGGTAATTTTTTTACAAAAGGAAAATAAGTGAACTATAAATTAGATATGGTTCATTCTCTTGATTGGTTTGGCTATTGTTTGTTCCGTCATCTGACAAAGGAAAGATCCAGAGGAGAAGAAAACTGGATTCTTCGTGCCTCAGAATGACAAAGAATTCATCTTGTGCCAATGAACATACTATAATATGCTAACTTGCTAAACGCTATACTAAACTCTTCAAGAGCTCTACAGAACTCCCAAAATATCGAGTCTCGACGCGGACCTTCTGTATCGAGAGGAGTACCATTTGTTTCCGAGGGTCGAATCGAGTGAGAAATGATTTCATCCGCTCTACCTGCATATCCGTCCTGAAATCAAAGACATAGTACCCTCCGATTTTTTTGAGCGAGAGGACTCCATAATCCGCGAGAATAATACGAGTTCGAAGGAGGAGGAAGAGGTTCGAGACTCAGTTCAAGGTTTCATGTTGCACGTTTCATGTCCGGGAACTATTTTCACCTGTAACTTGTAACTTGTAACTTGTAACTATACCCTTTTCCATCTGTTCGATCTCCTCAAGCGTTTCGATCGACTCGGTATCTCGGAAGAAGGAAAGCTTATCAAGTTCACTCGAGAAAAAATCATCCGGAATGGCGTAAGAAATATCGAGTTCGATCTTGATATTGGCTCGTTTTTTACGTTCATTTTTGATGAGTGATATCTTTTCTTCGAGGAGGCGAAAGTAGAGGGAAAGTCCGATCTCCTTCGACTTCCCGGCTTGCTTGAGGCCAAGGACATCACCCGCTCCGCGTATTTCCATATCTCGCATCGCGATCTCAAATCACGCCCCGAGGTGGGTATTGTTCGTGATGGTGATAATACGCTCTTTCTCATCGGCGGCGAGCTCTGGCTTCCGGTATATAAGGTAACAATATCCCTGTTCATCCTTTCGACCGACTCGACCCCGAAGCTGGTGGAGCTGTGCGAGACCAAATTGCTCAGGATCCAGGATGATGATGGTATTGGCTGAAAGGAAATTGACCCCATTTTCGATAATCGTCGTCGTAAGGAGGATATCGTATTCTCGTTTTTTGAAGGCGTGAATCCGGTCTTCGATAAGATCTCCTGTAAGCCGACCGTGGGTGGTGACGATACGGTAGGTTGAAGGTTGAAGGTTGAAGGTTGAAGGCGGAGCACTTTTCTTTTTTCCTGTAACTTGTAACTTGTAACTTGTAACTATATTTGATATCTCATTCTCCACCTGTTCCATGGACCCGATACGGTTGTGGACGATAATCACCTGCCCTCATCGATCCAACTCATAGCGAATCGCATGGGCGATCGTCGATTCATTCCACCGGGTGACAATCGTCTCGATGGGTTTTTTCTTCGCAGGCGGAGTTGAAAGAATAGATATTTTTTTGAGTCCTGAAAGCGCGAGATTGAGACTTCGTGGGATTGGGGTGGCTGAGAGGGAGAGGATATCGATATTCGCGCGGAGTTTTTTTATCTTTTCTTTATGTGAGACTCCGAATTTATGTTCTTCGTCAATCACGAGGAGTCCGAGCTTCGCGAATCTTATATCATCAGAAAGGAGACGATGCGTTCCGACGACGACATCAAGCGTCCCATTTTTAAGTCCGGTAAGAATTTGTCGCTCCTCACTCGGACTCGACATACGAGTGAGGCAGGCAATCCGAACTCCGAATGCTCCAAGTCGCTCTGTGAAGGTCTCGTAGTGCTCATCCGCGAGAACGAGAAGTGGAGAAATCACCGCGACCTGATACCCACTGAGCACGGCCTTATAGATCGCATTCATCGCGACTTCCGTCTTCCCGAATCCGACATCGCCAGAGAGGAGTCGATCCATCGGAATGTCACTCTCCATATCGAGGCGTATCTCTTCGATCACCTGGAGTTGGTCATGGGTATGGGTATGTTGGAATGCGTTCCGAAAATGCTCTTCTTCCCCGAAACGGGGAAAGGCAATCCCCTTCGCAAGGGTTCTTTTCGCGCCGATCTCGAGGAGTTCATTGGCGATGAGTTCGAGTTCTTCATCCGTTTTTTCGAGGATCCGTTCCCACTCCTTTCCTTCGAGGCGCGTCAGGGTGGGTTCGAGTTCGCCGACATACTTACTCACCCGGTAGATTTCAGTCAAGGGAACGAAGAGCTTATCACCCTCGGCATAGTGGAGTTCGAGGTACTCTCTTCGGATTCCAGACAGTTCCTTCATCACCAAGGCGTCAAACTTTCCGATCCCATGATCTCGATGCACGACATAATCCCCTACCTTGATCTGAAGGAGGAGATCCAGGTTCTTGGCAATACTTTTTTCACTTCGGTTCCTGACAAAAATAGGAGAGAGAATATCGTCAGAGATGATGATATGGTTTCAGGTTGAAGGTTGAAGGTTGAAGGTTGAATCGTTCGATTCACTCTTTTCTCAACTGGTAAATTGTAACTTGTAACTTGTAACTGGAATATAAATACTCTCGATCGCTATCTTCGGAATCTCAATCACCTCAATTTTTTCAATACTATGAAACGAGAGAAACTCAGTGATAGGCTTCGGAAATCTCGTATAGACCGACACTTTCGACGCTCCACTCTGCTCCCGAAAAAAGGCCGAAAGCTCATCGATATGCGTAATCGTGAGAGGAGAAATATCAAGGGGAATCGAAGTCTCGCGATGAAAGTCCGTAAAGTGAATCTCGGCTCATCGGGTGATCTCTTCCAAATAGGAGCAAAAATCACACCCCATAATCAGGCGCCGCTCTGGAAGAATCGAGAGAATTTCTGGATTGAGCACTCCTTCATTTCTTTTTATTTTCGTATTTTCTTTAATAACCGGGAGTATAGTACTATCGACAAAAAATCGCTTGGATTTCGCTCGATCCGTGAGGACGATGCTATCGATCTCCGTATCGAAGTATTCCACCTGGATGATGGCATCTTCATAGGGATGCGTGATCGTCACGAGGCTCCCCTCTTTCTTATAGGTACCGCCTTCATCGAGGTAGTCTTTATGGGTATATCCGGCCGTGATGAGGGATTCGATGAGCGATTCCATCGAGAGGACGTCTCCACGAGAAAACTGTATGGAGGTATGTTTTTGAAGGTAGGCTTTCGTACCTTGGAATTCGAGAAGGTGTGGGGAGATGATGTAGAGGTGTCATTTCTCTTTGAACGACCAGATCTTCTCGAGACGATCTATATGGACGATGCGTTGTTTGAGTTGTCGTGGACCAAAGGCTTCCAGTAGTTCTCGATCTTCTTTTTTATCGGTTATCACGATATACGTCGAGGTTTCATCCAGATACTCCTTCAGAAGAAAGAGTCGAGCCGTCGGACAGAGCGAATGAGAATAGGTCAAGAGTGGCATAGGTGCTCACAGTATATAAAAAAGTTTGTCTTTACAAGAAAAATTCCCCACTTTCCTGGGGAATTTTCTGAAAAGCCTGGTAAGGATACCTCAGTTACATGGTATCTCTCGGGCAAATGACGAGCGAGGTTTTCTCGGTCTTACTGCTATTGTTCACTCCAGAACATGGAGGAGGTGCAGGAAGTGGATCTACTGGAGCTGGAGCCCTCACTCCCGAAGCAGTGGATGGAGGATTTTCTATGACGAGAGGAAGTTTTCGTATGGTGATGGTTGGTATTCCATTCGTTGTGACTCCGAGCGGTGATTGTACTCCACCGGTTCCGAGGGGAGGAGTACGTACATCTCTCGCATCCGGCATACACCCGACATCACATGAACCTGGAGTATGTTCGACGTGGTATCATACGGTACATCTGAGGGCAACGGGTTGGCACTCGAGAGGGTTTATTTCACCGGTTCCGGTAGATGGATTGATATGTGGGGTAGGAGATATATTCGCCTTACAGAGCATTTCACATCCTTTTGGAGCTCGTTCCGGGTGGAATCCATCAGCACAGAGAATTGTATCTGGTATACACATTTTAGGCTTCGTATCACTGCCAGTACCGATCACTTCTATCGGTGGAAGGGTCATAATAGTTCCCGCGGAAAATGTAAAGGGACGAAGTTCCGAATTCGTTCCTGATTTTCGAAAGAGGGCCACTGCCATCTTTCTTGCAGCGTCCATTTTTATCGTACAGTTTGGCTTCATGAGTGGCTCTTTGGATGTATCGAGAGTCGCTGTCTCAGCGAGAGACCGGCGACAGTCATACTGCCAACCAGCGAACACATATCCTTTGGCAGGAGTTGCTACTAAAGTGACATAGCTTCCAGAATCAAAACTCGCCTGACACTGGCTTCCACAAGGAATATTTTCTGAGTTCATCCGAATCGTCCCAAATCCCACCTTCCCAACGAGGAGTATATTTGTCGTCAGTTCTGATGTCGCAAAAATGTAATCAAGACCGAATATCGCGTTGAAGAATGCAAGCGAAAGGAGGAGTGACAAAAGGATATGGTGTTGTACTTTTTTTTCCTGTCAGTAAAGAGAAACACGCATAGTATATAAAATAAGTATACTTATTGTAACATAATAAAAATAAAAAAGCAAAAAACATCTGAATAGATCATTATCCAAATGCTGAAGATTGAAGAGGGTTGACTTATATTTTTTTGATGAAGTTTAATAAGTATCCTTTTATTTTATTCAATGTTGATCTCTTCAGGATATTACGAATATACTCTAAGAGTAATCTCTCATTTATTTTATCTCATTCATCGGTCATATACCCTGTTGATGGCATTTTTACTTGTCATCCATATATTTTTATATTCTCTTTCTGATCTCATAACCATAGTTCGAGTACCATATAATCAATAGTATCCGCAAAACTCTTCATAATCCCTCCCTCACTTGGGAGTATATCGAGCATTTGAAGTATGGTATTTATCTGTTCAGGCTCCTTTATGGTTTTTACTTCTGAAGGGGTATCCTTACGATCTAGATGGTCAAGGGAACAATTCAATAAACTCGTATACTGTCGTATAATGATTGTATCGTAGGTGGTATGTTTGTGCCAAGCTGAAGCCATATTATCATTAGGTTACTATTAAACTCAATATATATATATATATATAAATCACTACGAAAGGCAAAAAAACATCCCCATTTCAGAGGATGTTTGCTTATGTTTTTTATCTCACCACTCGATCGACGTTGTAGTTTCCAAGATAGCTCGAAAGGAGTGGAGGAGGATTGATGAGGGCACGGTTCGAGTAGTTGAGACTGACTCCTGCCGTGATGATTTCATACGCACTCGTTCCTCGGACATAGAGCCTACTATCGAAGAGAGGAGTCGCATTTCCATAGAGGCTTCCTTCAATTTTGAGAATCTTTTGGGAAGTCGTATTGAGAGGATTTGGCTGAAAACTTCCGCCAATATTGACGAAGACACCGACGATATTGGTCACTCCGAACGATGAAGCTCTGGTAGGATCTCCGCCATAAATGGCAATGTTTCCATTTTTGACGATGAAGGCCCAGCTTGCGTTCGCATCTGCATAGACGAGGTTACACTTGATGATGAGATCTCCTCCTTCGATGATAAGGCTTCGTACTCCCGAGAGGGAAATCGTATCGTTCGCGCAGCCCTGGATGGTGAGGGTATGTCCAGAGAGAGAAAGGACATTCTCATTTCCATTGGTCTTGAGGGCTATGAGTTGATCCAGAGTACTTACCGAAATATTAGCAGCGGAAGTATTCCCATTGACCGTAATCCGACTCGTCACACTAGAAGTCGAGGAGGTGGTGGTCGTCCGGTTGATGATAGCCGTCGATCGCTTGAGTCCGAGAAGGAAGTTATTCAGAAGTATTTCCGCATTGAAAGGATCGAGCGCTCCCACGACGCGATTGGTGGTCGTCGTCGTACTCGCGACCATCGCACTCGATACTCGAACCGGAAGACCAACGTCAATCGGTCGATCATTTTTCCTCAGAGAAGGATCAGCTATCGTCAGGCGTATATTCCCTCCTGTTCCTGCTCTATTTCCCTGGAAGGCTTCTCGGAGTGAGGTCGAAGCATTGAGGAGGTCATTTCCTTTGAAGAGTGGGATTTCATTCACGTTTACGCCTGGGAGTGGTGAATCATTGGCTGTAAACTCACCATATTGGACACATCCCGTCGCCGTCATATCAACACAGGCGATATAGACCCCCTTTCCGACGACGACATATTTTTCATCATTGATCGTTCGTGTAAATCCATCCGCGAGTTCTCCGATAGTTTTACAGAATTCACCACTGGGACCAGCCGCATCTTGTTTAACGGCATCAAGGTTATCCGAGTAGATACAGACATTGTGGGAAGCAGGGATGAGGAGTGGGATCTGGTACCGAGTATGGATTCCGAAGAAGAGTTGATCGTAGATAGAAAAGATATTTCCATTTTGTCCGACGACCACTTGGTTTTCCGAAACTCGGATTTTGCCATCGATTCCATCGAGCCATGAAAATCCAAATCGAGTGTACTGTGAAAGCGTCGGTATCCTCATCCAGATATCGAGGATCGGATTGGCTCCCGGATTCGTCAGCATCAATTTACAATTCGAATCACAGCTACTTCCGGGTTGACCATTGAAGTTTCCGAGATCACAATTCTCTCCACGGAATGGTTCGAGGATTCCATTTCCACAGTAGGCAGATCCTCCTCATCCACCACAACCCGCTCAGACACACCCTCCACAACCAGGTCCAGAACATCCTCCTCCTGGACCGGAACAACTCAGGGTATTGGCATTCGTACACTCAGTAATGTTCGTATAACACGTGACTCCTTCGCTCGCGATACATCCAGGGAGACTATTGTAGACACGAGTTCCGCACGACCGAACTCCGGCACTACAGAGTGGGATATAATAGGTAGATGGTCATCCCCCTCCTCCTCAGGTCGTCGACATCGTCGTACGACATGCGCCGATATCAGAACCGGTGAAAATACTTCCAGAGTTGGTCCGATCTCGTACCGCACAGGTGATCGTCTGTGAAGTACTCTCGGTCGCAGGAGCGAGACACGCTCGAGTCGATCCGGTTCCCCATACGGCAGTAGGGTCACCAGGAGCACACTGGATTCGATATTCGATAATTGAGACTACTCCGGTAAATGCAGTCGGAGGAGCACAACTATAGGTGACTGACGTTGATGGACTGACTGGTGAAGCGAGAGAACCACTGAGAGCGGTACAACTCGGCAAGACAGGAACGGTTCATCCAGTTCCAATACGTATATTGGCTGGATCGGTATTATTCGTAAGGTTCGTATCGAGCGGATGAGAAACGACCGCAAGATTTCGATAGGTTCCAGTGAGGGTTGGAGCCGTCGCAGTAATGACGACATCTGAGAAGAAGGCACCAGAAAGAGGAGATTGCGTCGTCGTACAGGAAAGAGTACTTCCTGAAAGGGTACAATTCCAGCCGGTTCCCGTTCCAGATCGTACGATGACTCCAGTAGGAGTGGCTCCCGTATCGGTAATCGTGGTTGTACCTGTAATCGTCAAGGTACCTTCATTTTTCGCTCGGAGGGTATAGTTGAATGTTTGACCTCCGGAAAGAGTGACGGGACTTCCATCTTGTGCATCATTGAGAGTCGCTCCGGATCAGACATACTTCTTGAGAGAAAGATCGAATGTTCCCCCATTTACGATGACGGTTGCTGGATCACAGTTATTGACCTTGTAAAGACCAGCGTCAGGATTCAGTACGGCTCATTCGTTGGGATCGCCGGGATTCGAAAGACAAGCATAGTTTCTATAGCTTCCATTGGTATTGGTGACGAGGGCTTGGGTCGTGATGATTGAATACCCGCTTCCTGAGTTCAAAGAATCACTTCGAGAACATGTGAATGTCTGTCACACGAGTGAACAAGACCAGCCAGTTCCAGAGGTAGATACTGGAGTAATACCGGCAGGGAAGGTATCAGTGACCGTAGTGGTGCCGGTAGCAGTCCCAGGTCACAGATTATCGATGATAAATGTATAGGTTACCGGTGTAGTGGTACTTCCTGAAGAACCTGATCCCGTAGAACCAGAACCCGTAGATCATGAGCCAGTTTGCTCGATGACGGTTCCTACATACTTCGTATCTACTCATTGAAAGGTATTATTTTTCGAGATGACGGTATTCGTTCCAAAATTTCGTATCCCGATAGCACCCGCTCCGGTATTTTGAAATATATTATTTTCAAGGGTTAGAGTTCCTGGATTTGGAGGATTTTTTTCCGCGCTGTACGCCACCATTATATGGTTCGAAGAGGTGATGGATTGTATAATCGTATTGCCATAGACATAACCATTTCATCCGTTTGGAAGGTCGATATTATAGCTCGCATCCGCGCCATTATCATCCAGGATATTATTGAGTATATAGGTATTCGAAGCTCGTGACTTTACATGGTGTCACTGACGGGTTCCAGACACGATCGAATCTCGGATGAGGAAGAAATTGATTTCTCAGATATAGAGACCGTGGGTAAATCCAGTCGCATTTTTTCCATTTCCGATAAATTTCGAACTTCCAACCCATACCTTTCCTTCTCATGGTGGCAAATACCCGATACTCAGGATTCCGTTTTCATTATTTCGAAAGGTAGAACCTATAACGGTCAGGATACCTCCCTCATATCGGATTCATGCGCCATTGGCATCCGGAACATCAGCATCGGTAAATACCATATTCTCGATATAGAGATCTGCCGATGAAACGAGGATCGCTTTTCCATTGGGAATAGGGGCGGATTTACGAAGAGTAGCCCCTGAACCAAGTCCGATAATCGCGAGTCTTTTGTTGCCTATCACCGAGTAGTCACTCACATATTCTCACTGATCCACTCGTATTTTATCACCAGAGGATGCGGCTAGGATAGCTGCACTGAGCGTCGAAAATATCTTTCCAGGACCGACGGTAAGGGTTACTCCCGGAAATGATGCGAGATTGAGCGGTTGGGCAAACTCCGGAGATTCTGGAACTGGACCTGGAGTTCATCCTGACGAAGTCGGTGTTATAGTAATAGAAGTATCATTGCCATTCACGAACTTCTTGAGTCGAAGGTCAAAATTTGAAACCGATGGATTCGTTGCTGTGACCGTTCACTGACATGAAGCGTTCGTAATAGTTCCATTAACAGTACATGTCGGGGTAAACGTTCCCACTGTTGCATAAAGACATGAACCAGTTCCATTGTTGATCACTTGTCCATTTCCACAGGTGATTGAAACCGTTGTAGCACTGGTTGTATTACAACTTACACTTGATCGAAGTGGGATATTTCCAGAAGAAGGACTGACCGTGATAGAGTTACAAGAAGGAGCGGGAGGGCCAACTGGAGTGTAGCTCGCACGACATACGGGAGTCGTCGTCGTTCCGTTAGTACAGTTCCAGGTATAATTTATAGGATTCGTCCCTCCTGATAAAAAATTAATAGGCGTTCCACTATTACAGACTCCTGCGGTAATCGGTGCTAAAAGAGCTCCAGATACCGTCGAGCTACAAACGGGAGGAAGCGCTACCGGGAGAATATGTATCACTGCTGGATCAGTATTATTGGCAGTAAGGACATCATTGATATTCACGAGTTCTGCCGTATTGGTAAGGTAGGTACTCATAGAACTCACTCGTACTGGGACGGAAATCGTTGGAAAGAATGCCCCGATCGCCAAAGCTTCAGTACGAGTACAACTAAATGAGGTAGATCCAACACTACCAGAACAAGTCCATCCCGCGCCTGATGGTGGGGCTGTAAGGGTGATTCCCGCGGGAAGTGGATCACTCACCGTCGTCGTCGAACTTATGAGAGCTCCAGATCCCACATTTTGTAGTGTTATCGTATAAGTAAATGCACTATTGTTGTTGACATCGTAAGCCGTAGCTACATTTTGTGCATCACTTCCATTGACATACTTCTTCAGTGCCAGATCTGGAGAAGTAACCACGGGAGGTGTATAGTTTGCAGTACAAGCCGGAGAATTCGTAACCCCATTGGTACAAAACCATGAGTAGTTTGATTGAGGTCAGACAATATTGACCGTAAATCCTGTCGAAGTTCAGAGATTACAGAGTCCTGGAGTCACAGAACTAATAGGAAATGTCTGTGTCCCTGTGATAACGGTACTACAAGCCGGGGCTGGTGGAGGAGCTGTGACGGTAATCGTCTTTGTACAGGCTGGGCTTGATATACTTCCGTTGATCGTACAACGCGGAGTAAAAGTACCCCCTTCCCTATATCGGCAAATCGCGGTTGTCGCGAGATTGGTTGTACCATTTCCACAATCTATGAGGTAGCTCGTCGCATTGGTAGCATTACACGTAAGAGAGACATCGAGGGGAGCAGTTCCGGAAAGTGGAGTCGCTGTCATACTATCACAACTTGGTGCGACGGCTACAGGTCCATTACAACTCGTATTACAATGTCCTGGTTGTCCATTTTGAGCTCCTTCATCACATACTTCCCCATTCGAAACGATACCATCTCCACACCAACGTGGTTTGACGAAAGCACATTCTTTATGGTTGATCTCGGGACCCTGCGTAGATGCGGTGACAAAGTCATATTGTTGGACTTTCACAATATAATCAAATCGAAGGGCTGGCTTACTCGCATCTGCTCCAGTCGAAACCGCGGTAAAGAGCACTCCTCCATTCATACGGGCAATCTGGGTCGAAGTACTCGCAAGAAATACAAAGGCATCATCTCCACCAAATGGAAGCCAAGGAATACTGGCTGGAAAGGAAACTCCATAGTCGGAACTTACTCCAACTGATACCTGGGATTGAAGAACCACTGGTCCAGCAGAAAGACCATTCGATCGACGGATTAAGAAGTCATCATTGGTTGAGTTATTGATAAACGTATCATCAAATGCCTTTGCCGTTGTATCCCCGACGTAGTCAGTCCCTCCATCAAAACACTGATTACATGAAAGAGCATCCGACCCATAGGTCGAACACGCTACTTCACTGGAACCAGATACGGCTGCATAGACTCAGCTCACTGAGAGAAGCGGTAGGAGGAAAGAGATAAGAAGGAGATAGTGACGGTACATAGACAAAGAATTAACGAATAGATTGGACACTCGACCCTGTGATGATAGTGATTGTTTTATTACCGATTTCGATATTGGAAGCTGGATTGTTGGTATCACTATCTGCAACTTTCCCACAGGAAGTTAGAAAGAATAGGGAGAAAAGAATGAGAGTTATTAGAGTTTTCATAAAGTAAATTATTTTTTAGGTGTGGACGCAACAGCCTTATCAAAATCATCTAATTTTCAAGCCAAGGTATCGGCTAACTCTTCGAAGCTGATTTGTCCCACAAGAAGGGTAAGAGATAGATTTTTAATCTTTGAGAGGTCACCAATTGGTACCAGTTTACCATTGACGGTAACACTGGAGACTACATTGAGTGGTATGGTAATAGTTTTCCCACCCAAAAAGTCAATATACTGAGTACGAGTAAGCTGAGCGAGAGGTATATTATACTGTGTTCATCCGGAAGTAATCTGTACGATATTTTGACCTCCTTCGGTTATTATCTTTATATCTTTCGGACTTACTTGTACATCACGAGTATCGATTCGAGTCTCGGTAGTCGGAGGACCTTTTTCTTGGAGTGATCGTGCTGCCATCAATCAGAGATTTCTATTACTTACCTCCATACCGACTCTATTCACTTCATTACTAGACGAACCAGCAAACGAGATACCTTCAGAGCTCAGCTTTGCATCTACTGTCACTGGTACTCACTTTTTCTCAAGACGAGGCTGCGTGATAAATGGAAGTGGATTGGTACAGACCGCTCCTGGGACTCCAGATCGTGCAATCCATGCTTGAGTTTCGCCTATAACCGTATAACCAGCCTTCTCTATTCTAGTTCTTGCAGTTGTATCTCACTTGAGCATATCCCTATAGTCTTTTTCAGGGATATCTTTAGGGAGACTCAAGCCAGTCATGCTATCCACCACCTTATTTATAATAGCTTTTGCAATATCTGAAAATTCCTTAAGACCCCATACTTTTCCAAGAATAGGTGCATCTCCCATAAATGGTGCCAACCCATTCATAGCTGACTTCCCTTGAGAGTTAAGCTGGGCAAGGGTATTGAATCCTACTACACCATGAGCATCTTTGACTACTTTTGAAATAGTCGATGGAATTAATGATTCACCCTCTTCTCTTTTCATCAAAGATTTCATTTGATCTTCAGAAATAGCAATACCTCTTTCAGACCATACTTTTGCAAAGTCTTTTGCAAGATCTTCTGCATATGTATCGTATTTCTTCCCCGCTTTAGTTAAAGTTTTTTCATCATTTGCGAGCTCACCTATAGCATGAGAGGCTAGAGAACCTAGAGTAAGATCATATGTTTTTGCAAGTATAAATGCAAGCTCTTTATCACTACTTGCCTTATTTAGTATAGATGTAAGTGGAGCAAGAGCCTTTGGAGCTGCTGCAATGAGTTCTAGTAGAGCTTTCTGAGCTTGAGCTAATTTATTTTTATCAGCAGGATTCTGCATCATATCAGCTACTGCCATTCGATAGGCTCGAAATACTGGACCATCGATACGCCGAAGTTCAAACATTTTTTTCTGAGTTTTTGTATCGTAAATCTCGTTTGTTATATCAGACATCCACTTAAGATCTGCAGGCTTGATAATCTCTAACTTCGTTCCTGCTGTTTCAGTACTCACTTTGACACTAGTTGGTGCTTTTGGATCTAATGATGGTTTTGAAGTTAAAACTGTACTTTTATCAAGTTTTTTCTCAATAAGTACCTCATAACCATACGGCGGTAGTGATGTATGTTTGTTTCATTGGCTAAATTGCAAGTTATCACCTGTGAATACTACTGTTATACCTGTATCTTTGAGTTCTTTGGTAATCTGACTCAGATCAAATTTCAGAGGAGCTTTCTCGAGGAATATACTGAATTCAGCATCTTTCGACCCCGTTCTATCCCAGCTACGGATACGAGTTCATGATTTGATAGTGACTACACTATCTTTTTCACTCGCGAGGTCTGTCGCTCAGAATATATTGAGATGGGCTGGCTTTTTGAATGAGATGGATCCATCTGGAAGTCTCGTAAGTACTGCTGTCTTATCCCCAAGCTCGTGACGAAGGAGTCCGAGGAATTCCTCTTGAGAGATTTCTATTGCTGATTTTGGATCGAGTCGTCGTAATGTATCTATAGCAGATTCTTTTCCATCTCCTGCATATTTCGCACTGATCTTCTCCCAAGAAGCACCAATCACAGGGATCGGGAAGAATCCCGCGACAAACTGTACACCGAGACTTGCTCCAGAGAAGGTATATCCATCTTTACTTGCCTTCTGTATCTGACTCTCACGAAGAGTGATTATATAGGACTCGAGCACTCGTCATAGTATAGAAGCAGTATTTTTTACATCTCCGTCATCCTTGAAGCCAAAAGCTACAAGAGTGTTTTTGAGAGTCGCTTTGATGAGTGTGATATCTGTATTGGATAGTTTCTTTCCTTCTGGTAGACCCTTATTGAGATCTGCTTTATCTATATCTTCGAGTTTCGTCGCGGTGACGAGCTGGGCAAGCACCTTTCGAAGTGCGGCTTCGTTCTCTCCGATTGTCTCAGAGGCACTCTCTCGGTAGGTACCAGTGAGTCCCCATCATACCGTCGACAGATTGACGGTGAGTCCATAAGATTTTGCTTTATTATCAAGAGCATCGGTAGTATTGATTTTTCCGAAAGTGCTTACATCGACACCTGCAGCAATATATGGTATGACGTTCATGACCCCTACTGTGACATTTCCTCGAGTGCTTTCACTCATCCTTCCACCGAGTGTCTTATGTATACCGATTCCTGGGACGACTTTCCCAGCGATTGTGGTAAGCCCGAAGTCAATATTGAGCAGTCATCCGGCATCTACGGTACCTCCGAGTCATACGAGTCACTTCCCATCTACATTCCCAAGAAGCAGACTCGTTCCTTCATATCGAAGCTGTGAGAGGATACTTCACTCATTACTTTTGAAGTTATCAAGCATTGCCTTATACTGTCATTTTGCTTTTGGATCTGTCGTCTCAGTGATTTTCTTCTCGAGTCCGGAAGTTACCTTTGAAGCCGAAACTTCATTTTCTACTATCTTCTGGATTTCTTGATAGTTTTCTCGACGACTTTCTATGTACTTCTGAAATGCTTTTTCTCCTCGAAGAAAACTCGAGAATCCAGCCCCTACCTTATCTGCACCACGAAGAAACGCTTCCTTAAGAAGAGGGTTTTTCTGAAGAGCAGAAACTAGAGTATCTACTGAACTAATTCATAAGAAATCTGGAGTAGCACCTCAGGCTAACAAAAGATTGCGAATCTGACTATAGAACTCTTTTGAAGTTGATGATGCCTTCTTGAGTTCATCAAGAATAGTTGCCTCAGGAAGGATATGTTCATCTCCTTCTCATACGGACACTATACCAGATGCATCTCGATCGGAGAGAAATGTAAATACATTCTCTTTTGTAATCTTACTCGATACTTCCATTTCTTTACGTGCATATTCGATATCTTTTCCAGTACTGATATAGCTAGAAATAGTTGATACTTTTTGTTTATTTTCAGGAGTTGTTCAATTATAGTATTTCAATAATTCCTGAATCTGTGTCAACTCAGTATGATCGAATAATCCATCTGGAGTATATTTTGCCTTAACAAGAATATCTTTAATCAATGAATAATTACTGTTATTATCTGTAGGATTTGTAAACCGAGATTCAAGAAGAGATATTAACTCATTACTTCAGGCAAGTGTTGGCAATACAGCGAGCAAGGATACCAGATTAGTATCGGCAAGTTCGCCTTTAAAATCTGGAAATACTAACTTAAGCGATTTTGCTGCTTCTCGATTCTCTTTTTCTGTGAAAAATTGAAATTTATCATCTCCACGTTTTATGGTATTAATACCAAGTTTTTCATCTTTGAGATCACGTTTAGCAGCTTTTCAAACACCTGCTTTTTCCATAACATAGGCCTGTTCGGCTTTCTGAAGAGCTTCAAGATATTGTTGTTTAAAGGCTTCATATTTTGTTTTTTCATCTCATGATGAATTTCCTACTGCGGCATCTATACTCGCTAACATTGCTTTTTTTTCATCATTATTCTCTCGTGCAATACGATCTATGTACGACTGAAGCTCAATTTGATTCCTTGCATCCGAGGCTTTTTTCATTTCTGTTACGTAACCAGCATGATGAAACTTGGTAGAGTCTGGACTATCCCACTTCACCCCGACCGTTCTCCCCTTCAGAGAGAGGAATATGTTTTGAAAAGTATACATAATTTGTATGGTTAAAATGTATTTCCTCTTCACTCTATCACAACTCGATTTTTTTTGCAAATATCATCCAATTTCTTACTGGAATCCTTGATTAGCATCATACGAATTGATTCAGATTTGTCAATATATATTTGACCTTTCACTCAATACTCACAAAAAAACCTCCAGAAACATCTGGAGGTTTGCAATATTATCTATTTTATTAATTCTCTTTTCGAAGGGAGAACATCATCCCGAACGCGATGAAGAACGCTGCGGCAATCAGGAGGAGGGTCTCTGGTCCGGTCTTCGGAGTGGTGACCTGTGCGGGAGTTGGCTTTGGAGTTGGAGTAACCGGAGTTGGCTTTGGAGTTGGAGTAACCGGAGTTGGAGGAGCAGCTACTGCCACACTTGCCTTATAGATGACACATTCGTAGTTGGTCTGCTTCTCGCTCTCATTTCCGGCTTCATCGATATTTCGATAAATCGTAGGGTATCGTACGAGACCGACGGCATCTCCACTCTTCTTATCGGTTTTGACGAGGTTGTATCCAGCCCCGGTATCCGCTTCTAGGAATTTTACTTTATCGTTTGGCATGAGGAAAAACTGAGAACGTGAACCCGTCGCGCTCGATGGAGTCCAGACGACTTCCGTGGTATACCGCCATACCTTATCATTCTCATTTGGAGTACTAGACCACTCAGTACTTCCGCCTCCGAGGTTTTTGATATCTGGCATCATCTGCTCATCCTTATAGAGAAGTTGTGCAGTACTGTTCGCATTGGTCCACGTATCGAAGAGCCCAGTCAATCGTTCTCCCACTTTTACATTTCCTCCATCATAACAGAGATTACAACTATTCGCAGTAAAGGCAGGATTCGTAGTACAGGCAATGGTCGGGAACTCGGCAAGAGCGTTTCCGATCTTCGCTTGGGTCGTGCCTATCGACATCACCGAGACAATACTCACTCCTCCGATCAAAATACGAAGAAAAGAAGATCTCATAGGAAAAGTAGTTATGATATAAATTACTAGATGGCATTGTATACTCTCTGGGATCTTTGTCAAAAAAAAGCTTGTATAAAGCAATATTTTGACTACAATATTTATACATTTTGATTATAATTAATTTCTCACTATGTTACAAAATCTTCAACAAGACCTTACCAAAGCCATACATCACCTCTCGAGCGAACTCTCTAAATTGCAGGCTTGACGCGCGAACCCTGCTATCGTAGAAGATGTCTATGTGATGGTCTACGGCTCAAGTCAACCCCTCAGAAACGTAGCTGCAGTATCGACGCTTGACGCTCAGACGATTTCTATCCAACCGTGGGATAAATCGGTCATTAAAGACATCGAGAAAGGGATTACCGAGGCAAACCTGGGTCTCAATCCGAATAACAATGGTGAATCTATCCTCATCAACATCCCGGCTCTGACCGAGGAACGCAGACGGGAACTGGTAAAAGTCGCCCATCGGATGCTCGAAGAAGGCAAGGTCGGAATCAGAAATGTGCGCCAGGATTATAAGAAAAAAATCGATACTGCGAAATCAAGTAAGGAAATCAGTGAGGATATTGCGAAAAATCTCGAAAACGATCTTCAGAAATCAGTAGACCAATCCAGTAAAGAAATCGAAGCCCTCATGAAAAAGAAAGAGGAGGATATTATGAAGGTATAAGTCTGGATAAAAGATTCAGGTTTAAATTGTAACTTATTTCTCTATGAAAACACTTCATAAGATTATATATTTATTTGGTCTTCTTTTACTACCGCAATTTGCTTTTGCGAGCGATGCTGATTTTGGATACATTATATATACTACTTTTATTAGACCAGTATTATTAATAATTGGGTTTTTTGCCTTATTCTATTTAGTCAAACGTACTAAAAAGATGCCGGAAGAATGAAAAAATATTCAAGTAGTTTGAACGATCAAAATTATACTAGAAAGTATATATATTATTTTTTTAAGTGTTTTATTGAATGCCATTTTGCTAGATTGACTAGCAAGATATGCTCATTTTTATGTACATCCATTTTCGATTCGCGGTACTATACCCTATTTTTTTGTAATCTTGATATGTTACAAATGAGTAACTTTTCTTGATACAACTAAACATTCAGTATTTTATCAAGTACTTTTATTCATATTCATAGGTCTATTATATATAGTTCCAGTAATATTTTAAAATCCCATTAGGAAATGGTTTTTAAACATTTCTTATTTTTTAGTGATAAAATTCCTCATTTTTATAACTCTTGATATTCCTTCCTCGTCTCTCTCGTTTCTATCCTTTCTACCTCTCTCCTACCCTGCTGCCGCTTCGAGTTTCGCCGTCTGATCCGCGATGGCGAGCGCATCGATGATATCTCCGAGGTCTCCCGTCATGATCACCGGGAGGTTCGAGAAATTCTGATTGATCCGATGATCAGTGATACGATCCTGGGGGAAATTGTATGTTCGAATTTTCTCACTTCGGTCTCCGGTTCCCACCTGGGACTGACGAGCATCTCACTCGAGCTTTGCCTTCTTCGCTTCTTCTAATGCGAAAAGTCGCGCTTTGAGAACGCTAATCGCCTTCACTTTGTTCTGGAGCTGGCTTCGTTCATCCTGACACTCGACAGCGAGCCCCGTAGGGAGGTGGACGACTCGGATCGCAGAATTGGTCTTATTGACGTGTTGTCCTCCAGCTCCACTCGCTCGACACGCCATAATATCGAGATCTTCTTCTCGGATCACGACATCGACGTCTTCCGCTTCTGGAAGTACCGCGACGGTCGTCGTCGACGTATGTACGCGGCCATTTTTCTCGGTCGATGGGATACGTTGGACGCGGTGGACTCAGGATTCGAACTTGAACTTCGAATAAGCTCCAGCTCCGTCGATCTTGTAGATAACTTCTTTGTATCCTCCGGCATCATTCCAGGTTTCACTCATAGGTTCCACGGTAAACCCGAGGCTCCGCGCGAAGATGACATACGCTTCCGCGAGTTCATGAGCAAAGAGTCCTGCTTCATCCCCTCCGGCTCCCGCTCTCACTTCGAGGATGATATTTTTATCATCATTAGGGTCTTTCGGTAATAGTTCGATCTTGAGTGATTCCTCAAGGAGTGGGATCTTTGCTTCCGCACTCGCGATCTCGAGTTTCATCATCTCGAGCATTTCTGGATCTTTCTCATTGGTAACGAGGAGTTTCGCTTCATCATAGTTTGACGACAAGAGCTTATACTCACGATAGAGCTCTACCGTTTTTTCAAGGTTACGTTTTTTTTGATTGGTTTCACGAAGTTTGCGGATATCACCATAGATAGCCGGATCTGCGAGAGCGGATTGGAGGGATTCGTATTCGGTGATGAGATTGTCGAGGTGGAATTTCATAATAGATTCGAGGTAAACGTGAAAATTTGGCGAAGGATCTTCCTGAGTTATTGGGAGAGGAATTCTCTCTATATACTCATGAAGTACTTTTTATGGATTGCATTATACAGAAAAGAAGAAAAAGTCGAGGGTAAAATAAAGGCTACCTGAGGGTGATGTGGAGTTGAGCTTGAGAGGAGAGAAAAAATACTGATAAGGTGATCTCGTAAGAAGTAAAGACAGAGTATGAAGCAAGTAGTTTGTTCACCTAAAAAGGAGGTAAAGTAAGAAAAAATTGATATCGTAAGGCAAATCCATATTCTTGAATGAATTACCCCTAATTCCATTCCTATGAAAAACGATAGCGAGTATGCTATTCCTATAGCTCTACTATTTATACTATTATTTGTTGCTGCACTACCAAATATAATATACTCAGATATTGGAGGACTAGCTCCTGAGGTATTTTTTATATTTTTGATTGGTATAATCTTTGCGATGGGTATATTTTGTATACTATTATCATTAATAGTTATGAAAAATAAAGAAAGGTATGCAAATATTGGGAGCACGAAAAGGGGATTTATATACTTTCTACAAGTGATTAACTCGCTTTGGTTAGGGTTTATTCTATGGCAACTTATCTTTTTTTCACTCTCGGAAGATATGCAGTCGTTCTTAGTGGTCGTTTCCAAATTTATCTCTCCGGTATGATTCTTCTGAGGATACTATATCATCTGAAAAATAATCCCTTCAGTAGAACATAAACTCCTTGTAAATATAATCTTACTACTTGTACTTTTGATTTTACAAGTCGTGAATTTTGGGGTACTTTGATTTTAAGTAATTTCTTCTAAAAAACCTTGCTTTCACTTTGACTTGAAGGAGTGATTGTATAGTATGGGCCAGAAGTAGAAAATACTGAACGGAAATGAGTTAGTAGAGTAGTGTAAAAAATAAATAAATCGAGAATAATTTGCCCAGATGGTGGAATGGTAGATGTGCGACTTTGCGAAGCATAGGAGCCATACCCCCGAGAACGAGTCTCCGTAAAACGGGACGACATTCGAGAGGGGTACACGAGGAAAATAAATAGATCCATAATAGTATGCCCGGATGGTGGAATGGTAGACACGAGGGACTCAAAATCCCTTGCTCTCACGAGTGTGCGGGTTCGAGTCCCGCTCTGGGCACCAGATAAATACAACATACCTTTTGACGGGTCTCGAATCGAGTCACAAAGAAGTGACAGTCGTCACTTCGACTGACGAGAGAGGCGGTCGACGGCGGAGAGTCGAGAGTCCCGCTCTGGGCACCAGAAAAGAAACTAAAAACTAATAATTAAAAATAAATAATGAATAATAAACGGAGTGTATTCTCGATTTTAGGATATTCGCTTTACTAAAGAGTTAACCTTACGAATATAAGTTAAATTTGATTTTACTATTAAGCTGGATTGCTTCGTGCCTCGCAATGATGGAATCCGAATATTGCAGAAGTCTCCTTAGTATATTCTTCATACTCGATTCTTAATTATTAATTGTTCATTCTTAATTGTTGTCTATGCCACCTTCCAAAAAACCTACCGCCATCGACATCCCGAGAGTTCCCAAGTGGATCGATCGTATCAACCCGCCTCTCGATGAGGTGGATCGGATTGTCGAAAAGTATGGATTCCACGCACTGGATCGAGAAGCAATCCTGGAAGAAAATCAATATGCCCGAATCGATACCTATGATGAATACGTCTTCCTGGTACTTCATTTCCCGAAGTATGAAACGAGCACAGAGCGCTATATTTCGAATGAGTTCAATATCTTTCTCGCGAGAGAATTTCTCATCACCTTCCGCTATTATCAGACAGAAGAACTCAAGAAACGCTATGAGACCTATATGGAAGAGTACGGGACGGGGAAAGAGCTCCATCCGGGTTTTCTCCTCTATGAGATCATCGAACTCCTCCTCGAAAAGGTCATGCGGATGCTCGAAAAATTCGGAAAGGACCTCAAGCTCCTCGAGAAGGAACTCTTCACAACGAATGGAACCGACCTCATACGGAAAATCATGGTAAAGAAGCGCAATATCATCACCCTCAAGCATATGATGAAGCCTCAGCTTCCGGTGATCAAGCTCCTCGAAATCCGTATGAATGAGCGATTCAATGGAGAGATGGAAGTTTACTTCGAAAACCTCGATGACAAACTCAATAAAATCTACTCAGAGATCGAAATCCTTCAGGAAAATATCGACTCGATGGAAGATACCCTCAAGAGCGTCTTCGAGCTCCAGACCAACGCCACGATCAAATACCTCACCCTGTTCTCTGCCTTTCTACTCCCCCTCACCGTCGTCACGAGTTTCTTCGGGATGAATATCGAACGTGGCCACTTCAATGATAATGTGATCATCCTTTCGATTATTATCACATTTATGGGAATTATTATTCTCGGATATATATTTTCGAAAAAACACCAAATCTAGTCTCTATGTATCCGCTCTTCCGACATATCGTTCTCCTTCCCGTGATCCTCAGCGGGGCACTTTTTCCAGTAGCCAGTGAAACCCCATTGTATCATGAAAAAAATATTCCTCCTTTTTCAGAAATGACTAACTCTGGAAACATAGCCTCTGGAACCGTTATTTTTCCCGGAACAAATTCAGGAAGTACAAAAACCAAAATAGAGGTCCCTGCAAAAAAAACGCACCTTCCTCCCCTACAAACCCTACGGTCTCCATTTATCGTCATACCAGAAGTTCGAAGTGATGCTAATAATATCGATGTCTTTGTCTCAAAGCTTACCGCCCTGAGTAATACTGGATATGTGCCCAAAGATCTCGTATCTATCGTGCATCCCTATATCGATGAGGCTGGGCGTCACTCAGACCTTCGAAAGGAAGCGGCTGAATCACTCTGGAAAATGTCAGTCGCATTTTACAAAAAATTCAATACACCTATCGTCGTGGTAAGTGGCTACCGAAGTGCTGCTTATCAGCAGCGACTCTGGAATCTCGGTCGATGTAGCGATACCCTCTGTGCTCCTGCCGGACACAGCGAACACCAGCTCGGTCTCGCGGTCGACCTCTTCGATGCGAGCACGAAGAATGACTACCTCGCGAATGCGAAATTCGCGAGCTATGTCGCCTGGCTCAGTGAGAATGCCCACCTCTATGGATGGCACCAAAGCTATCAAAAATGAGAAGATATCGACGAATATGAAGTAGAACCATGGCACTGGCGCTACCTCGGAGTAGACCTCGCTACCAAGCTCAAGAACCTAAAATGGACCTTCACCGAGTACACCAATTTCAATGAATCACTCAAGTGGATAAACTAGTATATTATCGAAATGAACAGGCTTCGAGGTGATCATTCACCATACCTACTGCTTGCATAAAGGCATAAATAATAGTCGAACCAATGAACGACATCCCTCGTTTTTTGAGGTCTTTGGAGATCGCTTTCGAGATATCAGATTCCGCGACGATTTCCTTTCAGGTTTTTGGGAAGTTATAAATGGGAAAAATGCGATTTTGACTTTCATCAACAAAAGGATAAATATCGAATCAACTCTCTGGAGAAATTCCACTCTGAGCACTCTGTACTGTCTTCTCTGCACTTTTTCTCCAAAAATACGCATCGAGACTCCCAAATTCTTTCTGAATCTGGAGCGCTACGAGAGCGTTCTTCCGAACTGAGTAGACTTTGAGTCGGTTGCGAATGATACCGGAATCGAGGAGAATAGTTTCGAGTTCCTGATCCGTCATACGAGCGATCTTCTCGATATCCCAGCCGTGAAATATCCTTCGATAATTTTCGCGTTTCCGAAGTATGGTAATCCACGAGAGCCCCGCCTGAGCTCCCTCGAGCGTGAGAAACTCGAAAAGCTTCTCATCAGAGTGAACAGGTTTCCCCCACTCTTTATCGTGATAGGCAACATAGAGTGGATCGGTTCAACACCAAGGGCAACGAACTTCTTTTAAAATAGACATACTTATTGGGTAATATACCAGCGAATATACTTTATAAAAAGAATTTTATACATCACTATTCATTATACTTTGTAATATTTTAAGATATCTCTCTGCCTGAAGATTGTCCAAATCAGATGAATCAATTCAAGAATCTCCAGTAATACTCATAATTAGTACCATACAATCCCAATACTCGAGCTGCAGTAGCTCTATAAGTTTATCTTGCTTTTCTCTTTGTATTTCTACTAGAGCAATACCCCTTTGGGAAAAGAATACGTTCAATAGAATTTTCTGTAATCTATACCTTCATTCTGGAGTTTCGAGATACTTATGTAGTCTCTCGATGGTAATCTTTTCAACAGGCGAAAATCATGCATTGAGTCATATATGTTTTTGTCTTTTTTGAACTCAAAACTTATTGAGTATGGTTATTAGGACTTCCAAAATCTGATCATCCGAGACGTTTTCATAGTCTGCATACCAAATAATCTTTGATTCTCAAAAGAGCGCATCGACTCGAGCTGCAATATCTCAGTTAAACTCTCGAACCTTATCTGGCTGAGTCTCTGGATTGGTACGCCATCAGTCTGCTCCAATAAGATCAGGAAGATCGCGTAAATCAAAAATTTGTCATTGTTTTTTAGGTGACATATGAATATTTAATAAAATTAATCATATATAAAGATTATAATAAGTAAACAAATTATATTATATTTCGGTTCTATTTTTTAGAAAATATTCCCACAGCACCCCTTTGGTTCGATCTTCCCCCATCATTCATGCTCGGACGAGATCAAGAATCTGTTCCTGAGTATACCAGTCAAAAGTGATGAATTCATCTTCCCCAAGTGATTGAGCTCCGGTCTGATGGAATTCTCTAATGATGAAGTAGTAAAGATCCCACTCGATCGTCGCCCCACAGTGCGAAAGGTGAAAGAGCTCGATATTCTCTTTTTGTACTTCGATTCCACACTCTTCACAAGCCTCGATAATAGCAGCGTCCTTTGCTGCCTCGAGCATTTCTCATGAATATGCCTTCATATCAGCAATCCGGTCAAATACTTTCCCTCCAGGAAGACGATAGTCAAAGTCTTTGTATTCTCCACGATATTCCTTCGTGAGGAGGATCTTACCTTCTCATTCAAAAAGGAGTCGAACTCCCGGGGGTCGTCGAGCATTTTCAAAGAGCTTCGTCTTTCACTCGATCTCATACTCCTTCTCATAGAGTTCGATAATCCGACCTGTCGCAAGGATGTTGATTTTACCAGTTTCTTTCCACATAGATTTTAGGTATTGTATTATCTTTCTTGATTGAGGTCATTATTTATTCCCGTCATTCCCACGCGACGCTCTGGACAGGCTCTGACGAAGGAAAGATCTAGGGTATAAAAAAGTTTGAGAGAATGGATTCTTCGTACCCCAAGGGTACTTCCAATCCTTCACAAAGTGGCAGCCTCAGAATGACGAAGTATTTTTCTAATCTCGAAAGTTAATAGTGAGCTGAAGTCCTTCAAATGAAATCTCTCCAGTTCAACTGCAAATCAGCAAATTTCCTATAAACTAAAATATTTTCGGTCGTTTGCTATTTATCTTCTCTTTTAGAACTCACTCGAGGACGTTCCCGACCATCAGACACTTCTCTTCTCCGAGGACGGGACCGAGAATCTGAAGACCGACAGGGAGCTCGATAGAAGCATCATCAGCTGGATTTGCAAATCCCACTGGTATAGTCAATCCAGGGATACCAGCGAGTGATGCTGGGATAGTAAAGACATCTTCGAGATAGAGTGCAAGTGGATCATCTCCTTTTTGACCTATTTTCCATGCGACCGTCGGTGCGGTCGGGGTGACGATCACATCGACAGTTTCAAATGCCTTTCGAAAATCCTCACGAATCAGTTCACGAATATTGGTCGCTTTCTTATAGTAGGCATCATAGAAACCACTCGAGAGCACAAATGATCCTACCATCGAGCGACGTTTCACTTCGTCTCAGAGACCCTCATCTCGATTTTTTGTGATATCGAAAACTCATTCTGCCTTGTGTCCATAGCGGATTCCATCATATCGGGCGAGATTCGAAGATACTTCCGCAGGACAGATGATATAGTACGCAGATACTCCATACTCAGTATGAGGAAGTGAGATTTCTACTATCTCTCACCCGAGTTCGCGAATCTTCGCAATAGCTGAATCTATCTCTCTTTTTACTCAGGCTTCAAGTCAGTCGATAAAGTACTCCTTCGGGATACCTACCCTTACTCAGTGAAGATCTTTCTTATCCCAGATAGAGGTATCTAGGGTTACTGGAGCTTCGAGTGAAGTCGAATCCAGCGGATCATATCCAGCAGTCGTCTCATAGAGCCATCCTGCATCGCGGACGGTCTTCGTCAGGTATCCAGGGGTATCGAGTGATGATGACATGGCAATAACTCCATATCGGCTATTGCGTCCGTATCCTGGCTTGAATCCGACAATCCCACACATACTCGCCGGCTGACGAATCGAACCACCAGTATCAGTACCAAGAGCCGCCGGAGCGAGTCAAGCAGCTACTGCTACGGCAGAACCAGAAGAAGAACCTCCAGGAATTCGCATAGAATCCCATGGATTTTTAGCTGGACCAAAGGCACTATTTTCTCCACTTCCTCCCATCGCATATTCATCCATATTGGTTTTCCCGAAAGCGAGAAAACCTCATTTCTTCATCCGATCAGTCACAGTTGACTCATAGGGAGGTACAAAATCTTCGAGCATTTTCGAACTCGCAGTCGTACGAACTCCTACTTCACAGAAGATATCCTTAACCGCTATAGGAAGAGCATAGGGAGAAGATCCGTCATCCTGAGGTACGAAGGATCCAGGTTCCGAAGTCTGGATTCTTCCTTCGTCAGAATGACGAGAATACCGAATAGCTTTATCCAGTGGAAGAGTGTTAAACACATTGAGTTCAGCACTATACTTCTTGGATCGCTCGAGAAAATAGGTATAGATTTCCTCGGAAGTCGCTTTTCCAGACTGGATAAGCTCAGAGAGTTCGAGCAAGGAGTAGTTTTTGAAGTCCATTTGAATGAGGTCAAGTAATACGAAGAGTGTAGGAAAATCTTTGGAAAATTCAAGTTTGTATATCTACAATTCTGTAGTACTAATTGTAAAAATTGCAAAGGAAGAAACGGTTGACATATAGATATAAATCATATAATACTCATATTTATATCTATTCCTACCCTATGAATCCTGAGAATACAACATTGCCAGTAAATACTGGACTTCCCGAATTTTGAGAGTCCATATTATTTGATGGTGTTCCAGTATATTATTTCAATGATACAGATGATCTCGCTGATAATGATGTTATACTTGATAACTGCATCATCATATGCTGAGGAGGTCCGGATATACAAGTCAGATCAAGCCTAAAGCCAATTGGTTGAAGAAGCTTCAAAGAAAAAATCACACTCAGAGATATCCTTTCGCTCGGAGACATGAAGGTAATCTGACCAGGTGTAGTACAAGTATGGAATCATAAAGGAAATAGTATGTGACCATCTCAACAAGTAGAGGATTGTACTGTGAGTATTGAGAAAGTGCAAAGCTTCGATGTCGTAGCAAACTGACATCCCCACTGAAGAAGAACTATCCCAAAACCAGCATGGAGAATCTCAATCCATGAGAATAGTGAAGGCACCTCTCTAGGAAAAGAAATCCCCATGCCACTTGGTGCCTCTCTGGAGGGTTGAAGGATTGTTTCTGATTCACTTATATCTGAAAATATTGTTACCAAGGTACAGCATGAAGTGATAGTAATTATGAGTGAACTTTACCATGATGGAGACATCACGAGGATAGATGCGTTTTCTCGCAAAGTGATATCTGGTAGATTATGAGTAGATTTTAACTTGGATGAACTCGATCAACATACGATAGTCGTAGATGGGAAACTCTGAAACCTAAAAGTTGAAGATGTCTTCTGAGCTGCGGAAATGGATATCAAGATGTGATGAATTAGTGTAATCACCCAAAAGCGAATGAAATGAGGAAACCAAGACTTTTGTATTCCGGATATGCCCGGTTGGGAAATACGAACGTATGCGAATATGGATGATCTTGGGTCAGGGAAACCTATTGATTCTGGTCTCGCATCAACCCACCAAGTACTCGTACATGAACTATACAGAACATCGCAAAGTAAAAATAGGCGACTAGTAAATTAATCCGATTTATTTTTTACCATTATACTTTTTATGAAACCTAGCTTAGTCATTGCCAGTTGAGTTGCCGCATTCGCTCTAAGTTGTTCCAAGTGACCTGAATCACCTATTTGAGTCGTGGGAATAGTAGAAAGAAATGGGTCTAAAGTCTTTTCTATCGTCACCGTGGAATGACAGATTAAGTGCATACAGGGTAGGGATCTCAAGGCTCTACCAGTAGAAAAAATTGGACTTACCCCTCTCAATGCAGAGGATTTCGAAATTCGCTCGTGACTCAAAAGTAAAAATCCTTGAGATACCGTCACCGTTACAGTATCCAACGCAAGAGACTACCTTACTGTAAGGGATGATTCTTGAGAAATAGGAAAATGGCATAGTGGGAAAAATCATCTTATTGTGAAAACTATCAAAAATGATGCGGAAATGAAAACCGCTCTTGCATCATGCCAAACAGGAACGTAAATGATTCATATATTTGAGAAAACAAATCGAAATCTATACCACTCTCTTATTTATCAGATTCTCCTTGTATAATCGACGTTTTTCCATATAGTGAAAGGAATGCGCGGTTTATTCGTGCCATTTTCCGGTTTTCTAAGAGATGTATTTTGGTTCTCGAAAGAATGTACGTTGTGTATATAAAGTTTATATAATTTTCACTTTTATTTTTTAATTTCTCACTCCTATGGAACTCCCCCTCCGTGTCCGATGAATGCAGGATATATTCGGTGAATATCAGCGATATTTTACGTTTCTGAAAAAGGTAGTACGACACGAGTTCCGAACCAATGGGTTTACGCGCATCATGACGCCGATCCTCGAACATAAGGAGCTCATCGTGAGATCGACGGGAGAGTCGAGTGATATCGTGCAGAAGGAGCTCTATGAATTCCTCGATAAGAAGGGACGTGAGCTCGTGATGAAACCCGAGAGTACCCCAGGAGTGATGCGCGCCTATATCGAACATATGCTCGCTGAACCACAACCCGTCTACCTCTACTATATCGAACCACACTTTCGCTATGATCGTCCGCAGAAGGGACGATATCGCCAGTTCTATCAGGTGGGAGCGGAGATCATCGGTGAGGAAGATCCAATCCTCGATGCGAAGATGATGTACATCATGCGCAATATCCTCGAAGGACTCGGCCTTGGAGGAACCTATACGCTCAAAATCAACTCCCTCGGAGTCCCGAAAGAACGTGAGAAATACCTCCTCGAGCTCCAGTCATTTTTCGAAAATAAGAAACACCTCCTCGATGAGATCGACCTCGCGCGACTTGAGAAGAATCCTCTCCGACTTCTCGATAGTAAAAATGAAGATGTCCGTGAACTTCTGAAGGTTGCTCCAAAAATGACCGATTTTCTGAAGAAAGACTCACTCGAGTTCTATGGAAAGGTGAAAGAATACCTCGATATCCTCGGCGTGCCGTACGAAGAGGATTCGACCCTCGTCAGAGGACTCGACTACTATTCACACACCGTCTGGGAATTCGTCGACGGCAGTGGTCGAACCCAGGATGCCTTCGGAGGCGGTGGACGCTATGATGGACTCTCGAAAGCGATCGGATGGAAAGAAGATATCCCGGCGGTAGGATTCGCCTTCGGGGCGGAAAGACTTATCGAAGCGATGATGGATCGAGGGGTCAAACTCAAAAATAAAGACAAGATCCACCTCTATATCATGCAGCTCGGGGACGACGCGAAGAAACTCGCCCTCCCGCTCAATATCGAAGCTCGTGCGAAAGGACTCAATAGCCTCCTGTCCCTCGGAACTCCGAGTATCAAGGTCCAGCTCAAGAAGGCTAATCGTGTGGGAGCCAGGTTTGTTGCTGTGATCGGGATCATGGAAGCGAAAAAATGAGTCTGCCAACTCAAGGACATGGAGAAAGGAACCCAGATCGAGGTCACCCTGGCCGAACTCCTCGACCGAGTCATCGCTGAGGTCGGGACGGATACCCTCTCGTTCTACCACCCAAGTCGTGACTTCATCATCCAAGAACCGGTTGTCGTGAGTGAAAGTATAGCTCCTCAGTTATAAAACCCTACACTACATAAAATAAAAATACCCTGAACTTTCAGGGTATTTTTTTCGAGAAATCAAGACTAGTAACAACCGACTTCATTGACTATAGAAGATACATTAATAGGATCTTGAACACAAGCTCATTCTTCGTTATGATAGTAACTCGACTCACATGCATCTCAAGGTGAGAGATCATACGGAGAGAAATTTCCCCATGGATGTGATCCGGTCGTACATGCTAGTCAGTCACCATAGCCAGCACAAGGAGGTATAGAGTGTCAGCCTACAGTACGAGCGGTCGTCGTCGTCCAGCTTTGTGCAGTTCTCCATCCCCAGAATCAGTTATTTGGAATAGAATTACATGAACTTCCAGCAACTCTACAAACTGCTGATCTATCAGATGATATATCGACCACAGTACCATTACAGTATGCCTCACTATACGCTGAGATTCAATATGTAGCGCCACTTGATGGAATAACAGTTTCATCAGCTACTATTACCGCTTTGCTTCTATCGAGATTCGGTGAACCAAAGTTGACCTCATAGTCAACTCAGAGAGGACCACCCATATCTCCTGCGCTTCCATCATCACCGTGAACTTCAACATGTACTTGGTTCAAAGCATTGAGATCGACTCTCAGACTCATCCAGTTTCCATTTGCATTATATACAACATAATTTTTGTTGAACTTGAGTGGGAAGTTGGCTCAGAAGAGATAATCAATAGGTTGTCCTCCATTCATCCAATCACCAGCATATCATCCATTTAGTTTTATTCGTACCTCAGTTGGCTCTCCTCTTCCTCACTGGTTATAGTAGGTCACATCTTTTGCATAATCAAATCCTGTTGACCAGTTGGCACAAGTATTGGTATCACACATGGTTCCAAGTACTGTTTCTCCTCCTGCAGCACACTTCGCTGTCATCTGGACTCATCCATTTCCAGGTGATCCATCATAGTATGAAGCGGCTATAGTATTGATATTGAGCTCACCTGCAGATCATACCGTAGCACCAACATCTACATAGAGTGAGTTCCCTCAGTATTCAAACAAAGTCTGTGGACCATTTATAGAACGATAGCTTCCTCCGAACATATACGTCGTTCCAACTGCTGGCCAGTCTCATGCCTCTCGATCGGTAATCTTGAGTTCCACCATTCAGGAAGTACATTTCGCATTGATATTATGAGTCGTACTGAATGTCTCCCAGTATGGCGGATGTCCTGTACCATTGTAGTTTGGAAAAATTGCTATATCATCAGCCATATTTGGGTATACTGATCCTCCGCCACTCGTTGGCGTTTTCCATGTTGCATTTCCAGAGGCATCGGAAGTGAGAACCTTGCCATCTCCAGGAGTTCCTCCAGCGATTCGTAGAGTACCTGCAATACTTGCATTCCCTGCGACATCAAGTTTCACTCATGGAGCCGTCGTCCCGATACCAAGATTCCCTGAGACATAGGTATTACCACTCGTTCCTCACAAGAGAGAGAGGTAAGTATCCGTATCGTTATGGATTCCTCATCGGGCCTGGATAGCGGCGGCTGTATACACAGTTCCGCCATTGAAGTAGGCTCATCCTGGAATGGTTATATATGATGATGCACTAATCGTAGGGTTGGCAAGTCCAAAACTGAGATTTCCCTTTGTCCATATACCATTCCCAATAGCGGTCTGGGTGACTCAGTTCATCATAAAGAGGGCCTGGTGTTCGAGTCATGCTTTTGATTCTCCTCATACGTTCTGGTGAGTCCAAGCTATACCATAAAGGTTTCCTGGACTCGTCCCATCTGCTGGGAGCTTGTACGCATCACTCATTGCGAATACTCATTGGTAACGAGTGGCGTCGTATCTTCCAACCAGACCATACCCATAGTTGGCATCAGTGTAGACATTACCTCCGGCACGTAGGTATCAAGCAGTAGTCATATTTCCTCACATATCGAGGGCAAAAAGGTTTGATGCTGCAGACCATCCTCCAATTCGAAGGACATTGTCTGGATCGAGACCCATATTGACTGCGTAGGCTCATCCACGGTGGAACGACATACCAGCAGCTCCTCCATCAGATGAGAAGGCTTCGAGTCCATAGGTATTGCTTCCTCCGACATACGATCCAGATCACTTATTTGAAGTGAAGTATTTGGTCGCACCGTTCGTCAGTGTCTGTATGGTCGTCGTATCCATCGCATCACTCGCAAATCCGAGAGCTGTGTTTGGTTTTCCTGAGACATTGGTCCAAGCGACTCAACCTGCGGTCGCAGCATACGTCGCATTCCCAGAGAGATTTCCTATGAAATTAGGAGCCGTGATATTGCCTGCTGTTTGGAAGTCTCCACTGGTTGCATTGAGTCCAGCGATAGGAAGAGATCCCTGCCTTCCCCATGTGAATCCTCGTCCAGGATTTCAGCTATTCATCTGCATCTTTATAGAATAGTCATTTACCGGTCCATACTGGTAATCTCAACCTCATCCCATGCTTATCTTGTAATTGGTGCAATCCTGCCAAAAACATATTCCATTTCCTTCTCAAGCAGTCACGTAGTAGTTCGGATTGGTAGAGGTAATATATCCACTATCATTCGTCCATGCTGATACAGTGGATGGTCTTCCTGATACATTGGTCCAGACAACACTATTGGCAGTGCCAGCAGTCGTAGCACTCGTTGCATTCCCAGAGAGATTTCCTATAAAGGTTGGAGCGGTGATAGTACCTCCCGCAGCGATATTTCCAGCGAGGTAGAGATCATTCCACTTCTGTCCATTACTTCCGATATCTCGATAGCCCATCGGAGCACTCGCATCGGGGAGGAGCGATCCCGATATTGATACATTGGTAACACTTCGATTGACGAGTTTATCGACGATGAGTTTCCCTTGAACCGTGAGGTCTCCAGCAACATCGAGTTTGGTTCCTGGAGTCGTGGTACCGATACCGACGTTTCCATTGTTATCAACTCGCACTCTTTCAAGACTACTTGTATTCAGGGTCAGGTTATTCGCTGCAGGCTGACTGATACTCGATCCTCCTGCATTGAATCCTATGGTCGGAATCGCAGCTGAGAGGAGTATATTTCCTGCGATATCGAGTTTTTCTTGCGGGTTAATCCTTCAGATACCGACGTTTCCATTATTTGTAGCATTAAATGTAGCTCCATCCGCTCCGACCTCGAGTCGAGTGTCTGTTCGGAGGAGTCCTGGCGTATAGGTTCAGGAGATGAATGCTCCATCTTGGTTAAGTCTAAGCCAACTATCACTTCATTTGAATGCATTTTTTCCTGAAAGAGAAATATCATTACTAAAATTTTTCACACCTCCTACTGTCTGGTTGCTCGTGAGATCCATCGCATCACTCGCAAATCCGAGCGCAGTCGTCGGCTTTCCAGTCACTCCGGCCCAAGGGGCAGTACTCGCTTCGAGTCCACTGACAGGACCATCATTTTCACTATCCCAGGTTTTCGCCCAAGGAGTAAATGTTCCATCACCATTTCCTGTTCCTCCCTGATAGCTTCGATGCCAGAGGTTGTTATCATAGTAACTTTCTGCTATCTGGAATCCATGATCGTTTCCTCAGTTACTGTGTCGGACATTGATCATATTGTACCAAGTACCTCACGTAGGGGAATTGGAGCCACTGAATGACTGGTAGAACCCACTCGGTCTTGAGAGATTGAAGTTACCTATATCTTCTATAAGATTGGCGGCCGTCATCCACGTTGGTCTCCCTGAGACATTAGTCCAAGCGACACTCGATGCACTACTTGCATTCCCGGAGAGATTTCCGATGAAGGTTGGAGCGGTGATTGAACCTGCTGTCTGGAAGTCTCCACTGGTAGCATTGAGTCCAGCGATAGGAAGAGATCCCTGTCTTCCCCATGTGAATCCTCGTCCTGGGCTTCAAGCATTCATCTGCATCTTTATAGAATAGTCGTTTACCGGTCCATACTGGTAATCTCACCCTCCTCCCATGCTGATTTTATAATTCGCACAATCCGTCCAAAAACATATTCCATTTCCTTCTCAAGCCGTCACATAATAGTTCGGATTATTGTTATTGATATAACCAGGTCCATTGGTAAGTTGATTCAGGTTTGTCAGGTTTCCCGCTGACCATACTAGACTATCATTGGAATATATTGCTCCAGCCTTGAGGGTCTCATATTCTGTACCAGGATTATTACGAATCTGTATAGATCCATCAGCTGGCATCATAATCTGAGATGCTACTCTTCCTGACCAATGGAATGCAAGATGGGGGGCTTCATTGATAGTTCCTGCTCATGCTCATGCAAAATTTGATTCACGAATCTGTATGGCGCTGGAATAAGCACTATTTATAGAATTGGTAGCAATTCCATAAGGTGCTTGTGCTGTATCATGGATGACAAAACTTGATGCATGATACCCATCAACCGTATCTGCATTCCCGGCAGTGGTAGCATAGCTCGCATTCCCCGAGAGATTTCCGATGAAATTGGGAGCAGTGATATTGCCTCAGGCACTGATATTTCCAGCAAGATAGAGATCATTCCACTTCTGTCCATTACTTCCGATATCTCGGTACGCCATCGGAGCACTCGCATCAGGAAGGAGCGATCCTGAAATCGATACATTCATGACGGTTCGATTGACGAGTTTATCGACGATGAGTTTCCCTTGGACCGTGACGTCTCCGGCAACATCGAGCTTTGTTCCTGGACTATTAGTACCGATACCGACATTTCCATTATCAGCAAAATATGCGGTAGGAGTGATAGTTCCACCCTGTCCGTTCCAGCTATCCCCTCATCCGATGATAGTAGCACCATTCGCAGCGTAAATCACTGATGGATTATTGGTTCATCAAGCATTCTGATTCCCCATCAGAAGGTACTGGATTCAGGCGGTATTGGTAATAGAGAATGTATCAGCAACCTTGGCTGCCCCGGCGACATCGAGCTTCGCTCATGGTGTCGTCGTTCCGATACCCATATTCCCTGCGACGTAGGTAACACCACCCGTTCCTCATAAGAGGGAAAGATAGCTTGCCGTATCATTCTGGATTCCTCATCGTGCTCGGAGAGCGGCTTCTGTATAGACCGGTCCGAAGTTGAAGTAGGCTCCGCCTGGAGCTCGGAAGTAAGAAGGTGCGCTGATAGTCGGATTAGCTTGGGTAAACCCGAGGTCACCATTGATAGTAAGGTTCCCAGTATTATCAAGGCTTCCAATATTGGCATCGAGATTACTTCTCCACTCATATCCATTCTTCGATCCATAGTATGTGCGGCCTCCGCTCGCAAAATAGAGCCTGTTGGCACCGTCAGGAGTACTCGTCACCCAGATATCATTCGGGAAGTTCGTAGTTGGTTGTTGATTCTGCCAAGTAGCAAGACCAGCAGCATTACTCGTGAGGACCTTATTAGCTCATTGAGTACCGTCCGTAATCTTGACTGACCCATTGACTTCGAGTTTCGCTCCAGGATTCATGGTCCCGATACCGATACTTCCGTTCGTAAGGATATTTCACTCATTCAGGAAGTTTCCAGTAGCATACGTTCCGGAGTTCCCTACTTTTATCGTCGCTATTTTTGTATTTTGTGTCGTGAGAACGGACCATGTTTCGGCATTATTTCCTATCTTTGAAACTCCCGTTGGATTGCCATCGACGAGCACATTTCCAGTATTTGGATCCAGTGATCGGTAGTGATACGTGGCACCTCATCTGAGCCATACTACGATATGCCCGCTAAACTGTGCAGCTGAAACATCACCTACAGAGTCGCTGTAAGGATATCCAGTACCTACTTCGTATCGGAGTAACTGTACTATGGCATTTCTGTGTCACCAGCTACCTGGCTGTGCCTTCACCTCGAGTCGGAATGTTCAACTCCAGCTTCCTCCCTCATGCGTATTATCACGAAAGACTTCGAAATGTGCCAGAGCATCGTAGGTACTACCATAAGGGGCTGGAGTGAAGAGAACTGGATAGAAGTGAGCATCATCTCACCCAACTACAAAATCTCCATAGAGTGAGCGTGATACAATAGTGCCGATTGCGGTGATATCTCCATTGACTTCAAGCTTGGATCAAGGAGTTGTCGTTCCGATTCCGACATTTCCATTATTTTTCACATACATGCTTCCATTCGACAGTGAGACATTATCATCATCACCGATTGTCATCGTTCCTGGTCCAGTCACGACTCTCAGACTTGGATTGAGATCATAGAAGTCTGTATATTTCCCTTGTAAACTGAGTGTAGAAACCACATTCGCGGTTCCATTGACATCAAGCGTCGTTGATGGTAGAGTCGTTCCGATTCCGACATTTCCATCAGCAGTGATTCTAAGCTTCTCCGTATTATTGGTCGCAAGAACCATGGGAGTATTGTCTTTATTGTTAATACCGAATCCTATATCAGATTTCCAGAGGGTGGTTCCATGACTATTATCGTTGATAGTGTTCTTCGTGGCGAGTCGTATAGCAAGTGCACAATCGGTAATAAGACAATCTGTACCGGTGACAGAGAGCTTATGAATAGGAGTTGTCGTTCCGATTCCGACATTTCCATTACTATCGATACGAGCCCTCTCGAGACCGTTCGTATTGAGGGTGAGGGTATTGGCTGCAGGTTGACTGATACTCGATCCACCTGAATTGAATGCTATGGTTGGATTCGTGGCTGAAAGAAGTATATCTCCTGCGACATCAAGTTTCGCTGATGGTGTCGTCGTTCCGATACCGACATTTCCGGTATCTTTGTTTACTACCATGGCCGTTACACTATTGTTTGCGATATTGAAGAAGTATCCTCCATAAACTGGATTATTCGAATATCCAAAGGTATTGAACTGAAGCCAGTTTCCACTATTGGTAGCAAACTGGAGTCATTGTGGAGCATCAGAATTCGCAGTACGAAACTGGATACCGGCAGATGCATTCAGAGTATTCGCGGTATTTTCTATGACGAGCTTTCCATTTTTTCCATCTGCATTAGGATTCGAAAATACGATATGAAGCTTTCGATCAGCATCTGGAGTCGTCGTACCGATTCCGACAGTTCCATTTTGATCAATAATTACTCGAGTCTGTGGTACTAGTGAGCCATTTGGGATAGTCGTAAATCCGATCTTCCCTCCAGCTCATGTCGCTGTATGGTTTTCCGTAGCTTTCATGGACATACCAAAGTATCAACCATTGAGTGGATTCAGGGTAATAAAGGCAGCAAGTCCATCTCCAGAAAGAGGATTCGTTTGTGCTGTGTACGTTCCACGTGTACGTTCTCCTATAAAAAGTGGAGTAGGATTGGTAGGGTGACTGCTATCACTCGACATGGCAATATAGTTTGCTGCATTGGTATCTGATCTTGTCATGGTCGAACCGACTACTTCGAGGTTATGCGTAGGACTCGTCGTCCCAATACCAACATTTCCATCATTAGTCATACGAATGATATTTCATGAATCAGTACTGAGAGTATAGCTGAGGGTTCCGGTCGGAACAGTAAGTTGATATATTCAGTTGTAGGCAACTGCAGCTCCACTAACAGCACTAAGATCTATATTCACGAGTGCCCAAGTTCCAGTCTTTAGCCAGAGAGTACACTGGCTCGCAGCATTATCACAATATGCAACTAAATCAGAATTAGCAATATTTCCGAAGATACTTCCGAGAACCAACATACCATCTCGCTTTGAGAACTTGAGATCGACAAGAGCCTTTCATTCGACTTGAGCATGTCCAGCCAATGTGCCTGAGATATGAAGTTCTCAATTATTATAGTTGAATACTCAAAGTTTGTAGTATCGAGTTACCCCCGGAGTATTTCCTTGATCGATGTTAATATCGATGGCTTTTTCTGTTCAGATTTGGAGTTTTGATCATGGATTGTTCGTTCCAATACCAATATTCGTACCGTCATCGGTTATAAGTGAAGGTCCGATGTTATTACTTGTAGTAGTAAACTTTGGGATATTGTTGATAGTACTTGAAGCTGCACCCTTTGCCAAGATAGCCGAATCTATCCCATCTATATAATCGGCATTGAGATTGGTAATCTTGACATTCGAGGCAATCTGAAAGGCGGGAGTAGGATTCTGTACGGTAGAAATCAGCTGTCCACTCATATTTATACTTCCATCCAGAAGATCTACATAGAGGAGCGGTGATGCAGCGGTTTCATTATCTGGACCATTGGTAGCGGCAAGAAAAAGCTTATTTGCATCAGAATATAAGACACTTCCTGATTGATTCGTATCTTTAAGTACTATAGTCGGTGCACCATTGTTGATGATGAACGCTTGATTCACTTGAGTCCTTCCATTGGCGCCACTCACTCGAAGTCGTTCTACGTTATTTGTCTTGATAACTAGATCTATGTTATCGACTGTTCCAAGAAAATTTACCAATGGATCAGTACCTGAATTTCCCGTTCTGGTCCAGACATTGAAGTCATTGAGCACTCGACAAAGGGGTTGCATATAGGTAGCCGGGGTATTATCCAGACCATACATATACTGTGTCGTACTACACTGACTTGCAGGATTGGTCGCACTGCGAAAGTGATTGGCAAAGTACCCATCGATCGGAGCGGTCGTAGGTGAGGGTGGCACAGCCCATACTGGAACCGTACCAAGTACGAACGAGAAGAGGAAGATTCTTCGGATAAAAGAGAACATAAGAAGAAGAGGGAAATAAAAATGAAGTCTATGAGAAATTATTCAGAAAGTCCTGGTGGAGGGTCGGCAAGTGTGCGAGGATCATAGTCGATAATCATCGAGTAATTATCGAGACTATTGTCTTTATAGGCACGTCGTTCCGGACTTTTGTCATAGGATCGGAAGTGATTGAAGTCATACTTGATCGCCGTATCACGGTTACAGTTCGATTCGGTGAATGGGCAGGTTCCATTGCTAGAATTTGTTTCTCACGCTCATCCGATGGTATTTCTCGTGATGATACTACCATAGACGTAGAGTTGATTCGCCGGAAGGTTGGTAATTTGTTCCTTTGTACCATTGTAAAGGAATGAGGTAGTCGGAAGGGTCCCTTGGGCGCTCGTAGGAAACCCCGAGTAGATGGATCCATCGGCAATGATCGAAGATATGATCTGTTTCACTGATCCATGGAGGTAGATATTTCCCCCATTTCAGTATGCATCCTTCAAAACGATGATCGTTCTCGGTTTATCTACAAATAAGTCTCTCGTAATATCCCCGTTGATATAGAGATCCCCTCCTTCGATGATTAGGGTTCGGATATGTTTTGCGGTGAGGATATTATTGGATCCACTTCCCATAAGGATATACTTTCCACTGTTCGTCGCGTCGAGTTTGAAGTAGGCTACGTCAGCATTAATCGTTTTTATGTTTCCCGCTCCGATAAAGGTATTTGATGTATTAATCATGGCAGTTTGGATCGACCGAGTGAGGATAGAGATATTTTTCTTGATTTGATTCAGATACGCAGTCAAAGTCACGGATTTAAAAACCGTACCTATATTGTAGTTCGTATCGAACGATTTACTCCCCGCAATATTTCAGAGGACCTTTACCTGTGAGAGGATACTATTAACAAAACCGATCGGGCTTGAACCTCAGAGTCCGAGATCGACAAAACCGATCGTATCGGACCATGCATAGCCACTAAAGCTATTGGAACTCGGGATAAAATACACTCAGGAATATGAGGCATCAAGTGCTTCCAGATTGATCCACCCGGCATTATCGTTCCAGATGAGCCCGGTGACCTTCCATGGAGTCGTGATATTGGTCGTATCGCCTCCGGGTGGTATCAATTGTACTGGACTATACACTCAGATACTGCTCCATCCTATCGTATCGCAAAAGAATGATCCCGAAAGTGAGTTATTGACGGTATCAAGGTAGACTCCACTTGAGCCCACTGCTCCTTCTTGAGATTGATTGAGAAAGGTAATCATACCAGCATTTTGACCTGGGACAAATACTCAAGAGGTATATGGACCTCATGAGGTTCCTTCGATACGTTTAAAAAGATTCAGTCCTTCATCAGCATAGACATATAACCCCATTACAAAGAGTAAGAGGATAGGGAAAAGAATTGGTCGAAAGTGATGAAGTCTGAGTCACATGTTCATATGGACAAAAGAGAAAAGAAGACTGCCACTTTTTCAGGGTATCACAATGTTTACAAGAATGCAAATTTTCTTACTTTCCTTCCTATATTCTTACCCCTTCAGTGAAAATAAGATACTCTCAAACGAGAATTTCGAACGATAGGGCCTTCTAAAGTAAGGACTTATCCAGTACCAAAAACTTGCAAACCTTCCGAGAATCACTATTCTCTCGATATGAAACTTGTCATCGACCTCCGCATCCCACCTATGAAGCTCCAGAGCCTTCTCTATGCAACTATGTGGGTGAAATCATACCTCAAACTCTATAGAGAAGATACCCTCTTCTGGATAGGACTCGAATGAGTGGTATACGATCCTTCCTTCATGGACATTCCTCATGTCTTGATCGCTCCACAACAGGATTGGATCCAAAACTGGAGGAATAGGAGGAAAATATATTCAATTACTGGAGACGTTATTTTTTCATTTTCTGACGCTACTATCTTCCCTGCAAATATACCGATTCTTCGTCATATTAGTGGATATGAAGCGTACCTCGTACCAGAGAACAGGAAGCCGCTTCCCTTCGGTCTAGATGAGTATACGCTGGTCTCAAACCCATCCAAAAAACGTGAGCTCATAGAGCGATTTTCTCTTGATGATGCTCATATACTGATCATTTCTGACTGGATTGGTGAGAATGAGAAAAATACAGTGGATGAATCCATTCTCGATTCGTATGCTATAAAGGATCCCTATATCATACATGACATGGGATTCGAAATGGAAACCCAACTCGAAAAACTGATCATCTACTCCAAAGAACATACTCCTTCGTATCAGCTCATTATTCTCGGGAAAATGAACGCTCCCTATGAAAAGTATCGTGATCAGATTCGAGAGTCTGGACTCTTTGAGAGGGTTCGCATTCTCTGAATCCTCCCAGCGCACCACCTCGAAACCCTCTATCAAAAAGCTCACGGATGGATCTATACAGGATATCACTACAGTGGATCGCTCAATCTTCAGTATGCCCTCTCCCATACGCTCCCGATGGTTCTCTCTGATCTGGAAGAGTTTCGATGACTTCCTGGCGTGAGGATCAACCACCACCGTCGAGCTATTGAGGAAGATATCGAAGCCCTATTTCTCGTTGACCAGTTGAGTGGTCATGGGCTCGACCACGATGAAATTCTCAGGAAAACACACGAGCTCTTGGAGAAAATTTGAAAAAAGGAGATAAAATCATAGAATAAGGCTCAAAGAGGAAGTGAGATTGAAGTCTATACACTCCTCCTCGTTACAGAATGTCTTTTGTTTTTTCATGAGTCCATAATCTATTATTTTTGAGTTTATATCTTTAGGTATTTAAAAAGTATGTCTTTCGTCCTTCCGTATTCCAAACCAGCAAACCAGCTAACCAGCTAACCAGCTATATCCCAGCCTCCAATCATCCAAACTAACAAATCAGCTAACCAGCTCACCAGCTTCCCTCTAACTCTCACCTATGCCACAACTCTTCTGAATCTGAAATCCTCGAAAAGAGGAAGGAGTACTTGCTTCCAAACACCATACGGAGCATACTGAGGATATACACACGCATAGTGATGCTATCGATGTTCATATCGACAAAGAGCGAGAACACGAATCCGACATCGGTCAGATTGCGGTAGATATTTTCGAGACCTCTTCTGAAGTCATCATCGTCGCTCCGGTAGCTGGAGTCGATCCAGGCCTCATCGATATTGCGCTTTCTCGCAATATTCTCAATATTTCAGGAGAACGACAGCACTTCCCGATCTACCTTGATGCGAAACGTATGCTCGTCGAAGAGTGTTTTTACGGTCCATTTTCTCGATCGATTATCCTTCCAGAAAACCTCGCATTCAACAAAATCCGTGCCACAATCGAATTCCAAGCGCTCATTATCCATATCCCGAAGCTTATTTTCACTTCCAAATCTATCAAAATAGAAGAAAATCTCGAAACTCCTGAGGTTCACTCCGAATCCTAGACCAATAGGAATACTCTCCCTAATGTGGGAGTATAATATAAGTCTTCGTATAAAAAATCAGCCGGAAACAGAAAACTCTAAACCCGAAACTCTAAACTCTTCTACATGTTCTTTCGTAAAAAATCTGCCGAACCAATCACCAACTCTGGGATCAAGAAACTCGATGCTATTATCACGACGGTGGTGCTTGGCGGGGTGATTGGTTCTATCTATGGGATCAAGAAACTCAAGGACCGACAGACTCCGCCAGATCCCTATCAGACCCAGATTTTAGAACCCGCTTCAGTGAAGAAACGAGGATTGTGGAGTCGAATATTTGGAACGAGATAGAAAATATGCTATAGTACCCTTATGAAATCTTTTCTTTCGAGCATTTTCGTACTGAGTATGGCAACCCTTGTTCTTTCTGTTCCATTTTTTTCTCTCATGGCTGCCAGTGACAGCCCAAAGTACGCATCGGAAATAGACGCGTGTCTCGACAGTCGGAATGCGGGAACCGAGAACTCGATCACGGATTATGTGTGTCCAACCGGTGACTTTATGATACTCAATAATCGGCAATTTAGTCTCAAAGGTGACTCGACGAATGTAGCCTATCAAGTCGTGCTCAGCAAGGCATTCAACGATCTCGATAAAAAAGTGAAAGAATATCTAAAAATATTACAACAAAAAAGGGATAAAAATCCTGCCTCATGGACGGAAGATATCCGGATGAAGTTTGAGATTGAGTATCCCGCAAAGTATAATGCGATCTGTTATCCGACCCTAATCAATGAAGTGCTCGCCTGGGCTAAAATCCCCAATCCTCGAAACAACAACCAACCCTATCCCATCGTCACCGATAGTGCGGTCGCGACCGATAGTCTCAGTGATACGACGCTCGCCTGTGAAGCCCTCGTGAATCAGAAAATGAACGCTTTCGAAAGTGTCTCAATGATGCTCGCCGCGCAGGGAGTGACCAAGAGCTATACCAATGACAAGAGTAATTTCATGGAAAAGGTGAAAACCAAGTATGATGGCATTCTCGAAACGTGGAGAAACTATGTCGCTGCCCTCACCAAGGCGACCGATAAGTGGAATGCCTTTATCAAAACGCCGAGTATGTAAAAGTTATGGTTTGTTAGATTTTTGGTTTATTGGTTTATTGGAATTTTAGAGTGTTAGGATATTGGGGAAAAAATTGGGAAGAACCTATTGCTTTATATCATTCCGAGTGTTTTGGTTTTTGCTTCTTTTCCTCTGTCTCGATTTTGCTTCTTTCCTTTTTCGAATTTCGAGAATCTGTCAGCGACGATTTCCGTAAAAAATCGGAAACTGTCTGAGCGAGAAACGAAGCGAGTTTTTCCGATTTTTTACGGAAATCGAGATGGTATCAGATTCAGAAATGAGGAAACAAAAGAAGGACCTTTTGTTTCTTTTCAGTCATGAAAAGAAAGAACAAATATAAAAAACGACCCACGTGAAGTGGGCCGTCATAGGATAATATACTACTCAAGACTAAGGAGCTGCTTAAGTTCAGTATGCCTTTCAAGATATTCTAATATGCGTGTAACAGGAAGGCTTCTAAGTTTATGTAAAGCTCAATCGATTTCTTTCTTCTTTTTACCTGCAGCCTCTTCGATGGCATTCATAGGATTCGTTAAAAAATCAATTCAACCACGGACCATTTTTTGTGCTGCATCTGATCCTGCAAATCTTGCAACATCAAGATTTCATCAAAGAGGAATTTTTTCCATAGCTCCATGAGCTTTATATATTTCAGAAGGCTCTAGACCAGAAGAAATATTAAAAAGTAATTATTTCTGGTAAAACTTATAAAGAAGTATAAGAAGTTCTTTTTCTAATTCAATTGTTTCTT
>JAYUDN010000008.1:0-17367 GCA_043739785.1 Candidatus Altimarinota bacterium
AGTGCTTTATTATCTTTTTAAGCTCATAGACTGATATTTTGCTGTATGGAATCATAAGAAGAGAGTATAGGTATTTCTCTCTTCTGGTCTAGAGCCAAGGATATTATTAGTACTTTCCCGAAAAATTCGAAATCAATCGTCTGGAATCAGCAAGATTGGTGGAGCGATCAGATGAATGGATTTTCCTATGCTGAAGAGATTGATTGGGATAAAGACTTCTCTCTTCAGTGCGCTGAATTCATGAGAAAAGTCCCCCATGTTACTCTCGACAACGCCTACAAAGAACTCGAGAATTCAGAGTTTGTCAGTGGAAATGGGAATTCGAAGGATTGCTATCTCACGTCGAATGGAAATGAAAATGAGAAGTGTCTCTATGGATTTTTCGTCCATCATGATAGATCTATCATGAATTGTATCTACACTCGGTTTTCGGAGAACTGTAGCTTCTCCGCATATATCTGGAAGTGCTACAATCTCCATTTCTCCTACAATTGTGAGGAGTGTCGAGATGTATGGTATGCTTTTTCTTGTGATGGATGTCAGAATCTTATCGGATGTGTCGGGCTCAAGAATGAGAAATACCAGATCCTCAATACTCCTTGTTCAGAAGAAGAGTATACCAATATAATCACGAAACTCCAGACTGAGCAATCATTTCGATTGGAATTCGAAGAGAAGTTCAAGAGCCTTCGAGAAAAAATCTGAATCGAACAAAATATCACCACCGGATCCGTGGATACAATGTGAGATTACTGCTATGATAGCAAGAACACACATGTATCGTACAATAGTACTGATATTGAGGACAGCTGGTATATCAACGACTGTTTCGAGGTGCGGGATTCGATGGATATCACGAGTTTTGGGGAGAATCTTTCACTTTCGTATGACTGCGTGGGAGTTGGTGGGAACTCGAGTCATATGTACTTCTGTCAAGGTTCATGGGATAATTCGCACTACCAATTTTACACTCACAATTGTTTCAATAGCTCTTATCTATTTGGGTGTTCAGGCCTTCATCATCAGTCATACTGTATTTTCAACAAGCAGTACTCAAAAGAAGACTGGGAATCAAACGTGAAAAAAAACTCATTCAGAAAATGCAACAGTCAGGAGAATGGGGAGAATTCTGGGATGCAAAATATGCATGGTATCCCTATGATGCATCCTTCGCGATGATGATACTCCCCCTCACGAAAGAGGAAGTGACAGCTCGAGGTCTCGAATGGTCGGACTATGAACTCAAAGCAGAATGAGTGACTAAAAAGATTCTCGCAGAGAAACTCCCCTATGATATTCGAGAAATCCCTGACGATATACTGAACTGGGCACTCCTCTCTCGAAAAACCGGAAAACCCTACAAAATCCAAAAACTCGAACTCGAAATGCACCGAAAATTTGGCATTCCCCTTCCCCATCTGCATCCATTCGAGCGAATAGAAAAGCTCTTCGAGTGGAGCAAGAGGAACTTTAGTTTTGATTTTTAGATGGAATAAATCGTTCTATCTGTACCCGGGCGAGCTTGACTGAGAGTGATAAGTTAGCATCTATTGCGATTTTTTTCAATAGTTTTTCCGCATATAAGAGGATATCATTTCTCGATTCTGGACTCTTAATCACACGAAGTCGAATCGTTTCGAGGAGTGATGTCGTCATCCCGGATACCTCGATAGATTCAGGAATACGGCGCAGAAACAGAGTGACGATCGGACCTCATTCCATACAGTCATACTGGTGGCAAGACTCTCTGTAGCCTGGATGCTCTGGAATCTCGTGATAGATACTGCAACGATTCTTCGCCAGGTGACTACAAGCACCTCCTGCACGTTTCACAAAGGATTCGGATTCACTATCATAGATGTCATACGCTCGACAACAGAGAGCATCGCAGCGTTCACACATGGGAAGAATTTCCATAGAGGGGAAATAGGAGGTAATAGAACAGTACTACTGTAGATTATAGTGATCAAGAAATGATAGCTGCGAGTAATTGGCTTGTCATTCCGACCGTAGTGGAGGAATCCCTTTCCCTGTTTGTCATTCGGACCGAAACAACTGAAAGGAGAGGAGTGGAGGAATCCCTATTCATATGAAAAAGAATCCTAATACTGGAAACAAAGGAATCCCTCGAGTACCTCAGGATGACACACGAAATTGAAACTATTACCTGAAGGAAGCAATATTTTCTTGATTATATCTACAAATATGTTTCTGTCATTTCAAAAAGAACTATCCAATTGAAAACAATACTACCATCTCACTTTGAACTGCCTGAGAAATCTAGATTCTTCGTTCCTTAGAATGACGAAGTACTCACTGAAAACCGGAATAGAATAAGATTGTCGATAAAAAAATCCTCCTTTCGGAGGATTTCTGTATTACTTGATTTCTTTGAGTCGAGCGGCCTTTCCAGTAAGCTCACGGATAAATCCGATTTTCTTACGACGAACCTTGAACTTTCGAAGGACGATAATTTTCTGGATAAATGGTGAGTGGATCGGGAATATCTTCTCGATACCGATTCCGTCGACAGTAGCTCGAACAGTCATTACCTTATCGAGAGCCGTCTTACCCTTGGTAGCAATCACGAGTCCTCGAAAGAGCTGGATACGTTCCTTTTCTCCGTCTTTGATAATCTGATGCACTTCGACTTCCATACCCGTTTCGATGACAGGGATATCAGTTTTGATAGCGTCGGCTTGAATAGCTTGAATAAGAGTAGCGTCCATAGTGGAAAATTTATGATGGCAGGATTATATGATAGATAGACGAAAAAGCAAATCTATTTCGTCGGAAAAGAAAAACTCTAGATTGCAAATCTAAGCATTCTCACTATGATGATGAAAAATATCTCTATGGAAATTTTTATCAGTACTCGTTATATTGTGGTGGAAGCTGTTTTTCTTATGGCTTTTCTTTGAACCCTCGCTGGTACCTATATCCACGATATTTATATGTGGATCGGACGCATTATAGGAATATTTACACCTCGTCGTCTGAAGCAAAAAGAAAAAGATCTTCATGATCTCGAAAAATCAGCCACGGAAAATACGACTTCCCCATTTACCACAATAGAAGAATCTAGCGTACACGCTGAGAAATGAAAGGAAGAAAATGGTGAAAATCCATCTTGAGTGAGTGAAAAATCTCGACTCTCAGCAGAAAAAAAGGATAAACTGGTAGAGCTTCTCATCCTCATACGGACTCGACTCGCGAGGAATGAAATCCAAGAATCCCGAGCCCTGATCATCGAGTGACTCTCAATCGATAAAAGTCATCGGGAACTCAATATCCTCCTTGCCTCTCTCTACGAAAAAGATGGAGACTATGCGAAGAGTGAGATTGTCTACCGAGATCTCGCGAAGCACTACGGAGAAGATGAAGAGGTGCTCTCGAAGCTTTCGAATAACCTTATCGTCCTGAGAAAATACCCGATCGCCTACGAGATAGAGAAAAAAATCGTGGGGCTCAATGCATCTGAGGCTCATCTCTTTACGATTACGGGGCTCGCCTGGGAGCTCGAATACCAAGAAGAAGCGCTCGAATATGCTCGAACCTATCTCAAACAGTTTCCGAAAAATCCCGATATTCTCTGGATCAAGGGACAAGCTGAAATTGCACTTGGAATGCGTAAGGAAGCTATCGAAGACCTCATCAAGCTCAAGCACCTCTCTCCTTACAATGCTGAACTCGGTGAACTCATACAAAAACTCCTCATGGAAGAAGAAATGGCGAGTAACTTCAATCAATAAATAAATATCAAGACTCTATTTATGGAATCAACTTGAGAAATCGTTCGTCAATTACATGCTATCGAAGCGACTGAAATAGATCCACTAATCGAACAATTTTTTAGAGATTGAACTGTGGAATTAAGAAGAATTACCTTGCAAGAAATATACTCAAAATTAGTGCTACTTGATCCGCTTTTAGAAGAACTTACCGCTCGTAATGAACAAGGCGATCAAGAAGCCAGAACTGGTCTCCACTCGGCCTTTGATGCACGGCATACTTTGGAAAATCTTGAAGCTTCCCTAAATCAGTCTGGAACTGTAGAATTCTATTAAATAATTTACTTTTTAACTCTCAATTTCTTTTGGACCTCAAAATTCTCCCCCATAGTGCCGATGCTGAGCGCGGTGTACTCGGATCTATCCTCCTCGATAAGGATGGGATATTTCAGGTGAGTCACCTCCTTATTCCCGATGATTTTTATGATCCAGCCCACGCGTTTGTCTACGAATCGATGCTTGAGCTCTTTACTCGTAATCGTCCGATTGATCTTATCACAGTCCGTGAATCTCTCGATGACAAAAAACATCTCGAATGAATCGGGGGAAATATTTTTCTCGCGGATCTGACGAGTTCTGTCTTTACCAGTGCCAATATCTTCCAGTACGCTCAAATCGTCAAAAATAAATCGGTATTAAGGCGACTCATCAAAGCGGGAAATGAGATTATGCTCTATGGGTATGATGAGGCGACTGAGACGACGAGCCTTCTCGAAAAATCTGAGAAGTCTCTCTTTACCGTGACTCAGACCTTTATCCAGAACAAACTGGTTCCGATCAAAGACATCCTCAATGCTCGATACGAAGAGTTTGCAGCTATCGCGGCAGATCCTTCGCTCACGCAGAAAAATAGCGTCTCCAGTGGGTATGTGAGCTTCGATGAGAAGCTCTGAGGATTCAAGCGAGGAGACCTCATCATCGTCGCCGCTCGTCCAAGTATGGGAAAGACCGCGATCGCGATGAACTTCGCACAAAACGTCGGACAAAAAGGAAAAAATGTCGCCATATTCTCCCTCGAAATGTCGAAAGAGCAGCTCACTGATCGTATGATTGCAGCTACCATGGCGGTCGATAGTTGGAAGCTCCAGAAAGGAAAACTCTCAGAAGAGGAATTCGCACGTATGGGGGATGCTCTCGAGAAGCTCTCACAAGCTAAGATCTATATCGACGACTCCCCTGCTGGAGCTGGTATCCTCGAACTCAAAAGCAAAGCACGGCGTCTCAAGATGGAGTCATGACTCGATCTCATCGTGATCGACTACCTACAACTCATGTCGAGTGGAAACAGCATGAACCGTGTCCAGGAAGTATCAGAAATTTCCCGAGGGCTGAAGTCCCTCGCCCGTGAACTCGATGTTCCAGTGGTTGCCCTTTCGCAGCTCTCTCGTGCGCTCGAAGCTCGCCCTGATAAACGACCGATGATGTCGGATCTCCGCGAATCAGGATCGATAGAACAAGATGCTGATATCATCCTGATGCTCTATCGAGATGACTACTACAATGAATTCTCTGAAATCCCGGGGATGACGAGTGTCTTTATCCGAAAAAATCGAAACGGTCCGACCGGACAAGTGGATCTCAAGTTCGAAAAGCAACATCAGAAATTCTATGAAATCGAAAAATCACAAGCTCCGAATTATAAAGGTGGAGGGGACGATTACTAGTATCAATTAATATTACTGAATAGTGAATAGTAAATAATCCCCTATTTCAGGCTACGAAAAAAGTCATTGAAAGGTACTTTTCCCATTCTACTCATTGTAGAGGCCATATTTGAGAGCATCATAATATCTACTTTTATCTTCGCTGTACTCGAGAGATTGGGCCGTTTTTCCTACTCTTCAGGTCGTCGTAAGCTCAAAAAGAGGAAGGGTAAATTTCCCAGTAGTAGCTACTTGTAAGGTGATAGGTGATGAGACCGCTGGATCTACGTTATAGAATATAGAAATATACCGGTCGGAGATATGCGTGGAAGTAAGAAAGTCTGAAACGGTCATTTCGGTATCATAGGCGTAGTTACTCTCCTCAAGAATTGGGATAGTGCCATTGCAGTCAACCTTTGCGACATCGCTTCACACCAATCCAAAACAATCTACTCAGCGATTTCTCATCCTTCCTTTGGTTCCAAGGTTTGAGGCAATAGATCCAGTTCCCGATATTCCGATGGTCACTCCCCCACTCATTCCGAGGATAGTCCAGGAAGTATCAGAATTCAGTCCATCGATTTTAAGTTCCGAGATTTCTTCGATTCTAGGCGAAAAATTCGGATTTTTCGAGTTTCACCCTACTGCGAGCAGGTTATCCTGACCTACAAAGAGAGGAAGGATCAAATATTCTCCTCCCGATAGGATAAATGATCTACTCACACTCTGCGCGCTCATTTCATAGGTCATTTTGATATCTTTTGTCCGTGGAGAGTTTCCTGAGAGAAGATTGCTATCGATGTCAGTTGCAGTCAATCGATCCTCGAATCCCTCACGATGATTCTTCACTTTGAGCATCGCGTATTCGAAAGTGGATTCTGCGGTAGAGTAGGCAAGAATCCCGTCATATACCATTTTATTGATTCGCATTTCCGAGAGAAATACATTCGCAAGACCCACAGCGAGTACGAGAAGCACTCCCGTCGTACCGAGCGCCATCAGTATAGAGAATCATTGACGGGATGCGTAGAGTCGAGAATTCATAGGGTGTAAACAGGGGCTAATTGAAAAACAAAGTTTAGTGAAGTTGAAAGCAAAGGGTTTAATACTTCCGAAATCCTCGTTCGGATATTGTAGTTTGTATGGTAAAATCTGAATTCGCCAGGTATTCTCACTTCACTCCAGAAGCGTTAGCAAGAGTAAGAGTAATAATCATCGTCACTTTTTTTTCTGTTGTTTCATTTCCAGAGACAAAGAAGGTTGCATTTCGAATTTTGACTCGTTTTTTGGATTCATCAGGGACAAAACTATCCGCAAGGTTCAGTGCATTCGTATAATTCCCCGATTCGACGAGGTAGATTCCACAATTCTCTTTTGGATCATTTTTCTTCGTGTCAGTACACGGCACGAGTCCAGTATTTGTTTTTTGGCCGAAAATATAGAGCCTTGAACCATTGACAGAAAGGATTTCTCCGCCACTCATCGAATACGAGTGAGTATTCCAGCCTGGATGAGTCGAGGTTGCGTCTACGAGATTCGCCAGATCAATCCCCCGCTCTCGTACATCACTCGCGATTCGCTCGGTGATTTCTCGAGCTGATTCTGAGAGAAATCGCGTCATTTCGAGCTTATGTGAAACTTCAGTCGTCTGGATGTAGACAGAGATCGCCGCGACACTCATCATCGCAAAAATGATGGTCACGAGGATCATTTCTACGATCGTGAATCAGGATGAATGAAGTCGAAATTTTGGGGTGATCATGAACGAAAATTACGATAAAAAGACACTATTTTTTCCAATCGGTTATGATAGTATTGAGCTCATACTCACGAAAAGTTGGGGTTGATACGATGACTTTCGCCTCAATTTCGTAGGCTTGTGATCGAGGAACGGCAGGGGTTACGCTCGAATCAAGCATCTCGATGGTGAGTGGTGAGGGTAGGGTCGGTATTTCAAGTGGAATCACTCGTATATAAGAAGCAAATAGTGCTGGTTTACTGCTGACCATATGACTATATCTTCCATAATCATCGACATAGAGTCTCGAACCTGCAAATATATCACTTACACTCGGAGGGATCCCCGTAGGAAAAATATGACTCATATATACTGGTGAATGGACAAAGTGTCCAGTCGTAGGATCAAGACTCACTTTTTCTGAGTTGGCAGAAAAATCATTTTCGATGATGTAATATCCTGAACTAAATCGATCAGTAGTGGTTCTATCGAGAAATATACTATCCCAAGGGATGAAATTCCGAAGGTTGGTATCTCGAAGATTTTTTACCAGTTCAACCTCCTCACGGAGAAGGTTCGCGGCTATAATCTCTTGCTTCACTTGTGCCGAAGAGGTAATCGCCATCTGGATAAGGACAAATATGGCTGCCATACTGATACTAAAAATCAATATACCAATCATCATTTCGATGAGAGTAAATCAGGATGCGTTAGAAGAGGATTTCAATTGGTAGAAATAAGTGGAAACTACGTAATGTAAACTACGTCTAGTAATTTTGTGGAGCGAGGTAGATTTCTCGGGCTCGATAGTTTGCAGTCGTGCCTCCAGGATATCCAACCAGGAGAATTATTCAAGTCGAAGAACGCGTCGTTTCCGTAAAAAAAGTTCCGCTTCCATAGGGTGCTTCGAGTAAATATCCGAGGCTTTTACCATCGGAAGCAAGTATCACTCCACTTATGGAAAGTATGGATATATTCTTCGGGAAGAATACACTATCAGAAAATCGAATATTACTACTCGTCACTGCAATCGGAAGTGATACCGGAAGTGTCGATCATGAAAGTATATAAAAATCCATCTTGGTAGCCCCAGAAGATATATTGACGAGTTCATTGGCATTTTTTCAGGTCGCAATATCAAAAAGGAGGCCATTTCTCACATCTGCATGAGCGAGTGTCCATCTCTGAGCTATGCTGTTGGTCGTCTGTTCGACGCGAGCTCTATCCATATAGTAATTGTATGGGATAAAAGCGACTCCCGTCAAAATTGCCATAATACACATGACAATAATAATTTCTACAAGTGTAAATCCAGAGGATGGAAAATGCAAGTTTCGCATAGGTATGGATCAGGAAATTTTTATATGAGAATCAGGGCTGGAATAAGTGGAAATCGAAAGGCAAGACTTGAAAGTGAGATCACTCGGAATAGAAAAATATCAATATGTATTTCTATCATCATGCAGTTGATACCACTTGCATAATAGCCGAAAATATGGCAATGGCAAACCAAAGCACAAATACAGCAGCAAATATAAGGGCTATCGGTTCAATAAATTTGACCATAATCGCCAGCGATGTATCCACTTCTCGTCGATATTGGAGAGAGAGTTTATTTGCAACCGTATTGATCGTAGAGGTTTTCTCTGCACTCTCGATCATCTGGAGGATATTATTGGTAAAAATATGCTCCTGAGGATCCGCTTCTTTCATCGACTCAGCTATACGTTTTCCATGACTCACGGCTTCCGTGATATTTTTGAAAATCTCTTGGACGACGAGATTATCCGTACTGGCTCCGGTCAGTTTCAGCGTTTTGACAATCGAAATACCCGAGCCAAGAAGCAGAGAAAAAGTCGACATCACCTTCACAGTCAGGTAGTTTCTATAGACCATCCCTATGACGGGTATTTTCATTTTCCAAGTATCGAATCGAAAGTTTCACTGTTCCGTACTGATATACCCTCGTCATATCATCCCGATACCTATGAGTACCAGCAGTATGAGCATAAAGTGTTCCTGCATAAAGCCACTCACCGCCATAAGGGAACGAGTAGAAAAAGGAAGATCACCTTGAGCCTGATCGATAATCTGTCGGATCTGTGGGAGCACGTAGATCATGACGATACAAATCGCGATAATCAAAAAGATAAATATGATAAAAGGGTAGGTCATCGCATTTCTTATTTTCCCTCTGAGCTCATCCTGGTCTCTGAGATCTGATGCCAGTGATACAAAGGAAGATTGTATTTTCCCAGTTTGCTCACCACTTTCGATAATAGTAATCTCACCGTCTGAGAAGAAATTCGGAATTTTTCGCATACTCACACTCAGAGCATCCCCTCCTTCGAGAAAGAAAAGTAGGTTATCAAGCTCCTTTTTGACGCCAAGGTGTTCAATCCGATCCCTATACCCTTGGATTGATGGGATAAGACTCACTCCTCCTTCGAGAAGATTAGAAATATTCTCATAAAAGTGGACTTTATCTTTTACTTTTATCGATGGGATAAGGAATTTTTCGAGATTCATAGATTGCTTTATATGGTATTGACGATGATTGAGCTTCGCTCCTTTTAGGGTTCTCTGTATTGTTCACCTTTATTGATAATAGTACATTCAGAGGGAAAGATTCATCGAAATGCCTTCTGCTGGTTTTGTCTCATCTGGCTTCGTATCGATAGGTAGGGTGATACCATCGATGGTAAAAGCGGTATCTGAGTACTCATTCGTGAGAGTCGTGATATAGTCTACGAGAACATCGATATCTCTCGCCTGAAGGGAAATATTTACTGAAGCGAGTGAAAGGCCGCTCGGAAGCTTTTTCCCTTTATCAACCCCAAATGAGCTAATCATGAGATTGTATGTTCCGTCGGTATTCGCTCTAAGTTGAGGTGGCTTAACCATTACCATTTCCATAATATTCGCTTCATCGAATTCCTTATTATATCGGTTAATTTTTTTCTTGAGTGGTGAGTCTACTTTGGTATCAGCAAACTGTGCCTGAAGATCCGAGAGAATTTTGAGTTCACCTTCCTTCTCCTTTGCTTTGGTTTCTAGAGCGTTTACCTGTGCCGCGTAGGATACATAGTCAGCAAAAACGGAACGGGAAATAAGAACGAGAAAAATGATAGTTATACCGAGAGCCATCGGGGTATATATTTTATTGTAAACTGAAATGACTGGCGACATAGGTGAAAAATTAGAAATTATTTGGTAACAAGTAATTCGATAGCGGTCGTACGTTTTTTCGGATCTCCTGAAATGGTTTTAATAGGCTGTAATGAGAGGACTTCTGTATTTTTACTATGTGCACGTATCATCGCTATAACGGTTTGCACTGGGTCTATTGTATAGAGTCCATCTGAAGTCGCGACCAGGGTCGTCTTGATATGGTCATTTTGTATACTGAACCCTTGGAATTGTACCTGGGCTTCTTGGGCGATATCATAAAAATTCTTGATTTGTTTCTTGAGATCGATCGACGGGCGTATATTCCCTTCGTCGAGAATCCTAGCGATGAGGATATCTTTATCTTTGGAAGCGGTATCGATACTAGTTTGTACAGTATGAATTTGATCCGTCAAATGTACGATTTCTCTTTTCTGAAAATATCCAAAGATAGCAAGTCAGATGGTGATAGTTACTACGGCCACCAGAAGTCAGAGCGATATATACCAAGAATTTTTACTCGCTCCTATTTTCTGAATCATCGTATCAGTGCTTTCCGATGGCTTTGGAGAACTATCCATTGGCTGAGAAAGGATATCTGGGGTTTGCATAAAAATAATTTATATATAGGATAAGTGTACCATATCAAACGAGAGAATGCAAAAAATAGAACAAATACCTATTTACAATGAGCAGGAACTTGATCAAATAAATCTTCACCTTCAGCCAGGTGATAGAATTTTTTTCTATGGAGATCTTGGTTCTGGGAAAACGAGCCTGATTCGAAGCCTCCTCCGTCGACAACTTCATGACCCGAACCTCGTGGTACGAAGCCCGACGTATACGTACTACTCTCGTTTTCCCCTTCCAGATAAGAATATACGAGATAATAAGGTTCCCGAACCTGCAACCTACAACCTACAAACTGCAACTGCGATTTATCACTTCGATCTCTATCGTATCGAGCACATAGACACCTTTTCCCTCATAGGTGGAGACGAAATCTGGGATGATCCTACGGCGATATGCCTGATCGAATGGCCAGAACGAATAGAGGGAAAATATACCCCTACGAAAATCGTGCGGATAGAAAAATCAGGAGAAAATGAAAGAACAATTACTCTAGAGTACCGATAAGAAGACAAATCCAGACGCCTCTATTTCTCCTCTTTCCACATCATGCCACTCATTGCAAAGAGAGCTATACCAGTAAAAATGAGAATACTAGAAATACTTTCAGAATCGATGAGCGTATTGTAGAGCGCGTGGCTCCCGATCGCCAGGACACTTCCTAAGATAAAAATCGAAATATATCGAAGTGAGAAAAGCGGATAGGAAAGAGCTTTCCACCAGGCATACGTCAGAACGAAAGAGACAAATATATGAGCAATAAGTGAAAAAATCGATCGCATCATCCAGGATCTGAGAAAGGCTCCTACACTATCTGACTCGATAAACTGGAAAAGATAGAGAATATTCTCGATAAAGGCAAATCCAAGAACTATAAAAAATGTCATCATAAGCATCCATCGTTTCGATTCGTAAGAAGAAGTATCAGTGGACATATATCCGATATGCTTCGCGGATTCTTCGAGGGTGGCGGTTATCATATATCCGAAAAAACCTCCGAAGAGAGAACTGATAAAGTTTCCATCTACAAAGATAGAAATAAGTGCCATATTGAGTGCGAAAAATATCGAATGTGAAAAGAAGTATCGAAACTGGTAATTCGTCGGAAGGAGAGATTTTTTATGTGAAAATAGTCCGAGTATCGCCGTAATCAGAAGTGCGGTCAAGAATAAAAACAAAAACCAGAGTGGAAATATAAAGTATCCGGAAATATGAGCAATAGATCCGAAAACTGAAATCCCTCCAGTGATGAGTCATCCCGTCAGGAGTCCGATAAAAAATCTTGTTCTATGAAATTCTTTGATGTAGAGAATAGAGAATCAATACCCCCAGAGAACAATAGGAAGAAAGATAACGCAAATGACCGGAAGAAGAAGGAGGAAACGAAAGAGGTCCATTAGTGATAAAACGGATATTATTTATTTCGATTTCTGATGATTTCAAAACTTCCGAATTTCCACCCAGAAGCCGTACTATTTCTCGATGCGAGAAATCGCATAAGAAAGATATTGATCCCGAGGAAGAGGAAAAAATATCCTATGATGTAGGCTATAAGATCAGGAAATGATATCACAAGAACTCAGAAAGTGATGAAGAAGAGTCAAATACCAGAGTACATAAACGAAGAATTAGGTAAAGAAAAGGACTCTTGGGTGTATAAGGAACTGGGAGTGATGAAGATGGATTCTACCTGATAACTCGAGGATGAATTGCAATATAATTTTTGTCTCATCGAGTATTCATGCCATACTCTGTAATTATATCTGGATATTTTATTATTTCTTCTGTATCTGAATCTTTTATTCCATTATCTGTACTAAAAAAATCTTCCTATATCCATCATAGCGACAAGAACCGAGAGTGCAAGAAGAAATAAGAATCCGAATCCATGGATATATCGTTCCATTTTTTGTCAGGCGAGTTGTCACTTCGTACTCAGGAGGCTCACGAGCGAAGCAAGGGTAGTCGTAAACCATCTCCCTCCATCGAGAGCTGGTATCGGAAGAAGATTGAAAAATCAGAGATTGAAAGATATCAGTGCAATAAGTACCAGCACCGTGGAAAATGGAACGCTATACTCGATCACACCCACAAATACCTTCCCAATACCAATCGGTCAGGAAACCATATCTTCCGCCTGCTTCCGCTCCTCAGGAATCTTCGGAAATACGAGTTTTCGCATCATATCTGCGAGGGCATCCCAGGTAAATATACCCATAGCTACAAGTTCTTGTCATCATTTTTTTAAAGATTCTCAGAGTGGAAAAGACTGTTTCCAATCTCTATGAATCTCGAGTCCTTCATAACCAACATATACTCCAATTTTTCAATTTGTAGGCATCAAGGTGACTTGTCGAGGGTTTCCACCTGAACTCGTAAGATTGAGAGCTATTTCTTTCCCATTTGCCACTTCTTGTCGAAAGGATGCATAGTCAGTCGGAATGATTCCATTGATCGAATTCACATGTTCGAATTGGCCAATTCCAGCCTTTTCGGCGACACTTCCAGAAACAGCACTGATCGTCAAGCCACCACTCTCTGTGATAAAACCAGAAGCAAGCGCTTGGTCAAAATTCGGAAGAAAAAATGAATTCGCGCTGGTCTCTACGATCGTATTCGGAGCTATCGGTGTCGCTCCAGTCAGAAATACACCTACGAATATCACATAAGCGAGGATGAAATTCATCGTGACGCCAGCCAGGAGGACAAGGGAGCGTGCCCACCAAGGTTTCGATGCAAAAGAATCATTATCGGTTCCCCCGGGAGCAAAGACATCCTCTCCCTTGATTCGAACAAAGCCCCCAATAGGGAGGGCGTTGAGCGTCCACGCTGTTCCATGTGTATCAGTACAGAGGGTTCTGACTCGAGGGGGAAGCCCCATTCCGAATTCCTCTACCTTCATACCGGTCAATCGAGCGGTGAGAAAGTGTCCGAGCTCATGTACGAAGACAATAAGAGAAAATACGAAAAGTGTCAGGAGAATCCCGAGAAAAACAGCAAGCATAGGAGTTATTTTTTTATACGAATCGCGAGAATAGAAACAACGATAACGAGGGAAGCGAAGATTTGAACCGGAGAAAGTACTTTATGATTGATAAAATAGTCAAAGACGACGGTACTGAGTGGAAAAAAGAGCTCACAGAGTGTCGCAGTCAATGCTGAGACTCGAACCAATCCATAGTAGTAAAGAAATATAGCTCCTGATCCCGTCGTAAATGCAATGATAAGAAAATAAAGCCAATTCATAGAGGTCACCTCAGTAATAACCGAGAGATTACCCGTAATGAGGACAACGAAAAACATTAGAAACGCCGTAAAACCGAATCGATAATACGTAATCGTTTGAAATGGGAGGCTTGCGGAGGCGAGTTTTCCGAGGATAGTCGTAATTCCAAACGAGAATGCCGCGAGGATAGCAAATCCCATAGCGAGGATATAGTTTATATTTTTCTCAAAATTCGGTAGGTGATTTCCAAAAACGAGGAAATAGCTTCCTATGATTGCCAACATCGCAAAAACGAGAAAGTACTTCGTCGGTTTTTCCCGAAGAAATACATAGGCCAGGATAATGGCAAAGATAGGCTGCAGTTTCTGGAGAAGGGCTACCACAGAAAGTCCATCGAAGTGGACGAGAAATACCGCCTTTACGATGGAAAGGGTTCCGAGAACTCCTCCGAAAAAAGCAATACCAATCAGAATCCAGAGCTCTTTTTTTGTAAAGGATTTCAGTCGAGAGAATTCCTTATAGAGGACCAGATTCATCAGAGCGAATGGAATCAAATGCAGCATAAACACCACAAAATTCAGATTCAGATTGTAAAGATTCGGTGTCAATACAATGCCATCCAGTCACCAGAGTATCGCCGCGAGCGAAATCAGCGAAGCCCCGAGAATGTACTGGTTTATTTTCATGATATGATTACTTATGGGCTGATTAAAGTAATAGATTCAGAATCTTCAATTACAATTTACCGCATCATATTTTCTTTGATATGAGTGAAAAGGTGGTTGATCAGGTCTTCAAGCTTCTCGAATCCTTCTCGTTCACTCATAAAACTATTTCCATCCGCTACGATTTTGACTTTTCCAGAAACGGTAGATTTTGCTCGTTCATCCTTTTTTTTATCTCGAGTAATCGTCACATCAACGCGTACGATACTATCAGGTTTATCATATTTTTTGAGATAGGCAGAGAGTTTTCCAGAGATATTCTTCGATACTTCGGTCTCGATCAGTTCCCGTTCTGTTGTAAAATCATTGGCGTGAACAATAGTTTCTATTTTCATAAGAAAAAGGTTAGAGAATATGTGCTTGTATTGTACAGATATAGCCGACAGAGGCAAGTAAGAATAGAAAAATAGAAAGACAAAAAACGATTCTCATTCCGCATTACTGATTCTGATACACTCCAAAAATCAACCTGTGAATCCAGGCACAAGTGATAGAAAAATAGAGCTCCCCTATATGATTCTAAGCATATCAGTGCCCGGAACTAATGATGATGATCACCGTCCGTTTCTCCTTCAGTTATTTTTTGATGGTGTTTTTTCCAGTTTTCGATCACGACTTTTTCATCTGGTTTCCTCAGATCGATCGTATCGGTATCTCCTAGGGTCGAATCTAGTTTTTCGACATACGCTTCCGTTATATATTCCTTTCCACTGGAAATCATCTGCCCCTTCACCACATCAGAAAGTGTTTCAACCAGAATATCGAAAGGTTCACGATTGCTCTCTGTGAGTTTCTTTTTCTTACTTCCTATCGATTGGATATGGGAGAGGATTTCGCTACTTTTCGCCGCGGAAGTGAGAGTGAAAGTATCGTCTCCGGATAACTTGATCACGACATCCGACATCCCGATAAATGAATGAAAAATCGAACGGGTTCTGACTTCCACACCCTCAATCTTATCGTATGCAATATAGAGCAGATTCGAGGTAAACCACTTCCATCTAACATCGATCATCGTTCGTTCAGTGGCAATCCAGACATCATAATACCAATCACAAAGTTTATAAATGAGTATCGCATAGATGGAAATCATCCACACATCCACCTGCCAAGATGCTAAGCTGGACTGCAAGGTAAAAGCATCGTAGTAATAAAGAAAACCTGGGATAAAAAGTCCAAAAAATGTCCAGAGTGTAATATCCTCGAGCACCACAAATATATGACGGTGAAAAACTCGTTCGATCGAGTCACTATCATCGACATATTGCGAGAAGAAAATATGATCAAACTTATTCATGATTGCCAGGGTTATCACTATAGAGGTGCTTCTGATTCGAGAAGAGAGCGATGAAGAAACCGATAAACGCAAGTATAAGGGCTCCTCATCCGAGTGCTGTATAATAGAGAGTTTTATTCATCATCGTGACAAAATTCATCGTGATATAGAAGTATCCTCCGAGAAAAAGAGCACATTCTAGTAATAAAATAGCAATAAAAATCTTTTTATTGATGTTATAAATAGGCGCAAGAAGAAAAAGTGTGAGTACTGGAAGGACAAACATAGAGGAGAAATGGGAAGTTAACTTATGGAAGCCGAAACTGATAAAATACTTCACAGGTGAGTATATCTACAACTTCCAATATTTCCAGAAAAACATAGATTTTCCTCACAAGTCAGGAATTTGTATTTTATGTTTATTTATGATAGGATATTAAAAATGGTTTTCTCTTCTATCTGAGGTAGTTAATTTTTACTCTGCCTAACGCATACTAACACATGTCTTTCAGCAATTCACATAATCAATCTTATCTTAAAATACATAAGTAACTCACAAAGAAAATAATCAAATTATATTCGTTCGTACCACTTCCCCATGAAAACTCATATCCTTCATCCCCTCTTCCAGAGGGAACATAGAATACACCATCATATACTCTCGAGTATACTGGTATCTCTGGTGATGATACATACGTATATCGGAGGGAGTGTACTCCTTCAGGCTGCAGAGAATATCGTTTGAGGAGGTGTGAACTCTTCGGTGAGTTCTTCTCTTGGTGTATCAACTAATTCTTCTTTTGGTACTTCTTTTGTTAATACTTCGGTTAACTCTTCAGTTTCTCCTCAATCTATGAGAGTGACCAATATCAAAACCAAAGCCTATAAGAGTAATATTATCCTCGTCTGGACTCCTCCGAAAGAAGCTTCGTTGTTTCCTATTACTGATTATGTGATCCGGTATAAGAAGAAGGGAGATACGAGTTTCGTGATTTATAATGATGGGGTTTCGAGTAAACGTTATAGTGTAATGAGTGGGGTAGATACTGGGTCTACCTACCAGATACAAGTGCTTCCGAAGAGTCAGTGAGGTGAGTGAGTATATTCCCTCGTGACTCGTGTGGATGTACCATCTGTGGAGGATACCATCATTCTCAATAGTGCACCAAA
>JAYUDN010000009.1:0-16649 GCA_043739785.1 Candidatus Altimarinota bacterium
CAAGATATACTGAACGTGAAGAGAACAGTATATATAAAATCCCCCCTCCTGGCTCCATACCCTAATGAGCCAATGAAAAGAGAGGGGATTTTAATGTTGATTTGGAAGGGTAGAAGGTTGGTTTAGTATAAGAGTAGAAGAGTAGAACCGGTAAGAAAAGAGGAGATGAAAAACCCCCTTCGAAGGGGGGCAGGGAGGTAATGGATAGAGATGATGGTCCTTGTCATTCCGACCGTAGCGACAGCAGGGAGTGAAGTAGTAGAGGAATCCCTATTCTACATAAAGTTTCGATAGGTAAACAAAGGGATCCCTCGAGTTCCTCGGGATGACAGCCAGTTTGTCATTCCCGTGAAAACGGGAATCCAGAAAAAAATGGATCCCCGCATACGCGAGGATTACAGTCAGTTTGTCATTCCGATCCCGAGTTCTCGGGAGAGGAATCTTTTTTATTTCATCGAGAAAAATAAAAAACCTCCTGAGAGTGGAGGTTTTGATGGTATTATCCAACATTCATAGTTGGTTCTCATGCCATCTTGGTTCAAGTTGGTGCTTTCGGTAGTTCACTTTCTTGAGAAATACTACCTCAGAGCTTACTCTTTATCGCATCCTTGTTCCATCGAGAACTCTCTGTCCCATTGGTGACATTTTTTACCGCATCTCTCCATCCATCGGAGGTAATCATACGTCTCATTAGTATCGTATCTGAGAGGTCCGTATTTCTCCATCCTGACATCCATTTTTTACTCTTTTCCCACTCAGTTCCTTGTCCCTGCGGTTGAGCATCATAGGCTACGCGAGTTATCTGGACTAGAGCATTGAGAAGGGTACGTTGCCTCTCTTCACCGAGTCACGTATTGAGAGTTGGATCGATGAACGGTTCACCGTTGGCTCATGGAGGATTAATCTCGTTCATGGCTGCCATAGTATTTGTGAGAATCTGCTTATTCTCTAGATTTCAGAACCCGACCGAGTTCAGAAATTCCAGATTTTTCCGAGCATTTTTAGCAAATTCAGAGGCATCAGGACCTTTGAGTCATTTGATTTGTTCCTGAAGAGTCAACTCCTCCTCTCGTTTTTCTATATAGGCACCGAGTCATCCCTTGAGTTCGAGGATTTTCTTCATGGAGCCTATTCCCCCGTCTATTCTCCTCTGCTTATCAGAAAAATCTGGTATCGGGTATTCTGAGTAGTCCATTACACTTTTGATTTCCTTAATATCTTTTCTATCACTATTGCTCGTGGCGAGGATATCGATGGTTCGTAGTTCTAGGGTATTTCACTGAGCACGAACTCGAAGATTGTTTATCTCTTGATCTGTAAGTACCTTTCCTCACTCCGAAAGTGTAAGTGCCTCCTGAATAACACTACTCTCTCTCATTTTTTCGAGATCTTTGATACTGATTTTTTCGAGTTTTATATCGATTTTTTGTTCTTTGAGTCCTGATTCGAGCGTTGTACTGAGAACATTTTTCTCTCATTTTACTGTATTGAGCCTGTTGATTTTCCCTTTTCCATCCGTGGTTTCTTCTGGAGTGATCATCTCGATGGTGATACCACCGAGTGACTGTGAGAGTCGAGGAGGCTCCTTCGCCATATCGATACGAAACTTAGCACGAGGATTACTCGGGTCCTTGTAGGTGAGAGTATCTCAGATACGGGTAATTTCGGTAGACTTGAGCCTATCGGTTGGTAGCGTAGATTTTATCAATGATTGTGCATCTCTGGTATTCGACTCAGTGATTCCAGCAAACTTCTTGGTCTGGAGTGCTTGCTCTCCAGAGAACGTATCTCTGAATCCGAGTGATTTTACGACTTCTTTCAGATCTTGCACTTGCTCTTGTGGTATACCTGCCTTTGTAAGTTCCTCTGGCTTCGCTCGCATGACAAATGCCGCCTGTGAATAGAGCGCCTTACGTATAGGGTCTCATCCTGTCCGTGATTCTATATAACTTGCATCTTCCACAGGGATAGTAAATCCTGCGCTTGCGGTAGTGAGTTTTTCTTTATGAGAAGCAAATCGTGCTTCAGTATTTTTTTCTTTAGTTGCTTGTTCTATTGAATCACTTAAATCTAGATTATCTTTAAAAGTAGTTAGCAATTCTTTTTTAATGCTTTCATTATTAATTAGCCCGTATTTCTTAAATAATAAGCTTACTATGGAGGCTTTAGTTTTTGGATCTTTTTCTACTTGTTCTAGTAGTTTTTGTAGCTCATCTTTTATTCACTTAATTTCCCCTGTAGTTTCTACAGAAGTATCTAATCAAGTTCCAGTTGTTTTATCTTCATCATCAAATTCATTAGACATAAAAAATGTTAGGACCTATATATCCTAACATAATTTTTTCTACTATGCAAATATCTGACTATTTAGAGAGAAGAGCCAACGCTCGATTGACAAGTTCCGTATATTTTGGTATATCTCGAGGTGAAATAAAGCTCGGATGAACATGTTTCATAATAAAATCAATATTAGATTTACCTAATTTTTTAGATGCTATATCTTTATTATAATAAGAAGGATTACTTTCGAGATCAAGTTGAATCTGAAGGAGTGATGCAATAAAGGCATCTTGAGAATCGGTATTATTAAGATCTGGATCTTCAAGCATGAGGCGAGTAATGCGTTTTAAATTTCAAGATACACTACTTCAAGTATCATTTATTATTCTTGTATCCCATCAGGCTTTTTCGTCTACATACCTCACTACCGCTTCTACTCATACGTATCATCAACCTATTGGCATCTTTTTTTCATCCATTACTCACTTTTGTACATGTCCAAAGATATTTTTTTTGGTAATTCACTGCCCGTCTGGGCTTGGGTAGGTTGGGTATACCTGACCATCCCATACATCAAAACATCTTCCTGCAAACCAGGTGCGGTTACGTTTTTCAGCGATAACGATATCGATCTTAGTATCGGCTCATCGAAACGCTATAAGACCCATGGTTTCCCCATTCACGGTATATACGAGCTTCTCGGTTCGTGGATATTTTTTACTTATTGATTCTGCTACTTGAAGATTGGTAGTATTGTAACATTGGGTTGCAGGACTTTGTACCCCAAGTATAGGTTCTGGTCCTGCACTTGCATTTCATCATGCTGTCGCAAATACTGCCGCTGTGATGTACGGCATCAGACTACTTCTTAGAGGTAACTTTTCTGTAGATTCTGAAGATGAGGGGAGTACATTATTATCTGCCATAGGGGTTTCTTATATTACTATAAGGAGTAAGTTTTTTAAATGTGTCTGCTTTTCGCTTTGTAAGGAAAGTAGACAGAAAATAAGCAATTAAGTATTCACATTTTATCCTATGTATTGCCTATCGTCAATAGCATTTTTCGAAGTGGATTTGATTTCCTCGATTTTCTCTCTATAGTGCCCATCCCTTTGCCGAAAGAGACGAGTGGTAGATATTTCGACATATCATATTTCCTATATATAGTAGATTTTTTCAGCTTGGTTGTATACAAGGATTGTTCAAGATGAAGGTAAAAGTCCTCTTGTATGAGGAACTCTAATAATAGTACATCCCATCTTTTTTCATTATTTCAGGAGTTTTGGTAGGGGAGTCATTTTTCTTCTCCAGTTTGGAGAGGATATAGTTGCTATCGCGAAGGTTTCCATCAGCATCGACGAGGGATCCAATCGGTGCCTTGATTGCACTCTGCAGGTAGTGAGACCAGATTTTCGTATTACTTTCGATCCAGAGTGTATTCTTATCAGCAAACTTTCCATCTGCGATGATGGTCAGGAGTGCAGTGGTAAGAGTTGTGTGAGCTTCGGATCCTCGTTCGATCTTTTTGGTTGCGAGTGCGTAGTATGATTCCATCCGGATATGAGTCAGTACCCAGTCATTGATGGCTTGGATAAAGGCATCCTTGAGCTCGTTGCCAAGAATCCCAAATCCGAGACTCATCAGTATACGAAGATTGTGATCCGCGATCTGACCAAATTGTTCGACTGGAGCCTCGATCGGTGGAAGGCTCTGGATACTGGATTCGATGCGTTTCTGTTTTTCGAGGGATTCGATAATTTCGGGAATCTGGAGCTCAAGACGTTTCTTGTAGAGGTCCATCAGGATTCCGATTTTTTCCATTTTTTCGATCGGGAGATTGATCCCCACTTCCTGAAAGAGCGCATCTCGAGCATCTATGTAGATCCGTTTAATCTTGTGGATGATCTGGATTTTTTCTTCTGTGAGGGTGGTCGTATCTCCGATGAGGAGGAGATAGTAGGAAAACTGCTGACGTTCTTTGAGTACCTGAGAAGATTCATGCATCTGAGTGACTTCGTCCTCTGACTCTCCGAAATCAAGAAGCGACGCCTCGAGAAGGGAAGCAATGAGAGTATGATTGATATCATGGATTTTGCGAAGTTCAACATCGAGGTCGATCCTCCGATCGATGAGCTTTTCATCTGGAAAATTTCAGGCGTGGGTGATTTCGAGGTTCGAGAGCCTTCTCTTCAGGAGAAGATCTCTATTTTCCATGTCGATGATATACGAGAGGCTTGGATCACTCAGATCAGGACAATGCATTCGCTCGCTTTCTCGTGTGATCGGATTGTATGGATGCGAGGGATTTCTCGAAGCGATAAAGGTGCTTACTTTTTCGCGTCTTTCTCTTCCTTGGTCGATGAGGAGCTTCGAAACATCGAGCACGGATATAGTTTCTGCTATGCCGACCTTGAATCTGAGGCTTACAATTGTCTCTAGTGGTCGTGAGAGCTTGGGTCTTTCTCTGAGGATTTCGTGTTGGTTTTTGATATAGATTCGGACAGATGCTCGTGCCATCAGGATTTCATCTATATTGGGGTTCGAGAGTTCCACACTCTTCTCAAGATTCACTCCGAGCTCACGAAAAAAAGCGATCGTATCCGTCCTTCCAGCATCTCTGGTCGCTTCTTGTCGAATATCTTCACGATAAAAATTCCCTACATTCGCTTGTATTTCTCGTCCGGAGCTGAGTATGACATCTGCGAGGGTTATGATTTCTATAAAACGCTCACTCTTTGGCACGTGTCCTTGAGTAGCCTGAGTCTTTACACGGTGAAAAATAGTTACGAAGACTCCCATATTTTTCGTATCTTCACATTTCCAATATTCGAGAATGGTCTCCTGTGATTCAATAGGGAGTTTCTCTATATCTGAAACATAATCCATCTTCAGGATAGACTGGATATATTCAGGACTCAAGGCTACTATCTCATCCGCAAGAGAAAGAGGAGAAGCACCCGAGAGAATGATGGGATGGTTCGTAGGATTGGACATAGTATACGTATGAAATCCATCATAGCATAATATTCTATATTTCGCAAAATTTATCTTGTATCACTTAGCGTTCTCAATAAAAAAATCCCCAGAAAGGGGATGAGGTATCGGATATGTATTATCGAGCAATGAGATCGTGCTCAGGCTCAAGAGCGAGGGCGCGAGTCGAACGCTTTCTTTTGACGACGGCTCGAGTTTGCTCGTTGAGCATGAGGGCGAGGGGATTGACACCAAATTCTTCCAGTGCGAGCATCCTTGATTTGTAGGATTCGATGGCATGTGGACCCATAAGGGCAGGATGAAGATCGGCAATCATAGGTATGTATATTAGGAACATAGATAGTGTATCATATATTTTCTGAGGAGTCAAGGATTTTTTGGGAAAAGAGTTTTACAGTATAAGAGTTTTACAGTATAAGAGTATTGCAAAGAAAAGGATTTATGGGAGAGGCTGTGGAAAGTGTAGAAGAAGTAGAAGAGTAAAAAGGTAGAAGTCGGTAGATAGTATTAGAGAGATGAAAAATGAGAAGAAGATAACCCCCCTTCCAAAGGGGGGGGGCAGGGGGGTGAGGTTTGATAGAGATGAGGGAAAGGTAGAGACACTCTCTAGGAGAGAAGCTATACTACTTTGTTATTCCCGTGAAAACGGGAATCCATAAGAAAATGGAACCCGCATAGGCGAGGATGACACATAAATAGAAACGAAAGAGACGACGGGAAGGGAGAAAAATAGAAGAGTAAAAAGGGAGAATGAGATAGCAGGTAGAAGATATCACGTAGCAGATAGAAAAAAGAAGAGGTTTTTTATTTAGGTTAGAAGTTTAATGGTTCATCTAGATATACGAAGGGAGTGTTGCATCTAAAAATCTGATAATTTGTAACTGGAAACTCTAAACGGGAAACCGAAAACTCTTTCAGCTTGCTGAACTTTTTCGAAAAGCACCTTGCGATGAGCGGCGAAACGAGTAACATATCTGTATGAATTTGGAACAAAAAATCGCTGACTACATCACCCGGTATATCCCATCTCGGAAAAAACTCGAAGGGTATATTGCTCGGAAAAGCTATGCCCTCATCCCTTCTGAAGTCCTTCGAGAAATCGGATATGATGAATCCCTGATGCTAGATATCTGGATGAGGAGCTTCATCTCGATGGGGAAGTGAGAACGGATGATCCGACAAAAGCTCCTACTCAAAGGATTCGGAAAAGAAGATATCGAACGGACCATACAGACCCATGCGGATGAAATATATAACTGGTCCGAATATGAATCAAAAATAGAAGAAAAAATCGAAAATCTCCGTTCCCGTGGGAAATCGAAAATGCAAATAGGCGTTCTCCTAATCGGTGCTTTTCCCTACTTTCGAACCGAGATCGAAGAACTTCTTTCAGGAATACAAGATCAAGGAAATCTCCAAAAAGAGTGGACAAAGCTCCAGAGAAAGTATAATGTATCGGATCGAAAGGAGCAACAAAAAGCCCTCGCTTCGCTCCTTCGGAAGGGCTATACCTATGACGAAATCAAACGAGTGATGAAGGAGATGGAGGAAGACGAATAATATAATCCAAATGGTGATACTTGTAGTATACGGTATATCAAAATGTCTTGGTTTTTGAGTACTCGGTTCGTATAAAAGAGAATACTTTTATTAACTTCCGAAAACTAACCCTCTTCTTGACTCAATGAGAGAAATGTATGCTCTTTTAATTTTTAACTTTTAACTTTTATGTTCCTCTGTACGAATTGCCAAGCCACGACTCTCAAATGGACCGGAAAGTGTCCTACTTGTGTGGAATGGAATAGCCTCGAAGAAACGAAATGAATGTCTTCGAAAAAAGAAAAAACGATCGGAATGACTCAAAAAACTTCTCAAATAGAAAAAGGAGTGCGAGCTCATGAAAGACGACTTTCGAGTACGAGTGGGGAGCTCGATGGCGTGTTGGGTGGAGGTATTTCTCCGTGATCACTCATCCTCCTCTCCTGAGAACCTGGTATCGGAAAATCAACCCTTGCTCTACAGATGAGTCAGTGGTATGCGAGTGGTGTAAAAAGTGGAGTATGAGAGACTGACGATACAAAAAATACAGGATGAATCCACGTCCTCTATGTAAGTGGTGAAGAACACCTTGGACAGATCTCATCGCGCGCCCTGAGGCTTGGAGTCAGTCATCCAGATATCGAAATCCTCACGACCGGAGTGTTCGAGGATATCGTCGCGACGATACGAGAGACGCCAGCCGAGCTTATTATCATCGATTCGATTTCGGTCCTCTCGAGTGACCTTCTGGAGGGTTCTACGGGGAGTATTTCCCAGATTCGAATCATGACGGAGACCTTTATGCAACTCGCAAAATCCACTAAAAAATCAATTCTCCTTATCGGCCATGTAACGAAGGATGGGTCAATATCATGACCGAAGTCGCTCGAACACCTCGTCGATGTCGTGCTCTTCCTTGAGGGATCTCGTAGTGATGATTATCGAATCCTTCGGTCCTTTAAGAACCGATTTGGTTCGACCGACGCGATTGGTCTCTTTCGTATGGAAGAACATGGCCTCGTCGACCTCGCGAATCCAGGACTCGAGTTCGTCGATGAAGCGAACTTTACCCTGCCGGGTTCGGCTCTTTCACTTACTATCGAATGAAATCGACCCCTGCTGATCGAGATCGAAGCCCTGACGACCTATACGAAGTTCGGATATCCTAAGAGGTCCGCTCGAGGTATTACGGCCGGGAAGCTCGATCTCTTGATCGCGGTCCTGACGAAGTTTACCAATGCGAAACTCGAATCGAGCGACGTCTATCTCAACGTGTCTCGTGGGTTGACGGTTTCGGAACCCGGGATCGATCTGGCTTGTCTCGCGGCCATTATGAGTTCCAAAAAAGAAAAACCCCTCGGTCGGCGAATTTACCTCGGAGAGGTGTCGCTGACGGGGGTTATCAAAAATACATTTCTCCTCGATAGGCGCATTCAGGAAGCCATCAAACTCGGATTTACCGAACTCATCATCCCCAAGAGTTACACCGGGAAGATCGATAGCAATGTTTCCATCAAAAGAATCGAAACTATTGCAGAGCTCGATTTCTAAGGACTACATCCCAGGAAGGTTGAGTCCCATAGAACTCATGACTCCCTTCATACGCTCTGCAGCGATTTCCTGGGCCTTCTTCATCCCTTTGTTGATAGCTTCAAGGACGGCTTTCTCCGTACGAGTTTTGTCTTTGAGGATACTACTATCTTCAAAATCTACCTTCACTACCTTGAGTTGACCATCGATTGTTACGACGACTCCATCAACCTCTGCTTCAATATGAGTATTGGAAAGTTCTTCTTGTATTTTTTGAGCCTGTTGTTGGAGTTTGAGCATTTCTTGCGCTTGTTTGAAGTCCATAAGTGGGTGAGTGAGTGATAAAATGATGTATGAAGGGAACTTTACTGAAAAATATGAGTTTTGCAACGTCAGAATCCGATACGAGTATAAAAAGGTTCATTTTTTTTGCAAATTGTTTTTATATATGGTAGACTGTTCTTGTTTTATCACTTTTCTTTCCTATTATGTGACTTTTCGACGCCATTCTCAAAGACGAAGCCTACGAGAACTCTGCTACACAGCTTCAAGCAGACACACTCGCTGCCAATGATAAATCTGGTGGAGTAAGAAGCGGTGGAGGTGGAGGGGGCGGATCTGGAGACGGAAGCGGATGAGGTGGATCATGATCCTGATCTGGAGGATCTGGAGACGGAAGCGGATGATTTTGAGATGGTTCAGGTTGATCTGGTACTGGAAATGGAACATCCTGATCTGGAGGTTCTGGAAACGGAGGCGGAATTATTATCATGGATAGTACTCCTCTCGTATCTGCTACGGATGCGAGTATCTCCGATCCGATGCTCAATATTGCTGAAGAACCTCTCGTAATGATGGATGATGGGAATGTCGTAGGTACAGTCCCAGCAGAGTGAGCTTCTATTCTCACCGCTACGATGCTCGCTCCTGAGCCAAGTATATTTGATGAAGTATCGCCGGCAGCTGAAGCGAAAGGTGAAACCAGTGACCCACTCGCAGTTGTTGCTGCTGAAACCCCTGAAACAGTGGCAGGTACTCCAGAAGAGTCAGTGGTTCCTGAAATTGCTCCTGTTCTCGAACCAATGGTTCCTGAAGTCACTCCAGTCGTCGCACCAGAGCCAGCAAAGATGCTCGAGACTTCTCCTATCGAAATCCTCGAGGAATCTATCGATAAGCTCAAGAAATTGGAAGACGAAGCAAAGATGGCCCTCGAAGGAAAAAATAAAGAAGATGAAGACTATAAAGACCAAATCAATGAACTCAAATGACTCGATAAAATCGCCCTTCAAGAGGCATCGAAGATTGAGAGTGATATCGAACATATCGAAGAAATCATTACCACTTTTTCGAAAGAACTCGATAAAGAGAAGGGAATCGTCGAAAAGGAAGCTAGTAAAAAATAATCTCCATATATGATCCTCGAATCCATCTTTGTAGAATGACAAAGTATTCACGCTTCTGATATCCATCTGAAAGAAAACCAGATGGTTATTTTTCGAAAAGAGTGAGAACTCCTCATATCTACCCAAGACATCAAGATCACTCGTGAAATGCTGATCGAAGTATTAGCTCACTTCCTTGGGAACAAGGAAGCACGAATGAAAAAATTCGATTCTGAAAAAGAAATCGATTTCGGATATCTTCATACTGATGGAGTTTGATACCGTGGGAATGCCTATATGTTTATGGGGAGAATAGGTATCGCTCTAAGGCGTATCGAGGATAAAGCTCGACCGATTGATGAACTCGGACTCCCATCGAGTATCGGTCATATTATCACCGCAAAGCAGTGACTCTTTCTTATTACTGGTCCGACGGGAAGTGGAAAATCGACGACCATGGTATCCATCCTGGATACGATCAATATTCGACGAAAAGAACATATTATCACGATCGAAGATCCGGTAGAATTCGTTTTTAAAAATAAAAAATCTATCTTCTCTCAGCGTGAAGTCGGACGTGATACGGGTTCATTTGCCCAAGCGATTCGTGCTGCGATGCGAGAAGATCCAGATGTAGTCGTCATCGGAGAAATGAGAGATTCAGAAACAGTCGAAGCCGCTCTGGCTCTTGCAGAAACTGGACACCTTGTCTTCTCTACCTTGCATACTGCGGGGAGTGTCCAAACCCTTAACCGTATTATCCAGTTTTTCCCATCTGAGAGCGAAAACCAGATCCGTACGAGGCTTTGAGATTCTCTCATCGGAGTGCTCTCCCAACGACTGATACCACGTATCGATAAACCAGAACGTCTCGCGATTCGAGAGATGATGTATGTCACGCCTGCCATACGAAATCTTATAAAAACTGGTGATTTTAAACAGATCAAAAATACGATCGAACTCGGAAGTCAGGATGGGATGATAAGTATGAAAAAACATGCGGAATGATTCGTCAAAATGGGGTATATTGAGACAAAGGACTATATCGGATACCTGGTGAATGAAAATGATTAGACAGTCATTGAATGGAATTGACTTCTTTTTAAATCTTATATGATAATCGAGTAATAGTAACATAATAACCACCCTATGAAGTATTTTTTCAAAATCCTCATACTTCTTGCCGGTATCTTCTATCTTTTGACTGGAGATATTTTTGCATTCTCTATTCCTGGTATTTCGAAAGATCCATTTATCGAAGTCAAAAACTCAGGTGGTACTATCGAAGATCAACTCCTCAAGCTTGCGTATCAGATTTTTTCTCTCCTTAAACTTATTATTGGAGGCATTGCCCTCATTTTTATCGTTATTATCGGGACAAAGATGGTCGTATTTTCAGAAAGCGAAGATCGAATCAAAACCCAGAAACATCAGATTACATATGCACTCTTAGGATTTTTATTCCTCAATCTCCCGGGGATTCTGTATGATTTCTTCGAACCAGGAAAGGGTGGATGAACGGTAGATCAGCCACTCTACTCAGACGTTTCTACCTGTCTTGGATTTTGGAATATGGATATCATTTGTAATTCTGGTGGAACCTTCGGAAATCTCGTGAGTTTCCTTCGGGTATTTATCTTTGGTATTGCTATACTAGCCTTTACGTGGGCTGCCTATAGTCTTATCGTAAGTGGAGGAGATGATGAACGACGAAAGAAAGCCAAAAATAAGTTTCTCTACGGTACCCTTGCTCTCGTATTTCTCGGCTTTATCGAGATTTGGTCTCGTCTTATTGCCCATGGAGATTTTGGAATTAGTGGAGAAGTGGCAACCGTTGGGAAAAAACTGGTCGGTCTCGCATTCTTCTTTGCCGGTCCTGTTGCGGTATTTTTTCTTATATACGGCGCATATTACTATATCACGAGTGCTTGAGATGAGGAACGTGTTAAAAAATGAAAATCGATTATTATCAACACCTGTATCGCTACCGTGATACTCATAGCCTGCTATACCTTCCTCAATGATCTTATCCGGTTTGTTCCGTAGAGATGGTATTTTCATAGCTGTATAGGCTGAGAAAAAGTCCTTTTCTGACTTTTTAGTATAAAATTCTCTGAATGCTTGTCATACCACATAGTTTTTATATAATGAGAACTATGAATATTTCTCTCCTTGATACGTGACTTTTTTTTGTGTGAGATAGAGTAACTCCTGCTTTTTTTAGCTTGATTTCAGTAGCGTGAAGTTTTTTTGGTATTCTTGGAGTACTTCTGATTTGTTATGGATTGATCTACATCCGTCGACGTCGGACTCTATCACAAGCGCAGAGTGCCCTCAAGAAACGCTACCTTCGTCAGGTGGAAGCTATCCGACTTACCGATACTCGGTATACCGAGAAACTCTCACTCCTGATTCGTAAATACCTCGAAGAAGCAGGAGAACTCGAACGAGCACTCAAGAGAACAGGAAAAGAAATACAAGAATCTCGTATATGATCTGAGCAGATGGAACGCCTCACTTCACTTCTCGATACGGGTTCGTATGATACGATTCTGGGTCATAAGGAATGTGTAGAAGCACGTAAATATATTCTTCATATTTTGTCCTAGTCACGTTCCATGCTCTCAAATCTCTCTTTCACATCTCCATCACTTCTGTATGCCTGAGTAGCCGTCATACTCTTTCTCTTTTTCAGGTGGAAAAGGAATGATATTGCCTTTCAGGCTCCAAATCGGATCGTACTCTCATTTCTGAAGAAAAGTAAACTATTTCTTCTTTCCGAACTTCTTTTCGCCGTACTCCTTTTTGTCGGTGTTATTTTCTTAGCATGACCGAAGTGGCGCCTTGATAGCGTTATATCGACGTCAGTTCCTCGAGACATCATGATCGTCCTCGATATTTCGAAGTCCATGCTTGCCGAAGACATATCGCCAAATCGTATCGTAAAGGCGAAAAATATACTGGATAGTTTTATCGAAAAGCTGAATCATAACCGAGTTGGACTTATCATATTTGCGGGGAAGCCTTTCGTTATTAGTCCCCCAACCTTTGACTATGTGGGGATTCGCTCTCTGCTTGATCAGATACGACCAGAAACGATTGACCAGAGTATTTCCGGACTTTCCGGCACGGCAATCGGCGATGCCCTCCTTCTTGCCAATACATTTTACACAGGAAGTGCTCGTGGAACATGAGCGATAGTCCTCCTTACTGACGGTACCTATAATATCGGGATAGATCCGAAGATTTCCATCGAAGAAACCCGATCCCTCGGAATCCACCTCTATGTCGTGGGTATCGGAAATCCTGAGGGCATCGACCTCTATACGACTGATTCTCGCTGAGAAAAGAAATATTTCCTCGATGTCGATGGGAACCGCATCAAAGCTACCCTCGATGAGCCACTGATGGAGACGCTCGCTTCGAAGACACACGGTGAATACTATCTTGCCAAAGATACGAAGAGTTTCGAGAGTATCTTCCAGCAAATAGCATCCCTGACCACATCTCCAGATATCCTCACACGACATACGGAGTTTCTTGATCTTCGACTCTGAGTTGTTAGCCTCCTCATTTTTATCAGTATTTTACAGATACTGAGTTCCCTCTGGTACCGTAGAAGATATAAACTCTTATAAAAGATTTGATTTTTCTGAAATCTTCCATACATTATGCGAGCTCATTCTTTGGATTGGTAGCTCAGTTGGTAGAGCAACGCCCTCTTAAGGCGATGGTCGTGGGTTCGAATCCCACCCAGTCCACCATGAAAAAATCAAAAACCGCTCGTCAGAGTGGTTTTTTATTTTTTCATTTTGATAGGTGGTGGTATGAGAATCCGAATGGTCGCGAATGCAACGAGCGTACGAGAAGTACTACGGATAGTACTTCGAGAAAGAGGAGAGTCCCGAGTACTCGGGACTGAGAGCCGCGAATCCCACCCAGTCCACCAAATAGATTCACAAAATCTCTTACGTCAAGTAATACATTTTTTTGAAGCGTATGATTGGGAAAATTAAGAATAAAACTTTTTTATACGAAATGAAAGCTGGTTCATATTAACACGACTTGAGTTGCTTTAGAGTTTATTATGTGGCCTTAAAAACCCCTCTCGAGTGCTCGGGAGGGGTTTTAGTTTTATTCAGTAGGAGGCTTTCTTCTCTTGCGTGGAGGAGGAGGTGTTTCTTCCACTTCCTTGGCTCTGAGAACCTTCTTGGTCCTCGTTCCTACGGCTACTGGAGTATCGACACTTTCTGAGGATTTACTAGTCGCATTTTTACGACGAGTATTTTTTTCTATTTTTTCTTCATCTTCGAGGAGTCGTGCTTCCAGATCAGCGATACGACGGTCACGTCTTCGAGAGACGAGAATCCAGACAAACCATGCGAGTATGAGGAAGATGAGTATACGACCATAATGCAGTCATTTTACCTGTTCAAAGTAATGAACAAAGACCGGTTTATCATAGCTCGATGTCTGTACTTTGCCTTCCTTATCTACGTAGGAAATCTCTATATGAGCCTTGAGTTCTCGGTTTCTCTCGACGGTTCGGATCCGTTCCCAAGGATAGAGGGCTCAGAGACTATTCATACTCGAGAAGTATTCATCTGGAGTTTTGTACTCGATGACGACTGTTCCATCAGCCCCAATGGTCTGATACGGGAATCCAAGCCATTGGACAAGGAAATTTCTTTCTGTACCTGGGAGGATATTCCCGAGTTCGTCATTAATAGGAATATAGTCCACGATTCGTTCCCCGATGAAGGCTCACTCTGGACTCTTAATGGTTTCTTTTCCGATTTTCAGCATCTGATTCCCATCTTCGTCGATGATCGTTATCTTTCCGCTTGGTTTGAAGTGGGTATTTCAAGAGTTCGATATCGGTACCTGAAAATCTACAGAAAATCCATCTTTTGGTTTTGGGGGTTGCGTAGGGGCATTTAGAAACGGATCAAGTTCCCCAACTACAAAGTTTCATAGGTCTTGCAGGTTCTTCGTATCGAGTGGATTTTTGAGGAGATTTTGAAGTAGAGTATTTCATGGAGCACTCGCTCCTCCTGCACCGCCTCATCCGACGGTAATAGGTCCAATAACGGGTTGTATTACGATATTTCATGAAACTTCCGTCAGCACCAGGACACCGATACGTCGGATCAGTCCGACATTGGCCCCTGAAGAGGTATCATTGGTACCAGGATTATTGAAAAATATAGCACCATAGTATCATCCGGGACTCGCATTTGCTGGTGCATTGACGGTGAAAGGTACTACCCATTCTCCCTTCGGCGGGACGGTGTAGGATTGGACTCCAGGAATACTGATCCAGTTTGAGAGTTTAGTAGGATCAGAACCTGATCCAGGCGCTTTTGAACACTTTGGAGTTCCGTAGTTCGAATCAGGAGTACAATCTTCTATAGTCAAAAAGAGATTGTATGGAACATCAGAACTGTTGATAAATTTTACTTCTTCAGAGAGGGATTGACCGGGGTTTATTTTGAGCTCATGACGGATAGGGGAAACTCAGAACTCTATACGACCATTGCTTCCAGCGGCGAGGGCAATAAGAGGGAGAAATACGAATACTATACCAGCAATAATTTTCGATTGACGGGCCATACTGTGGAGAGTTAGGAAATTACCCTCATAATATAACAAAAAGCTTTTAAAAATCAAAAAAAGTCCCCACAAATGGGAGACTTTTTTTGATTTATCAGTCTATTAGAAATTACCTGTGACAGAAAAGACTACGGTATCAGTGTAGTTTCCAGCAGGAGACTGAGCGTCTGGCTTGACCGCTACACTAAATTCAAAGTCATCATTGGCTGTACCAGTAGAGAGCGCTTGAGGCTTATTGGAAGTGTAGACAGTATTATTGGTAGTATTGTCTGATACATCAGCAGAAAGTGATGCTGCAGAAGTAAATCCTGTTACAGTAGAGTCACTCGCTGCCTTGAGGTTTGAAGCAAATCTATAGCTATCAGCTACTCCATCAGTAGTAAGGCTATTGAGTTGTACAGAACCATCAGTAGTGTTGGTAAGTCCACCACTTGCTGAACGAGCCGTCACTGATGCTCCATTAACAGCATTGGTTCCGAGTTCGATAGAGAGAGTACCAGTTGAGTAAGCTGCACTGGTTACGTTTCCGAGGTCGAGGACTCCAGTCGATATGACCATATCGAGAGTAGGGAGAACACGAGCTTGTACAAGGACTCCGTTGACGATACCAGTCGCAGTTCCTGGAAATGTGTCATTCCAGTTTACCGCACTAGTAGCTCCACCTATGATGGTACCAGTACCAATCTGAGAAGCATGAACCATGCTTGAGAGGGAAAGAGTTGCGATCCCAGCGAAGGCAAGAGCCTTACGAATATTTGTTTGCATATGTGTATTGGGTTAAAAATTACAATGCAAAATTATTCTAGCATAAAAAATTCAAAGAGTCAAATATTTATATGAAAAATTATAATAATAATTAGTCAAATATTATAAATGGCTTTATAAAGCCATTATATTAGGTATACATAAACTGTAAAAGTTCTTATTTTACTTCAGAATTCTCAATTATCTTGGGAATTCTTGGTTCATTTTCATTTTTTTCAAAGGTTTTTTTCTAAAATAGTCATTACTTCTTATATCTTTCTCTATGTTCCTTTCGAAATTGATTTACAATGAGTAATATATATTCGTTATTCTTTATCTGATTCATCAACTACATGATGGTATAGGATGATTTCACCATACCTCATCAAAAATCCCCCTTCTCGAGAGAGAAGGGGGATTGGTTGGTAGTAAGAAAATCTTTTGATTAGAAGTTCCCTGTTACCGTAATAACGACGACATCACGATAGTCTCCAGCTGGTGACTGAGCATTTGGCTTCGCAGATACCGAGAAGGTAAAGTCATCATTGGCGGTTCCAGAAGAAAGCG
>JAYUDN010000010.1:0-45621 GCA_043739785.1 Candidatus Altimarinota bacterium
ACGCTGGTGGTGTAGTTGTAGCTGACGCTGGTGGTGTAGTTGTAGCTGACGCTGGTGGTGTAGTTGTAGCTGACGCTGGTGGTGTAGTTGTAGCCTAAAACATCGTCTTTCCTAAAAATCCCCACTTTTATAAAAGTGGGGATTTTTTATTCGCCCTCATGGCCTTCCATTTCCTTGGTGTAAAAAAGCCTTGCAAAACGGATTTCGTCATATCCGAACCCTTCTCAGAGGTGCTCTCGTACCGGCGAGAGGTGCTCGGTATCGAGTTCTTTGAACGCCGAGAGGATGATCTGAAGTCGTTCCTCATCATCGGGGCGATATGGAGTGAGGTCGAACTCCGCACCATCCTTTACGAGTGACTCGATATGCGTCATGATAGTCGAGGTTTTGAGTCAGCGGAGCGTCGCGATTTCCTCGATGGGGAGTTTTTTACTGAGAAAGTGAAGCGTCTCTTCGTAGGTCGAAGATTTGGATCCGAGGGTATGATGTGCTTTTGGTATTGGCTCGAGGACTCCACCCATTCTCGAGATAGCGAGTTCTTGCCTCGTTTTTTTTTCGCTCTCTGCAATACTTGTCAGTCGTTCTACCACTTCCCGAGAGGTCGCCTGGAGGACACTATCATAGGCCCGCACTCGATCATCAATCTCAAGGGCTCGACTATTGATCCCACGTAGGATGAGTCCATCGAGAGATCGGACTCGAGAAAGGGCGACGTATCCCTGACCCGCGACAAAGGCATCCGAGAGGTCCATCACCGCACTATCGAGAGTCATTCATTGGCTCTTATGAACGGTGATCGCCCACGCGAGACGAAGCGGAACCTGAGCGATCGAGGCTTTTACTCGGCCATCTTCTTCGATAGACCAACTCATAGGTTCCGCGATAATCTTTTCACCCGTCAGGAGTTCGACGATCGGAAAACTCTCATGCCGACCAACGATATGACCGATCGAACCGTTCACATATCCCGCTTCGAAGTTATTTTTGACGAACATGACTCGAGCTCACTTCTTGAGGACCAGTTTCTCTGGAGAAAGACATCACTTCTTCAGGGATTCGATGAGTTTCTCAGCGCCCTGACTCATCATATCGAAGACGAAGATATCGTCTCGGATACGATCTAGCCGTTCGGTATTGTAGCTATCGACGGCGGCATTATGCGTGAAAAGCTCCGTATGATCCTCGGTCGTCACAGGAATCTTACGGGAAGAGAGGAGTCTTAGTGAATACTCGGATACATCGCCATTTCTGATTTCACCCAGGACATCGAGGAGGGGATCATCCCCCTGACGAAATTGTCATTCAAGGACACAGGTCGCGAGGCGAAACTCCTTCCATGAAGGATGTTCGAAGGCGAATGCACTCGACCCTCAGCGACTCACTGGAGGCAACTGGAAAAAGTCTCCAACGAGTATGACCTGCATTCCGCCGAATGGATCCTGAGAAATCCGAGCGAACCTCAGAAGTCGATCCAGAGAAGCGAGGAACTCCCCACCAAGCATCGAAATCTCATCGATGATCAGGACCGAGGTCTTCATAAATCGCTTCATCAGGTACTCCTTCGTCATGATATGTTCGATATCCTCATCTGTCAGACTCTCTCGTATCCCCATCCCACTCCAGGAGTGGAGGGTCATCCCTCCGATGTGGGTCGCGGCAATACCCGTCGAAGCCGTGATCGCGACCGTGAGGGCATGCTCATGACAGTAGGTGATAAATCGATTTACGAGAAAGGTCTTCCCTGACCCTGCTGGCCCCGTCAGGAAGACATTGTACCCCATCTTCAGTATGTCAAATGCCTGATCTTGATTCATATGGGTGAGTGTATGAAAAAAGAGTGGAAAAACAAAGAAAAATCCCTCAAGGAGAGGGATTTCAGCTATATTAGGCAGCAAGTTGGAGTTCCTCATCAGCAAGTGCTGGGATAAGCTTTTTCAGATTAGGGAACGCTATCAAAGTAGCTGTTACCATATCACGAGATGGTGCCATCATATAGACCACCAGATTTGCTCGGGCTTGTTGCATGACTTCGAAGAGTCTTGCACAGTCTGTTACTGAACTGGTAGCCATAAGTGGCATTCTCATAAGCGGGTTCAGCGCCACCCTGGTCTTTCGAATTATTCTCTCTTGTTCCATTAGGTATTGGTCAGTATCCCTAGGATCGAGACTCTGCATACTGATAACATGAGAATCCATAACTTGCTGTTTTTTCTCCCCTGCCAAAGCTACCCTACGATGCATTGTAGTAAGTCATGTTTCTAGACCCAGTCGAGCTTGAGTATAGTTTTGATCTGGCATATCCCCATTAGGATGACACACAATAGCATGAGCAGAGGCTTTGTTTCTTCAAAACCTGAAGTCTTGAGTATCAAAAATTTCTCATATTTCTCCGATAAACCTCTCTCTTCAAAGACGAAATACTACCCTAAATTTACTTTGTACTTGATTCGTAAGAGCATCAGAATGTTCACTTCTACCTGTTATTCCTGTAGCGCACAATAATTTTACTCCACTTTCATTTTCTCCTGAATTCTGAGGTCATTTTGGATCAATCATATCCACGCCTACCCTTATTCGATCGATCATAATGAATTGTTAATAGAAATCTATCATATAAAACTCTTTCTCTCTGTCAAGACATTTTATAAAATATATGAGAAATATATAAATATATCCTGGAATGGAAGGTAAAATTGATTTCTCTCCGATTATCAAGATACTACCATTATACTGTCATCTTTTACTGTCTCCACATTTCTATTGTTTCCGTCATCCTACTACCGTAACAAGAGATTTCTCCACTCCATTTCGGTCGAAATGACAAGCACCTTTCCTCTCTACCTCTTCTTCCGTTCGATTGTCCCAACCCTACCAGCCAATCAGCTAAAGTGCTAATCGGCCGACTTGTAACTTTCAACCTTTAACCTGTAACTCCCTCATGTCTCCCCTCTGGTCGATGTACATCCAGTTTGTTGTCTCCGTTCCCCTCTCGGTGATGCTCTATCGATCCTGGAAAGAGCAAAACTGGATGATGGTCCTCATCCTCGGGACTATTTCAGTAGCGATGATGTTTATATAAAATAGGGACTAATTGAGCTACGATATCTTGCGCTTTAAATGAATTTTACGAGATTATCTATTTACATATCTATATCAATAATCACTTTCGAAAGGTGAATTTAGCTGAGTATCATCTCTGCTACAACGAAACACCGCAAGCTTTTCGTTGAGATATGCGTTCCAAGCAATCCTAATATTCTCGTTAGTTAGGGCCATGAGAACCCTTTCTCGTACCACTTGAGGAACTCAGATTAGGCTGAAATTCTCTGATAAAGGCCCAGGTGCTGCAGCTAACCTTCAATACACTTCAATATCTTGAATTGACGCAAGAGAGACACTTTCGAATGGCATATTTTGGAGTTAATTAATAATTTTAGTTTAAATATAATATCAATGATACTTTTGTCAATTCTATTTAAAAAAATTCCATAGATTTCTCTTGAAATATTTTCTAGCACGTATATAATGTAAGTGCTAATTTAGAAATCCCTGCATCTCGATTTCAGAGAAATCCAGGTATGGATGCAGGCTTCTAAGAAGCAAATTGTGGGGAATGCAAACCATATTCTACTCAATTCCTCGCACATCTATCATCATCTTTATTTCTTAACCCTTTTCTACTATGTTCCGATGACGCATTGTTTCCCGTTCGAGTGTGAACGGCAAAGTACATACCTTCCAGAAAGATTTCGATAACTACGAAGATTATCAGGGTTTTCTCGACAATAATCCTGAATACAATCCATCTAGCATCTTCCGAAACTTCTGGAACCCGTGGAGTGCCTGGGACAGGGTTCTCCCAAACTACGAAAATACCCGGCTACTCCCTGCAGACACTCGCCATCTTCCTGAGGGCATAGATCTCGAGAAATATGAGAAACGCCGACTCGAAAAGAGGCAGACAGAAGCTGAGAAAGCAGAAAAACGCCACTCGCTTGAACGTACCAAGGAGTACCTCGAGGATTTCCTTGCAGAAAATCCAGGTGATCCGGATGCGACAGCAGACCTCGAGAAAATCGAATCAGAGCTCAAAACTCTCGCCTAAGCATGAAATCCTGAATGTAAATATTCAGGATTTTCTTACGTTTTTCTTACTGATAAAAAGTAATATACATTTTTATTTCTTTTATTATTTTTATGGAACGTAAAGATTCAAAAGAAGTCCACACAGAGCCCACTCCCCTTCCTCAAGAGTCGACTTCCCCATCAAAGTGGCAATCCTACTACACAAATTGACCACTCTTCATACTCACCGGAGTATTTCTCCTGATTATTTTCATGGTTGTGATGTTCTACGAATCACGTCTCCGATATGGGGGTTATGGGATGATGGAGTATGGGCCTCGGATGATGCATTTTCAGAATATCTCCCCATCAGAGAGCTGGGACGGGTGGGAACAGGAAAACGATAGATACTGGCAAGATTTCGATCGTCGAATGGGATCGATGATGGAACGCAATAATCGAATGTTCCGTGATGTAGATACTGTCCCTGTTCCACAAAACCTCAATGGGAAGTACTCAGGGACCAAAATCATAAATGGTGATTCATTCACCTACTCGCTCGAAGTCGGAGCGGACTCCCTTACCTGAAGTATTGCTGGGACCAATAGTGGCTCCGTAGAGTCTGCAATCAAAAATATTACGAATCTCGGGTATACTACCAAGAAGACAGAGTGAGGTTGATACTCTGTGACAGGAAATACCGGGAAAGCAAAAGAACTCCTGAATATACTTGGACGATAATCAAAAACCCATCTATAAGAAATTATAGAGGGGTTTTTCTATAAAGATGATTGTTCCAATTCGGGAATTATGGTTCCACCAAACAGATTAATTCATCAAATCAAACTAAGAAGATCTCTTCGTAAGGTATCAGGATCAGTATTTTGATACAATGAAAATATGACATTCCCTTTGTTTTCGAGCAATCTTTGAAGCTCTAGCTTATAAGCAGGATTACAGGCTGATAATTGTTCTGATAATTGTGCCAAAGTTATGAAAACGCTATGGGCTCGCTTATCCGCAAGTGCAAGTACCAGTTTTTTTCGACAACTCTCTACAAGATTTTGGGCTGGAGAATCAAGTGCTAGAGATAATTCAAGTGCAGCGGTTTGTACTTGACTTAGTACTCTACGGGTATCTATATCGCCTAATTGGGGAAACATAAGTTCATCTAAGGCTAACTCATCTAATCCTGGCATAGTATAATAATTAAGTGAATCCTATTCTACAAAGTTCTCTCCCTCTGTCAAGACATTTTTCGAAAATATCGTAGAGTAAATAATTCGCAAAAACTATTTTTTCGAATAATATATTATATATTTCACTCATATGCTCTTCAAAGCTCTCATACCCTCTCCTCTCGGAGATCTCATCGCTTTAGCAGATACATACCATCTCTTGATGCTTGAGTTTGCTGACAGTCCAGAACTTGAGAAAAAAGCCTCCGTCATTGCGAAGAAGGAAGCAATCCACGGTACTGAACCGTGTGGATTGAGTGAGGATGAATGAAAGAATGCTATTCTCACTATCACCAAACTCGAACTAGCTGAATACTTCGATGGGAAGAGACAAATATTTACTATCCCTCTTTATTCAAGAGGTACAGAGTTCCAGATGAAGGCATGGAAAGCCCTCGAGTCGATCCCCTACGGTGAAACCAGGAACTATCTCGAAGAAGCAACGATAATCGGGAATCCTCACGCCGTACGAGCGATCGGTGGAGCGAACCATCATAATCCCATCGTCATCATCATCCCCTGCCACCGAGTCATCGGAAAATCGGGAAATCTCGTCGGATATGGTGGTGGGATCAAGCGAAAACAGTGGCTTCTTGATCACGAAAAATGACTTTTATAACCATTTACAATATGAACACAGAAGAAATCATAGTCACGGACGCATTTGGCAATACCCTCAGCTCTGGAGACTCAGTACAGCTAACGAAAGAACTCTCCGTCAAAGGAACCAAAATCACGCTGAAAAAAGGAACCAAAGTAAAAAATATACGTCTTACCGACGACCCGGAAGAAATCACTGCGAACATTCCAGAAATCAAGTGACTCGTTCTCAGAACCGAGTTCGTGAAAAAGGTTGATTAGTGAGGACTACTTTCCGAGGAGGGTGATGCTAATAGTAGCATTCCCTGACCAAGGATCTCCAGACATCATATTCTCATGAAATCTGAGCTCATATCCTCAGAATTGTGTGAGCTCGATCGTGGTATCGGTGCCAAATGGTCCATCCATCTGTCCATCAGGCATGACGATCTGAGCGAGTCTCAGATTCCCCGTCGCAGTTCCTGGAAAGGTCACCACCACATGCATCGACTTCGCTTGAGCATTGATAAATGCAACCTTTGTCTCTACTCCCGTCGTATGCTTTACAGGGATGATCTTCGTCTCTAGGCCTTGAAATATCGGATAGTAGGCATCACCACTTCCAGAGAGATTCTCCGTCAGTGGAGGTTGATGATCCACACTCCCTGTATTTACCCTGCCACTCAATACGATACTCCCGGTAAACACGATGCCAGTAAGTACTACTCCCGTCTGACCGAGAGCACCAGTATCGGTCGTAATGGGTGGTTTGACATCGATCGTAGTACAAGAGGAAAGTAGGAGTACGCTGAGAGCGATAAGGTATCGAGGAGTCATAGGGAAAAGTTAGAGAACTATATGCTATGCTCGTCAGCATAAATAGCAAAGACAAAACAAAGACAAGGATTTCTCCGAAAGTCCAGTTAAAGTGAAATATGGTAGATATCATGCTCTCTCACGTTTTTCTCTTGTTGTAGTACACCTCCGAATTTCAATACAAGTTTGCGACTCGGCTCGTTCGCAGGATCAAGCGAATGCACGAGAAATGTATGATAAGTATTCTCTCGCGCCCATTCGATAAGTACTCCATAGACTTCACTCGCAAATCCCTTCCCATGTTCATCTTCTCGTATCCAGATACCGATATTGAGTTCTCAGGATTCGAGCATACGTAATCCTCCACAACCCAGGAGTCTCTTTGAATCTTTCGAGAGGATGAAGTTCTCGAACTCCTCTCACTTCCCTATCTTCTCCTCTACCTTACGGATAAAATCCACTTCTTCCTCATAGGTTGGAAGGTTCGGCGAGACGTAGAGATTCCTATTCGCCTTGCAATATTGAGTTTGTAATTCGTATATATCGACTCGTCCATCGAGGGAGAATGGGACGAGGACACACCGAGATGTTTCGATGTGGGAAGACGAGAGATTGAGATGAGAATTGCGGAGGAAGGACATATTATTTTTTCACATCACTTACATATATCTCTTTAGAAAGAAATTTCAATTTTTAGGAGATACAACTTATTCTCTTCAAGGTATTCGTTCGGAAACAATATTCTCCTAATTGCACCTAAGCCAATCTGAGTGGTTATGTTGTCGGAGAAATTGCTGAAATTTACAAGACTCTATAATATTTCTCCAGATGAAGATTATGCTAAAAAATATCAGGAGAACTATAAGAGTTGACATCATTCATCATTTCAGAAAGTTTTTTAGAGAGGTGTTCATATTTTATTGTTAGAAATTACTTGATCTCAAAAGATAACTTATGTATCTTTAGTGATTCCTAAAGATTCTATACCTCTCAAATCTACTTTGAAACCACAGTTTTGGATCTTGCATACATTTAGAGCCATGCTGGGAACTTATAAATATTCACAACAATAAAACATAGGAAAAAAACTAAGACAACAATGAGAATCCTGAGAATAAGGTATCGAGGTTTCGATATATTTTTACCAAATATGATTCGCAATATTCAATATATGAAAACCATGAAAATACAAAATGGTAGAAGTGTATTAAGGACGAATAAGTGGAAAAAAACGATTCCAATATCTCAGTCTGTCATAATTTTCATAATATTGGACTTAAAAAGCTATATCTTCTCCTTCCCTCCTATATAATTCCTGAGTACTTTCGGGACGGTAATGGTAGCGTCCGCATTCTGATAGTTCTCCATGATCGCGACGAGGGCGCGTCCACAGGCGAAAGCGGTCGCATCGTTCGTATGGATGAGTTCTACATCGCCTGAAGTCCGACGAACTCGTGTTTGTAATCTTCTTGCCTGGTAGTCCGTCATATAGTCAGCCGTATGCGTCTCACGATATTTCTGCTGACCAGGAAGCCATGCTTCTATATCACTTCATTTTGCATTCGGTTTTCCGATATCGAAGGTACATTTCTGGAGCTTCTGATAGGGAATCTCGAGCTGTTGCATGAGGTACTCTTGGAGTCCAGCAAAGAGGAGGTGTTCATCGTGTGAAGTCTCTGCGACAGAGAATGACTCCATCTCGAGTTTATCGAACTGGTGCATACGGATGATCCCTTCCATATCTTTCCCATAGGTTCCTGCTTCCCCACGGAATGAAGTCGCATATCCGAGGTATCGGACGGGCATTTCTGATTCGGCAAATATTTCTCCAGCGTGCATAGAGCCGAGGACGTGTTCGGCTGATCCCTGGAGCCAGAGGTCCTGTCCTTCGATCTTATATCGCTCTTCGCGTGGCTCGAGTCGATCCATCGCATCATAGGGAGCCGTCTTGATCATATACGGAGGAAGCACGGGGGTGAATGGCTTATTCGATACTTTGAGCTTGTGTTCGGTAATTACTTTATCGAGAACAGTGGAATCTCCGAGCGAATCCATCACCCACTGGATGAGGGCGAACTGGAGCTTCACGAGATCACCCTTCAAGTAGGCAAATCGAGAACCCGCCACATTGGCCGCGCGTTCCTTGTCGATCCATCATCGAATCTCCGCGATCTCAGCGTGATTGCGGATTGGAAAATCAAATTCCCGAATTTTCCCCCACTGCTTCACAGTTACATTCTCCTCTTCGGTGAGTCCGATTGGAGTATCTGCGGTTGGAATATTTGGGATTTTTTTGTAGAGAGCGAGAAATTCTGTCTCCACTTCTTCGAATTCTTTTTCTCAGACTTGTATCTTCTCTTTGAACAATTTTGCTTCTTCGAGGAGTTTTGGTTCCGGTTTCCCTTTGCCCATGCTCGCAGAGAGCTCATTGCGTTTCGCACGCAGAGTATCAAGTTCTTGTCCAAGCATAAGGCGTTTCTTATCGAGTTCTATGACTCGGTCGAGGTCGACTCATTTCGTCACTTTATCATGGAGAGCCTTTCGAACGAGGTCAGGATTGGTACGGAGGATTTTGAGATCAATCATAAAATGGAGGTTGAATTATTGGATTACTGGGATTTTGGATTCGAAAAATCAAAAAAATCAAATGCTTTAAAGTTCAACCCAATATACAAAAATCACTTTTTTTTGCAATAGAAAGAAAGATATGATAGAGTAGGAGTATGCAATTCTTCCGCCACCACTACACGCGATGGGAAATCCTCATGAAGCGAATCGAAGCGTTCTTTGTCGGGGCGGCAATTATCCTATTCTGGCGGGGCATCTGGAACCTCGCGGATCACTACCTCTTCCCAGGTCACTCGAATCTTTCCGCCTTTGCTTCGCTCTTTATCGGGCTCGGTATCCTCATCCTCTCGAGAAACTTCGTCAATCAATTCCTCGACGAGGCCGTCGAAGAAGCTGATAAGTAAATCCCACGAATAGGTGGGATTTTTTGATTGTATTTTCCCTATATTCTTTTATAATCAGTGCATTCTCATACTTTTCCTTGTCACTCTATACCACCTATCGCCCGAAAGATTGGGACTCTATCGTTGGTCAAGACTATACGACGACGATCCTCAGGAATGCCCTCAAACTCGATCGAGTCGGGCACGCCTATTTGTTTCATGGATCTCGCGGAACGGGAAAGACGACGAGTGCTCGCATCCTCGCGAAGGCGGTCAACTGTACCAATCTCCAGAACGGAAACCCATGTCATGAATGTGCTCACTGCAAGGCCTTCGACAATAGTACGATGCTCGATGTTATCGAGATCGATGCGGCGAGTAATACTGGAGTTGATAATATCCGAGACCTCATCGACAAAGCGCGATTCGAACCCAATCAAGGAAAGTTCAAGGTCTATATCATTGACGAGGTCCATATGCTCTCGACGGGGGCATTCAATGCACTACTGAAAATCCTCGAAGAACCACCAAAGCATGTGAAATTTATCCTTGCGACGACTGAAATAGATAAAGTCCCCGAGACAATTCGTTCACGGACTCAGCGATTTGATTTTCGAAAGATTACAGAGCCTGATATTATCGGCTATTTGGCGTATATCTGTGAGAAGGAATGAATACACGCCGAGGAAAAAGCACTTGAGCTTATCGCTCGAACGGCTCGATGAGGGATGCGCGATGCCGTGACCCTCCTCGAACAAAACCGTATCGATGACCGAGTAACCTATGAGCACGTAAAGGCAACCCTCATGATTATCGATGAAGAGCGACTCGATGCGACCATAGCAGCACTGAGAGAAGGCAATACGAAAGTACTTCTCCAAGAAATCGAAAGGCTCAGAGCGGGACATATTCACACTCGTTCCTACATCGAACAGCTCCTCTACCGACTGCGAGATATCCTGTTTGAAAATATCTCCAATACTTCTTACGAAGGGTATGATACCATTTTCCAGATTGTCATGGAAGCGCATAGCAAACTCCGATCTTTTCCTGATGGGATGATGCTGATAGAAACAACCCTTCTGAGAGCACTTAGAAAAAATGAAAACGAGGGTAATAAGACAGACGATAAGAAACAACCTAAGAAAATAGAAGTTATCAAACCAGTTGAAAAAAGTTCTCAAGAAGATAAAAAACAACCTGCCAAGACTGAGATGCAGCAAGCTCAAGAAACTATCAATTTAACAAATATAGAACCGGAATTGAATAATAAATGAATTTCTTCTTCTATTTCTCAGGAAGCTAAAGCAGACAACAAAAACCTGGTAACAAAAGGAATGGGATCGCAAACAGAAAACAAAAAACAAGAAACTCTGAACCTGAAACCTGAAACCTGAAACCTACAACACAATACCGTCTTCTCCTTCTCGAAGCTCCTCCAGCATCTCAAGGGAGTCAAGCCAGCACTTGTTTCGGACCTCAGAAATGCTCGGTTCGAAATCGAGGGATCCCTCATCACCTTTATCTTTCCGACCAATTGGACGCATGATCGCGTTAACACCAACACAGTAAAAAATTTCCTCTCAGAAGTCCTTACGGCTCTGTTCTGAAATGAATGGACCATCGCTTGTAAACTCGAAATTCAAGATAAACCTCACCTCACGACGCTCGCTGATGGTATATTTTAAATCCTTTTTCTTCCTATGGTTCCTTTTCGCCAATCGCTCGGTATCATCTTCGCTCCCACATTTTGGAAAAAGCTTGCTTCCTTTACCCTGCTCCTATTCACAGGATGGATGCTCAGTGACTTTTTAGCATTATTTTTCATCACATTCATTTTCGCCTATATATTTCTCGAACTCGGAGAAAACCTCGCGAAGCGAGTACATGCCTGGTGAGAGCGAGGAAAAGCAGATACTCCGCATCGACTCGCGAGAAGGTATGCCACGACGAACATCATGGTCACGATTCTCTACTGTATATTTATCTCTATCGTGATATTTATCTTCATAAGCATCCTACCGAAAATCAAAACAGACATAACTGCCATCATTCAAAATACGTCATCCTATGCTCAACAGGGCCAAGAATTTATCAAACGTATCGAGGATTCTACTAGCCTAGAACTTGGACTCGACGCTACCGTAGGGGAGCTTCTCAGTCGTCAGAATCTGGAATCTATCGGACAAGCCATTATTAGTCATATTACCAATGCAGGAATCGTACTGACGAAGTTTTTTATTGCAATGATCCTCTCTTATATTTTTATTATCGAGCGAAAAAAAATCAATGATTTTCTCCAGAGAATCCGACAGGGGAATTTCTCCTTCCTCTACGATGAATGGGCAATTATCGCACAAAAAATGTGAAAATGATTCGGACTTATCTTCAAGGCCCAGTCGATTATTGCCCTGGTGAATGCTGTATTGACTACTATTTGACTCCTCACCATTAGTTACTTCCATGGAGGAGCATCTTTCCCCTATATTGTAACTCTCTCCCTTATCGTCTTTATCTTTGGATTTATCCCTGTATTCGGTACCTTTCTTTCAGGAATCCCTATCCTTATTATCGGCTACGGTTATGGATCTACAGGGAATGATAGCCTCCTCATTGTATCCGCTTGTGTCGCGATGATTGCCGTCGTCCATATCGTCGAAGCCTACTACCTCAATCCCAAGATTGTCTCCTCCTATATCCACTTTCCCGTTTTTATCACCTTTATGATCCTCCTGATTTCGGAGCATTATTTCGGACTCATCGGCCTCCTGATAGGAGTTCCTCTGTTCTCGATCCTGATTTCCTTTCTGGAAGATTTTGACCTCTATATCAACGAGGTTCGAGCCAAGTTCCGATTATTATCCAAATAGCACCCTCTCTATGTTCGATACTTCGAGGATGGAAGCATTCCTCTCTGATCAACCAGAGAATCCACTTATCGTGATCTATGGACCGACCGCTTCAGGAAAAACTAGACTTTCGATCGATATAGCTAGCACAATCTGAGGTGAGATTATTTCTGCGGACTCGAGACAGATCTACCGCGGTCTTGATGTCGGAACGGGGAAAATCACGGAGGAAGAAATGCGAGGCATTCCTCACTATATGCTCGATATCATCACTCCTGATCGGGATTTTTCCGTAGTAGAATACAGAGACATGGCTCATCCAATCCTCGAGGATATATGGAAACGAGGTAAACTTCCTATCATCTGTGGGGGAACCTGACTCTATATCGATAGTCTCATCTATGAGCGGAGTTTCCCGAACATCCCTCCCGATAGAGCACGGAGAAAAGAACTGGAAGAAATCGCTCGAGTGCAATGAAATGAAGCGGTCTGGGGTATCCTTGCTCGGAAAGATCCTGACTATGCCAAAGCACTTCATCCAAATAATCTGAACTATGTCATGCGTGCCATCGAGGTCTTCGAGGCGACCGGATCCTCAAAATCACTCATTCAAGATATCCCGACCCTCAAATACCCGACCCTCTTCCTTACACCGTACGAAGAATCAGAATTCATACCAGAGCTATGATCTTCTCCTTCAAAAGCTGAAAGAAAAATCAGAAAACTCCGTGTTCCTCCTGAACGAGAAATCCTCTATAGAAAAATAGATGAGCGAATCGACGAGATGTTTTCTCATTGACTCGTAGAAGAAGTATGATACAATATAAGGGAATATTGAGCACATTGCCCAGGACTCAAAACTATTGGATACGCGGAAATCGTCGACTCCCTGGAGTGAAAGACTTCTCTCGAAGAAGCAATCAACCTCGTCAAACAACACAATCGCAACTACGCGAAACGTCAAATAACCTGGAATAAAAAGTATGCATGGTGCCTTACCCCTTAGGGCGGATACTCATCCTGTCATGAATCTAATGAGCATAAGGGCTTTCCGTTCACTGAGAGTACCTGAATGAACTGCAGTTTCTTTCGAGAATTTATACGAACTTCATTGAGGTATTGTTACCTGATTGTTACATTGATATAGTCGCAAGTTGTTTAATGCGTACTTCAATAACATAAGCCATGATACTGAACTTCCTGAATTCGAAAAGGCAGTACAATCGCTGGTAATACTTGAGACAAATGTTTGGAAAAGATTTATCAATATACCAGATTTTCAAAAATGAGCTGACAGTTTTAGATATGAACTAGAATCTCAAAATGAACAGCAGATTGAACATAAAAATGCTATTTATGTATATTTTCTCCGGAGAGGTATAGTTTCTATACTTTCTGAACTCTACGATCCTTCTAAGGATAAATATAGCACTTGAGAAGCCATGAAGACAGGATTAATTCTATTCGAACTCGCTAGTAAACTAGGCTTCCGTTTATTTTCTGATTTACTCATAAAAACTCCCATTAACTCAATTGAAGAGATGAAACGTAGGCTCTATAAACAATACTATAGGATTGAAGGTTTTGAGGACTATGGAAATCTAGTAACTCAAATTTGAGAGAGAGTAAAATGAATAAAACCCATAATAACAATCGAATCGGAAGTAATAGGAAAAGAAGTACAGGAAGTAATAGCTAAGATTTTTGGTATTGAATCCATACAGTCAGAAATTGAAGTTCCTACAGTTTGAAAAATTATGCGAGGGTCGCGATATTTTTCGGATTAAACCTTTTGGGGTTTATGGGATAAGAGTATTATTGCATTTCCATTTTTGATATAAAGCCACTTAAGCAAGGAAGATAACCTAAGCTATCTCATACCTCAAATTATCCACATCCCCCGCTCCGAGTAATAGAATAACACTGGAGTTGGGATTTTTGGTATCGTACTCTTCTATACGAAGTGCGGTATTTTCGAGTCCGAGACCATTGGCCACATTTGGCTGATGCTCGGCAATATGAGTGATCAGCTTCTCCGTCGTCATCCATTCGACGTCTTCTTGTTTATCGCGAGAGAAGTAGATATTCGGGATGACGAGGGTATCTGCAGAACCGAAGGCAGAGGAAAACTCTTCGAGGAGTTCACGGGTTCGAGAATACTGGTGAGGTTGGAAAACAACATAGAGTTTTTTTTCTGGATACTTTCCTTTGATCGCTCTGAGGGTCGGGATAATCTCAGATGGATGATGCCCATAGTCCGACATCAGGATATTTCCATGCTTCGTCGTTCGGATAATCTCACTACGCCTCCAGGATCCCTGATAATTATCCAATTTTTGAACCATAAATGTATCTTCTAATCCGCAGAGCTTGCCGGCAGTAAAGGCGAGATACGCATCCTGTAGGAGGTGATCTCCTGGTACCTGAAGGTGGAGTTCAGGGAGCGGCATCTCCTTTTCGATCGTATAGATCTTCTTCTCGCCACAGCAGAGCTCCTCTACTCGAGGGTAGTAGGTGATGGCTGGTTTGCTGGTGTATTGGTTTTTTGGTGTATTGGTTTTTTGGTGTGTTAGTTTGTTGGTTTTTTGGTGAACTCCGTTTTCTCAAGAAACTTCAAACCTTCAACCTTCAACCTTCAACCTTCAACTCGAAACGATTATCTTCTTCTCTTCTGGGATATTGAGTTTTTGTGAGTTTTCATCATCCGCGGAGATAATAACAAATCCACTCGTCTGATCCACTATAGACTGGAATGCTGATATATAGTCATCTAAACCTTTATAGTAGTCGAGGTGATCCAAGTCGATATTGGTGATGATCGTGATATAGGGCTGGTACTGGAGAAAGGATCGTTTGTATTCACACGCTTCGATGACGAAGTAGTCGGAAGGTTCGTGGTAGAAATTGGTATTTCCGAGCTGAGGGACCTGCGTTCCGACGATCGCAGAGACTCAGAGTGGAGATCCTGCCATCATTGTAGCGAGCATGGCTGTCGTAGTTGACTTCCCATGAGAGCCCGTGACGGCGATTCATTTTTTCGGATTAAAAACCTCACCTAGTGCGACCGGATAAGAAATATGCCTGATTCCAAGTTCTCGAGCTCGTGAGAGTTCGGCATTGGCATAGATCTGTGCTTCTGGAGGTAGATCTGGCTTCGTAATAATAGCCTCAGAATAGATCACGAGGTCGGTGTTTTCTGGAAGATTCGACGCGCGGTGACCGACCGAAATGTCCATCCCTTCATTTCTGAGCGTCTCGAGAAATACAGAATCAGATCCATCTGAACCAGAAATAGTATATCCGTTGCTCTGGTAGTACCGGGCGAGGGCCGAAGCGCCTATACCACCGATACCGATGACATGAAGGTAATATGGTTTCATATATCCAATCTATCGATTTTCCTGGGGAAATCTAGTCAATAATTATTTTTCTTTCACGTGGTACATATACATATATACGAGGAGGAAAAAACTCCCGTAGAGAAAGACGAACTGGACAAGACCCATCGCACCAGCTTCAAAGAGACGACTCGCAGCAAGTCGATCGGGATCTGCGATATTCCAAACTTGACCATTCGAAATAACCATACTAAAGGCCTCTCTCATGAGATTGATAGGGTCGCGAATCACATCCCATGAATTAAATCTGAGAAACCTTCCGAGATAAACACCCACCATGGAAAGCATTACTACTGACATGATAATAAGCCATCATAATTTTTTATGGAAACGAATATTCATATATCGGTGGACCAATTCCATCGAAGCATACGCGGAAACCATTCCAGCGAAAGCCATCGAGGTAATGAAGAGAATATCATAGTACACCATTTCCGGGGAATCTGAAAGGTGGACGAAATCAGTCAAAATATAAAAACTATTCGGGAGAAAGAGAATCCAGAAAGCAAAAGCAATCCAGCGATACCACCCCTTCCAGCTCACAAACCAACCCGCCATAAAGTATGGCATAAAGGCGAGGATAAGATTCCAGATAAGATCGGAAAGATCAAAGGATCCCGCCATAAATATACGAATCAGTCCGAGGATTCCGGCGTAGGTACAGAGAACAAAGAAAGCTGGTAAATGCATAGGGTATGATGAACGAGTAGAATCAGGATAGAGAATAATAGATGCTCGGATGATGGGTATTATCTACTTTCTAAAGCGAGAAAGGATGTCGAATTTTATAGAAACTAGGACAATCGAAAGAACGTGATTTATCATAATGAGAATGCCTATAAAATCAAAATATTCTATTATTTTTTTATGCCAGAAAGTGTCATCGAGAACCAGTCTGTTGGATGCTTCCCAAGGAAGGCTTGTTCAAAGTGAAGTTTGTACTTCTTATACACCAGATCATGATTGAGAAAATTGGCTCCGAGTGATACCCAGAGTCGGTACATGGTATCGGGATTGAGTCGATGCCAGAAGCTCGAGTAAAGGTCCTGTCGTCCCTCGTAGAAATCGACGATATCTCCAAGATAGTAGGTTTCATCAGTACGAATCCCCTCTTGAAATGACTCTTCATGAAAAACAATACTCGAAAATGAATACGTAAATACCTTCGTGGAGTCAGTCCCGACAATGGCTATTCGATAGTTTCTATCTGGGTTTTTATAGAGTGCCTCTCGAATATTTCCAAGAGATGATGCGGTAAAAAATGGAAGGAGTCGATAGTTGAGGAGAGAAAGTATCATATTTTCTGATTCCTGAGTCCAGGGTAAATGTGAGATTAAGGGCCCATTACTGTACTTTCTTAATTCTGGTGTATCCAGGGTATTCTGGAGTTCTATTCGATCAAGAGTACCGATAGGACACTCTTTTCGACCATTTATAAAACTATTATTGTTTATTTCATAGATTCTTCCGGGAATGAGAGCCTTCTGTGCGAACTCAAAACCATGTGATTTCGCGAGTCCGACTTCCCGATCGACGACCTCGTCGAGTGGAAGTATATTCATCCCGGCGAGTCATTCAGAAAAGGCGAGAGGATAGCAAATCCCCTGCCCGATATATCCCCGTATGAATCCTGGGATTTCTAAAAAATTGGGTACAGATTCGTAGTCTTCGAATTCCCATTTCGCATATCCCCAGGTCATTTCTTCTCGTCGAGTATGGAGGTATTCATTCCTCCACTTGAGTCGTTCGGTGGGAGGGGGATCCAGGAGTCTCAGATTCCCTTCGAGTTCATTGCGAGAAGCGAGATAACAGACAGTTTCATACGACTTACGAGTAAAGTGCCGGTAGAGGTACCGATATGCAGCCTCGGTATCAGGTAGGAGGGTATCGATTTCCGCGAAGAGGAGCTCATGATCATTCGCAACTGAGAGCATCATCACATCGTCTTCATTGGTGACGTCCTCACCTTCGAGTGCAATAGCTGTGATTTCAAGTCCTCTCCAAAGAAGTGTCGTCTTATTTCTCAGGTATCGGATCTCCGCCTTCGGGAGGTACTGACGAAAGAGTGGATCGAGATATTCGAGTGTTTCGGCGAGTAATAGAACCGGATTCGCCCATTTATAGATTTCTAGGAGGGTGTAGGGATCCAGGTGATCGGTGTGCGAATGAGATATGTAGATCGCATCGATGCTCGAGAGTTTCTCGGGATCAAGATGGACCTTGACGGTTCGCTCCATCAGATCTCCGATGACAAAATCTGAGAGCCAGCTATCGACCAAGATGCGGATCATCTGTCCTTCTCGATTCTCGATATCAAGCAAAAACTCGGTATGTCCAAGGGGGATGATTTTCATAGAAATTACAATATCTGAAATCTACTGGAAAACAAGAAGGAATACATACAAATTCAATTATTGTAAGTTAGCATATTCCCTATATTGACTCATCCCGTACCCTTATAGGAGGTTGTTTTAGTTTGGTGCAATACTTGGTAGTGGATTCTCTTCAAGGTATTTTTTGAGTGCCATTTGTACTACTAGAAGTGGAGTATCAACAGTATCGGCATAATCCTCGATGATGGTAAGTAAGCGTATACAATTCGTCTGAAAATCGCCTATCTCATTTTTTCGAGAAATAAGTCGAGAAAATACTGCCCAATGATATTTATCTGAGTGAAAATCAAACTTATCACAAACCTCACTCCAAGAAAAATTATTCACATCAATATCTCCTGATGCGATAAGAGAAGATAACCCGCTTAATAGCGGCGTCAGCACGTCTTGTCGAAAACTTCCATCACCAGCACTTCTCTTTTCTTTTGCCGTATTTTTATACCCTGAGCTCACATCCCGAATTTGATTCAGTAATAATCAGATATATTGAATATACCTTTCTGTATCAGCATTTCTTGTTGTAGAAACTTGTAGACCATCGGAAGCATAAACTTCCCGGGCAGCGATAGGAATATCTCGATATGATGGATTCGCCAGTAATATTTCTACTCTATTTTTCAGATCTTGAATTAGGTCAATATTTGGGAAGTCTCGTAGTCTACTAAGAATTTGCTTCAATTCTCAGTTTTTCGGTTGAGTACCGGACTCAATATTTCTGACACGAACCTGTATTTTTCATATAACTCCTTCTGATAAAGAAAGCTCTCATGGGGATGATCGGTAATTGATTCCTGAATCAATATCTGTGTCAGCAGTAAGAAGGGTAAATCGGTTAATGGGGGGTTGAGTATGTCTTGAGGCTAGAACTGTTGCGTTGACTGAATCGACTATTCTATTAATTCAGGTAGTAAAGAAATTTATACGTTTCTGGTATATTCATGTAATTCGCGGATATAGAATATCTATTCAATCTAAGCACTTGCTTTTTAGGTAATCAAAGCCTTTCTTTTCAGATTCTTCTATACCGTCTAGTAAATTAGCGATTTCTTGTTGTTCTATTGTGGAAAGAAATGAGCCTCTAAATTGATCAAGGTTTTGGGAAAATGCCAATAAATCCCTCCGCTGTTTACTAGTAATACACGTGACGTCTAAAAGTTTTTTGATAGTTTCAGAGTAGGAAATATATTGAATAATCCAGTGTCGATTATAGAGTTTAACCCACCTACGAATTTCATTCACTGTGAAAACTTTTATCCGTGTCTCGCTCGTGATAAACAATCCTACCAATACCGTTAACGCCTTACTTTTTGGGGCTATGATACTAGATGGAATAATTCAAGAAATCGCGCGACCAAATAACATGTGATGGAAAACTATAAAATATAGTTACATAATATATAAAAATAATTATTGTCAATATTAGTAATGCTGACTTTCGTTAGCTCAATTAATTTGCCGGTTGTTCATTCTGCATAATATTTTTCATCTCTTTGATAAAATCTCCTCACTGAGTTTGCATGGTTCACTTGAGGCTATTCATCACCACTGGCATCAGGATCTCAGTCAACTTCGACATCACGAGTTTAGGATTGAGTGCGACTATGAGGATGAGTCCGTAGATAAAAATCCTTCGAAAGAGTCCCCACCATAGTGCTCGTTTCCGTACAGACTCTTGTATCTTCAAGATCTCATAGATTTCGGTGAGCTTTTGCTCATTGGTGAGAGGAGTTTCAGGCATAGAGAGAAGGAATTATGACGGAGTGCTTAGGACTGAGAGCTTCGTATTCTCCCTCTTGCATCTTAGATTCTCGATCCTGATTAGATATTATTCCCGGAGAGAGTGCTCCCACTCATCACTCGACCAGTATTAAAAACACTACCAGTGCTAACAGTAATAATAGGGGTTTGACTACTGGTATCGACCACGACACTTGGAAACACTAAGTTATACACTTCAATAAGGAGTGGTGCTATGACGGAAGCAACCACAGAGATGATGACGATCCAGATAAATATCTTCTTGCCCATAAAACATTAAATAATAAGTAGTTTTAGAAGTATAGGGAATGCATCAGATTTTGCAAAAATTTATCTCGAGAGCCCGGGTACGATACTTCCAGAAATCGTACCTCCCGAGGTTTCGAGGAGCGTATCGGGATTCACATAGACCGGGAGGACTTTGTCCATTTCTGCTGAAACGGTAGCGTATGGGATAGCATCTTTTGGTGTTTTGATAAGGATACTCCTATCGACCTCTTGTGTATGGGTGATTTCGAGTTCCAAATGGGACTTCGTACTCGGTGCGTCTGGAGCAAGAATGTCAAAGATCAGAGAGAAGAGTCATGGTTTCATCGTCATGCCCACATCCGCACTAAACACGGGAGTACCATCGAACACCAGTCGGAATGGCCCCTGTACGGAGGTTCAAGATTCACTAAGATTGAGTGAAACATCTCCTCCAAGTGCTTGACCGGCCACACTCAAACTCTGCAATCTCTCATCTCGTATCGAACCGGTCCAGTCCAGCGTTCCGACGGGAAGCACGGTCTTTCCTACGAAGCTTCCATCCGAGTGATTTACATTGATAAAGGATGCTGTCAGTCCCTGAGCGGAAAGAGTAAGTGAGGTTTCTGCGATTTTCTTACCCTCGAATCTGATATATCCATCGAGATTTCCGATTTCCGCACCGCTCGAGACCGCATTGAGACTGAGACTGAGTTTCTTGGATGACGTATCGAAGAGTACATTTCCGGTGAATTTATCGGTTCCAGTCCCGAGGGAATATCGGATACCATCTCGTGCCTGTGCAAACGTAAACGTTATCTGATCTGGATTCGACTTCTGGATAATCGTGGCGTTCAGGTCACCGTAGAGAGGATTTTCAATATCGATTCGAATGGTACCGACGATATCGAATCCGGCGAGAATAGCGTCTATTTGTGATGTCGCGGCAGTATCAAGAGCTTGTTCGGTAAGTCGATTCGAGAGGTCGAGAATGAGGGATTTCAGATGATCCTTATCAAGGGTGACTTCGTAGTTGTAGAATCCATTCAATACACCGTCATCTTTCGAGAGCTTCCAGAGTGGGTACTTCTCACTGTAGGCCCGGATATCCTTCAGAGTGAGCTTCGTAAGGTTTTCTGAAAATTTGTACGCAAGCTGTTCTTCTTTCGAAGATCCAGACATTGTGAGCGAAGTGTCAGAGAGAGCAATCCACTGAGATCGATACTTAGTGATGATGGGAGCCATAGCACTTTCGAGAAGAGTTCCGGTCGCATCACCAATACTCATAAAGGCATTGCCTCACGTTACGATCGCGCCGATATCCTTGAGCGAGAGCGATTCCTGACCTTGGATATCTGAAAAAATGGCTTTAAGTTCTTTCGAGAAAAGTTCATAATCCTTCCCGGCTCGTCTGAGCGTATAGTCAGCCTGGATGGATCCACTCGCGAGGACAGGTAAATCAGCGGCAAGACGAAGGGTTCCGAAGTCTCTGCCATGGAAATCCAGTCCGAGTCGAGTAGAAAGACTTTCGACGAAATCATATTGCGCCGTCGTATGCGCTGCCATCTCACTAGCAAAGTCATGACTCTGCCATGGGAGCGAACATCAAGCCAAGAAAAAGAGTGAAATTGTGAGGAGAAAAAAACGTTTCATGGAGAGAAAAAAGTTAGTTGTATTGTATAAAAAAGGGAGGAAAATGGAAATTTATCCGATATTTTTCGACATGAAAGCCTCTGAAATCCGAGTACGTCTTGATTTTTTGAGGAGCTTCCATACAATCCTCGGGAGCTTTCCGCTGGGTACTTTTCTCATTAATCATTTCTCACTATGGCCAACATCAACCATCCTCCGAGCAAATATATGCTCAACCTCCTCCATGTCCTTCCGGCTTTTACTGATGAGGAAAAATGACGAGTCAATGCAATTATCGAACTCAATTCCGGTACGATTACCAAGTATGAAATCATCACCGAAAGTGGTCAACTCAAAGTAGATCGAGTCGGATATTCTTCCCTCGCCTATCCATTCGCATACGGAGCTATCCCCTGCACCTGGGATGAAGACGGAGATCCTCTTGATATTGAAATCGTTGGTATTGTCGAACCTCTGGTTCCTGGGTGCCTCGCCGAAGTACGAATTATCGGGATTATGAAGTTCGATGATGGAGGAGAAGTCGATGATAAGGTGATCGGAGTGCTCGCGGATGACAAGCGAATGGATCATATCACACACTACAGTCAACTCGGTCCACATTGGGAGAAAGAAACCACTTATTATTGGGAGCACTACAAAGATCTCAAGAAACCAGGGACCTGTAAGGTCAATGGATTCTTCGATGCTGCAGAGGCAGTGAAGATTATCAAGGAATGTGAAACTCGTTATGTAGAAGAGTACCTTCCGAAACTATCATAACCATACTTTCTATATACCTCGAATACTCGGCAAATTCTCCCTATTTTGCAGTAGCGACAAATGAGTATGAAGACTTTGAAAAAACCTATATCTAAAGCGGTAGATACTCTTCTTGGATAGATACCTTCACAAAAATTATCGAAAAACCTCACTGATTTCTCACAGATCTATGTCGAGTTTTCCTAAACTGGAATCATATTTGCTCGTCAAGGTAAAGGTATTTAGATTATACGTATAAGAAAAGCTTCTTTTTGGATTGACTGAATTTGCATTCGAAAACGTGACACTTTCAGAAGCTATTGTCACAGTATAGAGATCGTCACCACTTTTTTCTGTGCATGATTTTCCTGAGTTTCCCGCTTGAGTTGAGGGGAATGTCTCTTCCCAATTGTGATTTCGGTCTGCTGACTGCATGAAATAAAAACTAACGAGATTTGACTTTGTAGTATCTTTCAAATGCTGAACGATCACGGAATTACTTTGTAATAGTAGAAATGGAGAATCTTTTTTGATTGCAGATTCAGAAGGACTACAAGCACTCAGGTTTAAGGATAAACCCAAAGAGAATCCTAACAATCCTCTTCGTGAAATTCATTTTTCATTACTATGATCTTCTGCCTCTCAGGAGGATAAGGATGGACTTGGTATAGCATTCATGGAAATGAAAATACTTATTACAAGTTATTTGTCAAACAAATTTCTATTTTCTAATAATTCGCAACGATTTGGAATGTCATGTCGTTTGCATACTGTCCAGCCGCCTGGAGGGATTGTACCAGGGCTCCGATCTTGAGTCGGTAGGTATAGGTCGTCCGGTCTCCCGTTGTATTGATCGAGGCCGCTTGGGTTTGCACATTTTGGTTGGGATTGATAGTCGAAATGGTTCCCGAATAGGCAACCCCATTGAATTTTTCGAATCCATATCCTTTCGTTCCATCCCATTCATTGATGGTTTGTCCGGAATAGGTTAATACCGAATTATCATTCATGGTAACGGTGAATCCAGCCCCGACAGTATTGACCGTGATAATAATTTCCCCCGTCGAAAACTTCGTCACATTGGTCATCATATCACCAACATCCAAGGTCGAAGTCGAGACATTCCAGTCGAGTTGATCGAGGTAAAATATCGTCGAACCAGTGCGAGTATTTCCCTGGTTATCTTTGACGGTGACATCGAACCGATACTTTCCGTACGCTCGTCCCGTGGAGGTATAGATCGCCGAACCAGAGTTGATGGTAGTCGCCGTTAGGACTCCGGTCTGCGTAATCCAGGTTGAGGATCCGGTATTCCACTTCGAAAGGGTTCCGGTCGCAGTCGCCTGGTTGATCGCACTTCCCGTATCCGAGTAGTTGAACGAAAGGATCACGGTATTTCCCGTCGGAAGGAGTGAACCCGTTAGTGGAGTAATGCTCGAAATCACAGGCGGCGTCGTATCTGCTGGTGGCGCCGAAACCGCGACAGTAAAAGTAGAAAAGGCTGTATTATTGGTAACATTGGAATCAGAAGCATTGGTCAGTGTGACATCAAATCTCGTCGTAAGCCCCGAAGCTGCGGGTTTTGGTTGGACGATGATATTGAAGGTATCACTCGCGAGGGAGGCCAGGGTCATCGACTTCGTACACGTGACGGTCGCTCCAGAAGCCGCTCCACACGACCAGCTATTTGAGGTGAATGGTGTCAAAGGTCCGGACATCAGGGTTCCAGAATAAGAAAAGACGACCGTATGGGTTCCGGTTGAGCTCGCATTTCCCGCATTGGTGATGGTAATCGGAAGGGATGAATCCACTCCCACCTGCATCGGAAGGGAGCTCGGGGAACCAATACCTGGGATTGGATCTGGAACATTGGCCGCGACATAGGGAAGCATACGCCACTCGAGAGAGCCAGTACGGGTTCCTGCCGTTGTACCAAAATTCCAGTCAACTCAAAACCCGAGATCTCAAGCAGTGGCTTGGATCGTATTCGCAAAATCGGTTCCTGCAGTAATATGACCCGCAACAGTCGCATACGGACCAGCCTCCGCTGCAGTCCACATAGCTCCTGAGAGGTACCGGATTGCGGAGAGTTGATTGAGTACATTATCAAATACTCATACCGTCTGCGATGGTGTAGATCCTGAATATCAGACGTCATTGGCATCAGCTCCACCAACTGTAGTATCATTTCCTATATAAAATCGCACATTACTCGCGTTGGTTGCCGGAATACTGACTGACCAATCAATCGTGAAGTACTTGTTCGGAGCTGTATATTTCCAGTTAAGTATTCCTGTATAGGTCAGTGCTCCTACAACTCGAGTGAGGGTCGTAATCCCGGTATAGGTATTTCCGATCTGACTTCCGACGGTCGTGTTTGTTGTCCATGCAGTCGAAGTCGTTGTATAGGTTGCGGCTCCGTACGTCGTCGCTCCGATACGAAGATTCACCCAGGTACCAAGGTTCGCAGTACAACCTGTAGCTGGAGGATCCCCTTGGTAAATATTGGCTGCTCCATTGTAATAGAGTTGGAATTGTCCACAGTCCCCGATTACGAGCCTGAGGTCATTCGATCCCGCCACTCCTCCCGTCGTGTTCATTGTATAGCTCGACGCTCCGCAGGTATAGAAGGAAATCTTCCCTCCTTTGACGGTAGCCATAGCCGAAGGCGCATCAGTGCTTCCATCAGTGTTACAGCGGGCATTAGGATCAGTTGTGAGGCCACTGGTATTGTAATCTGTATCTCCTGCATGCTTGACAAGGATATCGAGAAAGGTACCGTCTCGAAAGTCGGCATCCATCGTCACTTTGACCGGTTTCGAAAAAATGAGATGTTCGCCAGGTATTCCGAATTCGAAATTTTTCGATTCATCCACTTCAAATTTTACCGCTTCTCCAGCAAATACTTCGCTCGGAGCGAAGGCATCCGCAATCATCTCGAGAAAGGCTCTTTTTTTCGGAGAAATACGCTTGTTCTGTCGAGTACGTTCACCTTGATAGAGCTTCATAGACCGCTTCGCAGTTGATTTTTCCTCATCAGAAAGATCTCGAACCGCCAGAAGTGCCGGATCGATGAGATCTCCACTCGATGACTGGATTTCGACTCCGGCTGGAAACTCGACTGTGAGGTTATTCTTCGCAAGTGCACCGCTACTCATCACGAGTCTTCCTGGCTTATCGAGGTGGACTTTTTTCGATTTCGGAAGGAATCCAAATATAAGAGAAGATTCTTTCTTTTCCTCCTGCACCGAGGGAAGCTGGTCAAGGATGCTATCATCAACAGACTCTACACTCGAATAGGTTTCCATCTGAGTACTCGGAAGCTCATCCAGAGAGTGGGAGGTCGGAAGCTCTTCAAGCGAGTGTTCATACGCAAAAGCTGACTCCATAGGGAGTGTAACGTCCATAAAAAATATAGCGACGATAACAGTAAGCGAGATGCAGCGACGAACGGCTCCTTTCATATACTTTTGTTTTTGTTCTTCAGAAATTCTACCATAATATGTGAGGGAAAAACAAGAAAATCAGCTTGAAGTAATCTAGAGAGTATTCCTAATATAGAATATGGGCCTATTTCCCTTGACTTTCCTTCTGGAAGGAGGATACTACGCGAACAAATTTCGAAAAAAATACGTCTTTCAATTTCAAAAAACATCCCATCTTCCCATTCTTCCTAACCTGCAAATCAGCTAATCATCCTTTCCCTTCCCAGCATCCCAGTAAACTACCAATCAACTTTCAAATTATAGTACTAACTGGATTCCCGTTTTCACGGGAATGACAGAACCAGACAACCTGCCCCTCCCTTATCGCTTCCTACAAACAAGCCAACCTGCAAACCAGCTCACCAGCCTTACCCCCTTTTTTTTCCAACATCCCAGCTTACCAGCAAATCAGCAAACCAACCTTCCACCTTACAACCCCCCTCACCTATGCGCTTTACCCTTACCTGTCAGTCATGACTCGAATCCCTCGTTAGACGAGAAACCGAACGACTTGGGCTCACCGAACTCTCTGGTCGAGATCGTATGGTGTCCGCATCTGGAAGCGAGAAAAATATGTATGAGCTCCTCCTCTGGAGCCGATTTGCCAATCGCGTCTACCTCAATCTTCTCGAAGAGAAAATAGTCGACTTCGATGATTTATTTCGAAAAGTCTACGCCCTCGATTGGCAGAGATTTCTGGGTTCCGAACTCCGGTATATCGTCGATGCTTCGAGTACCCGTTCTCTCCTCTCGAGTACTCCCGCCCTTCAGTCGGTCACCGAGCGTGCTATCCAGGGAAAACTCTCCCGAGACAATGGAAAATCGGAGGCTGAGATCCATATCCTTATCCTCGTCATCGATGATACGGTCCATGTGCTTCTCGATATTACTGGCGAAGCCCTCCATAAACGCGGATACCGCAGGGAAGCTGGAGAAGCCCCCATCAAGGAAAATCTCGCTGCGGCCCTCGTCGCCTTTTCAGGATGGAGGTATAGAGAACTGCTTCTCGATCCATTTTGTGGAAGTGGAACGATCCCGATCGAAGCCGCGATGATGGCTCGCAATATCGCTCCCGGACTCGAACGAACCTTCCGAATAGAAGATCTCCCCTTCTATAGCATCGCGCTCCTTCGAGAGGTCAAGCTAGATGCCAAGGCCAAGCAGTATCCCAGTGGAGACTATGCGCTCATCGGTTCTGATATCGATGCTAGAATGCTCGACATCGCCCGAGAGAATGCCAGAAGAGCGGGAGTCCTCGGAGATATCACCTTTGAAACTCGGAATTTCCTCGATTCTATGGTCATTCCTACGGTGAAGTCTCCTATCGTCACCAATCCACCGTACGGGAAGCGCATGGGATGAGACGATCTCGATCAGATATATGTGAAACTTATAAGTGAAATAACCGAAAATGGAGGAGGCTTTATCACCTCCTATGAACTTCCGAAGGATCACCACCTTGCCAATAAAAAACTCCTCAATGGGAGTGAAGAGTGTCGGTTCTGGTATAAGAAAAAATAGTTAAAAAAATGAGTATTCCCATTCTTTATTTTGGACTCATAATTTCTTCTGATACTTCGTTTTTCTAGATAATTTGAGAATTGTTTGCAATTCTCATTTTTTATGTATTATTCAATTAATATAAAAAAACACAACTTCACAAATAGCTCAATAATTTTTCAATATATTGAATATCATGAGGAAGTTTTTCCTTTTCATCGTCGTTGGTATCCTCATGGGAGTGGTACCTTTTTCCCATGCCCATCCACTCGACGTTTCGAATACGACCATCACGATCTACCCGGACTCGATTATCGGGGTTACCTATCTTCATCCAGTCGAACTCGATCGTATCCTCGTTCTTTCTGGATGAGTAGATCCGGCAATTCTCAGTGTCGATACCTACTACTCGATGACGGGAACTCTCACGAAATATCTCAATGAAACCCTCTCTGTCGAGAATAATGGTCAGAAATGTACGATGGGCCATTTCGAGGTCCAGACAGGATTCATGATCGATGAGCTCTTTCGATCGGGACTGCCTATCTCCTATACGATCGACTGTAGTGGAAAGATATCGAACCCGATCATCACGATCAATATCTGTAATGAAGTCCAACTCCAAACCAACCGTCTCTATATCTATGAGTCGGACGGATGAGTCCCAGTCAAAAAGGACTATCGCGTTCTCAATGTTCGAAAAAATTCACAAATTATCACCCTCTGATGATCCACTTCGACCCTGCTCGATACTGATCATGATGGAGTACCAGACGAAGATGAGATCCTCTACCGAACCGATCCTCATGATCCGGATACCGATCATGATGGATATAGTGATCGTGAAGAGATCGATAAATCTTGGGATCCCCTTTCAAAAAGCCTTTCTCCGTGACAGGTGCCATTCTCGCCGAATCACCCTGATACATCCGATACTTCATCGGGAACATGAGCCACTCAGGGTCATAGTCTCGTCTCAGATAACGCCGTCTGGTGAGGTGAGCGATTTGCTCAAGTACTGAAGCTTATACGACTCTATATCGATGACCATGGTGACTGGAGAGGGTATTTTTTCCTTCTTTTTTCAGTAGGTTTTCTCGGTTTTATCCACGCCCTTGGACCAGGCCATTCGAAGTGAGTCCTCATCTCTCAGATACTCGATCATGATATGTCATTCGCCAAGGGAATACTCTACTCATTCGTCTTCTCACTCATCCATATCGTCGATATCGTGGTCGTCGTGATTGTTTCGAAGTTTTTCCTCAAAATCATCGATCCGTGAAAGTATCTGGGTACCATACAGAGTGCCAGTATCATCCTTATCCTGATGATAGCGATATACCTCTTTGTTACTTCGCTCCGAACATTTCTCCAAAAATCCCCCCACGATTCACCAACTACAAGAGAGAAAAAGAAATGACCCATTATCCTCGCGGTCATCACAGGCCTCACTCCATGTGCTTTCTGATGGAGTATATTCCTGATGCTCTTTGCAGTGAAACGAATTGATCTGGCCCTCCCGATCCTCTGCTCTCTTGGTCTCGGCATATTCCTCTGTCTTCTCCTGATTTCGGGGGTTACTTTTGCACTCAAAGAACAGATCTATCGATTCGCTCCGAGAATCTGATACCTCTCTCCTATCATTTCATCATTCTTTCTTTTTCTCATCGGCTCTGGACTCCTCATCAGTTCATTCTAATCTCTTATTTTCTGATATATGAAGAAATTCAAAACGCTCCTCCTTCTCGCTTTCTATATTCTCTGGAGTATCTCATTGAATATAAACCCGCAAATCACGAGTGGGGTGAATACTCCTTGGACTCGAGAAAAAGCTGAACACCTTGCTCGGGCAACTCTTTTTAACGTGGATTCTTCACTTATCGATACTCTTACAAACGCATGAAGCGCAAGTGCCGCTGTGAATATTATTTTTCCCAGTATGGAAGGACCAGATAGAACACGCTATAATGATGCTATACAAACCTATATCACGAAAGGATTTAATTGGGAAAATCAGATGCAGTTGTCTCGGCTATACCAGTTCCAATATGCTCTCGATCCATATGAAGCGAAGAAAAAACTTTTTTCTCTTTTCGAAGATATATATTCGGTCAATCATACTGACCAGGTAGGGTTCAAAGATATTTATGAACAACAGATTCTCCTAGAAAACCTTATGTTCTGAAACTATGAGGTTCTCGTAAAACGTCTCCTGAATAATAATGGAAATCCCGGAGACTTTGCGGAATCAATGTTTCTGAATCTTCTCAATCAAAATGATCCTCGATCCCCAAATGCCAATTATGCTCGGGAGCTTATTCAGCTTTTTATGATGGGTGATTACCAACCGCCAAAATCAACTCTATCACCAGATACGAAGAACTATACAGAATGAGACGTCACAGCTCTATCATATATTCTTACTGGCCTTGAGGCCGATATGATCACTCATAAAGTGAGTTTTAATCCGAAGCAGCATGCATCGGGAATAGTATCATTTCTTACAGGAGTAGTTTCTCCAGGATATAATACACCATTTTATAATAGCTCATCATGAACCATAGACTTAAACCGTATTCTCGAACCACAGAATGGGAATAATGGACTGACCGATAATATTGTAGAGTATATTTTTGCCAAAAGAAGTCCCCAGATTGCGCTATTCCTTGCTGATCGAATATATCGATTCTATATCAATGATATCCCTACAAAAGCAGAGTTAGATGTAATTGCTTCCATTATCCTCTCAAATAATTTTGAGATGTTCCCTTCGATCAAGTCAATTCTTGCTCTTGATATGATGTACACTGACCGATCTATGCATTCCGTTCGCTACAAGAATCCTCTGGAACTCTATATCGGAACAATCAAGCAGTTTCGAAATAACAGTTTTACGGGTATGCTTCTCGATGTGAACCTTCAAGATACCAATATCCTTCCAGGTCTGAACTGGACTCCTTATTTTCCGGGAAGTGTATTTGGGCGGGACTGATTCGATGATTCAGCCAAATGGAATAGTACCAGTATCCAAAATGTTTGGATGACGATTACCAATAATTTTGCATTTCGCTCCTCTCCAGATGCACCACTCGACTTCCGATTACCACTCTGAAATTTTCGAAAACAACTCACAAATGAAATTATCCCGGTATTTACCCATAGTGAGAATTCTTATTCCTGATCGATGAATGCATTAAGTATAGATCTTCAAATAGAATCATCGAAACTGGTAACTCAGTCGAGTAATAATATTCAGGCTGAAGCTATGAACGTTTGAGAACTGGCTTCTGTTCCAGATCAAATTCAGGAAGTACCCCAAAGTAATACTGAGAATTTCTCTCTTCCTCAATCAGTATCTTCCCTGAAACAGGAGCAAGGGGCTATTAGTTTTGAGAGTTCCTTTGTAGAGAGTCCTCATTACACATATGTCATCACTTCTCTTGTAGATACTCCTATGATTTCTGACTCAGGATCCTGAGATCCTTGATTCGAAAGTGTTTTCCAATCAGCACCAGAAGAAAATCCGACTGACAGTGGAGTAGTATCTGTAGACTCATTGGATCTTGGAATGAATGATAGTTCTTGAGAAACCTGAGAGAGTACTCATATCCAGATTGCTAAAACATGAGCACTCTTTCCCGTATCGACGGTAGCTCTTGATACTCCTCCCAATAATATTTCTCAATCGGAATCAGTAGATCCAAGCATCGCTCTTTCTACGAAACCGTTTGCGACTTCTTCATCTTCTATTTCTATCAATAATGGACAAGTGAATTTTCCGAACTTCCAGATTACGACCAACTCTGGGACGATTATCATCTTCTCGGGTTCATATAATGCCTCGATGAAAACACTCTCAATATTCTCTTGAAGTCTTATGAATGGAAAGACAGGAAGCCTAATCACTTGAGGGACCGTAACCTTTTCGAGTGCATCCTATTTGGTTGCAGATGTCCTCAGTGCCGATCAAGTTTATACAGTATATGAGAAATATATACTTTGAGAACGAACTCTCACTTCAGATGTCCGAAATAAGATTACCGATTTTCTTAGATTTGATTCTTCTGGAATTCCTCAACCTATAGCGCCATCAAATACAAAATTTTATAATACTTCGATTTTAGGACTCATCAGTATTCTTCTCTCCCAACCTGAATATGTATTATTGCGAGGCTGGAGTTCTGCTACAGCTATCGATCAATCAAATCAGAACTTTCTCGATAACCAAACATCAAAAATTATTTTTATCGAACTCAATGGGGGAAATGATTATCTTTCGAGTATTATACCAAAAGATGAATATGAATATTACAAGGCTATTCGTACTAACAATTCTTGATCTATTGCATTATCGGGATCTGACCTAGTCGATTTAGGTGATTATTATATGAATAGAGCGCTCGCTTATGGAAGTGGTTGATCCTCTGGATTCAAAGATTTTTACGATCAGGGGTATTTGAAACTATTCAATCGCGTCTGATTCAAGAATCACTCGTCCAATCATAATTATGCGGCCTTGCAGATGGCATCATACGATGATATCATCAAAGGATCAGGTGATGGAATATTTGGTCACTTGATCAAGAATGATCTGAATAGTTTAAATACGATCTCTCTCGGATCAAGACAGCCACAGGTATTCAATGCTGGACGATATGTCAATATGGGCGGAGGAATCATCATATCCAATAACTATAGTCCGAGCTATACGCGCCATATAGATCTCCTCAACACCATGATGCGTACTCGATCGTATCCATGAAATACAGAGAATATGTTTAAGAATGCTGTTATCATCAGTGATACAGCAAAAGTATCTGTCAGTCAAGGTGGTCCAGCGGGAGCCTCTGGAGATATGAATAGTGTTTTTCGATTCCTGAAATTACTCATGGCAAATAATGTCGGAAAATCATTTTATCTTGCAGGACAAGGTGGATATGATACGCATGAGAATCAGTTTAATGCTCTCAATACGAATCTCCAAACTGTATCGAGAGCCGTTTCTACATTCTTCAATGCGGTAAAGGATACACAAGATGTGACCATTGTAATATCTTCAGAATTCTGAAGGTCCAATGGGATGAATGGTGATTTTGGTACGGATCATGGAGCTGCTGGTGGAATCTATGTGCTCAGTTCGAACACAAATCTCAGAAATAATCTCAAAACCGGAACGTATGGAAATTTATGAATTCAGGCTTCCTGAGAAAGACTTCGAGTCGGTATAGATTATCGTTCTGTCTATGCGAAAATATATGAGTCACTCTATGGTATCGATGGTCCAAAGTATTTTGAAGATTCAACCGTTGGACTTGAAAAAGATATAACCCAGGAGAAATCAAAAATCAGCCTCATGTCTAAAACCTATTATCTTCCATATTTCAGAGATGATGTGAATGTATCAATCGGATTTAAGATAAAATATGTGAATTATGATCCAGAGAAAGCAAGTACTCGGAGTTATTTTACTGCTGGTACAGGGACAGACGCAAATTCATATGGATTTTACCCGGATGAGTCTTTGATTTCTACAGGGAACTATCTTCTCTCGGCGAATTTCAGTTCTCAAAACAGTCCATACTATAAGTTTCATTCTATTTCTAATCAATATGTTCCTACCGAATTCTCTGCTGATCTCACATGAGATAATCTACCCCTCATAATACGTGCTCCTGATAATAGAATATCACAGACGCGATCCAGTTTCTTGATCCAGTTTGCTCTCATTCCTGCCAAAGTATTCTCAGGAAGCGGTCTCATACTCAATAACACGGGAGCACTTTACATACCACTTCCTTCTCGATGATTTGGAATACAATTCTCTTCAGGACTTACCAATGGAACTGAGCTCACCTCAGTCGAATCGGGTTCAATATGGCAGGGCGGATTTTTGCTCTGAGATCGTATTGCTATCGATACATTCTGGCCAGAGAATGCTGTCCTCACGACTGAGAATCTCACTCTTCCGAGAGAGAATATTCTGAGGATCAATAAACTCGGACCAGACGCTCTTTGATTGGGTATGAATATCAATCAGCCGATCAATCTATCTTTCACAGATATTGCAGATTCAAAAAATTATAGAGTCATTACGAGTGATGATGGAGTGAATTGGAAAGATGTCGAATCGTCTTGAAAAAAATACCAGCGAAATGCGACTAATAGTATCACATTCACTACCAAACATCTCACATACTTTGCTCTTCTTTCTGATACGGCAACAGCGGTCATTCCGAGCTGTACCATGAGCTTTTCTCCGACTGCGGTCACCAATAGTTCCGGATCAACGCTCACCTGGTCTCTCCAAAATACCCTCACAGGAATACTCACTCCTGGGAATATCATCCTATGAATATCAGGATCTCGTACGATTATCCCTCCGTCTGATGCGACGACCGTCTACACACTTTCAGTGGTAAATCCTATCTGAACCAATACGTGTCAGGCTTCGGTGAGTGCGAGTACCGTGATCACTCCCGCTCCAGTACCGACCCTCATATTTTCTGCCAGCTCAACGACGCTTCCCTACAATGGAACTTCGACCCTCAATTGGTCATCGACGAATACGACGAGTTGTACCACTCCATGGGGATCAACTGCCACAGGAGGGACATTTACGACGGCTCCCCTCACGAGCAATACGACCTATACTGTGAGTTGTGTTGGACCAGGTGGTACAACGACGAAAACGGTCATTATAACGGTTGGGGCACAACCCCCAGTTACTGGTGGCTGAGGATGATGAGTGATTACTGGTCCTGGTTGAGGTGGAGGTGGTGGGAGTAGTAGTCTACCTACTAGCTCTCAGATACCGATGCCAGTTCCTGCTCAGAAGATTTCCGAACCCACTGTTTCCCTATCTAGTATCGATAGTTTTCTCCCAGGCATCAAGAACCGCTCTTCGGCACTCGTCCGTAATCCTCGAGTGAAGCAACAAATGGTGATACTCGCTATGTACTATTGGAAGCAGAGCCTCACGAGTACCGATACATTGTACTCGAGCAAACTGATGCAAGGTATCGACTCGAAAATAGAGGCCTCAAATAGTCTCTGAGAGCGAACCGCCCTTCGTGAGATACAAAAATACTTCCAAATTCTTTCTGGAACTCGCGAACCCTCATCAACTCCGAAAGTACCGGACACAATCGGTACAGTGGCAAATATAGAGAGTTCATCCTCTCAGAACTCCATGAGCGGTACTGATACAGATACCAATATGTACAAATACGTTTCAGCTCCTCGATTCCTATACCTTCGAAAGGATCCATTTATCCTCGATTCCAATATTATCACCGAGCTTCAGAGAAATGAAAGGGTGCAAGTTCTTGACACCAAAGAAGGATGGTCTCAAGTCGTCTACAACGATTCAACTGGATATGTGAAAGACTCCTATATTCGTTCTCCCCTCCTTACCGATGCTATCCGTGAAGGACAAGTTCCGGATACACTCGCAAGACGCTGATTTATCAATGCAGTGCAAAGTGCGTATGTCCGACTCTCAGCAGATATCACTTCCCAGATTACTTCGGTCATATACAGCGGACAGGAGGTGAATCTCCTCGATGAAGTCTCTGGATGGGTAGAAATCACTTGGTGAAAAAACCTCCATGGATTTATCCGCCACGAGCTCATAACCATTCGAAACTAAAAAAACTCCTCAATGGGAATGAGGAGTTTCGGTGCTGGTATAAGAAAGGTAAATAGAGGGTTATTCGCCATTAACAATGAGTCGAGCCATAAAGACTGTTCTTTTTGTCGCCTCCTCAGTTACTCCGATAAGTCTCCACTCCCCGAATCTTCAATGTTTGGCATGTCTCTTAATCGCTGGAGCAAGATTCTGATGGAGACTCACCATGAGTTTTGCATGCGTCGCGGATAGAATTTTAAAGGCAACATATGTCCCGAGGGGATTTTCTTTGTCCCGAACATAGGTAGCCATATTTTCCACTCTTTGTGGCCTATACTCACTTCCAGAAAACCAATTTCTCGGAAAACTTTCATTTGGCATTTATATTTTGGGTAGAGTAATACTAAGAAATGTATTATGTAAACTATTTATAGAAATACAAATCTACTTCTGGTCATTTCTTATATTTTTTCGTAATCCATTTGAGATTACATCAGATTCACGCCGAATCTTCTCAGAAAAATGGCGAGGATAAGAAAGAGGACGATGGTAAGTACGGCGGAAGCCGGGAGGGCCCAAGTAAATCCGAATTTACTGAGGAATGTCGGGAAAAAGTAAAACATTGGCAGTGTCGGAAGGACATACCAGAAGGTATAGTAGGCGTGATTCGATATCTTCTCGAGTGGCGTCTTCTCGACGTACATCCAGATCATCACGAGGATGGTGACGAGCGGAAGAGAGGCAATCAGCGCCCCGACTCGATCATATCGCTTCGCGACTTCGGAGATGAGAAACACCATCCCAGCAGTGAGAAGGTATTTGAAGAGGAGGTAGTACATACAGTAATTTAATTCATTAGATTATATTGAAATAAAGTTCAACCGAAAATAAATTACCATTATTTAAAATCTAGTATTAGTTAGAAAGAAAAATTGCTTTACATTTTATTCTTTTTATGTTATAATATATTTACTTTTATGTCGACTATAGTATCACTCATAAAACTACTACTAATTATTTCAATCGACATTCTAATACTGTATGTATTATGGAATGCGGTAGTAGTTACGCTAAAATCTATAAAACAACACTATCTCAACCTGTTGGCGTTTATTTGAGTAAAAAATACTAGTACTTCTTACTATGCAGATTATAAGGAGTGACTAACGAGCGCTTCAAAATATAACCAAGAACTAATTTTATTAAAAGAACCCCCTACCGAAGTGGAATCCGAACTAATTCATAATTCTTCTTTTGGAGAATACGCAAATAACTTATACAAAAAAGAGTATCTCCTTACCTATTCAGAATCTAGATTTTTTAAACGATTATGAGCTTATATCTCGAACAAGGACTATATTATATGTCCAAAAGTTCGAATGGAGGATGTTATTTGAATTACAGATATAAGCACTGAAAAATGACCGATGAGGCCTTATTGGATATCTTGAAAACTAGATAGGAATCATATTGACTTTGTTCTCATCTGAAAACATGATCTGAGAATCAAATTTGCAATAGAACTAGATGATCCAACACATAACTCGGACAAATCGATGCAAAGGGATAAAATAAAAAATGATGCATTCTTGTCGGCACATGTTCCTCTCATTAGATTCAAGAAAGTGGAACCTAGTTTTGATGATTTTAAAAGTAAAGGAATTCTATAATGAGTTATGTTAGCTATTTGCATAACTACTCAAAAATTTAAATCTTAAAAAATCCCCGGTCTTTCAAGTTGGGGATTTTGAATTCTTTTACTGGTAGTGATACGGAGAATTGCCCACTGCTCAGACCATGAGGAGATATTTGAAGAGGAGGTAGTACATGGGAAAAAGATGAAATGTAAAGGAAATATGACTTATATAAGAGGCTTTTCATAGTATACCAATATTCACCCTAACGTAAATTTATATTTTGCGCTTTGGCATGGTCATATCTCAATTAGCTACTCTCACTATGTTAGCTATTCCCGACGGCGTATCTATAGGGTCTATATGTCCTCCTTGAACTATGACTCCATCAGTAGTTCCCACTTGTGAAAGAATATTTGGAGGAAGGAGTCCTGTTCCCTGTACATCAGGACCGATAAATCTATCATTTTTTGGAATAATACTCGTGAGCCTCCCAATAGGCTGTACGGGACGGATGGTACCATAAACCTGTTTAATATTACGGAGATCTACCAGGGCTGGAAACCATCCAAATCCAGAAATCTTCGAAACTGCTGGAATCTCATTGGGAGTAGAAACCTGTATAATATGCCTGGCTCTAAGCTTGCTCGAGACCATCAGTGCAAGAGAACCCCCCAAGCTATGTCCGATGAGGATATACTCACCCCCTACCTTGAGTTTACCTGTATTCTCTAGGTTTTCGATATACATGGCTATATCATTGGCAAGTTCTGGAAGTGACTTATGAAGCTGTTCGAGTACCCCTATATCAGGGTAAACGACATTCATACTGGGGGAGAGTTTTGCTCCGAGTTGAGCCATCACTTGCTGATTGCAGAGAAATCATGGTATGAGGATTGCCGTCTGCGCGTCACGTCCATGATAGAGATCATCTTCTGGTTTTATAAATGTGCCTTTTAGGTTTTCAAGGCTTTGAGATCAGAAGTGACTCCCCGGATAGAGCATAGAGAGGACATGCGCTGCTCCTTGACCATTGGTTTGGACGGATGTAGCGATATCTTTCCTTATTTTACCTAATAAGTTTGATACTTCTGATTTCAGACGAATAACTCTCTCAGCAATATATCACTGAGCCGCGATTCCTTCTCCTTGCTGAGTAGGTACTTGAGGTTTAGGGATATCATTGGGGGAATCAGACATGTACTAATAAGTTTTAGAAATACTTGTATTTCGAATAATATTACTACAAATTAGAGTTTATGGCAAATTTTGATCATTTTATAATTCTCGTTTAGAAGATTCGTTTCACTCACGAGCATTTGGATTCCATTCTCCTTTAATATGAACTTTGAAAAAATAAATCCTCCTCACTTTCGTGAGAAGGCTTCAGTTTTTCATGGTAGCGATACGGAGAATTGAACTCCGGTTCCGGGAATGAGAATCCCGTGTCCTAGCCACTAGACGATATCGCCAAAGACGGTTGCAAGTTTCATGTTACACGTTCAAGGAAAAACCTGCAACATGCAACGAGTAACCTGCAACTGAATTTTTATTTCTTCAAATCCGTCGTAATTCCCATCGAGCGGGCAGAACCCGCGACGATCGTGATAGCGGCGTCGATATCATTGGCATTGAGATCCGGCATTTTCCCCTCGGCGATGACGCGCATCTGGTCCATCGTGAGGTGCCCGACCTTGACCTTGTGAGATTCTTTTGATCCGGAAGCGAGCTTGAGCGCGTCCTTGATCCACCATGTCATAGGAGGTTGCTTGGTATAGAAGTCGAAGGTTCGGTCTTCGTAGATATTGATAACCGTAGGAAGTATCTTCCCCATCTGATCCTTGGTTTTGTCGTTGAACTGCTTACAGAACTCAGCAATCTGGATACCTGTAGGCCCGAGAGCCGTACCGACTGGAGGTGCAGGATTGGCCTGACCTGCCTTGAGCTGGAGTTTCACCACTCTGGTTGGTTTTTTTGGAGCCATAATAATAGTGATAGGTGCCCCGCCGATCGAGAAGTTCGGCGATAACACGTGGAAATACGAACAGAAGCCCGGCTATTATAAAAAAAATAGAGAAAATGCAAGTAAAAAGTGACAGAATGAAAAAAATAGGATAAAATATACGTATGAAAAATACTATCGAGCAGAATACATTCGAAGTACCACCTGAAAAACAGTTTCCGGTAATATCTCCTGAGCTTCGAGAAAAAGCAAAAGTAATAGCCGAGTTTCGAGCTGAGCTTAGGCAAAATCTTCTAGTCGAGCCAAGAAAAGAACCATCATCTTTTACTATACGAACTAAGTGAAATATAGTCATAGATTATGATATTTCTACAAGAAATGGGGAAACAAAAATCAGGGTACGCTCGATTCAAAATGTGCGTTTAAAGACCGGATTTTGACTCCAAATCATGAGGAATCTCGAAGAAATGATTGAACTTACTGAGGCTATTACTGCTTGTATAGATGTCATCCAAAAACCGAGAAAACACGGAATTAAATCACTTTCATTCGATTATAAAAACTCTGAAGCTGATATCGTAGGAGAAACCCTCGAGTGAGAAGAAGTGAGGCTCAAGATTTTTGATTATTTAAATAATATCGAGGAAAAAAATCTCCTCATAAAAGCCATCATAACTAGTACTCACGGATGAAGTGTGCCGATACCTTCCGGAACGAATATTTAGCAACTTCCCCTCTCTAAAATTTGCATTTCTTGCACGATTGGATTATGATAGGTGAAATGTATGGATCTTTTATACTTTTCCTATGACTGAAACCAGTACTCTCCCCACTTCCCAACTCATAGAAGATATTCGGAAAGCGACTACGCCTACTGAGAAGCTCATGGTCGGACTCCCATCTGTGCTTGATTTTATCGGGATCGAGTATGAAAAAGATACGACCAACCCCGCACACCTTCAGAGTATGATTTCTGGTATTCGCAAGAAGCTCGATACGGAAAGACGGTCGATCCCACATAATCCTGGACTCGCTGATGCGATGCGTGAGCTCTATCTTGAGCTCTCTGGAGTGACGAATAAGGTACGCAAAACCCCTCCAAAACTCGTGAACTATAATCCCTACGCCTACCTCCGAGACCTCGCAGACTACCTCCAGAATCCAGAGTATACCGGACTCGATGTCGAGATTATCCAGTTCGTTCAGACGAAGCTCGTAAAGGGTTGGTTCCGAGGATATTCCCGTATATGGAATGTCCTCGAACCAGAAGCGATCAATGCTTTGAAGGAATACGTAGGAATCAGCAAAGACACTCCTATCGAAGAAGAGGCCCTCTGTGAGAAAATACTCGAATCGATCAATCGAGGTGCCAAAACTTGGGAATACCTCTCTCGGATCCTCTCGGCCTGTGGGGGAGATGACTCGATCTACCACCGATGTTTCGAGCAAATCGAATCCGACGGAAGGTCTCGTCCGCACCGATCGGATCGAAAATTTTTCTCCGATACGCTCAATAACTAAATCCTCACTTTCGATAAAAAATCCTGAAGCCAGTTCAGGATTTTTTATAGTATTTTAACGAATTCTACGTCATTCTGAGGTCGCCCCTTTGCGAAGCATTGGAAGTATCCTTGGGATACAAAGAATCTAGTTTTCTTTCACTCTAGATATTTCCTTAGGGGGTGTTCAAAAACTTGTCATTTCAAGCGAGTTTTATCTGTTTGTGTGATGAATTGAAGAGAAATCTTCCAAACATGGTACCTGAATTTGAAGATTTCTCACAAAAAATTTCTACAAAATGTTATTCGAAATGACTGTATCTTTGGATTGTTAATAATACCTAATGTCGTCAGTAGTACTCGAAGAAGGCGGACTCGATATCCGTCGAGGTGAGGGTGAGTTTATCGTTTGGAGTAGCATTTTTTACTGGCACCCTATAGAACGTCTCCGACTTCTGATCCTGCCAGTCACAACTCGTATCGCTACATTCACTGTTTTCAAATCCAGGCTTCAGGATACAGACCTTGGTATCTATATTTTCTTCATAAATCATCTGGAGGGTTGCGAAATTGATATAGGTGAAGAGTTTCTTCCCACCACCTCCGCAACTAGTCCCCTCTCCATAGCGATTGTAGAAGATAGCCCCGTATGGTGTGATCTTGTAGAGCCCTCCGATATCTTTTCCGATCGGGAGTTTCTCACTGCGATTGACTCCGGCGACATAGTTCGTATAGAGGATTTTCCCATCTTTCGTGATGAAGTTAATACAGACGGAGTCTCAGAAATCGAGACATGATGGATCGATAAAGTTATTGGTCTGAATCCCTGACCTTCTCGGATCCGTGGTATAGACCGTATACGCTCCCGTCGAGTCTTGCCGTACGATCGAGTAGTCATACCCATCGAGGTATTCATCCATAGTGAAATCTACCTTGAAATACTCACATCCACTTGCCGTACAGGTTTCCTTGAGACGGATCCCATTCTCATCTTCGAGGTAGGTCGTCCCGGTACTCGCGACCGTCGATCCCGAACTTGAGACGATCGAATTGAGAGGATCTTCTCGCGCTTCTAAGGCACTCGGTATTTCTTTGAGTGTTTTCGCATCGACTCCTTTGATATAGCGGAGTTCTCCGGACTGTGGATACTCGGCGATGTAGACTCAGGAACCATCTGAGAGTCCGACCGCTTCACATCGCTTATTGACCGGGAGCTTACGAGCGGTATATACTTTCCCATAGACATAGAATGTAGTATCCACTTCAAGTCCTCCGACACAGGGGTATCGTTTAATTTTTTTAGGTTCGTACTTCCCGAGGGGTTCCACTTGGGAAACAAAGTAGAGTTTCTTGGTAATCGCATAATAACCTTTGGCCATATCAACCACTCGAAAATCATCTCACCATTTCCCTATTTCCCGGGGGGCATCATCGGCAGTATGAAGGACTAAAGTATCGTCGACGACATAAAGCTTCGTCCGAAGGGAACCCGTCCCGAGGATGAGTGGATCATCAATCGGTGGTTTTTTTACAACCATTTCTTCGGAAGGCAATACTCCACCACTATCACTAACAACAGGGATCATCGCATCCTCATCTGAAATAGCTGGATTTCGAGTTGTCGTCGAAGTGCTTGATAGGTATGCAGTACTGGGGTTCGTGGGAGTACCTCCAGAGCCACTACTGCAAGCCGAAAGAAGAGAAAGAAGCAAAACCAGGATACCTAAATAATATCGCATAAAAATGAAGGGTTAGAGGACTTTTATGGTGATTATATGTTTATTTTTCGAAAGGTGAAGTTTTGCGATATGTTTTGTCGTGCCTCAGTGCGCCGTGAGTATAAATCTCAGCACTTCATCGATATTTCCTTCCGAGAGTCCGATGGTTCCTTGGTTGGCATGCTCATAGCAATAACGGATGATTTCTTTCTGGAAAAATGAGGATTTAATCTCGAAATCTTCGACTCGGAAGCTCGTCTTGTTTGAGAGAAATAGGCTCACTTCAGCATCAATCCAAGATTTCATATCTTCGGTGTAATCGATAAAGTTCCCGAGGGCTTGTCTATACTCAGGATTGATGGTTTCGAAACGAGGAAGGACTTCATGACGGATATAGTTTCTCTGGTAGTCAGTACTCAGATTGGTCGAATCCTCTCGATAGGGGATATTTCGTTCTGTTGCATACACGAGTATTTCAGATTTCGAGGTTCGGAGGAGGGGGCGAAGGAGAAATGGTGAGGATGATGGATGGTAGATGGTGGAAGGAAATCCCGAAGAAGTATCTGGGATATGTTTAGTAGTTACTATTCAACTTGAATGCTCTAATATTTCACTTTCAACTTGTAACATTCAACCTGCAACCTGCAACTCACCGAGCGCATGAATCCCTCCGAGTTTTGTCCCTCGGATGAGGTTGAATATTGCAGTCTCGATGCGATCATCGAGGTGGTGTGCGGTCAGTATATTGTTGGCTCTATACTTCCGTGCGATGTGCCATAAGAATGCATATCGGTACTTCCGTGCGATCGCTTCGACACTCATTTTTTCATCCTGGGCCAGCACTCAGATATCCATTTTTTCGACTTCACATATCACTCATTTCTCACGACAGTACTCCACTATGAATTCTCGATCTCCGTCACTCTCAGCCCCTCGAAGCGAGTGATCAAAATGTGCGACTATGGTATTTTCTTGCGAATGACGCTTCAGTAAAAGATCCAGGAGCACCATGCTATCGACCCCCCCACTCACTGCAATTATAAGAATATCTTCTTGGTGTATAAATTGATGGTATGTTTCGAAAAAGTGCTGCATGGAGGTATTTTATGGAGAAACTCCAAAATACCAAGAAATGATGTTTTTCAGGAATATTCAGATATTTGCAAAAGAGAAAAAAGAGTGGTAAAATAAAAAGAATTACTTTCTAAAAAATAAATATATGGCAGAAAAACCAACATTTGATCCGAGTCAATATATTGATAAGCCAACTTATGCGGAAATGAGCGGAAAACTCACTTGAGAGCAAGTGCGTATGATAGCAGATGCTCGAATAAAAAATAGAACGACTATACAACAAGCAGAAAAGGCTGATGCTCAAGAAGCCAAACGAGACGCTCAGGCTTCTATAGATGCATTTTCTCGTGGTCTTCTTTCCCCGCAAACGCCAGAATCAGGTGCTCTGGAACCTCAAGTCATTCCTACATCAAAAGTCCTAGCATCGCAGTTCACAACTGACCCTGATCAAGGAAAGCAGGATCTTTTGGCAGCTTCCCTCGCTCCCGATTCAAGAATCAAAAAAATAGACGCTGGAAAGGTTCCGGCTTTCAACGGACTACCATCCCCTAGCCTTTCCATAGCAGATACTCCCTCAGTTGATCCAAAACTAGAAACCTGAAGTTTGGCTCAAATGGGAACAATGCCAAAAATTGAGATCACAAAAGGAACCGAAACCCCCAAACTCGACGCGTTTGTCCAAGCACTTGCCTCTCCGACAGCGCAGAGTAATGCGGATATATCAGAGCAATATAAAGCAATTGAGCAAGAATGCTCAACGCCAGAAGGATTGACTAAATTTCAAAATGCTATCAATAAGCAGTTTTGATCCCAGATACAGATCCTCCCCGGAAGTGTCAAAGATACTGAATTTCGATGGCTTACCTTCGAATGAACCGAAAATGGGAAGAAAATAAGCTACAATATCGCTCTGGATTCTCAGTCGAAAATTACAAAGTCGGGCGGAGTTTTAGGATTTTTTCAACAAGTGAAAGAAGAGACGATCCATAGCTACTCTCTCCAGAGATACGAACAGGCCGATGATGTCCTTTTCTCGAAGAGTATTACTCTTACTCTCGATGGAAAAACTCCGGTCAGTGTACGAGCCAGTAGCGAGACCCAGAACTCTACCCCTGTAAAAATAGAACTCAATGGGTCTGTTTGGACCTTCACCTGACAGGTATCAGATACGGTTCGATTTTATCAGGATCTCAATGGGAATATGAAGTATCTGGACCTGAGTTCAAATGGCTGAAAACAATATAGTCTACGAGAGGTGAGAAAACCACTCGATCCAGTTCGTCTGTAATTTCAGATTAATTACTGATTCATCTTCCTCACGAATCCGACGAAATCACCATCCGAAGCGACGAAATTGAGGATTTCTACAGACTCAATATATACGCTGAGAATACAATAAAACTCCGGAAGTACTCTCTATTCAAGCTGGTTTCTCCTTCGATACACTATGACTACAGATTAAGCGTGTTCGTTTGGGTTGATACTGACTTGATTGAGCTACAGATCTTGATTGCCTCAGTTGGCTTGATAGCCCGAGAGAGATCAAGGATATTGACCATCCTACTTGACTTCGAATTCCTGTCACTCACGATACAGAAAGCTCCGTAGAACTTATCCTGTGGGTCAGTATCATATGAACTAAATACCGCAAAATAAATCATCCCATACTTAGTCATTCGAGATTGTTCCTTTTTCATATCTGTTGAACCTATACTTTTCTTATACTGCTGAAAGACCGCCGATATATCTTTTTTATTTCATGAAACCATTACACTATAAGTATCTTGATCCTGTGGAAAGACTTGCACAAAACGACTCGCCAGGCTATATGTCTCGACTGAATCTGAATCAGCCGGAGTAAATTCCCAGTTTTTTCCAAGTAGGTCTATCGTATATCATGATCACTGGTATATCTGTGCATTGGCTGAGAATGGAGCCACAAGAGAGAATAGAGATATAAGGATGACAATATACCTCATCATAGGAAGGAAATTATAGATAAAAGCTATTTTATTTTACCGATTTACTCAAGAAATCAATTATTATTTCGTTTTCTCACAAACTCGAGGAAATCATCATCCGGAGCGACAATATTGAGCATTTCTTTCCCGCATTTTTCACATCGGTGACGGATCATATCCCCCTTACTTTTCCGATAGTCGATCCCGACCGGTTTCATGAGCCCATGACACGTCGCTAGTCTATCCCCTGGCTTCTTCTCATCGACGTGGAGCGAAGTAAGGCAGTAGGGGCAGTGGTTTCTGGCAGATCCAGTCGGATGTTTTACTACTTCTTTTTTGCAATGAAGACAAATAAAGGACTCATTTCGCATGATAAATCACATAGGTGGAAGGTGGAAGGTGGAAGGTGGAAGGTGGAAGGTGGAAGGTGGAAGGTGGAAGGTGGAAGGTGGAAGGTGGAAGGTGGAAGGTGGAAG
>JAYUDN010000011.1:0-15966 GCA_043739785.1 Candidatus Altimarinota bacterium
CTCGCAATAAAACACTGTGTCGTAGGATTTCCCGTATTACTTCCCACATACTCGAAGCTCGTATAGTCTACCTCTCGACGATTATTAGAAGCGGTAGAACTATGGAAGAAGCAGGCATATGCGATGGTAGTAGTATTATAATTCTTCACTGTGACATTCGATGTTCGGTTCCCTACAGGGCAATTGATAGCGTGAGTATATGATAGACCTACTGCCCATCATACTGTACCTGTCGATCAGGCTCATGGTGTGACACTCGTAAGTACCTTTGTCTCCCAGTGGCTATATGTTCCATCTGATGCAGCGAATATGATATTATCCCCTATAGCCCATCAGGTAATATCGTTCACGATTGCCGACGTAGCTGATACTGCGAGGTTCGAGGTGATTATATAGGTATTGATCGTCTTTGTTGCACCACAGAAATACGCATTTGCTCATTCACCTACGTACAATCCCCACTTGAAGTTTGCCATCGTAGCTGAATAATTCAGTATGAGTGTCGCGGTGATTCCTACAGGAATAGGATCACTTGTCGATCGACGTCACCAGTCTATAGTTACAGTTGTAGCTGTTCATATTCTGAGATCTCATTTTACTGTCAAAGAAGTACTCACAGTTCTGGAAACCTTGAGTGTTCCATTCACGACGATACCTGTTGATGTATCATCTCCATATTCTCATCCTGCCTCATCGTATGTGACTACGGTAGCGAGGGAACAAACGATAGAATTTCATCATGCGGAAGGTGGCTTTACCCCACCAGCCCACGTTGTTCCTGCGGAGAATAGTCATGTAGTGAGTGAGGTATAGACTGCCATAGGAGTTCTTGGGTTTTAAGTTTTTCTATTATGCGATGGGTATCTTTATTTTCTATTTTTATCTTTTTGATCAAGAGGCTTTGCTGTTGTCGTAATTCTCTTTGTATTCTAAAATCATTATCTTTTATATTTTTCCTTCTTTCTATACTATCTTCAAGCCTTTCTTTTGCTGATATATGCTCTCATTCTAGTATTTCTTGTCGTCTCTTGAGGAGATCATCCCTAGTGATACCATAATTGATACACCAGTACTCTATTATCTCGTGATCATGTTCCATGGAATTAGATATTTTTTCTTGTTCTTCTCATGAGATTTTTTCTCCGAGTATTTCAAGTTTGCGAATAAAGCCTATCTCGGAGAGAATAATATTATTTATAAGGATATCTCGTTCAGTCATTATGGTTGATATTGAGCAATTAAAGTATTCACCTCATCGAGTCGCCTCATATTTTCCCTCATATTGAGAGAATCAGGACAGTTCTCTCGTGACCAATTGAGAAGGTATTCATCCGATGGAGGAGTTACTTCTTCGAGTCTTCCCTTCTCTTGTTGGAGATTGTAGAGTTCTATGGGTACAGTTAGTTTTCATACCTGCTCCATGATCGATCGAGGGATGAGTGTATCATCGATATAGAATGTTCAGTTTTCGGTGGTGATTTCCATTTATCTATAGGGATTAAGTGTCTTTCGAGCTATGATATAGGCGACTTCTTCTCGAAGATTTTGTATGACTCAGGCAAGCTGATCCATTTCTTCCTTGAGAAGCTCCGCTTCGTGACCATGAAGATGTCACCCACTTCTGAGGAGTTGGTCATACTCAATCTTTCTTTCCGTGAGTTCTACAAATTTACACATAGACATATTATTGATCTGAAGAAGTAGTAAATGGACGAGCTCATAAGTATCATTCGCCAGATATTTCTTCTATGTTTTCCTCTTCGAGGATTCTGCGAACTTCTCTCGGTGTGAGTTTTTGTCTCACGAATGTTTCGACATGTTTCGGTAATGTTCCATCTTCGTATTTGAGTTTGTCCATATAAAAAATTATTTATAAAGTAGTCTTATTATATTCAAGAATTGTACATTTCATAGAGATTTTTATTATAAACTTTTTTCCCTTCCTCTGAAAAATGTACTGATGCGAATACTCAGTAGGAGATGGCGATGCGGCTATACCATTTTGCCCAATACAATAGCTGATATGTTCAGGTAGCAAGACGTAGGTTCGATCGAAAGAATCATAACTGGAATGCCCACTCAATATCATGTCTACTGCATAGACATCGAAAATCCTGAAAGAGCTGATTCCCCTTTTCTTCATCAAATCATTCAAGGGCTTCGCAAAAAACCGTGATAAACTTATCAAGGTTCCTACCTTTTGATCCACATCCATTACAGAGTCAGGTATTCTCCAGGGCTAGTCATTGCTCTGGTAAAAGTTTATATCCGAGGATGAGGTCAATCGTTCGAAGCATATACTATTTACTAAAAAAAAACTATCTCCTTCTGACACTTCTAATTTTAGTAGTGTCTACTACTGACTGATATATAGAATTAATAACTGCGATAAGTACCATATATTAACGGGTAAATGATGATGCAATAGTTACAGCAGTCTGTGCAACGAGACCATTCGTAACGACTACACGGTATATTGGATATGTAACAGGGATAGAGAGAATAAGTGGAGTACTGAGTACTAGAGCGCTCAGCGCTACATTGTTCCATGTCGTACCATTATAGGATCACTGAATTACTACACCATTAGCAACAGATGCCTGATCGGCAATTAGGCTAATATTGAATGTAGAATATAGGGTTTGCCATACGACTCCAGGCGTAGCTACTAGGGTATTCGGGATTGGGTTAAATCGAGCATCACGTGATGCTCCTAAGAATACTCCAGAAATTCCAAGTGGAGTGACTGTCTCAAGATATGCGGGGAAGATTTGTTCTGTCATGGTTTGGGGGGGTTATTAATTTAAGTTATAGATTTATTATACATTTATAATTATTGATTGTCAGGTTATACCAGTAGAGCCATTAGCTCATGCACCACTTCATAATCACGCTGCTCAACCAGTAAGTGTTGCTGTCCATGGGGTTCCTGAATTATATACAAGATAGAATAGTCATCCAGATCCTCATGATCCACCACCACCTCATGCTCCCTGACTCGCTCATGCGGATCCTACTGCACCGATACCACCAACTGCAGAAATTGTCCCAATACCTGCTATTATATTAGCAAATATCATAATAATTCCCCCATTACCACCAGATCATCCACCATTACCACCATTATTTCCTGAACCATTACCATTTCACCCCCCACCACCACCTGACGATGGCATAGTACCATATGTAATATAATTTATAATTCCTCTAGCAGGAAGTATAAGTTGTGCTAAAAGATTTGCTAGTGAATATTTTATATTATAGAGAACACCCTGTGTTGCTACTCAGGCGACCCCTCATGGTCAGCCACCACCAGTGTTAGCTCATCAAAATGGAACCCCACCAGGACCTCATGCCGGTGCAGTTGTTCCAGTTGTAGCATATGATGGAGACACTGAAACTCATGCTCATCACGATCATCATATCGCACCACCAAAACCACCAGCCCCACCAGTCCCTCATCAATTATTAATACCACAAGTACCAGTATTAAGTGCTGCTCATCATGTAGCTCCACTTGCCGCATTACCTGTGCGTATAATTTTAGCAGTTCCTGATAGCGTCATCGTTCCATTTGAATATATAGCATATCCATTTGGATTTATGGATATGCCTGTATTTACTGTGAGATTGATGGTATAGATATCACGTGTCATTGTATAGACATTTCCTGATGGAACCATACCGAGAATAGTTGTAGCCCCATCAAAAACGATAGAGCCATCGATCCCATCTCATTTTGAATAGTATGACCCCATTTGAGCTGGTGATAGTGCAAGTGCTGCTCCCGTGTCTCATATTTGGGTATTGGATTGCATTTCGGGAATCGTTGGTAATTCTACTTTTCCTGCCACCGTAGTACTCGCATTGACGGTCTCTATAGGGAGTACTCCCCAATTTACAGTAGTACCATTCGTAATGAGTGCTTTGCTAGCATTGCCAGCCTGAGACGGAAGAGCTCAGGTCAGAGCTACAGTAAAATCAATAAGGGATTCTTTGGAGAATCGATAGACGATACTTGTAATAAGTCCAGCAAGAGTAGTAACTACTGCTTTGATATTCCCAGTGTTTGATGTATCTACTGATATGGTATTTGTATTGAATATATACTTTATATAATTCGTAGCATTATCAGTAAGGGTTAGGTTTGTATCTGCAACTGCTACTTGATTCCCATTATAAAGAACATATCATCCCCATACTTTAATATTGAGTCATCCGGTTTTCTCGACATAAAATGCCTGAGAAATCATATCAGAAAATGTATTGAATATCTCAGCGACATCATTTATTTGAATAGCCTCAGTAGATGTATGGCCTTTAGGAGAAATACGATTCTCACTTCGTACATAGATTGTACTCCCAATGACATCATGAAAATACATGACCTCTCTTTGGGTAGAGATATCAGGTGAAACAACAATGAATCCATTCGTGTATATAGGTGGAGTTGTCACCGTAAAATTTATATCTCATGTAGCATTTACGGGAGACGTGATAGTAGATTTATACTGGTTTTGTACTTTAAGTTGTGGCATAGTTGACTAGTTAGTATTACTAGGATCGAAATATTGTTTTGGTGGAGATAGAGTAATTTTTAAATCTATCTGAGATATATAAAAGAGACCCCCATTCTTCCCTGATATACGAAATTTTAATAGATTCACTGAATCTGAAGCAAATTGTGAATGTCTCATGAGTGGTACTGATATTGTACTCAGAAAACCTCAGGATCAAAACATATGTTCACCAATATTTCCTTCTCAGATTTGTTGAGAGGTAATAGGTACTGCAAATACACTGATATCTTTTTGTTGTTTCTGACTATTTTTATTATTAATGGCCATATATACATCGAGGTATACTGATTGATTGTAGTTTTCAAACAGCATATAAATATCTGTCAATGTTTTTGTGGTAAATACATCATCAAGATCAATCTCTTTTGAGGTAATATACTGATTAAATATAGTTGCTTGTCCTGTTCCAATTGCCACATCCGTAAGAGTCTCTCTATCAAAATAACGGACTATATCAGTATTATTATCGGGCATATATATAATTCAGTTCTCCTGTGTGATGCTCGTTGGTCTTAATCCAGTATAGATACTCCAAAAGTTATAGAGTGTATCAAGTACACAGAGGTATCCTGTCGTAGCACTATCGGGTTGAGCATACATATACATTCTCCTTCCATCAAAACCAAAACAAAATGCGGTAGCAAAAGTCGAGGTATAGTTTTTTATATCTTCTGCTACGTTGAGTCTTACTCCGACAACCCCATTGATTGTCTCATTTAGGGAGACAATAGTTTTCTGTGTACTAAATAGGTATACATCATCCCCAGTATTTATATACGCATCCTTCAGTCAACCGAATGTCGTAATGTGTCGATCCACTATGAGCGTATATGGTACGCTGAATACAAAGTTTGTTCAGATAGTAACAAGTCGTGTTTTATACTGGAATATATCGACGACTGACCCATTTCCACCTAATGTAAGAGCTGTAGTAAAGTTGAAAAAGAAAGGATTACCAGGAAATCCCCCAGTATAATAGAGAGTTCCCCCTTTATAGGTCCAGCACTGATTTACAAAGAGTACCAGTTTCTGTACCGTTTCAGAAGATGATAACGCTGCAACTTGTCTCAGAGAATCTGTGACGTATCCAGTATAATGAGCAAGAGGAAGTATACCATCATAAAATAATTCTTGCTGATTCGTCGTACCTCGACAAATCATGAGGATATCTGATATAAAATCACAGATTTTGTAGGTTATTCCCGCAGGCAATGCTGTAATAATACCAGATCATCCAAGAGTATACTCCGTTCCAGCAATATCGTATGATATAATAGATGCATAACATCATTTATATACTCCGCTCGTCACAATAAGAATTTTTCCTACGTTATTCGTTGAATTGAGTGTGTCAGAAGCGTCTCTTTTTACTTTCTCTGGTCCTGTTGCTACAGTAGATGATGTTCGTGAGGTTGGATTACTATCAGAAATAGCCCAGTATGTAGCGTTTGTTAGAGGGGTAAAGTTCGTATGACCAAGGATACAGTTATAAATCACGCCAGAGAGGGTGACACGATCACTTATAACATAGGCTGTCGTACTGCTCCATGGTCGAATATTAAGAACTGGTACCTTTTGTATAGAAAAATCCACATCCGTCGTACCAATAGGAGTAAGTGATATCCATGTAGATCCATTCAGGTAGTAGAGTTGGTTATCAAAAGTACGATAATGCCTTCTTATCCCGAGTCGATCGATATAAAATATCTGTTTCCCATTTCATCCAGTAAATATAGTCCAATATGTAGTGTTTGGTGGAGTAAAGTTTATGTGCCCGAGGATGCATTTATAGCTAATGCCAGAGAGGGTGACGATATCTCCTATAATATAGGTAGTTACTGCGGACCAGCTAGAGATCAGTGTATTCCCTGTTCGTAATGTACCTGCTCGAGGACGTAACATAGGTCTATCCTTCTCAATAAATCATGAATCAGAAGTACGGTTTGAGAGGTTACAGTTAAAAACCTCATCAAAGAAGTTAGAATACTTTTCATTAAAGCGAATCTGGATGATTTTTGTGGGATCAACGACTGCCATTATATGCGATGATTACGAGAAAGTATCCGTGTTTGGCGGGGCGTCGGATTCGTAATACGCTGAGCTAATAAGTTCAATTCTGCATTAGCAGCTCCAAGTTTGGCTGATGATTTATCATAGTATTTAAGGTCTTTATATCCATACATGATAGAGAGATCGATTAGGACCTGCTCAAATTGCGGAGGCATAGCTAAATTACCAGATGTAGTTGTATTAAGCTTATCTGGAAGCTTAACATACAGAATAGAATATGTTCCTACCTCATTGGCAATCATTTCATTACCATCAATACAGATAGCATTCGTACGTAACTCTGGAAAGAACCAATCTGCCTTACTGAGAATATGAATATTTACATTTCCATTTACTCAGAGAGCCTTGACGGCATACGTAATCGTCTTTGAGATGAGTGGGGTGGTATATATAACTACCTGTGTATCAATAAGGAATGGAAAATCTCGATACGATGCTATATAATTCGAGGCGGAATTTATATACCGTACAATATCTGTTTCGGAATGTGCTTCAGTAGAGAAAAAAGATCCGAGCTCCTTCTGAATTGCATCTGTGATAACCGCTTGTGAGATCATAAAAAAGGTATAATATTTATGAAAACATTATACCGATTTTACTATGAAAGCAAGACTATTTGATATGTCCCGTATTGGTAAGGAATTCAATCATACCCGCCTTCGTCTTTTTAACTGCTGATATATCCAGTTTATTCGTATTTGCGAATGCTTCAAGCTGTTCTACGCTGAGTGTATCTACCCAATCCTTGAGAATAACTGGTACATCTACTTTCACTTCGACATTCTGGGTAATCATTTTGACTTTAAGGGTCGGATCTTCCTCAGTAATCTTGAACATATTCGTATTTGCAACAACACGTACAGGCTTCCCTTCATATTGGAATGTACCACCAGAGTTATATATACGCATCCAGTCTACACGGAAGTCATCCTCATCAAGTTCTAGGTATCCATTGTTAAATACGATATCATATGTATAATCACGATCATCTTCAGCCTTTGTTCGACCCTGACTAATCTTTGCTTTTGGAAAGTATATAGGTGTTTCACGAAACTGAAGTTCTCCATCAAGTCGGATGATATAAAAAGTAATCTTTTTCTTTTCTGTGGTTGTATTTGCCATATAGGTAATAATTAGGAAGTAATTTAGTGATTGAAGTATATGGTATTTTTTAGTAATTGCAAATAAAAAGTGAAATAAAAAATCACCTGCATAGCAAGTGATTTATTTATAGAAACTATCAGGATCTGTCCATCATCTGATGGGCTCGCAGTGACCTCCGCAGGTACTGGAATACATTATTTCTACCCCTTAACCCCGAGGAAGGGACAATATCTTATGTGACAATGGTATATGATCACATTCGACCGGGAATAGTATAAGACTATGCATAATAAAAGCAATAAAATACCAGGGGTTACCTGGTATTTTATTGTCTGATAAAGATTAAACTATCTTAAATAAACCATGGGCATTCGAATTCTTATTTTCAAATCCAAGATATGTAACCCAGTCTCCTTTTTCAAGAGCAAATGTAGAGTCAGCCTGGTTCATTACGAACTTAGTCTTACCTGTAAGTTTGCTTCCATCAAGGTTCTTTCCTGAAGGGTATACTGCCTGGAACTGAGAAGGATCTACAATAAGGATATGACCTGCGTATCCTGAATCAGTATCCATAAATGGATGATCAATAAGGAAGAGTCGTCCTCCGTTCATATCGATATATGAAAGCTTAAGGTTTACTGTTTCGAGATTCTCGACATTGATACGAGTTTCAAAGAGTGCTCGGATAGATGCACGAGCATTTCGTCCACAGAGACCAATCTTTGTTCCACTTCCATATGCAAATGGACGAGAGAATTCACGTTCGATATTCGTTGCGTTAAGAGCCCCAGAGATGTCACCAGTCCAACCTCGAAGGGCTGTCTGAATTGCTCCTTCTGTAGCTGTTACATTACGAGATGATGCGTCAATAGTACTCTTCTTCTGCCCGAAGATTGCTGCGTACTCAAGATCACGACCATGTTTCTTCATTCGTTCGATCTGAAGGTCTTCAAGGAACTTAGTAGTAACCTTATTGGACATCTTGTCTTCGTCAGATATCTGCACAGTTTCGACAAATTTCTGAAAGAAGTTTGTCTTATCCTGAGCAATAGCAGCAAGTGCAGTACGTGATGCTTGTCCGACAGCTATAGCATTAAAGACGAAAATCATGTTCTGTGCATTCGCAATAGCGGCAGCGGGAATGGTACCAAAGGTACGAGATACAGTAATACTTGTACCAGATACAACTGTATTGATACGCGTTTGTTCACCAGTAAGTGTATTACGGAGAACATCACCTTCCTGAAGACCGGCTGTAGTAACGAGAGTGATAGTTGTATCACCGATAAGAGCTGTAGCACTTGTAACGTATGTACGGGCAATATCGTCGATTTCCTTAAAGCGGATTTCTGGATAGTTTGTAGAGATTCGCTCCTGAAGTCCTGCATCTTCAAACTTACCACCACTGAGTTGAACTCCAAGGGGGAGAAGTGTAGCGAGAAATGAGTTGACTCCAAATGCTCCTTGTCCGATAAATGTAACATCAACTTCTTGATTATTATATACGGCAAGGGATGTAGCTCCAGCAGCTGCTGTACCTTGTACGACAGGAGATGTAGCAGATGTAGAGGGTAGTCCTGAGACATACCCTGTGGATGTAGAAGCCATAGTAAGGGTGTGGGTAAAGGTATAGTAAATTACATCCTATGTCCAGCACGTAATCTCGAAATGAGACTATTTGTGGCATTAGGAGGTGTAGTTTCTGGAGTTTGTGTAGTTGGAGTAGCTGCAATATTCGGTATTCGGGTTCGACTTAGAGTTTCTTTGAGGAGTTTTGGAAGATCTACTTCTCATCCTTCAAGGAGAGTCTTAATGTGTGGCCCGAAAAACGGATGTGCATATACTTTTTCCATCTTATCGGAATAAAGATGGAGTGGGATGTCGCCCTGGTCTTCAGAAGTAATCTGCTCAGCAAGATCGAGGCCAATAACATCGGATATCTTCTTATACGAAGATTGGACATCGCTACGAAATTGTTCTTTTTCTGCATGAATAGCTTCTATACGAGACTCGAGTTCTGCTTTTGCTGCTTCTGATTGTGTAAATTCATCAATCATGGCATCGAGAGCATTGACTTCCTGTTTGAGTTCTTCTTTCCCTGTAGAGAAGGTTGGCTCGGTAGCTACTGTAGATGGCATATCTTTAAGAATCGCCTCAATAGCTGCATCAAGTTCTTCATCTGATAGGGTCAGCTCTGGTTCTTCAGGAGTAGTCGGTAATTCTGGTTCTATTCATACGTCTGGCGTAATAGGATCAGGAATTACAGGCGTTTCCACTGGAGCCGATTCAGGAACAATTGGTTCAGTAGACATAGGATGATAGTTAAGTAATCTTCTGGTGGGCAGTATGTCTATGCCCTATAATCTTATGAACAATATAAGTATACAATGAATGATGTCAAAAAAAAGATACCTTTCGGTATCATTTCTTATTGCTATTTCAGTTTTTTATTTTTTAATGCAGTTAACTCTGTACGAAGAGTACGCAGCATTCGCATTTCTCATCGTATGAGATGAGCCTCTATCGATCATTCAGTAGATTCTACAAGAGCTGTCATGGTATGATTGAGCTTGTGTTCCAAAAACTGGATCATGAGCATAAGGGAAGATTTACTATTTGATAAATCTTCTTCTTGAGGGGTTGTCCATGGGGATATACGCCCTACTAAAAATGGTGTGAAGTTTGTATTCTTATATTTCTGTAATAATCAGTGGTATAGATATACGAGGACTATAATAATACTGATAAGTATCAAAAGAATAATTACATTCATGCCATCATACGTTTAAGAAGAGAAGACTTTGCTGAATTAAGATCAGAAGATGGAGGGGTTGATGCTTTGTTTACCTTAATAACTTCAACACCCATGACCTTTGGGGCTCCGCCTTCTTGTGCGTCCTCAGTTTTTTCCTCTTTAGGAGTCTCGGTAGCTTCTTCTTTTGGATCTTCTGTAAGCTCTTCTTCTACAAGTTCACATGTAGTATCAGATACTCCGAGTTTCTTGAGCATTTCTATGAATTTTGCTGCTATTGCTGGATCGACCATATATTGTGGGTGGTTAAGTATTTTGTAACATAGTACGAGGGGAGAGAAATGATACTTCAGCCATATCTTTAAGGGGATTTCCTTCACCATCTGGGTAAGTTGGTTGCCCATCAAAATGAAGATCACCTTGTATCGCTTTCAAAGTGGTATCAGAGAGATTTAATTTCTTTCCAATCTCAAGAATCTTGATACAAGTCTCAGTATCGAATGGGGTTTTTGGGTATTGAATGTTATTATCCATAGGATATTATGATTATATTCGGATAGGAAGAAAAATCAAATTATTTTGGCCCTTTTCCTTCATTGCCAAAATTAGGCTGAGGAGTGCTGAGGGATTGGATGTCTTGACCCGTCAGTTGTGCTTCTGTAAAAGTGGGATCATCTGCTGATGGGGATATTGGGGGAGGGGTATCGGTAAGAGGAGTGACTTGTGGTGCTGTAGAGGGTACGAATCTCTTTGTGTCGTATCCCTGTAGCTTAAATATCTCACGCATCACCTCATCTTCGTTGATAAGACCAGTCCCTTTAGTCTGAGCGTAGACTTCGAGGAGCTTCTTATATGCAAAATCTTGAATAGCCGAGAACATTGAGTCGAGATTGAGGGTAATTGCTGTTGCCCCTACAAGATCTTTATTCTTTAGACGCCTTCCTTCAGTAGTTCCAGTGATAACGAGGAACTTCTCTTCAGTCCAGTACTGTCTCATGAGAATAAGCCACATATTTGCGATTCTAGAAATGACAGATATGTATGTTTCAAGGTATGGGGAGAGACGTTTTTGTGATGACTGCGTAGTAGCGAGGGCTCAGGTAGCGGTACGTTCTCTTGCTGAGATACCAAGGTTATATTCTGAGATACCCGTCAGTTGTGAGGCAATTTTAATGGTGATATCAAGTATATTGTGGTCTGAGATAGTTCATTTATCCATTCTTTGAATGGAATTGTTTCCTACTTCCCCTTCAGCCCATAAGACTCCACCAGGGGGGAGCTCTTCAAGTTGATCTTCATCAGTAAATATACCCTTCTTAGCAATATATGTAGGATTAGCTATAGCCTTTACCCCATCAAGGTAGTTATTCATGAAAGAATTCATAGTTTTCTCCATACCCGCAAGTAGATATGGAATACCCTCACATCATAGTGGTCGTTTTTCATCGGTAGTAGATGAAAGTACAAACGGAATAAACCCAAATTTATTCGGCATAAGACAAACTGGGTAGTTATTCATATGAATCGTGATCGTATAATCATTTACCTCATAGAGATATTCGATAAGTCCATCAGTTACATCGTTATCTGTATCCTGAGATTTAGTGGAGGTAGTTGTTTGTCAGTAAGTTGTAGAAAAAATATCAGTAAATGCATTTTCTTTGGCAAAGTTGTAGTTTATCTGCTGATGAATTTGATCTTTAATAATCGCGAAGTCTCGAAAGTCTGCATGATTCTGATTTACTTTTGATGTCAGGAATGGAACTATGTCTTTGAAGGGAGATTTATTATCTGGATCGTCTATCAGTGCTTTAAAGGTAGTGAGTGCCCCATCAAGTGATGTGACTTTTCTCTCTGTTACGTGGCGGAGAGTACCATTATATATATCTGGAAAGATATTGAATACATCTAGTGATCTGGCATAAGGAAAATCTCCGATCTCATTCTCATAATTTACTTCTCTGACGGGCATTGTGGGATCATCTGTGAGAATATTGATGGGGGTTTTCTTTGATGGAGGTAGTATTCCGATAGCAAATGCGAATGTACCAGTCTTGAGTCATTCTTTAAGGGCTGTACGTGATTCTTTTTGGAACCCCGTCACGTCTGCTGATACAGCAAGTGCATGTTCTATATTATTGGCGTTGGCAATCCCTTCTTCATTAAGACCTTGAACTCGAAAGTTTATTGGGCGTTCCGTAAGGGTAGAGATAAATACATCAATAAAAGACCTGATAAGTCAAAAGGCAATATTTGACTGCCATGTCTTCAGATATTTTGCTCGATCTTCTGTGGAAAGGTGATATGCTTTATGGGCGTACATCCAGATATACACATACTTTTTATGTATCCATGCTTTTGACGTTTCATAATTCTTCTTTGCCTGATCAGCTTGTGATTGCTGTTCAGGGGTCAGCATTACGGTAGTCTGGATTATCTTCCCCTGTGTATTAGGGGCAGAATAAGTGTATTGTTGTAGCATGATAAATTAGAATGATAACTGCATACGGGTATTATATTCGGGGTTTGAGGATTTGCAAATAAAAAAACCCAAGAACAAGTCTAAGGTTTTCCTAAATTTCAGAAAATCATATCATTAGGCCGAATTATTCTAAGGAAAGTTATTATAGAGTCAAATAAAAAGCTCCAAATCGTTAAAATCTATAGCTTCTGTTATATGCAAATTAAGGCACACAGCTTTGAAGAGCGTGTACAGTATAATAATATTTCTACCAAAATCAATATGTATTTGAGGGTTGATGTTTGGTGGGGAGATTATACTGTGAAAACTCCTCACGTAGTATCTGCTGTTGTGTCTTGGAAGATCGGGATTCATCGATCATTCGGTAGATGTAGCGTTTCTTTTTAGCAATATAGAGTCAAATCATTAGGGCATTAATAATATCATCAAAGAATCGTGAGTCGAATCAGAGTGATCCGAAGCGAGATTCTTTGAGGTTGAGGTAAGAAAACTCCTCCATGAGAAGTTGGTTTGTTTCTTGTATGATAGTTATGTATTTATTCTCCCAAAGGTCAAGCATATTATTTATAAGGATATGCTTTGCCACATTGAAGTGGTCTGGAAGGGGTTCTGACTCTGATTGCCCGGAAGTATATCTGATAGTATGGTTGATATAGAGTCCAGCTTTCTGAAAGATGGCAGTGACCCCATCACCCACTCCCGTCGCGTCGATGCCTGCGGAAGATGTCTTATATTTTTCTTTGAAGGGTTTCATATGGGCAATATGATATTGTGCCTGGAGATTCCAATCATCTTTAAATTGTGGTGGAACTTCTCCAGATTCGAGGACAATAATCTGGTTATGTGATGCATAGAGGTAAACATATGCAGACCTGTCTTTTTTACGTGCAGGATCGAGTGCGAGGATAATATGTCCTTGAGGGGATGGGGTTGGTGGGGGGTTAGATTGATCAGTAATGGATATTGATGTCGGGTTAAATCTTGAATCCTCAGATTTTCCCCATCGGTTAAAATACTGACGCTGGGTTGATGCTTTATTACGGGTATCATTTATTTGTCTACGGATCTTTGGGTGAATGAGAGGATTATCATCTGCGGAGACTTTGAGATGACGGGCAGTTTTTTGACCTGGGTTATTGTAGATGGATCATTTGGCGATATCGATGATGGATTCGTACATGTATCCTGAAATATCTTCATCGGGCGTACCGATCAGTATTAGGCGTCAGCCAGTGGTTGTGAGGGTTGGATTTATTGCATCTTCAAAGACAGCCTTTGTTACTTTTTGTGCCTCATCTACCACGACGAGGCGGGTAGTAAGACCGAGAACATTATCTCCTCAGTCGGAGAGGGTACGGAAATGGATTGAGACTCCGGTTGTGTTGTTTAGGATATAGCCGTCTTTTCTATAAATAATGAAATCTTCCTCCGAGAAGTTTTGGAGAAATTTTTTCATGTAGTTTAGGATCGCATTCGTAGTTTTTTGTAGGAATGCTGCTACAAGAATATCTGCTCAGGGCATGAATGATTCTTCAATCAGGAGTTCTGCAATCCCATAGGATTTACCCATCTGACGGGATCCATCGATGATGAGGAGATCAGAAGTATCCTCAAGCATCTGTCTCTGCCAAGTGATTGTTATTGGGATTTGAGTTTGTGACCAAGTGGGGGTAGTAGTATAAGAGTATCAGGTAAGATTTCTGATAGATTGCGTTGAGATACCAATCTGCTTAATGGTGGAATTTAATGGTGATGCGTTGAAAATAAATGAGGAAAGGACATCTTCTGTAGAGAGATTTATTGGTGTAGGTTCCGTTGGGTTAATGTACGTTGTGGTAGATTGGTAGAGTTTTTGGGTTTCTTGAAGGAGCTGAGCTTTTTGGTAGGTATATCCTTGGTAGAAAAATAGATGTTCATACTGCTCCTCTATGGATTTTGTAGCTTTTTGCGTGAGGAGTTTGTATTGATGGAAGGTTTTAAGTTCTTGGCTTAGGAGAGCCAACTGGTCTTTAAACATTGTTTTTAGCTCCGTAGGCGTGTGTGTGGAGGCGGAGAGTATGTTGGTATCAATATAACATTTAACACCCTTCCAGACGTAAGAGAATGGCCCTGAGGGGCTAAGTGGAGTGTGACATGGAGTTTTATTTTCTTGTACGGAATAATATTTTATGAGCATGTGGTATATCTAGGAATTATAGGGTCTTCCGGATTTTGATTGAATATTCTTTGATGGCATAGCTCTTTGTAGGGTAGTTGAATTTATTGTGGGTATAAGATCTTTCGTGATATAATTATTTTCCTGAAGAGATTTAATTCGGTTAATGATCGCATTTCTTACAATGAATGGATCGAGTGTGCTGTAAACGATGAGACGGCGAGAGTCTTCGGTTGCTATTGCATCCTGAGTTGTTGCTAGTAGAATCGATATAATAATGGATTCTGTGATTGTGATCCCAGTGAAGAGTGTGATGTTATTGAGGTCTAGTGCTTTCATGGGTATATTGTATGGATTATTGAATGAATTGCAAATTTAATTATTGATTATATGTGATGGTTTATTTTTTTTGGGGGGTTTTGCTATATGTAAATTGAAAAATGAAAAGTACCGATGGGGCGGAAAAGAGAGATATTCTAGGCAAGAGCCCGCCATCAGGTCACTCCCCTTCCCGCCCATCAAGATATCCACATATCCTATACCCGTCATGGCATAAGTTATATGGGGTATACGATACATTGTATTTTTATATGAGAGATTTACTTGCTCGATGGGTAGGGATAATATAAGAAAACTTATTATGCAATAGACTCGTTTTTGTCTAGTGGGTTTGTTCGTCTGATCTCTAAGGGAAAAAATGGGGGTTGGGGGGGGGTATAGGGGTACATTTCGTTATATAAAACGCGTTTTATATAGAAGAATGCAACCCTTTTCGGCGTACATAGACAAGCTATATATATAGAAATAATTGTCAAGTATATAT
>JAYUDN010000012.1:0-15804 GCA_043739785.1 Candidatus Altimarinota bacterium
CAATTTAGATATAATTGTCGTATAAAGTGAAAAGATATCTACAAAGAAATACTAAAATTACTCAGAAAAACTAACCCGTAACTGGGGAAGACCCTAAAATAATCGAGTGAATCAACTGGAGTCAACTATACAAATACATACCTAGCACATTAAGTAGTAATAAAAGAATATCACAAAATAGGAAATTCTCCAAATCTACACTTTCACGAGTACCCTTTGTAACTCCTCGAATTGCTCAATCTGCCGATCCAGACGAGCCTTTTGGAGTTCTCAAACCTCGTTCAGTTCAGTAGTTCATTGGATCGTGGAAGTAACTTCATTTTTTTGCAAATTTATAGATTCAATATTTTGTTCTATTTGAATCTGCAGATCACTTTTACAATCGAATAGGATTTCGAGAATTTCCTTTTGCTTTTCATCAAAAAAATGCATCAAAAATTCATTTGTACTCTTTCTTAAAAAATATCACCATACTTTTTTCATATAGGCTAACTGAGTATTATTTGCATATATTTCAGTTGAAAGAGTAAGTATTTCATCAGGTGTAGTAATTATCTTAGTATTTAAGAGTAATTTTTCAGATAAGCTATCGCCTATATCGAGCAAATTTTCTAGTAATTCAAAAGGTCTATTTAAGAATTTTCAAAATAAAATACTCAGCAGGATTGCGTATATAGTGGATAATCATACAGCAAGTACTCATCATATTATTTCAGCTTTGATACCTGAAAGTGTATCAATATATGATATTCATGCGCCAAATCCACATAATAATCCTAAAACTAAAAGTATACAAAACAATGGAAATTGGATAGATTTATAGAATCTAATATTTGGGTCTGCTAGAATGCGATGTTTTATCATTTTTCGTTCCATGCTTATATTTTTATGAGTACTCGCTGTAACTCCTCAAACTGTTCAATCTGCCGATCCAGTCGAGCCTTTTGAAGCTCAGAAACTTGATTCAGTTCAGTGGTTCAGTGAATATTTGTTTCAACCTCAATTTCTGCATTTTTCAGAGTTTTCTGATGTTCTATAAGACGAATCTTAAGGTCAGAACGGAGATCGGTAAGGTAATCTATAAGAAGTAAGAGTTCATCATTTATTAATTGAAGCTGTTCTTTGGAGGTAATCCGGGAGTATAGTAAACTAGTAAAATGTGAGTTATATATAAGGTCTTGGAATAAATAACTTATTTGCTCGATTTTACTAGAAATGGAATCTATATCATCAATCTTATTTTTTGATTTTTGTAAGGTTTTATTGAGTGCTAATATCTCGGAAAAAATACTATCCCTTTTTCTTATAAGATAATTGTTTCCGTCAATAAGCAGAAAACTTCATATTCATAACAAAAGAGCAAAGTAAATACTACCCATTTCATACTGTAGAAGTAAGATAAAACTCATCATAATGGTTCACAAACCTAGTATCGTAGAAAGAGAGCCCCCATAGTCTTGTGTTTCTCCAGTATTGGAAATGATTATGTGTTGTATATGCTTAAAACCTTTCAGCATTTATAAGAAAATTTAATTATAGTTGTTCTATTCTAGCATACTAAAACTCTTATTGCAACTTCTACACCTTCACAAGCACCTTCTGTAATGTCTCAAATTGTTCAATCTGTCGATCGAGACGAGCTTTCTGAAGTTCGGAAACTTGGTTCAGTTCAGTGGTTCAGTGCATATTTTTTTCAACCTCTATTTGTGCTTGTTTTAGAGTTTTTTGTTGTTCTATAAGATGAGCATCTAAATCAGTTTGTAGGTTTTTGAGTATTCAAAGTATAGACTTCGAAATGAGTTCATACATAGCGTCAAACTGATTTCAAATACCTTTAGAATAAAAAAACTTTGTGAATTTTTTTCGAGATATAAGCCCCTGGATAACACGATAAATAGTTCCTATCCGAATCAAGTCATCTTCTAAACTACTTCATGTATGAGAACTATCTTCAAGAAATGCCATATGTTTCTGAATCGTATCAAGTCCTTCATCCATATACTTTCTCAATGATATACTCCATATAAGTAAAATCGGGAGTAACATAATTGGTAGTATTCACAAGAAGAGAGAAAAACCTTCCATTTTATGAAATAACTCCAATGGAATTATAATAACTGGGTAGCCAAAAAGGAACAGAAAGAAGATTTTTAACAAAAAACCTTCAGACTCAGCACCCATTCTCCAGGATAGTTTCCTTAGTGCTAATTGGGTTTTAGATGTAGGATTTTTATAGATATTCATATTTTCTATTTTATCTTCTCCAACCAACTCTCATACACACTCATATCGACCATCTTGAGCGAAGATGGGGTTTCCATAATAGCTTTTCTGAGGGAATCCATCGTGATCTTGTGTCCATCGAGGGCTTTTTCCGTCAGCTTTCCACTCTCTGCCTCATCGACGAGATCGAGGAGATCTCGACTCGCATCTCGAGCCACTTCATCACAGATGGCCTCTACATCTGCAGAGACATAGTCCTTCGTGAGGATCATCAGTTCATCATAGTCGAGCTTCGCATGAGGGCGACCCTTCTTCTCGATGTACATTTTAAATAATGCCTTGCGAGCTTCGTCATCGGGAGGCCCGAGGTAGATCTTCTTATCGAGGCGTCCCGATCTGAGGATAGCGGGATCGAGGTGGTCGGGACGATTGGTGGCCGCTATGACGATCAGGTTCGGGGCAGATTCCAGACTATTAAACTCCTGGAGAAACTGAGAAACTTCTTCTGCTTTGTTGGCATCGACATTATTGGTTCGAGTCGAAACAAGGGAGTCAATCTCATCAAGAAACAGGATAATCGGCTCATTTTCTGCGGCCTTCTTCGCTCCAGCGAAAAAGTCTTTGATATTCTTCGTGGTTTGGTGAAGGTAGGAAGATCCGAATTCTCCCATATTTTTCGAGATGAAACCACAGTCGAGTTCCTCAGCGAGCTTGCGAGTGATAAAAGTCTTTCCCGTTCCTGGTGGCCCGTAGAAGAGCATCCCGGTCGGGATTGAGATTTTGAACTTTTCGTATTCAGTATAAAGTTTCAGAATAAGGTCATTCTTCAATGTGTCTTTGTTACCCTGTAAATTCCCTTCTTTTCATAACTGAAAAGAACCAAAAGGTTCCGAAGGGGATAAAAACTCGCTCGCTTTCGCTCATCATTTTCACAGCTTATCATCTGTCTCAGACAGTTTATCCCCCTCGGACTCCCCTTTGTTTGCTTGTCATCAATTCATAACATCTACTTGCTCCTTCTTAAGTTTTTCTACCAAGAATTTGAACTTCAGTGGCTTGATAAAGCTATCTTTGAGTTCTTCCTTGAGCTTCTCCATCCCAGCTACTCCCGCAAAACCCCAGTTCGCTGGGTCTTTTTTGACGAAGTGTTCCACCTTGAGTGGTGGGATAGCATCTTCATCTCCAGGATTCCCCGTCTTCGGTGGACTTCCCTGCCCATCGGAAGTTTCTCCTTTTGGGACTATGGAAGCACTATTGCCAATATCTTTCGCCTCATCGGTGGCAAATTTCCCCTCGAATCATTTCATAATCCCCGAAGCTTGTTCGACACTGGACTGCATGTCAAGCAGGGATTTCTCAAGTGCATCCATAGAGTCTCACTTCCAGTCCTTCGTCACAGCAGACTTGAACTCGGGAGAAGTGGTAATCGCTTGGAAAAAGGCATCGAAACCAGGATTGTTGGGAGGAAGAGGCATAGTATGAAGTTAGGAAATTTTGTGTTTAAGGAGGGCGATAAGGGTATCTTTTTGAGCGAGATAGCGGGGATACATCTCCTCCATAGCGTGGAGGTTTGATTCGAGTCTTTTCTTTTCGAGTAGTATATGCGGATTGCCAAGATTATCTATTTCTTGCATTCATTTTTCGAGATTTTTCTTACTCGCTTCCAGAGTTCCAGCAAGGTATAGGATTTCAAGGAGTGCGAGTCGTGCCTGATGCCACCTCGGATCAATACAAGAAATCATCTCACTGACTGAAAACGTATCAGGCAGTGTAAATCGTCCATCAGTAACTTCCGAAAGTTGAAGATATCCAGGATATTCAGCCAATCATTCAGAGAGGATACAGGTATACACCCCAAGAAATCCTATAAGCTTCAGAAATTCCCGTCGTTCCAGTTTCGAAGCATCAAGTCTCATCGAAGTTCCAGAATCAGTAATTGCTAGAGTATCCACGGGGATATTCGCGAGAAAGTTTCGAAAAAATAAACCCGTATCCTCGAAGAGTGGATCGGGTATAAAGACACATGACTGGGATTCGTCGATGTGTATTTCATCAGGTTTTTTGATATGTTCTCTGGGCATCAGGATACACTCTTTTTCGAAAACGACTGTTGCGGTCAACGTATTCACGACCGTAAATGTATGATTTCCTAGATTTCACACGAAGAGTCCACCGGAAGGGATATTGGTATGGTACTGATACTCTCAGGCCATATCCGTATAGACCAGAGCAAAGTACCCCTTTCCCATCAGTTCAAAAGTAAACACCTCACCACTCATGATGAGAAATATCCTCTCTCCATATATGGCATCGGTATCTATGATACGAACCGCAATATAGCCAAGCACACGGGAAGCAAGAATCACCCGATGGATATCGAGATATACTTCTTCGCATCGAAAGCGAGGAAAGAGCTCGTGGATACCATACGAAATATTGATATCCCGGTGCTTATAGATGACGACTTCAGTATATCCGGTAAAGGTCGGAAACTGTACGAAGCAGAGATCATTTTCTCTTGGGATAATCGATGATGAAAGATATTGATTTATATCCATAGCTTTTCGATCTTAGCAGAGAGGAATGATGGTTTCCCGATATCTTGCTGGTCTACAGGTTGGATTGCTCCAGAGAGTTGAACAATGCCTATTTTTTTAAAATTATTAACTATTCGAGCATAGAGCGAATAGAGAAAATTTATTCATACCTTGAGTACTGCCCAGCATATAAGAAGTAAATTCACAAAAAGCCAAAGGGATAAAGATCCAGCAAATAGGGAAAAAAATAGTATTCCTATAATATCTTCGACATTATGAAGCATTCAACTCCAATAAAGAATTGGAGAAATCGTCAGAGAAATCCATAAACAGGCGAAAAATCACTTCTTTCAGATTAAATATACAGGCTGATTTTTTATCTTCGTATACCATTCTAGATCAATAGCAATAGCTCCATACTTCTTGCCCGTAAACCTCTCCCGTTTCTCATCATTACTGGCTATAATATCGGGGATTCAGAGGAAAATAGACTGTCACTGTATTGAAATACCCGATACAATATCCTCAATACTTTGAGTAAAGAGTGAAAAAATAATTTTTATAAAGAAACTAAATATTAAAATACTAATGAAAATTGCAATAACAGAAAGAATGAGCGATAAATTCGAAATAATAATAGGAGATAAGTTTAGAGAAGGATCTGCTACTCCTGGAACAATTATGAAATAAATAAATATAGGAATGAAAGTAAGCATAACTACTGACCAAAGAGACGATTTAGTTAAATTAGTATTAGTGCTTATCTCCCTAGTAAAAATATACCTCTCTTCTGTCACTGGGTTGAACATACTCGCTACCGTCTCGAGGAATTTTTTCCCCACAAGCGGGTCTTTATAGTTGCTTGAAATGGTAATGGATCCAGCATCTGACCACTTCATCTCATAGGTAAAATCCTTGGGGATCATACCGAAAGGTTTCATTACCTGGAGGGTAGCATCGAGGATTTCAGCAATCCACCTCCGCACGAGCATATGATACGATGATTTTCCAAGTTCGAGAAGGTTCTCTCCCTTCCATGTTTCTGGATGAAGTGAGCGACGTGTCCACCAGGAAAGATTCGAAGGAATCGGGACCACCTCATATAGTTTCATGATCTCTATCGAGAGTAGAAATACTTCTTCATTATGATACTCTCCCCCGATATTCCAAAGTGTTTTTACCATACTTCGAAGCGTTGATTTCTTCAAGGTATAGGCATTAATTTTATTAGTATTGTGAATAACCTTTTCAAGCTGAGGATAGATATGATCGAGTTCTTTGATGACGAGTCCACTATCATCGACTCCATAGAATTGGGTGTGTTTTTTCTTCAGTCGTTCGAAATCCCGCAGCCCTTGATATCCACTGCCAAGACAAACAACATCATAAATATTCGCCACTTTATCTGGATGAGCCCGATCGAGTCGTATGGCACGACCGTGCACTTGATTGACGCTCATATAGGCACTCACTCCGGTAAGATCGATGAGGGTATTCACTTCGGGGCAATCCCATCATTCTCAGAGGATTCACCTGGTTCAGATGACGAGCTTGGTTTCCCCACTGGAGAGCCTCTCGGTTACAGAGAGAATGGTCTCATCTTCTGAGAGAATCTTGACTCCATTCTCGAGCTTCCAGATTCACTGACCAGAAACAAGATAGGGATTCAATTCTGCGAATGATTTAGAAACTTCATCAAAAATAAAGTGCCCATTGATCCAGTCGGATTCTACATCAAGGAAATCGGTAATAATCGCCACTCGCAGGTCCTTCGAAAGGTTGAGAATTTCGGTATCAAGTATTTTCTCAACGGCTTGCATCTTCGACTTTGAGTAAATGAGTCATTTCTCCAGCGGAGTCTGGAATCGATAGAGATTCGCTCATCTCCAGATATAGCCGAGATCAAAAAAGAGAGACTTCAGTTCTTCGAGCAGCTTCGATTTTTTGGTTTTCTTGAATCCATCAGAACCCCACTTTCCGACACTCTTGGCGATATCTTCGAGTGATAGCAGCTCCCGAGCATTCTGGGTGATATAGGGAGACATATCAATCGTCGTATCTTTGTAGGTATAGACAAATCTCATCCATTTTTCGAGAAGGTCCAGAGATTGTACTTTGAGTCTATCAAAATTCTCAGTCAGGAATTGATGGAGAAACAGTACTATTTCTGACTTGTGTAGATCCAGAAATATTCATAATGCCTGCTCTTTGGCCTTGAGTACTTCAGTTAGACTCGTATCTGGGGGTACGATATATACCAGATCAGAGTAAGGTGCAAGACGGCCACTCTTCACGATAGCGGGAGTCGGCACATAATAATCAACGGTCCCGAGAAGTTTCGTATAGCTCTCATAAAGTTCGAAATAATCGACACTTTCAAATGGTGGAGTAGCCGTAAGTCAGATAATATAGGGCTCTGAGAGGTCATTCCATATCTCGAACAGTACATGGGACCACCAGGAAGTGAGGTGGTGTGCTTCGTCGACGATCATCATCCCCACTCCATTTTCACGAAGTCTTGTGATATATGTATGGATGGATTCCTTCATCAACTTTCTGGTCACCGATTCATCACCACTCTTTTTGAGCTTTTTCTGGTTTTTTGTATAGAGTTCTTTGTATTCAGTGGGGTTTTCTTCTTTCAGCCCACTCGCGAAGAGGAGAAATGATTCCTTATCTGAAAATTCTCATTTCTCACTCTCATACCAGATATCGAGGATTTTATTATGAATACCATCATCTTCAGTATCATCTGTTCCCGCGAGAGATTGGTAAGTAACGATATTTATTTTTCTTATTTCTTCTGCTGAGGTAGAGATGAGGTTAGCTCAGGATTCAGAAGCTTCCAAAAAAAGTTTTTCTATCTTATCTTTCCACTGCTCTTGAAGGGTAAGATTCGGAACGAGAATAAGGGTAGGGGTATTGAGTCTGACCATAATTTCAAGTCCGACAATCGTCTTTCACGATCCTGGGGGAGCGACGATATGAACCTTCTTATCCCCTCGCTTTCTTTCTCTTTCGAAGATATCGAGGATTTCCTTTTGATACGGATAGAGGGTTCATCAGAATTTCATAATATGTGTATGAAGATATATTTATTTGAGTTTTTTTTGATAGCTTTCGAGGAGTTCGATATTTTCATCGAAACTTTGGACTTGCATGACGAATCTATCTTTCTGGAGCGTGAGAGGTCCACGAAGGGTACTATCAGAAGTCTCAGAAATCTGCTTTTCGAGGGATACAATAGACTCGATCAGTATATCACGATTTTTCTCGAGGAGCAACAGTATCGACTCGATCGGTTCGAGAATCTGTGTTTTTACCCAGCCACTGTACTTGACGAAGTTAAATATATCTCGATACTTTGAAGATTCGAGGGTTTCACGGAGTTTCCGAGTCGCATCGACCGAGTCACTTGAGAGCGAGGAAATAAGCTCGATAGAATCATTGAGCTTCGTAAGAAGGCCATCTTTCCATTCATTTCGTCTCGCTTCATCGAGGAGATTGATGATGGTATCGTTAGAATCAGACAGTCTTTTAGACTTCGTATCAATATCCGAGAAGAGGTCCTGCACCTTATACTCGAGATTATTCGAAGCTCTGAGGAAGAGGTGAGCGATCCATGAAAAGAGTCGTCAGAAAATAGAGATAAAAAATATCCCGACGAAGTAGACAGCAAGCATCATCCCACTATAGAGAACGCCGGCGATGATAAGAGCAAGGACAATCCCTCAGGAATCCCGAGAACGCCCGACATTAGCAAGGAGTTTGCCTCATCCCGAAGCGATATCCTTGAGGTTATCAAAGAGGGCCTGTTTGGCATTGGATTTTTTCTCGGCGAGTTTCGAATCTTCGAGGAATTTCTCATCAAACTGGGTTTCATACGTGTGGAATACACTTCCGAGAATAGAGGTATCATTTTTCGGGATGATGTTCCCTCCTGCGACATAGTGGTTATCCGTGATAATCACATCCGCACCCTTCGTATAGAGATAGGATCGGTAGATAAACGTGAGAAACAAATAGAAGAAAACGAGAGTATAGAAAATCCCGAGCACGATGGCCACCGCGATGACGGATCCGATCGGTCCTCCCGCAAAGCCAAGAAACGCAAAAATACCACAGATTATGGCAAGAGGAATACTCGCCCACCTCACAATCTGGAGATAATCCCGCTCGAGCGTCATACGAAGCTCCTCGCGAGATATCCACTCATAGAGAAAAAATCCTCGCTCCTCGACGGCCTTTTCTGCCATTTCTGGGGATACAAGGGCACTCTTATTTGAAACTGAAGAGGTGATTTCTGTCTGAACTTCTGATGGATTTGGTTGGGTACGAGTAAGCACGTTATAAAAGTGAGGGTGTCCTAGTGCAAGTTGAATTCCAATATATACTTAGCCCGATTAAGTTTTCGAAAGTTGAGCAATTTAACTCTATATTTGGGACTTTTTCTCATCAAGTCCTTTCGTAACCTCTGGAGAGAGGATATTGGAAGGATTGAGATTTTCTGCTGGTTTTTGCTCGATCGATACCGGGATTCTTTCCGTGACATCTATGCCCCACGGGATATCGATACGTGCCTCGAGGGTGAATTCGGGCATAGATTGAGACTGTTCGAGGCGGATAAGCGAGATGAGGATATTCAAGAGCGTGAGTGCCCAAGTTGGGAGATTTCAGAGATTATCAAATATTCCAGCTCGCTTCGGAAGGATGCCAGATGGTATCGAGTAAGCAAAAGGAACAACCTGACTCATGTATTCTCCGGGTCCGAGGAGGGTAATTTTCTGACTAAAGAAATAACGAGTACTATTTTCTGAACGCACGCCCATCGAGGATGAGATAGATATATTATTCTGTCGGTAGGCACCGTTGAGTCCGATGGAAACTCCATCCGCTTTGACGGGCTCAGAAAAGACGATTTCGAGGTTCCCCCGTATGGTATCTCCCGGTACGAAAGCATAAGAATCAAGGTGGATGATGATTTTATTATTGGAAAGGAGTGACATAGAAGAAAGGGTTACTTATTGAGCTCTTTGGCGAACTCTTCCTGATCCTTTGATCCGAGAATTTTAATCTCGCGAAGTTTCGTACTAGCATCATCGAAGGCTTGTTTCTGGGCATTCGCCTCGACTTGCACCTGCGCACGGTAAGCTTCGATGGTGTCGAAGTGATTCTTGAGCTTCGTCACGTTTTCGACAAAGACACTGGCAGACAATACGGGTTTCGAGCTGAGTTCTTCACTCTTTCGAGAAGATTCGATGGCTTTATCCGTGAGCTCGGATGACATCTTGTCGATGGTTTCTCCCATCACTCCGATGGCCTTCATACTGGCATCGAGGGCCTTCTGAGAAGAGGTTTCGATAAGCGCTGTGGAAAGAAGGGTTTTGAAAATCGGACGACTGGACGACATCGAAAGAGAAAGCTTCGAAGCGGCATCAAGTCGCATAAGAAGTCGCTTGCGAGCCATATCAAGGTTTCCGATGAGAACCACGAGGTTCGCCTGAAAGTACTCGACCTGTCTGATAAACATATCATACTTCATCTTGGTTGATTCATCCGTCGCTTCATTCCCTTTCTTCTTGAATTCTTCGATCTTGACAGCGAGGAACTCCTTGTACGCGACCACCTTCCCGATATTGGTATCAATCCCATCGAGGAACTTCTTCTGCATATCGACACTCGTATTGAGGGAGGTATAGGCCTGATCGAATCCTGAGAATATCACTGTAATCTTCCCTTCGAGGGACTTGATGTTAAATGACGCCTCATCCCACTTGGCATCGAGCGATTTCGCGAGGGTGGAGATAAATGGGAGTGATTTCGCGATTCGCATAATCGTCCCGTCGTTGTTGATGATTTCCTTGTAAACCGACTGGACTTCGCCATTCATCTTCGACAGTTCATCAGATACGTTCATGATCGGGTCAGAGTCGATGATGGAAGCGGTTTCAGAGATGATAGAATCAATCGGCGCCGTGATCTTCTCCCCGAGCGATCGGAAATCAGTCGCTTCTGCGAATGTTTGCTCGACCTGAGACTGCTCGAGTGTGGTGAGTGGTTTCGCCTTGATATCCGCAATTACCTGAGCCGCCTGATCCTTCGGATCTTTGGTTTGTACCTGTGCATCAGCCATAGAAAAAATAGTTAGAAAATAACGGAACTATTGTAGCAGAAAAATAGAGAATATCCAAAATAAAATATTGGTTTTACTCATGAATAAGAAAAGAATGAATATACGCGCATAAAGAACAGGAATTTTGATTTTAATATACTTTCACTAAAATATCTGGGCTCCTTGCTTCCAGGAGGAGCAGGGAGTTTTTACTCCATAACCTTTTTTCTTTATGAAAAAAGTCTATTTCGAACTTCCATACTGGAAGCATCGCCGGATAAGAATAGAAATATTCTCATTCCAGAGGCGAGTCGTGAGGCGATTTCGCTAAGATCGACAAAGAAAAATCCCCGCGCAAACGGGGATTTTTCATAGGAGTTTTTACTCTGTCTATTTCGAGACAATCGAATTATATCACTTTTTTTATAAAATCAAAACTATTTCATCTTCTCGATCATCTCCTCGAGTTTCTCTATATTATCATCGAGTTCGACAAGAAGTGATTCACTTCGTTTGGATGCGAGCTCTGTGTTTCTTTGTCATTCCGAGCTTGACTCGGAATCTACTCCTCATCATACTTGTACTCTCACTCGTTGTCATCCAGAGTGAAGCGAAGGATCTAGTGTGCTTATACTTGCCAGTTCCTTCTGTGACTTGATGAGTTCTTCTCGCTGTTTTTCGAGAAAAGACTTGAGTGATTTCAATGGTTCGACAATATCCGTCCGTAGAGAGTTAATGTACTTTTCAGAATCAAAGAGATTTCATTTATTCGCTTTCTATTCAATCTTTTCGAGCCTGATAACAAGTCAGATAATCTCAGAAAAAGTAGTGGAAAGCGAGTCGAACCCATCAGAAAGGACTCGGAAGTTCATATCTTTATGGAAGCTCTCTTGTATCTCTATTGATTTTGATTCAATCTGAGGAGTGAGTTTCTGAATCATTTCTCCGAGGTTTCCGAAGGCGTAGAGAGGATGGAAAGACTGCTGATGGTCAATAATCTTTCTGGTAACTAAAAAGAGAGTAATGATACCTAAAAAAGAAGAAATAGTTACTAAAGGAAATCTTACAAGAAACAATACTATAGGCATTAGCATAAGCAAAATTGAAGTGATTGTTACTAAAAGTAGTCCAATATTTCACTTCATAGAAATTATAAAATCCTTAAATGTCTTTGTGGAATTTTCTAACATAGGAAATTCCTTAAATACGCGATCGTATGGATATAGTTTGTTAAGAATAATATACCCTCTTTCAGAAAAAAATAGCCTTCATAGTTTGATATGTGTTCTTAATGCTTTGACTGAAAGGTTAAGCAAGCTTCAAGAAAGAAAAAATAAGAAAACACCCATAAAGAAAGTTTCTATTCCAACATTTTTTGCTTCAAATGGATTTGAAATAAATTGTATGGTAAAAAATCATATTGATCACAAAATGAGAATTCATAGCAAAAGTTGTAAAAAAGACTGGAGTAAATATTTGATTGAAAATCACTCTTTCACCAAAAAGCCCCTCTTCTCAAGTTCCATTTTTTCTTCAGTTGTAAGAATAAAATTTTCCATATTTGTATCCTACTTCATTTCTCTACTTTTTGCAACTCTTGAAGATATCTACAATCACCCATCTATTTCACCATCGCCTTGATAAATCCCATAAAGAGTGGATGAGGACGGGTCGGACGACTCGCGAACTCGGGATGGGCTTGGGTGGCGATCATATAGGGATGATCTCTTAGTTCGACAATCTCGGCGAGTGTTCCATCAGGCGATGTCGCTGAGACGATAAAGCCCGCTTTCTCCATTTCTTCACGATAGGCAGGATCGAACTCGAATCGGTGACGATGACGCTCGGAAACCGTTTTCGGTTTCGTGTTTTGAGTTTTGTGTTCAGACAATGGCATATCTTCTCTGTCATCCTGAGGAACGAAGGATCCACTCTCTGGATTCTTCGCTAACTCAGAATGACGATACACTTTCTCCGCTAATGTGCCGGGACGGATGACGCACGGATAGGCTCCAAGGCGCATATTTCACCCTTTGGTCGTGAGCCCCTTCTGATGTTCCATAATATGTATGATATTGTGCTTCCCGTCGGGGGTGAACTCTTCGCTGGAAGCATCGGCAATGCCGAGGACATCTCGAGCAAATTCGATCGCCATAATCTGTGAACCGAGACATACTCCGAGGTAGGGAGTTTTCATCTCTCGTGCGTACCTGGCGGCGAGGATCATCCCCTCAATCCCTCGATCCCCGAATCCTCCTGGGATACAGATACCGTCGAGTCCATCGAGGATCGAGACTCCTTGTTTTTCGATATCCTCGGCTTCGATAAACTTGAGCCTTACTCGACGTCTACGTGCAAATCCCGCGGACTTGAGTCATTCATTGAGTGAATAGTACGCATCTTCGAGGCCGATATACTTTCCGACCATACCGATACGAAGGATTTCGGTCGAAGTATCGATATTATCCATGAGTACTTTCCACTTGGAAAGATCAGAAACACGCTCAGTAAGACCCAGGCTTTTCGCCATCTTTTGCCCGACCCCCATGCGATCATAGGTAAGCGGGACTCGGTAGATAGAGTCGAGGGTTGGTGACGAAATCACGTTCTCTTCGCGGATTCCTGAAGCTCTTGCGATTTTTTGCATCATATCATCTGGGATATCCGTATCCGCTCGGACGACGAGAAAGTCAGGATTGACTCCATAGCTCATAAGGGTCCTGATCGAGTGCTGGATTGGTTTACTTTTGAGTTCTTTCGAAGCGAGGAGGAATGGAAGAAGTGCGACGTGAACAAATATCACATCCTGTGGCCCGAGATCATGCTGAAGCTGTCGAGCCGTCTCGAGGATATATTCATTTTCCATATCCCCTATCGTTCCTCCGATTTCAATGATGGAGATATCCGCCCCAGAGGTCTCGTACCCCTGCATGATTTTCTCTTTGACAAGATCTGTAAGGTGGGGAACGATCTGAACTGTCCCCCCGAGGTAATCACCACGTCGTTCCTTCATTATCATTTCTTCGTAGAGCTTCCCACTCGTAAATGAAGAGAGTCGAGAAAGGTTCGTATCGAGGAATCGCTCATAGTGACCGAGGTCGAGGTCAGTCTCCGCCCCATCATCCGTGACATAGACCTCTCCGTGTTGGAAGGGACTCATCGTCCCGGGATCCACATTGAGGTAGCCATCGAATTTCTGGCAAAAAATATTATATCCCATCCCTTTGAGGAGGGCACCGATCGATGCAGCAGCTATTCACTTTCCGATGCCGGAGAGGACTCCACCTGTGACAAAAATGAGTTTCATAAAAGTAGTATGTTAGTTTAATGGCATATTGGTATTTTAGTTTATTGATTTAATAGTTTATTGGTTTTCTAAGAAAGAAACGGCGAGAGGATGTGGAAGCAAACCCTAGAACTAAAAAATCGGTCGTGAAAGACCGATTTATCTTATGTAGACGACTTATGTGTGTTTGGCACCAGTATCAACATGCATACATTGTACAGAAATACTGAAATTTGCAAGATAAAAGAAAGAGATACTGTATTACTTATTAAGTATTTTATAACATAGTAAAGTCCTCTGGTACATAGTTATGTAGTATCGTAAGTATTGGTGGACCTGATGAGGAACTAATACAAAGCGAAGTATCACTCTGGTTCGTATTGTAAGGTCAAGTAACTCCTCAAACAAAATAAATATAGGTTCATTCAGGGATAGTATTGAGTCAGAAAATACCCGTAAGTCTTTTTACTTTTTTCCCATCTTTTAGGACAATGGATGGAGAGTTAAATGAAATCTCAGGTGTTTTGATTCGACACATTTTAATGTCATATCGACTGAAATCAGTCGATACAATATGGTGTACGCCATTGATTTTTATTACTTTCCCATAAAAACTCACTCATGCTCCTGCATCAGCCCGAAAAGTGATTAAGATGAGCACTAAATATAACAAGAATTTAATTTTGTTCATATAAAAAAGGTTTTATAGAATAGAAAATAGTAATCGTAAGGGGAAAATCTCTACTGGAATATAATCTGTAAATATATTCATGGTTAGATTACTCATTTTACATCATTTTGTGGTCATCCAATCTTCATTCCATCTTTATATACTCCATAGTCGTCTTTTGCGAAACCGGAATTATAGTTAACATCATCCACACGAAATGTTTTTGGATCAGCACCTTTGATAACTGTAATCAATCATTTACTAGAATCATAATAATAAACATAATTTTTATCCTTATAGTAGATAAGATCAAGTTCCTGGATTGAATCAGTATCAGCACCAGCTATCCGGTAGCTATCTATGTAAACATTATTTTTATCCTTTTCGATAGATTTTCCAACAAGTGTATATGTCAGTGGATCAGCCCAAGATATGATATTTCATTGAAAATATGCGTGATTCTTATCTTTAGCATACATTACAATACCGATAAATCAAGGTAAGGTTTGGAATGATGGGAAGTGTGCACCTGTAACTTCTTTTTTATATCATTGAGAAGAAATATAGTATACTTTCTTTGAAATAGAAACATACGCATAGTCTGCTACCGGATCTTTCGAATTATTCGAAAATGAAATAAATTCTTCTTTGGATTGTGTTCAAAAGAAATTCTGAGAGCCATCCAACATACTGAGCTTGAGTGTCTTTGGGTCGATATAGGATTTGAGAGTTATGATAGGAGTAGTCAGCCATTCTGTGATAACTAGAAGTTTACCTCCCTTTCCTGATTTTACATCAGTGATGATAAATGGATCTGCATTAGGAAAGCCATAAAGTTTGGTGTACTGATTCATAATAACATCTTTATTACTAAATACGAAGGCTCTAGACCAGAAGAAATATTAAAAAGTAATTATTTCTGGTAAAACTTATAAAGAAGTATAAGAAGTTCTTTTTCTAATTCAATTGTTTCTTT
>JAYUDN010000013.1:0-2071 GCA_043739785.1 Candidatus Altimarinota bacterium
TTTGGGGTATCGCCAAGCGGTAAGGCAGGGGACTCTGAATCCCCCATCCTAGGTTCGAATCCTAGTACCCCAGCCATATAAAATCGAGCTCGCAGACCATGTTGCCTGCGTTTCACATAACACTCAGTTTCCGCATAAAATAGAAGGAACTTTCCGATTTGGAGAGTTCCTTTCTTTTTTGATTTCTTGTGGTTATATATGTGTCCTTGTTTCTAGAGTTTCTTGGATTCGAACTTTTTAGGACACTTTAAATGATCCTGATTTCTCTATGTAAACTTTTTTATCCTTGAGAATAATATCTGCTTGGATCATCCACAGTATTTCTCGCTTCTCATCTTTACTTCCATTCGAGATCATATACTTCATATACTCTCTGAGATTTATCTGCTTGGCAGATACGACATCTCGAGAGTCTTTTTTGAGGAGTTGGGATTGGAAGAGATTGTACCTTCGTATTTCTTCCTTGAGACTATCTCAGACAGATATGGTATTAATATCTATATCATCAAGCATTTCGAGGAGCTGTAATATGAGAGCATCTTCTCGGATCATAGGATTCTTGCACTTATGATCATGGCACTTACTACAGTGGTAGTAGACGTAACTTCTCGGATCTTTTTGTCCAAGTATTTTCTTGAACTTTTCTTGAGCCGTAATACCAGATCCACAGAGTCCACACTTCATGATCTTCGTGAATTCGAAGTTCTTATTCCGTGGTCTATATCTTGGAGAGAGATTGAGCTGATCCTGTACTTCATCGAAGAGTTCTTTGGTAATAATCGGCTCGTAGTTTCCCTTACACCAATTCCCACTTCCTCTCGGATATTCATACATACCGTAGTACATAGAATTATTGAGGATAGAGTATATAGCAGAGACGACCAGTGGTTTTCCACTTCGAGTCCTCATAGGAGTTTCCTCGAGGAGAAATCTCTGTACGGCTCGACCACTCATTCCTTCATGAGCTACTTTCTCGAATATAAGCTTAATGTATGGAGCTCTCTCAGGATCTATAGCGATTTTTCATCCATTTCTGAGATAGCTTCGTTCATTCGTATATCCAAGTGGTGCTTTATGAGGGAGATGTCAGAGTTCTGCTTTCGTCTTGAGTCCTCGGATGACATTTATACTCCTGTTATCATTCTCGAGCTTTGCCTGAGAGCAGAGGATCATGAGAAGGAATTTCTCATTGGGAGCATTCTTGAATATCTGACCGTTGGTTCGTATTTCTTGAAGCTTTCCTTGATCCATGAGATCGACCACCGACCCGAGGTCTCAAGCATTTCTCGAGAGTCTATCTGGAGCCCAAGAGAGAATCGAGTTATACCGTCATTGTCTGAGTCAATCAAGAAGAGTATTGAATCCTTCGCGAGCTCCTGAAGCTTTCGCTGACTTACTCTCCCTGATGATCTCGACTACATCGAGTTTGTCTCGTTCTGCTACCTTTCGCATTGCCTCGATCTGAGACTCTATAGAAAGGGCTTGTCGCTCATCATCTTCCGATGATTTTCGTACGTAGAGACAGTAGGCTCTCGTCAAGGTTTCTTCTCAGAACGTTCGGATATTTTCCCAAGGATTTCATCCTCCTGTCTGAGGTTTCGTGGATGATGTTTTTGGTCTTTCGAGCGTTTCAATCATAGTCTTGAAGTTATTATCCTACAAGACACATATATGTATTTTTCCACTCGGAAGTCTAGGCGAAAGTGAGAGAAAAGAGCATTAAGATGCCAAAAAGCTCATTAAAACGTTCAAATATAGAAACAACGATCCTTTTTCTCGTAAACTGCCGTTACCATCATCGTAAGTGCATCTACAAGATCATCATGTCGTTCCTTTCCAAATCCAACCAATTCTTCTACAAGCATTCTTCATGCTTCAGTATTTGGAAAACGAATCTTTCCAGAACGTATAAGGTCACTTATGAGTATCAGTCGCTCTCGTTTTGATCCTGCTGGCTTACGACCAACAATATCCATGGCTCTAGACCAGAAGAAATATTAAAAAGTAATTATTTCTGGTAAAACTTATAAAGAAGTATAAGAAGTTCTTTTTCTAATTCAATTGTTTCTTT
>JAYUDN010000014.1:0-40754 GCA_043739785.1 Candidatus Altimarinota bacterium
GGCTCTAGACCAGAAGAAATATTAAAAAGTAATTATTTCTGGTAAAACTTATAAAGAAGTATAAGAAGTTCTTTTTCTAATTCAATTGTTTCTTTATCATATCTCCATTCACACTCTTTGAGATGCAGATGGAAGTTTCTCTTAACGCCGTTAAACTTATTTAATCGGCGTTTTGTAAAGCTCCAGAAGTTCTCGATTCCGTTTATGTGGATGCCGTTTCATCTGGAGAACTCATGATCTCCATGATTAACTCGGAAGTGTCGCTCACTCTCAACATCAACCAAACCATCATATGCTCTCCATCCATCAGAGTAGAGTATACTCTCATCAAGATCTACCTTACCGAGTATTATAGGCCTGAGTGTGATTGCTTTACAGTTCGGAATAACCTCTGTATATATCTCTACTCGTCCATCTTCATTTTTTCTTTTGATCAGTCAGAACACTGGTTGTTTCAATGTCCCTCTTCATCGTTTGAGCTTCCCTGCAAATCATCTCTTTCTCTTGGCTCAGAAGTAACTCTCATCCACTTCTATCTCTCCACCTATCTTTTCTTGAAATAGTGAGAGTCGTTGTATATAGATAATCTGACGAAATAGAAGGTAATACCGATTGATTGTTTTACGATTATATCCGAGTAATTCACTGGTTTTCGTAGCATCAATATCTACACAAAAGTGCTTTATTATCTTTTTAAGCTCATAGACTGATATTTTGCTGTATGGAATCATAAGAAGAGAGTATAGGTATTTCTCTCTTCTGGTCTAGAGCCTGATATAATATCTTTGAAAGTTTCCATAATATACTTAAAATTTAATAAAAATCCCCACTCAAATAAGTGGGGATTGGTTTTACTTCTCTTCTACATCCGCTTCGACACTTCCGTCATCATTTTTCTTCTCTTCAGCAGGTTTTTCTTCCGCTTGAGCTTTCGAGTAGATCTCGGTACCGATCTTCATCATGACATCATTGAGCGCTTTCATCTTTTCATCGATGGCTTCTTTCGATGCGTTCTCATCTTTGATAGTGGTTTTGAGCTCTTCGAGGAGTTCAGTGGCCTTCTTCCCATCATCTTCTTCGTATTTTCCCTTGCTCTCTTCGAGCGTCTTCTCGGTCTGATGGATGGTCGACTCCGCGTGATTGCGGGCTTCGACGAGTTCCTTCTTTTTCTTATCGGTTTCACGATTCGCCTCCGCTTCCTTTATGAGTTTCTCGACTTCCGCATCGCTCATACCAGTGGAACCCTGGATGGTGATTTTCTGTTCCTTGCCCGTTCCCTTATCCTTCGCGGTGACGTGGAGGATACCTGAGGCATCGATATCAAGTATGACCTCAATCTGAGGGATCCCACGAGGGGCTCCGGCGATTCCCGAGAGGATGAATCTTCCGAGGGACTTGTTATCAGCCGCCATCTCACGTTCTCCCTGGAGGATATGGATCTCGACGCTGTCTTGGTTGTCTGCAGCAGTCGAGTAGACCTGGGATTTACTACTTGGGATCGTGGTATTACGCTCGATCATACGAGTCATCACGCCTCCGAGGGTTTCGATACCGAGGGAAAGGGGAGTGACATCGAGGAGGAGAACGTCTTTGACATCTCCCTGGAGGACTCCGGCCTGGATCGCAGCACCGAGGGCAACCGCTTCATCTGGATTGACCGATTCGTTTGGCTTCTTCGAGAAGAACTGCTCGACCTTACTCTTGATCATCGGGACACGAGTTGAACCTCCGACGAGGATGACTTCATGGATCTGCGAAGCCTGGAGGCCCGCATCCTTCATCACCTTGCGGCATGGCTCGAGTGAGCGCTCGACGAGGTCACTGATGAGCTCTTCGAATTTCGCTCTGGTAATCTTTACCATGAGGTTACTCGGGACGCCATCATTCATCGCGATAAATGGTTCATTGATCTCGGTTTCACTACTCGACGAGAGCTCGATCTTCGCCTTCTCAGCGGCAGATCGTACTCGCTGTACTGCCATCGCATCCTTGCGGAGGTCGATACCGGTTTCCTTCTGGAACTCCGCCATCACGTATTCAAATATTCGCTGATCGAAGTCGTCTCCTCCGAGGTGGGTGTCTCCATTGGTCGCGAGCACTTCGAAGGTTCCATCGCTTCCGATCTCGAGGATCGAGATATCGAAGGTTCCTCCTCAGAAGTCGTAGACCGCGACCTTCTGGTCTTTACTTTTATCTGATCCGTAGGCTAGAGCTGCCGCGGTTGGTTCGTTGATGATACGTTTGACATCGAGTCCAGCAATCTTGCCGGCATTGATCGTTGCCTGACGCTCTGAGTCATTGAAGTACGCAGGAACGGTAATGACCGCTTCCGTGATCTTCTGCCCGAGGAATTTCTCAGCGTCTCCCTTCAGTTTCTCGAGGACCTTGGCAGAGATCTCTTCTGGACGGACTCACTTTCCTTCCCAATCGATCATACAGCCTCCATCTGGACCCTTGGTCACCTTAAATGGAACATTTTTGAGTTCTTCGGTGACTTCTGAGAACTTACGACCGATAAATCTCTTTGCGGAGAATATAGTCCCAGCAGGATTGGTCACGGCCTGACGTTTCGCGGGCATACCGACGATGGTCTCACCCTTTTTCGACGCGACAATCGATGGGGTCGTACGACCTCCTTCAGAGTTCGGGATGATAGTCGCCTGACCTCCTTCCATAAAGGCGACACACGAGTTCGTGGTTCCGAGGTCGATTCCGATAATTTTTGACATAGATGTAAGAGTTATAAAGGTAAAGGTTATCAAGTTATCAAGTACGCCATTTTTCATTGAAAACTTTATACTTGAAAACTTTTAACTCTGAGGATTATATCATAATCCGAATTCCTGTCAAAAGATTTTAGCACTTTTATATATTACGTGCTAATATAGAGAAATGGAGAAGGTTTCGAAGGGAAAAGATGCGGATTTTTGACAAGAAAAAAGAATTATGACATAATCACTATATACATTGCACTATGTCAGTTCCATTTACCAATACTCAATCACGACAAAGCTACCTTATCGGTATGACCACCATCATATCGAGGATTTTTGAAGTAACTGACGATAGAGATAAAAAGCTTCTATTCAATGAACTTGATCTTCTTGATGAAAATACACTCCTTGAGAAGCAAAAATTTATCGAAGAGTACTTCCAGTCGATTAATCAACTTACCAGTACTTATCTGGGTAAGGTAGTTCAAATGGAGCATAGTGAACAAGAAGAACAAGAACGAGCTGAAGTGACTCTTCATTTTAATTTCTAATTTATAAATATGGCTGAAGCTGTACCAGGAATACATGTCAATATGGAAGGAAGACTTGATATTAACCCGACTGATCCGAAACTCCTTCAGGCATTAGTGAAGCTTTCTGGTCAAACTTGAGAGAAGACAGAAGTTGTTATCTGAAGGCTTGCTTCTTATATTAAGAATATTAATTATCCAAAAACGCCAGACTGAAAGCCATTAGAACCTATAAATGCAACTGGAAAAAGAATTGCTGCTGAAAAAATGATGAAAGAGGTGGATTATTTTCTTGCAGGACTAAAAAGTGATCTTGCCGGAAAACTGGGTTTTGCTGTACTTGATGAAGTGAGAGCTGAACAGAGAAGTAGGGCAGAAGCTGTAGCGGCAACCGGGACAAGTACACCAGTTTTAGCCCCAGTAGTTCCAACCGTCGAAACCCGAGATAATAAAGTACCGAGACCACAAGGGACAGGAACTACTCTTGCTTCAAGTGGGAAAGAAGCAATACAGTATGCAAGACAGGATGCATTTACAAGAAGAATGACAGAAGCTGAGAAAAAATAATAAATATATATGATACAAACCAGCTCAATTCTTGATCGTCATTTCAGTCATCAAAAAGAAGCTCAAATAGACAATTGAACTCCAAAGGAATCAGGAGTTATCGAGAAGATTCATACGAGACGAGCTCTGTCCCTTGATACATTGAAACAGGATATTGAACGTGGATCTTCTAAACCTTGAGTACTTCGTGAGGCGAGAATCCGAGAAGCACATTTTTTCTCTATGCTCAAAGATCTGGATATGATGGGAGCCTTTTTATACCGACTTGATAGAGCGAGTAAGAAAAATCTTTGACCCGTCATTGATGATATCATCTGGCTCTATCGAAAGAGTGAGTGAGAAGAGCGGGGGAAGCATCTTGAAAAAATATTGAAAAGCACGAACGATGAACCCTATGATCTCGAGATAGTGTATCAAAAAGACCCAACCTCTGGAAAGTACCAGATCATATCTATCGTTTGTATTCTCAATATCCCAGAACGAGATGAAGATATAGAAGTAGCATAGTACTTGCATTACTTGAGTAAGCTATGGTAGATGAAAATAAAAGATTTCCTGAGAAATATTTGACAAGAAGAACATGTATACGATAATCACCTCATGAGTGAAAATTTCTGAGACATATTTGGTAAGTTTTCCAGGGAAAATCCTACACTAACGCAAGTAAAAATAAAAGCAAAACTACTAAAGTGTTATCCGAATCTCCACACTCTTGATATTCATAACAACTTGTAATTATGTTGATGCGTTGAAGGACTAATATCTTGAAAAATTGATTTTAACTCGGCACTTTAATATATTTTCTTGTCTTTAATCTATACTTATAGAAAAAACTTGAAAATGATAAATCACTAATGTTATACAAAGTATGGAAGATTTCTGAGAATCACTAGATAATATCTGAGATCCAAACCAATTCCTGATAGAAAAGGAGATTGATGAGGGGGATGCCGCTACAGCACCAACCGACTTTGAAATAATGCTTCAGAATGGTTCCGACTTCAATGAGCAATTTGCAGAACGAGAGACACAGAAATTGATTACAAGACTTCAAATTGACCATCATAAGTATTATCCTGATGCGCGTGTATGCATATTTATTGCTATCTGGAGAGCTGATGATGTATTAAAAATTATAGAACAAGAAGAAGATGCATATATCTCACTCCGAGATATGTTCTCAAAATTAAAGTGAGAATGGATAATCAATCGATTTACCGAACGAGAGACAATCAGATTGTATCGATGATGATGGGTACTATGAGAAAAATATAGATCAAAAGTACTCGATGTACTTATAAATAAATGGCTTATTGAGTTAGAATTAGAACCAAATTCAGTCTTACCATATCTAAAATTTAGAGATAATTTAACTTATTAATAATACAATTATATGAACCTCACTCCCTACCTCTCTCAATCTCCTCGCACGATCCTCTACTTCTACCCGAAAGATAATACCCCCGGGTGTACCCTCGAAGCTCAGGATTTTACCCGACTGAAATGAGAATTCGCGAAGCTCGGGATCGCCATCATCGGAGTGTCGAAGGATTCTCAATCCTCGCATGAGAAATTCACGACGAGTTGCTCTCTTGGTATAGAACTCATCTCAGATACGGATGGATCTCTTCATGAACAGTTCGGTGTGATTGGTGAGAAGAAGAACTATGGGAAGGTCTATATCGGAGTGATTCGTTCGACCTTTCTCCTCGATAGCACTGGAGCCATCTTACGAGAGTGGAGAAATGTAAAGGCTACGGGACATGCGGAGAAGGTGCTCAGAGAAGTATCATAACTTCTTACTTCGTCGTCATCTCCCAGACGCCATCTTCGAGAACTCTTTTATCACGGATGAGAGTGAGGCAACGCTGAGTCATCATACTAGAGGGAGGATCGATATGACTATTGGATTCGAAAAGTTTTCCCGCTTCGAGGTAGTGCCCCTGGAAGTAGAGTTCGAGCGCTTGCTCATAGAGGAGGAACGCAGGTTTTAGGAAACAAGTATCTAGCTTTATCTTCTTCGGATCAGTCTCTTGTTTGACATCTGCCGTGACCGATATCGGTTTTTTGTCGGCAGTTTCTAGGAATCGATTCGGATTCATAGAGTAGCGATCTTCATCTGTGAGCGTCGCACAGATTGTATCTTTTTCTGAGACGAGTTCATAGATGGTGATGGGTTCATTTTTTCCTTTGACCCGGAGTCGATCGAGCTTTCGAAAGAGGAAGTGATCTTTTGCTCCAGTATAGACTGTTTCAGATACCGTGATGTGCGTGAGGTACTCTTTCCCAGCTCATTCGAGTCGAGAGGCGAGATTGACCGTATCTCCGAGGGCGGTATAGTTGAACCGGTCGATAGAACCGATATTGCCGATCATCACTTCACCACTCGCGATCCCGATACGGAAGTCGATCGGATCGACGCCACTTTTGAGGAGGTTTCCATTGAATGAAGAGAGTCGAGCGCGCATCTCGAGGGAAGCACGACAGGCTTTGATCGTATGGTCGGGGACGGGAAGAGGAGCTCAGAAAAATCCCATAATCGCGTCACCGATGTACTTATCGAGGGTTCCTTGATTATTGATCAGGATATCCGTCATCGTCGAGAGGTAGTTCGACATAAGTCGAAAGAGTTCCTTCGTCTCCATCTTCTCAGAAATAGTGGTAAATCCTGCAATATCAGAGAAAAAGACCGTCACCTCTTTTTTCTCCCCTCCGAGCTCGACCGGATGATCGCTGTCTGAGATTTTCTTCACGATCACGGGATCGATATAATGAGAAAACGCCGACTGGATGAATCGTTTCTCTCGATCGACGATGAAGAATTTATATGTAAAAGTGATGAGATAGGTGAGGACACTCGCCGAAAGGATTGGGAAAATATTGAGAACTATTCCATGAGACCCATAGAGCCAACGCCCCACAAATATCGTGAGATAGAAGCCGATAAATACGGTAAATGGAGTGAGGATCGCGGGCATTTCGAGAAAGAGAAATGCCATCACCAGTATAATCCCTATCGTCAGAGCAATAGTGAACCGAAGATTAAATTCATGAGGGATACGGTGCTGGAGGAGTCCATCAAGCATATGAGCATGGATTTCTACTCCATCCATCTTCGTATCTGAAACTGGAGAAGTCACCTCATCATGGATGAGCGTTCCACTTTCTCCGACGAGGACGACTTTCCCGCTAAATGCAGCTATAAGATCGCTCTCCGAAGCCATAGCAACTTGAAGGAGTGACATCCCAGTATAGGATCCTGGCTTTCCGAAGAAGGGATTGAGGACGATCTGACCAACTCCATATCTAGGTGGTTCAACTCCACCTATTTTTTTATAGAGAGCGAGAGGAAGAGTATCTATTATATGTTCGGATTTCCAACTTGAGTATGGCTTATCGCTAATATCGATTTTCCAAACCCTCCTATCCATATCTTTGCCTACACTAGCAATTCCCCAGGTCACGTCTTTGTAAATCGATCGAGGAACCCCCGAACAGTTTGTATAAATTTTATTGGTTCCTATCGCTTCGTCAGTGATACAATTTGAAGCGTCTCCATCATTTGACTCTGCGGCGATGACGATGTTCCCATTTTCGAGGGTACTTTTGAAGAGTTCCTCGTTGGAGTCTCGATTTTCGAAAATAATATCGAATCCTATCGCTTTGACACCTGCTTTTTCGAGGCGCTCTATGAGTTTGACGTATTCGTATTTTGGAATACTGAGAAACTTCTGATTTCCCTTCGCCTGGATAGCGTTGATACTATCTTCATCGATGCGGACGATGGCGATGTCTGGACTCGGTTTGAACTGGAGCTGGTAGACGCTGTTTTGCAGGTAGGTATCTTTGTAGATAAAAAAATGAGTGGCCGCGGTAAAAAAATCAGGGATACGACTCAGTATCCCGATAAAAAAAAGAGTTATGAGCGTGATGAAGAAAATATGTTTGAGATTTCTGAAAAATTGCATAAAATCATTGTATCATATAGTGTGCAGAAATACAAAAAATGAGGTCCACCGATTCAATAGGAGCAAGCCCTTGTCGACGAACGGGTAAGAAATGTTGTAGGGGAAAGGGCCCATGGATTACTATACAATTCTCATTTTCAATTCCTAACTTTATTCGTATGCCTTCATCGAGTTTTCTTCGAGGATTCCTGACTGGGATTTTCACCCTTGGTATACTCTTTTCCATCAGCCTCTATGCTGCTAGTACTGGTGGAGTTTTTTGAAACCTTCTCAATCTGATCCTCACCGGTAATAAAGATGGAGTTGGTGGTTTGACGTGGGAGACGGCAACAGGTGGTACCGTCTACAATGCCTCGAACCTCGGTGGATCCTGAGCTTCTGAGTTTCAGCGTGGGAAACCGAGTCAGATCTGTCCTGCAACTCAGTGTATCTACGGGATCAATGCCTGAGGGAATGTCATGTGTCGTTAGTCTACCGTTTCTCACTTCACCCTTTTTTCTATGCGTCGCTACTCTCTCTTGTTTCTTCTTTTTGTCGTGGTTGGTATCGGAACGTATGCTTCATTTTCTCAACAGTATGTAGCAGATACGACACTCCTACGTGTGCCGAGGTATCAGGTAGGAACCCTCGGGTACCTCTTCGAGAAAATTCTCGGGGTGACGGCTGATCGGTTTGACTCGAACACCGGCCTCGTCGTCAATACCTCACATCTTGGCTGAAGGACGAGATATGAATATCTGAAGGCTTGATCCCCCACCTGTGGGGTCGGTGAAGCCTGGACAGCCATCGATACATCTGGAGTTGCTATCTGTAGTCCGGTATGAGCCCCAGCGACGCTCGCGATGATCGGAAAATCCTGAGATATGACCGGGACGGTTATGGTCTATCGAGCCAACCAAGCCCTTCCTATAGCCATGACGTCCGGTATGGATATCATGGATGGTGATATCGTCCAGACATCTTCGTCGGGAACCATCGGAATCATATTTACAGACGATAGTATCATCCGTCTGAGTGGAGACAGTACCCTCGCGCTCAACATCGGATCGAGTACCTGAGGTGGGCAGATCGCTCAGGCGATCCTCCAAAATGGAAATCTCTGGGGTCGTATCCTCTCAGAAACGGGAGTATACAATATCGGTACGGCTGACATTGTCGCCGCGGTACGAGGAACCTCGCTCGCGCTCTCTAAGACGGGTATCAGTATCACATCGGGAAGCTTTCGATATAATGCTCCGACGGCCAGTGGCTGGTCGATTTCTCCGCCCGATATACGTTGAGCCCATCCCACGACCCTTACTGTAGTAGACTCGAGTCTTGGAGCGTCACGAGATGGAGTCGTGCAGATCGATTGTCTGAAAGATAGTACGGCGATCTCCCTCGGAGTCGAGCAAAAAATCATCACCGACGGTAAGTGCAGTGGCCGCTCTCCAACCACAGCGACCGCAGCGGTCCTGTATGCTTCGTCTGATGGTTGGGTCAAATCCAATACGATCAAAGATATCGACTATATGGGGAATCTCCTCACCGTCTCAGGAACGACCTGACCAGATGGCAGTCCTACAGGCAACACCACGAATTCACTCTCATGAGGTCTTGCGAAGCAAGCGAAACTCCTGGCCGAATACCAAGAATCAAAACCAAATACTCCAGCCGAACTCTCGAGTCTCTGTCAGGGGACGGACGAATGGAATGTGAAATATGGTGGATGTGTCCCTCGAGGAATGATCGCCTTTGCTGATTATAGAAATGGAAATCTCAATTTTCGATACAAAGATAATCTGAAACCTGATGTTCCTGGTGCTAATAGTGGGGGTATTCTAATACGTGATCCAGAAAACAGAAAAAATGGAATATATCTGTCCGGTACCGGCGTCATAAAATATAGTCCTTATGCTCTCAGAGATACTTTCGAGATAGATGGAGTCCCAAATATAGTTATAGATCTTGCCAACCCTATTCTAACTAGTTGAAGTAAATACCTACTAGCATTTGGAAACAATAATACATCTCTCATTGCTTGGTCAGCCCTTTATGACGCATGAAGTCCTAGATGTTATATTTGATTCGTTTCACAACCCTCTTGTATTACTAAATCTTGAACGAATCGCTATACGGTATCTCTTATTAGTGGTCTGTCATCTCAACCAAATTTGTATTTTTGAAATTCTGTAGTACTTACTACTAGTAAGTCAATCCAGAACACTATACGAACAATATTTTTGACAGAATAAGTTTTTACCCTATTATTCTTTTGAATAAATTCCTTACACTACTTTATTTCTATCCTTACCTATATAACAAATATGGAATCACGAAATCATTCATCACATGGAGCAGCTCTTGCGCTGACAGGTCTTCTCGCGGTTGCTACTCCATCGACCCAGGCTCAAGCATCTCCGGTACCTTATATCCAGTCGGTTGAACTTGTATGATCTTGTAACTATCAAATTTTGAATACATTGGCTCTTTGTACTGATGCAACATTTGAATCGGTATGACCGGATGGAAATCCATATCAATGGACACTTCCTGGTTCATGGACCGCTGCAACTTCAGACTTTGGAGCTCAGAAAATTACTGTAGTACAAGATAATACGAGCTATACTCTTGATATTACAGGCGAAGATCCTAGTGATCCAGGTCGTCTTTTTAGTTTTAATCCAGGAACTGGAGTACTACTTCCGTACATAGGATATAGGGATTCATCACTTATAAACTTTCTATCTTATTCGCCAGATAATACTCAATTTCCCCCATTTCAACTCAATGCTGTTCCAGCGGTTGCAGCCATTCCAGAACCAAGTACCTTAGCACTTGGTTTAGCTTGAATAACTGCGCTTGGAGCTTCAATTCGTAGAAGAACTAGAACAATAGTTCCTGGTACTAACGGAACTCAGACTTACGAAAGGGATTCCAATACCCTCAATATTTAATTTAGTTGATTGAGAACCTATCAGAAAAACCGCCCATACTGGCGGTTTTTCTTTTATGGGAGAGATAGTGCTTCTTATTGTCTCTCCGTTCGCAGTCCTGTCGGTGGATCTTGGAGGATAGCGGGATCATAGTCGATGACGAGGGAAGAGCCGGGATATTTCTGGGCGACAGGATCGTTCGCCATATGGGATGGGCGTTCGGCTGCAGGCACTCCGTGATATCCGCTTCGGAAGAAGTCCAGATCATAGAGATAGTCTGTCGCTGGTGTACAATTCTTGATAAGCGCTGGACATCAGCCGCCAACCGTATTCTGAGTCATGACGGAACCACGGATATAGAGTTGATTGTTCTTAGATCCTACATCATAGGGGGTGATCGTATCACCCACCTTGGTTCCTGAGATGAGGGCTCGATCTGAGAGGAGCGACGCGTAGATATCTCGTACCCCATTTTCGATGATGATATTTCCCCCACTTCCATTCGAATCGGCGAGGGCGATGATTGCTCTCGGTTTCAGGTCAGAACCGGTGAGGTTTTCTGTGATGATAGCGTCACTTCCGACGACGATGATAGCCCGTTTTCCAGCCATCATTGCTTGGTCTATGTGAGCGTCAGTTCCTGTATTGAATACGATATAGTCCGTCGTAGAGTAGTTTGCTCGAGATCTCGAAAGGAGAGCTGAGTTCTTCCGAAGGAGGTTGAGAGTATTGGCCACGGCTTCACTTGAGGTCGAGAGCGAGGTTCCTGTATAGGTCGAGTTCCCGGTCTTTCCCATATTCCCCGTAAAGAGTATATTTGGAGCGACGGTGATTTCGCTATGACTGAGATCTATCGTATTTCCGTAGTAGGCAATCGTTTCTGTACCCATCTGATAGGTAAATACTGGGATAAACCATGCGGTTTCAGTGAGCGTCGGAAGGACGGTGACGAGATTCCATCGCTTCGTGAAGTTCCCGACCACGAAGGACTCACTCCCAACGGTCGGAGAAATAAATCCATCAAGTCAGGATTCCCAAGCACAATCTCCTGTATAGGTAGACTCTCCGTAGAAGGCACTACAAGGCCAGGTATCCACAGGTTCGAAGTGAAAAGAACTATTGGCTCCTACTCCAGAACCTATAGAAAGTCCATGAACGATACGAGGAATAGTCGGGGTAGCTGCAGTTGTCTGTTGTACGATTTCTCCGTTTACCGTGGTCGGGGAGGAGACATGGAGGCCATCTATAGTGAGTCCAGAGAGCGTAAAGAGTGGACGAAATGTGGTCTGTATCGGGAGAGAGAGGACCGAACCTGAGTGTATTTCGAGCGAACCGCTCAGAAAGCTATAGTCGATAGCCGTGAGGGTCAAGGTATTTTTTGTATTGGTGGGAGCGATCGAGCTCATACTGAGATCCGGGTTTGATCCGAGTGTTGACCAGTTCATGATATTGAGAGAGGGACTACTATTAAATACTACTGGACTCGATGTCAGATCAGCTACCGAGTCACAGATGTTCATATTTTCAGAAACATCCGAATCATCCAGAATCTGACACTTCTTGACGGTGTTGATGGTTGACACTTTGAGCTTGAGAATAGTGTCACTATCGGTCATGATCGCATTTCCATAGGTATCTCTGAGGGCTACTATTATATCTAAGCTATCGATTCCATCACTCAGGGCTGATGTTTTTTTTGGATTGATAAAGAGTCCTCCGGAGAAATACGTAGATCTGAGATTTCCCTTCCCATCAGGACAGATAGAAACGAGTGGAGTCGTCTCATTGGTACAGTAGGTAGAGAGGTTGGTAGCCGATACATAGGGAGTTTTACTCATTTTCCCCGGGAAAACACGCATCGTTCATACATCAGCAGTGATGCTCCCACTCGGATCCGTGATCGTATAGGTATACTTTCCAGCGATGGTCGTATCGGCTCCACCGAAGATGCCATCGGCGCTCGTAAGGACCTGTATGTACATATTCGCATTCGTTGGCGCGAAGACGAGTTTCCACCCATCGACGGTATACCCGTATCACTCGGCTCAAGAAATCGTCAGGTTCGCACTATTTGAGGCGATGAGCTGATCCATATCTTCTAGGGCAGCTGGACGAAGTGGGAGGTAGATCCCATCGAGTTTTACTGGTCATACGGCTTGACTCCACGCAGATCCAGAGAGTACTCAGAGAGATGGGATATAATCGACGACACTGTTTGGGGTACCGAACTGGAGGTATCCCACATTTTCTCCCCAGCCGGTTCCACTGAGCGTACATTTTGCACTGAGGGAACTCAGAGACTGAATCCCACAATCAAGCCGTACTACGTCACTTCCGTTTTGGAAGGTAAACCACCCAACACCATCGGAATAAAATCCTCAGGTAAAAACTTTCGTACTTATATCGAGTCGCGGGTTCAAGGATGCAAAATCTTCCGTATAGGCACTCACATCAAATCTGATCGTTCCAACCATACTACTTCCCTCTACACTTCCAGTCATAGATATCATTGCCGCCGGAGTAAACGCCGTAAATCATACGACGCTCCAGCATACTCAAAAGAGAAAGAGGAGTGAACTGATGGAGAAATAAAAACGGGACATAGGAGTGAATGGGTGGGAGGAAGTGTTACTGTGGAGGCACTATTTCTTCAGTGGTACCAGTATCACTGAGTGGGGTTTGAACGGGAAACATTGCCTGACAAGCACTGATCGATCCCGTGGCAAAGAGATTGGTACAAAGGGTATTATCACTGGTGGCATGTATTTTTTCTAAGAGGAGAGTATCATGACATTGGTGGGAGAGCTTCTCATCAGTGATTTTCACGCAGAGTTCGATATCGTGTGATGCGAGTACTACCTTGTAGAGGCCGATCATTGTCGTTCTCTCGAGTTGCTTTTGGCAGAGGGCTTTCTTTTTACTATCATTGATTGACGCACAGATACTATTATTTCCTTCAGTGAGGGCGAGTTTGAGACGGATCGTGTCCTGACAGAGGGCGTTGACTTCAGTATCGATGATATTTTTACAGAGTGAAATATCTTCGGTTTTGGTGGCTAGTTCATAGATATGGCCATCTTTTTCTTTTTGGAATTCTCTGATACAGGCATCGTTAGCACTTCCGACGAGGGTATCACAGCTCGATTCGGTGAGTTCTCCACTTGCGGTCATGCTATGAAAGAGAATCTGAGAAACCTCTTCGAGACACGTATTTTTTCGCGTAGCATCTACGACTCTCTCACAGGACTTCTTGTCTCCTGCCGAAAGGGAAAGCTTGTAAAATACTTCATCTTCACACTTTTGTATGATGGTAGAGCCGGTAAGAGTTTCACAGGTAGCCGGATTGTAGCTCGATACAGCCTTTCTGATGGTGAACTGATTTTTACATTCGGTCGCGAGTGACGAATCCGTGATGGAGCTACAGAGTCCGATATTATCTTCTTTCTGAGCGAGATTGAAGAGGGTACTTTCTTTCTCTTTGAGTTGTTCCATTTTCTTCACTTGCTGTTGGTATGCCTCTTCGTGGGTGAGTATTTTTTTGGTAGCATTGGCACGAATGAGCTGAAGGTTCTCTCCATTGTCTCCAAAAGTTGGATAGAGAATCACTCCGATAAGACCGGTAATTCCGATAAGGAGGAAACCGATGACAAAATACTTACGCATAAAAAAGTATGACAGGTGCTTTCATAGTAGCACTATGTTCTAGGAAATGCAAAAATGCGGTTGTTTTTCTCTCTTTTTTCGTCTTGAAAATTCTTTTGACGATTGTTTTGCATTTTGAGCTCATTTTCGTAGGATTCATGTATACTATTTTATCTATGACTCCACCACTTTCCCGCCAGCAATTTACTGACAAGGTCCAGGAATACATCAAACGTATCAATGAAATCGCCGAACAACAAGGACACTCGGTCATGATGGCGTACTATATCGCTGGGACCGAGACGGATCCGGATGATTTTATCATCGACTGGCGCAATATGAGCCTCAATGACAATATCTATGCCCTTTCTCGTTGGAATCAGGATATTATGAATAATTTCGATGAGGAGGAAGACGGAGACCGATGGGGGAAGGGAGGGGGTGAATTCACGGCATAAAAAATGAGGAAAAATTTCATATATTTCTGGATTTTGAGAACCTTCGTGAAATAGCGTTCTTCAATCTGTACTGAAAAAAAGTTGTATATTGAATGTCGTACTTCATTAGTACTGCTCCCAGTAGATTACCTCCTTCGAAACTCCGAGTGAGGTGAGCTTGTTTCGAGCACTCTCGACCATCGCGGGTGAACCACAGATATAGAACTCACTATAGTCGCGAATATTCGCTTCAGTAATCCAGTCGGTGACGTAGCCTTGAAGAGTTGCTGGTTTGCTGATTGGTAGGTTGGCAGGTTGGGACTCTGGACGAGAGAGGTACTGGATATACTCGAATCCTGTCATCGTTTCGACCAAGTTCAGGAGTTCATTCGTATAGAAGGTATCACGTTCACTGCGGACTCAGAAGTGAAAAGCAACACGAGGCAAAACTCATCCCCATCCTCCTTGTTCAAGACTGAGTTCAGCAAGTTTCTGACACTCGAGTATCTGGCAGTAGAGCGGAGCGAAGCCGGTTCCGGTTCCGATGAAACATTTATTCGCTTGTGTATTTCTGAGTACAAAATGTCCGAGTGGAATCATCCCATTGAGGATGCTTCAGACCGGAGCATCACAGATAATCGGACTTCCGCGTCCGTCCACGATTCGCTTGATGATAAGGGTAAAAGTAGAGGGAGCAGATTCTTCCGTTTCAGAATCCGGAGAGGTGATATTTACAGACGCAATAGAATACGCTCGATTGAGCCCTGGAGCGAGCTGAAACATCACGTACTGGCCTGGTTTCGGAGGTTCCTTTTCGAGGTCTGGACACGTGTAGATGAGTTCGAAGACATCATGGGTAAGTGATTTTTTGGCTATGAGAGTAAATGAAGTTCGGAGCATAGGATTGTTGGTAGAAACGATAGAGATGAGGGGACTATAGAGGCGGTAGAAATGAAGGAAGGGTAGAGACGAGGGAAAGAGAGAGTTCTAGATTTGCTAGCTCATAGGTAGATTGGGTAGATTTTGTCATTCCGACCGAAATGAGCGAAGGGAATGAAGTGGAGGAATCCCTTTTTGGTCATCAAGCTTCGGGCTGAGGAATACGTAGACAGATTCCGGGTCAAGCCCGGAATGACAAAATTTTAAATCCGGAATAATAAATAATCCAGTCTCCAACTACTATTTCCTTTCTTCATCAAAAAAATCTTCTGAATTATCAGAAGATTTGTATTTTTTTCAAGTGAAAATTAGGCAGCTATTTTGAGAGGCGGTTTTATCTCCTCGGTTCCTCAAATAGGAAGATTTTTAGCTACGGCCTGATCTGTATTGGACTGATCAGAGGAGGAAATAACGACTCCACTGACTCATTTTTTTGCTTGAGTAAGAATGGTCATAATCGATTCTGGATTGGGATGATAGCCCATCAATTCTGCAATATATTCACCAATAGCGGTGGCTAGAGGTGTTTTATGCATTCATTCTTTTGCCATTTGTTGAGCAAGAGATGTAAAATTGGAATGTTCCTGAGACATATGAGTAATATATCCTTATTTTAACATATTACTCCATAAGTGCAAATGATTTTATTTTTTCATCACTGCTCTCACGGCAGTTTCGATTTCTTTGTAGAGGTCTTTATTTTCTTTGAGGTACTTGATGGAGTTATCGCGTCATTGTCCGAGCTTGGTTTCCCCGAAGGAGTAGAAGGCTCCGGATTTTTTGATCACTCCCTTATCGCTTCCGATATCGATGACTTCTCCGGCGAGAGATATTCCCTCCGCGAACATGATATCCATCTCCACTTCACGAAATGGAGCGGCGATTTTATTTTTTACGATTTTTACCTTGACTCGGTTTCCCATTGCTTCCTTGTCATCTCCAGTTCAGACTTCGATCTTCTCCTTGCGTCGGATATCGAGTCGTTGAGACGCGTAGAACTTGAGGGCATTTCCTCCCGTCGTCGTCTCGGGGCTTCCGAACATCACTCCGATTTTCATACGGATCTGGTTGATGAAGATGACGGTCGAGTTTGATTTATTGATGACTCCGGTTACCTTTCGAAGGGCCTGTGACATGAGTCGAGCTTGGAGTCCCATGAAAGAGTCTCCCATATTTCCCTCGATTTCCGCCTTGGGTGTGAGGGCGGCGACCGAGTCGACGACGATGAGATCTACCGCTCCCGATCGGACGAGGGCATCGACGATTTCCAGAGCTTGTTCTCCATAGTCGGGTTGTGAGATGATGAGTTCTTCGATATTGACCCCTATCTTTCGGGCATACTCAGGATCCAGTGCGTGCTCAGCATCGACGAAGGCGGCGGTTCCTCCAGTTTTCTGGACTTCGGCAATGGCATGCAGGGCAAGAGTGGTTTTCCCCGATGATTCTGGTCCATAGATTTCGACGATACGGCCCTTTGCGTATCCACCTCCGAGGGCATCATCGAGGGCAATCGATCCGGAACCAAAAGTTTCGACATTGAGGTGAGATTTCTCACCGAGTTTCATGATCGATCCAGCACCGAATTGTTTTTCGATCTGGGCGAGGGCGGTGGCAAGAGCTTCCTTGCGGTTGTCAGTAGTCATATAATAAGAAATTAGGAGTTAGATAGTAGGGATGAATGAGTGGATTTATCTGAAGAGTGAAAAAGCAGAATTTCCTGAACTCTTCTTGCGAGTAATCTTGCGAGAGCGAGAAATCATATGGGTCGGATGAGTCTTCGTAGTCACTGAGAGGATAAGAGTCATAAGAAAAAAGTTAGTAGTATGATTATAGTTGATTGATCTAGAAGAGATTTCCTGGGAAACTACGAACGAAGATACCTTGGATCATCACGTTTCCATCCGAATCATCGAGGATAATCGGCTTATGTCGGGGATTATCTGAGTGGGGGAGGAGGTAAGTGGTATCTCATTCTCGCCGGAACTCCTTGAGCGTCGCTTCATCATTTATAAGAGCGACGACGATTTTTCCACTTTCTGCAATACTCGTCTGTCTTATAAGGACGAGGTCTCATGAGTTGATTCATTTCTGATTCATGGAGTCTCACTGCGCCCTGAGAAAGAAGTATTTCTCGACCGGGGAAAGGAGCTTGGTCGATACAGGAATCTCGGTTTCGATGTTTTCCTGCGCGAATATCGGCATCCCACAGGCAATACTTCCGATGAGAGGAATTCATTGGACTTCGTAGCTATCGGTTGTATAGTTCGGAGAAATCTGGAGTTTATCCTGAGAGTCCTTGTAGAGCCACCCCTTTTCGATGATGGAGTCCAGGAGGACGGAAATCGATCGAGGAGAAGCGTACCCGAGATCTGTCTGAAGGACACGGATGGTGATCTTCTGTCCTCGTGAGAGATATTCTCGAATCTTCTGGAAGACGAGTTGTTCTTTGTTGGTGATTTTTTCCATAAAAGTAATATATACAAAGTATACAAAAAAGTATATATGATTGTATTTTGAATGCAAATAAAAATCTCTAGACAAAAGTTAGAGTTATAATTTTGTATAATTGGTAAGTTACGAGATGATTATCAGGATACTCTTAGGTTGTTCATTCTGGTAAGTATTGACGAACAAGTCCGAATGAAAAGGTTCGTTTACTTATATCTCGATGGATAGCGAAAAGAATAGTATTCGTCACGGTATCTAGATTTATAGACACTTCTAAATCTCTGAGTGTTGTTTCAAGTCTTTCGATCAGAAAATCGATACGGGTATCTTCTGGGAAAGTCTCTTTCATAATCCTATAAAATCGCAGAGTTGTTTCTCAAAGCTGCTTCAGAAGTTCTCTCGAGAAGTTGCTATTTATGCCTGGGGCAGGATGGATGCGACGAATCTCCTGGTAGATGGCTCATGCAGATTCACACATATGTTGTTAAAAATGCTTTCTTTCATACACCGCTTTCATACTTGCGGCAGTTCAGATAGAAATATTTGGACCTTTGCATTCAGGACATTGGTAGAGGTATTCGCGCATTTTTTTCCCTATTTTCTGTGGTGGGAGCTGGATGGCGGCGACTGGCTTGCGACAATCCTTACAGTAAAAACCTACTTCTCCGCGTTCTGGCTCGAAGGTAACTTCTCGTTTTTTTCCGAAGGCGGGGACATTGGTCAGATCGAGGTAGGAAGTGGTCATAGGTGGATGAAAAGATTATGCGTATTATAGAAAGGTTTGTTTTTTTGTAAAATGGAAGTGAAATTGTGATGTAGGTTGTCGGTAGATGGAGGGAGATTGGATAGATGTAATTAGATATTGGTAGGAAATAGTAGATATTTGGTAGGGAAGGTAGAGATGGTAGAGCAGGTAGAAGAGTAGAAAGACTACAAAGTAGAAACGAGATAAAAACTAAAAACTAAAAGTTTAAAAACTGGAAATGAGTAATGAGTATTGAATAATTTGTAACTGGAAATAGAAAACAAATAATATGTTTTCCTAAACGGTAACTCTAACCTTGAAACCTGCAACCTGCAACCTGCAACCTGAAACTTGAAACCGCCCCTAATCTTGAACACATTTTTTATAGATGTTTGGTTCAATAGAAGGTTTTAAGAAGAGAGAAGTCCTTTTGGGAAGCTATTACTAACGTGCTCATTTTCTTTTTGCATTTCACCCTATTATCGGTACAATGTTTTGGTCGAATGAGCGTTTCCTTTTTGTCCACATAGGTCTAAAGAGCGAGTAACTTGTCGGCTTTTATTTTCTTTCTCTTTGTACGTATGAGTACCAAAAGATTATTCGTAGGAAACCTCCCGTTCCGTCTTGAAGAAGATGGACTTGCAGAACTTTTCGCCGAACTCGCACCCGTAGAGAGTGTTATCATCCCTACTGACCGTGAAACTGGTCGTAAAAAAGGTTTTGCATTTGTCGATGTTCAAGAATCAGATATGGAAGCATTTATTGCCAAGTATAATGGTATGGAAGTCATGGGACGACCTATCGTCGTCAACGAGGCTCGTCCTCGTGAAGAGCGCCCACCAGCGTCTCGCCGTGAGTGGAACTAATCGTTCTCTTTCGAAATCCTCCAGAAATGGGGGATTTTTTTTGAAGAGTTGAATTTCCCCCCTTTTCCTCTATACTCAGACCATGAAAAAACTCTTTCAACACCGCCATATCGGAACGCGAGATCTCATCTATAACCAGGAGAGTTGTAGTAAGAAGTGATGAGCCAAGTTCGAAGGAAGAAGGCGAATGAATGAAATTCATTTTGAAGATTTAAACTTCGAAAGCCTTGTTTCTCGACTTCCAGAAGATGCAGTGATCGCCTGTGGAGGAGATGGGACGCTTATCGAAGCCTTTTGACGATACAGGTCGAGACCGATTCTCGGGATCAATTTCGGAAGTCGTGGGTTTTTGATGGTAGATCCTGTTTTGGTATCAAAAGCTCAGGAATTTGTCCTCCAAAGACGAAATACCCTTCAAATCCAACTTTCGACCGGTATTTTTTACGCGATCAATGAAATATCAGTGAAATCGACGACAGGACATATTGTAGAGCTCGAGTGTACTCTTTCCGATCATGTATTTCACCTTAAGGCTGATGGATGTATCGTTTCGACCGCATCCGGGTCAACTGCCTACAATAACTCACTCGGAGGGCCTATACTCCTGGATGATATGAGTTTTTGTTTTACGCCCATCGCGCCACTTGCACCTCGAGCGATGAATCCAGTCGTATTTTCTTCAGAAACCCGAGAATCGTTACGATTTTCCCATATTCGCAATACCGAGATCGTCATCCACGCGGATAGTCGTGAGATTTTTCGATGAAATACGTGAGAACTCGAGGAGGTCGTGATTTCGAAAGGATCATACCCGCTCCAACTGCTTATTCCTGAGGACATTTCGAGCCGTTCTCCATTTGAAATTTTTGCTCTGTAACACTTCACTATGAAACATATCTGATTTATCATGGATGGGAACCGTCGATGGGCGAAGAAATGGGCCAATGTCGTCAAAATGGGCCACAAAGAGGGGGGTGATACGAGTGAGAAAGTACTCGAAATGTGCCTCGAGTCGGGGATCCCCTTTGTGAGCATGTGGGCCCTTTCGAAAGAAAATATCCTCGAACGCTCTGAGATCGAGATTCGTGGAATCTATGAGCTTCTCCTCCATACCCTCCCGAAACTCCTCCCGAAACTTATATCGAAATGAGTCCGTTTCGAAACAATCGGGGATCTCTGGCTTCTGCCGAGTGAGGTGAGAACCCTCCTCTTCGAAGTAATGGAACAAACCCAAGGATGAAGCGCGATCACGTTTATCTTCGCGATCGGATATAGTGGTCAGGACGAGATCGTCCGAGGAGTGAAGCGGTGTATTTCTGAAGGGATCGATCCCACGACACTTTCTGAAAAGGGATTCCTACAGTATCTCGACTCTGGCAAGTATCCGCCTCCGGATCTTATCGTACGGACCGGGGGAAATATCCGCCACTCGGGATTCTTTCTCTACCACTCAGCTTATAGTGAGTATTACTTCACCGAAACACTCTGGCCGGATTTTGATCAGGAAGCATTCGATAAGGTTATACAGTATTATGATATTATACAGAGGAATTTCGGGAAATAGGGTGAGGAATGAATAATGAATAATTAATTATGAATAATGAATAATGAGCCATAATAGAACAAGTGTATTACGAATGACGAATAGTCTAGTTATCGATACCCAATATTCCTATAACCAATAAACTATATATGAGCTTCATAGAAACCTGGCTTCCCGAATACCAGAAGGTCGTCAATACAGCCATCGAAAATTTTTTCGATACAAGGTATGGTCCATCTTCCGGGATAGAATCCACCTTTGAGGAAGCTCTACGGTATGCCGTCGAGTGAGGAGGAAAGCGATTGCGTCCGATCTTGACCCTGTTGGCTTACGAGCACTTTGTTCAGGGAAAGGGAAAGAGCATCGATGAGCAAGCTATACTGGCCAGTATCGGGGTCGAGTGTGTCCACTGTTTTACCCTCGTCCATGATGACCTCCCTTGTATGGATAATGATGAGCTTCGTCGAGGAAAGCCAACGGTTTGGAAAGCCCATGGAGAAACCATGGCAGTTCTCGTCGGGGACACCCTCCAGACGATGGGATTTGAGCTCTTGAGTCGTACCGGAAACGCAATGGTCGTCGGAGAAATAGCTCGAGCTCTCGGAGATCTCGGTGTTGCGAGGGGACAGATACGAGACACCTTCCTAAGGCATGATGCCCTCACGCTCGATGAGCTCTTGCGCCTTCATGATGAGAAAACTGGATGATTTATCGCCTCGTGCCTGGTCATCGGAGCACAACTCGGCGGAGCGAATGAAACTGAGACAGATACGATGAGAAAATTCGGATTCCTCCTCGGTCGAGCCTTCCAGATTCAGGACGATATCTTGGACTATGAGGGAGATGCGAGTATGGTCGGGAAAAAAGTAGGAAAAGATGCGGAAATCGGAAAGGGAATGGTTTCACTTATCAGGATTGATGCCACCAAAAAAATACTCTGAGATCTCGAGCAAGAAATGCTTTTCATAGCTGACACTTTCAATAATGCAAAGTTTCGTGATATAGTGCAATACGTCGTCAGGAGGGAAAAGTAGGGGGATTGGCTGATGAGCTGGTTGGCTGGTTAGGGATTAGGAACTAAAAGATAAAAAACTAAAAGTGAGAAAGTGAGGAGGTTTGTAAGGTTCGTAAAGTTCATAAGGTTCAAGGTCTATAAGGCGAGAGGTGAAAAATAGCATTGTATTTCCCTATACTCTATCATTTATAACTTTCCCATTGAGAGCAGCTTGTAACTTTTAACCTTTCAACTTGCAACAGTAAACCCCTATTTCTTCTCTTGTAGTGTGAAGCTTTCCCCAGATTGTTTCTTGACCCCATTAATCCACAAGTCGATATGATCTGAGGATTGTTCGATGGAGACATTTGATTTCTTCAGGGAGATATTGACCCATTCTCGTGGTCTCGTTTCGATTTGTTCCTCGAGGTAGGCAATCCCCAGGAAAAAGGCTACCAGGTTCGAAATTACGAACCAGATAAAGAGGATGAGGTTGCGGGAGAAGACTCGTTTTTGTTCAGAAGTTTCAGACATTTTATAAAAGAAATGAAAGAAGGGTTCGGATTTACCAATAACAATTATTTTTTGGATTTTATAGTAGGTGTATTATTTACTTCTCTTGTGCGAGGGCAACGAGCTTTTCCACGAGGGACTTTTCGGTATACCCAGCATACTTTGCTGCCTTCGGGAGGAGACTGACCTTGGTCATCCCTGGGATGGTATTGACCTCGAGGAAATGAGCGACTCAGCCCGTATCACAGCGCCAATCAATCCGAGCCATCCCTCGACAACCGAGGAAGGTATAAATTTCTAAGCTTTTAACCTCGAGATATTTCTCAAAATCTCTTTCTATACGAGCTGGACAGATCTCATAGTCCGCTGGTCCACTATACTTCTCTTCGAAGTCAAAGATGATATTTTTATTGCAGATTTCCGTCACTCAGAGGACTTCTGGACGGTCATTTCCAAGGATGGAAACCGTGAACTCTCTTCCAGGAAGGAGGGTTTGCACGAGGGCGTCATCGTCGTGATTGGTATGTATTTCTTTGACCGCCCATTCGAGTTCGATCCTGTCTTTCACGAGGTTAGTGCCTATAGTCGAACCTCCACGATTCGGTTTTACGACAAACGGGTAGTCCCCGGGAGGGAGAGCGATCGGCATCCCACGTTTGATGATACATTCATTCGGAACGGGATGAGCTCGACGGATGAGGGTATCGGTGACGAATTTATCGATCGTGAGGGCGTGGACTTCCCATGGGGAAAAGGCCGTACGAATGCCGAGGGTTTTCAGAAAGGCAAAAATCTGCCCATCCTCTCCATATATACCATGAAAGACCGGAATAACGAGATGGTATTTCTTGTAATTCTCAAGAAATTTCTCCATTTCCTCTGGAAACGTATAAAAATCCGCGTCGGGTAAGTTTTCTCGAAAAATGATCGATGAGAGAATGGCCACCTCTCGTTCCTGAGAGGTGCCTCCTGTGAGAATAGCGATGGGCATAGGGGAGGGGAGAAAAGTAGAAGAGTAGAAAGGTAGAACGGTGGAAAGGTAGAAGTGTAGAAATGTAGTAGAGTAGAGAGGTAGAAATGATAGAATGAATGGGAGTTTTTCCTGAATCTCCATTTCAAAGAGGACAATGAGGAACTAGTTCGGAAAAAGTTAGAAACGGATGAGAAGGACGGAAAGGTAGAAGAGCTGAAGAGTAGAAGGGAGTTGTTCCTCCCCATTTAGGGGAGGTGAGGAGGGGTAATTTCTCAAACCACTTCTCGTAATTTTTCCAGAACTCATTCGATATGCTCATAGATTTCGATATTGGAAAATCGAAGAATACGGATTCCCTGTTGTTCTAGAAATTGAGTTCGAAGTGCATCTTACTGTCGTTCTTCCAGGGTACCATGCGTTTCTCATTCGACTTCAATCCCAAGCTTAATCCTATCACAATAAAAATCAAGAATATATTTTCCTACTGAAAACTGCCTCCTACATCTGAGAGATTGGAATTGGTTTTTTCGAAGATATTTCCATAGTTTCAGCTCAGCTCCAGTCATCTGATTTCGGAGCAACCGTCTCTTTTCCAAAAGTAATGAATCGTTAGTAAGAAATATATATTTTATAAAAATATTTTACCCCTTCTGCCTTCGGCATCTTCCCCTAGAAGGGGCAGAAATGAGAACAAGATTTCGAGGGAAGTATACCGAGCCTACGCCCCTTCTACCTTTCTACTCTGCTACTTTTCTACTTGACTCGTACGCCTTCCACGTGTTCTCGATGAGGGTAGCGACGGTCATCGGGCCAACCCCACCTGGAGATGGGGAGATAGCCGCGACATAGTCCTTCAGATTTTCGAAATCTGCATCTCCGTAGACTACCCCATCGACAAAGGTCGAACCAACATCGATGATGATCGATCCAGGATGGACCATTTCTTTCGTGAGAAATCCTGGTTTTCCGATCGCGATGATGACGATATCAGCCGAACGAGAGATATCGCGGATATTCGCAGTAGAACTATTACAGCTTGTGACGGTCGCTCCAGCATTGATGAGCATGAGGGTCATTGGTTTTCCGACGATATTGGATCGGCCGATAACTACGACCTTTTTTCACTTCACGTCGATATGATAGTACCGCAGAAGGGTCATAATCCCTTTCGGAGTACAGCTCCAGAGGCCATCGTGTCCGAGGAACATATTTCCAATCTGCTCTTTCGTGAATCCGTCGACATCCTTCGCTGGATCGATACACTCGGTGACCGCATATCGGTCGATGTGCGAGGGGAGGGGAGCTTGGACGATAATCCCATGGATTTTCTCATTTCTTGAGAGGCTCTGGACTTCTTCTTCGAGGGTAGCTTGATCGATGGAAACCGGGAATCGATACACTCAGAAATTCATCCCGACTTCACGAGCCCGCTTCTCCTTCATGCGGATATAGGCGAGGCTCGCAGGATTCTCCCCGACGAGGACGACGGCGAGCATCGGTCGTTCTTGATCTGGAGCGAAGGTGATCTCATTTTTTATATTTTCGAGGATGGAAGCAGCGACAATACGTCAGTCAAGGAGCATAAGAGTAGGGAGATTATGGTAGATAGTGGCAGGTGCAGGTAGATAACAGGTAGGTAGTGGCAGGTGCAGGTAGATGTAGGAAGGATATGGAAAATGTAGCAAAAGGCAAGAGTGGGGGAATGCTAGAAGCGGTAGAAATGAGAGAAATGGTAGAGACGTACAATGGTAGAAAAACATGGGGAGTTGTCATTCCGACCGAAGTGGAGGAATCTCTATTCTTGTGAGGATATATTTCGGTAGGAATCAAAGGGTCCATCTCGAGTCCTCGGGATCGGGATGGCACAAAAGTCGATAGAGAGTAATAGGAAATTTTAGAAATGAATAAGGCCCGCGTGAAGCGGGCCCGAGAACCCCATGTCTTAGACTCAATCCATCACCGAAGCGAGGATGGTCAGAGGGAGGGGAAGTAGTGCTTCAGGCGAAGTTGACCTTGGGATCAAGGCCACCCAGGCCACCAAAGTTGGCATGGATCCATGGGATGGAATCCTTTGAAACCTTGGCTTCACGTGCCTTGACCCAGAAAGCAAGCCTCCTGATGTTGAAGCCCTTGAGTCTGGCCGCCTCGCGGATGGCCATGTCACTCAGGAATTTCTTGCCAGCGGCAAGTTGGTCCATGAGTTGATCGAACGTTGAACATTCGACTTTTGCAGTACGATCAGGCATGTCGTTCCCCTCCGGGATAGTCGTCTTCTTGTTTGGCGCTTCCCCTTTCGGTTCGCTTCCCCACAATCAATAGGATCGACAGTCCTGTATTATTTCTTTATTTTTACTTTGTCAAGTAAATTTTAGTTTTTTTAATGAAATGAAAAAGGCCCGCGAACGGGCCTTGAGTTTTTCGAGAACAAACGATACACATGTTAGTGTGAACGGTTCCCAATGGATGAGTCTACCCCGCCATTATGGTTTGACGGTGAGAAAATTCACCTCCCTTCAGCTTCGCAAGGTCGAATGGGTCACGGGGGGTCGCATCATTCCAGGAAGGAACGTATGCGTTTTCACATTCAGGGGGGAAACCCCCGCGAACATCACCTGATGGTGGGCCTGTCCCGTAGGCAAGCCCTTCTCCCGTTGACCCACAGAACGGTGGTTGGTAAGGAAGGTTCCTTCTTTTACGCTTGCCATTGGCATTTGGTTTTCTCCTGTCGAATATTACACCTCCGGATGGAGCATCTTAAACTGTTCCAAAACAGTCCAGACTGGCAGCAAGAAGACTATCTCGCACCGTATTTTTTATCGACCTAAGTATTCTATCGCTTCTTCTTCTCCTTGTCAAACTATTTTAAGAAAAAGTCTAGAGACGGTGGGAAGCTGGGAGACGGGAAGATAAAAACTAATAAATAAAAGATAAAAGTTTTGAAAGCTGAAGGTATCCGCATCATCTTTACGTAACTTATAACTTCCACTCTTTTTCTTGCGATTTCAGGATTATGGATATACTTATTGCGTTCATACTGATTCCCTCATCTTATTCCTAAATCCCAACTTTATGCCACATATCCTTCCCCCACTTCCGTACTCGCTCGATGCTCTGGTGCCTCATATCTCGAAAGAAACGCTCGAGTTTCACTATGGGAAACACCATCAGGCCTATGTCGATAATCTGAATAAACTTATAATCGGTACCAAGTTCGAGAAAATGCCCCTCGAAGATATCGTCCGTGAGGCGCCTGCCGGTGGAGTGTTCAATAATGCCGCCCAAATCTGGAATCATACCTTCTATTTCGAATCACTCACGTCCCTCAGTATCCCGACTCTTTCCCAGGAATTCCTGATGAAAATCGCCGAAAAATGGGGAAACCTTGAAGGATTTCAGAAAGCATTCCATGAAGCCGCGCTCAAAACTTTTGGTTCTGGATGGACATGGCTTGTCAAAAAGCCAGATGGATCGCTCGAGATCATCTCCACTTCCAATGCTCACACTCCGCTCACGACCGATGAAGTCCCGCTTCTCACGTGCGATGTCTGGGAGCACGCGTACTATATCGACTATCGTAATGCTCGAGCGAAGTACCTCGAGAATTTCTGGCATATCGTCAACTGGGCGAAGATAGAGGAACGCTACGGGAAATAGTCCCACAGGTTTTCTAGAATTTTTTATATAGCTCTTGCTTGAGCAAAATCGATAGTCTCAGCCGCAGGGAGTTTTCAAAATTTGGCCTTTTCGAGAGCTATATTGATCTCATCTTTGGTAGATTCTGAAATACCTTCAAAATTCTGGAGAGTATTTTCGAGTGCACGTACGACCAGTATCACATTTTCCGCCTCTTTCAGATTTATAATATTTCCTATGATTCGGAGTACGGTTCCGAGTTCGGGCTTATGTTTCAGCATATCTGCATCCGCTTGAGCTTGGGCTGCTTCGAGGCTATATTCAGCATCCATAAATCCGACTCAAACCGTGAGTGAGAGTTTTGTATCGATTCACTTTCCTTTTTTCTCTTCAGGTAACCAGCTTTCCGGATCGATTGCCCGCATACGAGTAGAGAGCCTACTTTTGAAAATTTCGATATTCTTATTCATGAGCTGAGCCTCTTCCCAGTCAGTACTATCGATGATAATTGTGAATTCGTCACCCCCATTTCTACAGACAAAGTCTATAGAGCGTCCGAAACTTTTCTGAAGAGTTTCTGCTACGACTTGCAATACTCGGTCTCATGCAGCATGTCCGTAGGTATCATTGATTTCTTTGAAGGCATTGAGGTCAATACCAAATATGACATACTTCTTTCCTGATGCTTTGAGTTTTTCCTGAGGGTTTTCTACGGAGAACCGCTCTAGAAATGATCTATTATAGAGTCCTGTTAAAGTATCTTTATTGAGGAGCTCGACTGTTTTGATGGCGAGAGTGGCGAGAGCGCGTACTTGCGTCGTTTTATCCAATATTTCCTCTCCCCGCGCCCCATCTACTCCCTGTATGACAATAATACACTCTTCTCATTTTGATTTCTCCACCATGAAGTAGATATTACCCATATATCGAATGGGACTTCTCCCCACTTTAGCAATAACCTCAGCTTCTTCCTGACTCGAGCATCGGTAGTTTCTCTTGCTATCATAGTAGTAAGAAAGAGGAAAATCCTTTTTTTTCGCATTTTTCTTTATAATAGCAATACCATTTGCCAAGTGTTGTTTTTGGAGAATGCCTTCTATGCTTGCCACTAAAGCGACGACATCTTTTTGTTCATTGCTATTTTCTAAAAGCATCTCGATCCTTCTGGATGTAGTTCGAGAGATTCATGGAATATGATTTGGTATTATTTGCGGAAACCTTCCGTAAACAACATTTCAATTCTGATGTATATCCTGTCCTAGAATATGTAAATCCTTTGGTAAGTCATTTTTCCTCATTCCTCTATTTTTCCACAATTCGTTATTTTTTACAAATATTTGCTATTTTTTTACGATAGAAAGTATTTTCGTGAGAAAAAGGGTCACAAGTCCCATCACCATGAAGAGGATAATCTTCCCAGTGCTATCGAGAAATATCGAAGTGATACCAAAAAATCCTGCGAGAAAGTAGATGATATCTCGAATACTCGACTGTGAAAATCCGAGCTCAAGGAGTCGATAGTGGAGGTGATGGGTCTGATCTCCCTTCATCGGGTTCTGTCATGCGAAAATACGCGCACTGATCACATAGACGAAGTCAATGAGATAGATGCCGAGGACCGACATCGCAGTTGCGATTTTTCCTCCAGCGATGATCGCGAGGGTCGCGATAAAAAATGCCAGGATGATCGTCCCCGAGTCGCCCATAATCCCAGAGCGTTTGATATCCATGCGGGTCACGAGGTAGGTAATCGGTATAAGGATCGAGAGGAGGATGAGGATGAATTGGCTGTTTTCTCTTGATGCGATCGTAGTATCGGTCGCATAGAGCTTGATGGCGAGGAATCCGATGATGAAGAAACTAATGAGGGAAAATCCACCCGTGAGCCCAGGAATCCCATCGGAAAAATTGACACTATTGAACACGAGGACGTACCAAAATGTTGTCATCAGGACGGGGATATAGTAGATCGTGATCGACTGATGAAAGAGGGTAAAGTCGAAAAAATAATTATCCAGAAAGGTGATCCCTCAGAAGATATTCGACACATAGCTGATCTTGATACTCGTAATCCCTATGATAATCCCGACGAGTATCTGCATCGTGAGCCTTGCCATCGGAGGGACTGAGATCCGACTCTTCCCGATCGTATCCATATCATCGAGGAAGCTCACCAGAGAGATGATGCTTCCGAGGATCAGGATGATATGGAGTCGATGCTCGAGTGTCGGCGGGATATCGAATGCGTAGGGGAGTCCGATCGACATGAGGAGGAGCGTCATCATGATGGCGATCCCGATGCCATAGGGGACCGGCTTTCTCCCTCACTCAGCCTTGTAGAGGTGAGGACGATCCAGGACCGCATAGTGTTTCCAGACTTTCTGAACTCCCCGTAGGACCCCATATCAGACGAGAGAAGAGGTGATGAAATAAAATATGAGAGAGGTGAGGAAGGACATTGTTTATTTTAGTTGTATTTTCAGTATACTTTTGCAATGAAAAGTACCAAAAGTTTATAGGATAAAAAATCCATATGATCCTCAGAAATTCTTATAAAAAGATGCTTTGATTTTGTTTTTGTCATCCTCGCGTACGCGGGGATCCATTTTTTAGAGGAGAGCTGAAATATCACTCCAGTTGGGATTTCCTTTTTCTATAAGCTCTATTTTCCATCAACGATTCCATTTTTTGAGTTGTTTTTCTCGTGCTATAGCTTCTTGTATGTTTGTGAAAATCTCACAATATACGAGCTTATGAACCTGGTACTTTTGAGTAAATCAGTCAAGTACATCATCTTTGTGGATTGAAATCCTCGAGTGAATATTTCCAGTGACTCAGATATACAAAGTTCCATTTCTTTTACTCGCAAGCATGTAGACATAATAATGATTATTTCTCATAAGGAAATGTATTACTACACTGGATTCCCGTTTTCACGGGAATGACAACATCAGAGATTACATTTTTGTAAGACTAGATTTGCCACACATGCTTTTCGTCCTTGCGTTGATTGATATTACAGGGTTGAAGTATAGTCATGCCTATTCTTCCATCTGTTATAATCTACATTCTATCTGTTATAATCTACTTTCCCACCCGTTCCTCAATCTCGGCTTGTTTGTCACGAAGGTAGGTATTCCAAGCATCGCGTTTGAATCGGTAGATGTAGAGTGCGACGACGATGATAACTCCGAGCATAATCTTCCCGAGGTTATCGAGGATACTCTCATAGTTATCGATAAAAAGAATCCCAAGCGTGATGATACTCATCGCCCAGACGATCGAACCGACCATATTGTACATCCAGAATTTGTCTTCTCGCATCCCACTCGCTCCCGCGATAAAGGGGACAAAGGCACGGGTAAAATTGTGAAATTTCCCGAGGACGATATACCAGAATCCATTTTTCTCTATTTGCTTGTGGAGGATCTTATTTTCTGTTTTTCCGAGTCCGATCCAGTCGCCATATTTTTCGATAATCTCCTTCCCATACCATTTCCCGATCCAGTATCCGAGGTAGTTCCCGAGCATCGCTCCGATGATAGCACAGAGTATGGTCCCCACGATATGGGTTTTCCCCCAGAATCCACCGACGAGGATCATCACGTTCATCCCTGGGACCGCCGTCCCGATGATCGGAAGTGATTCCACACAGGCGGAAAGAAAGGCAACGAAATAGTTCCAGTTCCCGATGTGTCGGATGAGCTCTCCGATCCACTCAATCCCGATCTTGATCCACTCAGGTCGGATGAGGGAAATAAGAACGAGCGCGAACGCAAGCAGCGAAAAAAGTATAGTAATAGTTTTCGCAAGGTAGGTGAGGGTTCTTCGGATCACAGGAAAATAGATATTAGTACATCCAGAGTATGGAAAAAGATGGCTTTTGCAAAGGGAAAGAAGGGATTTATAGAGATAAAAAATTGACATAGTATAAAGTATGTGTATATACATATTATGTCAAAAAAGTATTTTAATTACCTGGATTTCGCAGAAGATCATCCTGAAGAAGCCTGGAAACAAGAACGAGAATGAAGAGAAAATGCGGGAAGATTGGTTCTCATTATCTGATCCGGGATTCTTGCTATTAGCATTACGTCTTTGGTAGCATCCGAAACGGTGAGGAATTTTGTGAGCGAAATCCTTCTGAATCCAATATCTCTGAAGAAGTAATCTTGGAACCCCTCATCGAAATATTTTTTTGACAAAACTCTCTATCTCTATATATTGGAAATATGAATTCTATGAATCTCATCCTCGTGCTTATTCTTCTCTCGTACAGGGGAAGTATTTGTGCGTAGGAGGAGAACCTCATACATTCAAAACTTCCCCGGAAACAGGGAAGTTTTTTTATTTTTCTATCTTTTTTATTATATGGAGCAATACAAGGCTGCTTATCCAGGATACACAGTGTGAATAATTACTGATTCTAGTACCTATTGATTTACTGTAGATAAGATTCCCTACAGTTTCCCCTCTCCAAAAGATGGAATTCGTATACCTATAACAAAATGATCACTCGTGGCCTTTAAGGCTCCTTCGAATAATAATGTAAAAGAAGTGGCCGTCCTTATTCATGTAGTACCAAAGTCAGTAAGTACTGTTCTTGAAGAAGTACAACAGCCAACAGGGAGCCTAATAGAAGAACCAGTAACTTAATAATATATGCCATTCCCAATCTTCCTTCTTGCTCTCCTCCTTCTCCCAAAGAGAAGTATTTGAGCGTAGAATCTATTTACTCAAAGACTTCTCGGGACTTCGGGAAGTCTTTTATTTTTTATATATGAGAACCGTGCAATACTCACCAGAGTCTTTCGTAGAACCGTATTTTCGGGCGGTGCCATTTGCTTATTTCCCAGCTAGGTATGATGGATACATACTCACAACGGTCAATCGTGTTCGTATTCTCCTCGAGAGGGATTTTAATATAGAAAAGCCAAGTCTCAAACTTATCCTAGCGATTTTTCAAGAAATACATGGACATATTCCGGGGGTTGCAATAACTTCGGATGGAAATATCTCGCGAATCTGCTACTTCCATATGTGGAGTTTCCGAAGACGAGTCGAAATAGGCTTAAAACGAGGAGAAATCAGGAGAACGAGAACCCTCAACTAAAGCCACTATGCAAGCAGTCCACATACTCCGAGGATCCCGGTGAGGTAGTATCAGACTCAGATCAGGACGAGTGGAAAAGGTTTTTTCTCGAAGTACCAGTGTCCGAGGTCTTTGATAAAGACAAATCCCATAAAAATCTTAACAATAATGAGCGTGCTTTGAATATTTCATAAACTTCAATTATATCAGATCGGACATTCAACCGCCATACCTCAACAGTGAATATAAGTACCTCATAAAATAAACCATATTGTCATCACGGTATGTGTGATAATGAGTCCCATCAAGAGCTGGAATACCATCATCACGATGAATTCTTTCGGTGCTGGCATCTGTTTCGGCATCGGAAAATAGGTGATCCAGATTTTCCCGATCGGTGTGATCGGGTTGTACCAGAGCCATCCGAGGATGAAGAATATAAGTGTCCCACCGCCGAGGAGTGCCGGGTGAGCAAAAGGGGAGAACATGAGGGAGAAGAAGTCCATAATAGGAAAGTTATCATATACTAAATATAAAAAGTATAGGCATTCAGAAAAAAGAATCAACTTCTCGGAGGTCGATTCTTTTTTCAAAATATATCGTATAAAAGAAACATGAAGTACCTTGTGAAAGGGGAGAGTTATCTATCGAGAAGTGTTTCGATTTCTTGAAGAGATCGTATTATTGCTTCGAATTCTCATTGCCCGCGTTCTTTCAGTTCGATATGAGGAAGAAATCGTGTTATTTCAATCGAGTGACGAATTTGACTCGTCCGAGATTGAAGCCTTTCTTTTTCAGAGGGAGTCATACCTTCTCCACGGACACGGAGCCGATGTCGAGTTTCAGATATGATCATAGTAGATCGTATTTTTTTTAATGCAAGTATGAGTGAGAGGGTGATATGGAGTCATTCTCGACCGATGGCCCCATTCATCGCGGGGCTTTGAGTATGATTTTTCATGCGGATTACATGAGAAGCTATGGTTCCAGCAATCTCATGGAATGGTGCACCAAGTTTCTGTCATAAATCTCCAGTGTGCATATGATTCTCTATTTTTTGCCAGAATTTCTTGAGCTTATTGGTCTGCTCTCCTTCAAGCTTCATGATAGGATTCAACTTCGTCGGATCGATATCTCCGAGTACAGTATTGAGCTTGTCGATATCACTCATCAATTCATCATAGAAATGCTCGAATCCTTTTCGGACAGATTTCTCTCGTGCCCGTATCCACTCAAGTTGCCTCGAAATCTCTGCATGTTTTTCGATTTTTGATTCTACCTCTCACATGAGATCATTGCAAGCTCCGATGAGCCTCATACGATCTTGCTCTGGGTGACGAAGGTTGATTTTTTGTATACGATCTCTGAGGGCTCTTCGTTCATGGTACGAGAGACTCTTCTCAAGAAGGACGGTGATCTCGGCGATATCTCATCTCTTCTGGTCATCAGTACAGTCCACTCACTGCCACCGCAGGAGCATCTTGGGGATAAGGTCATCCTTGAGTCCAGAAAGGAAGACTCTCTTTTTCTCGAGACTCGCGAGAGCATGGTGTTGACTTCGCATGAGAGTATAGGTGTCTTCATAGATTTTCGGGATAACTCGGAGGACTCTCCGTCGGCGCTTACGCTCAGGATCATCTTCTATATCGGTTACTTCTTGGAAGACGATATATTTTCCGAAATTTGGATTCTTTGGATTCCTCACATGCCCGATACGTCCCGTCGTCTTTCCTTCCTGAAGGTCCAGAGGAGTGAGATCTGTGAGAAGTGCCTTCACGGTACGTATGAGTGTGATTTTCTTCTCGATCTTCATGCGCTGAGGAAGCTTCCTATCTGCCTCGCTCATGAGACTGAGTCCGATAAGAAAGTCATCTGACAGATACTCTGGTTGGATAACGATCGACTCGAATTCCTCATGAAATGGTCAGCCCTTCCCAAAAGTATCGAATATCCGATAATCGACCGGAAGTGAGAAGGCACGCTGAGCAAAGTAGAGAATGGTATGACGAAGGCTTGCCATATGTTCCATACGCCGAATAGGGTCGACATGACGGAAATCAGCCGCCTTTCCGATCTCATCTAAGCGTTCTCGTTGCATATCGAGTGATTTGATGATCGACTCGATGGTGGGCTCTGCTTCTGCTAGCTTAGATATCTGTTTTGTGACTTTCTTTTGGATTTTTTCAGCGGATTCAACCTCGAGCGCGCGAAGTTCAGGAAGTGTCTCGAATAGATCGAAGAGGGTAGTTTTTAGCATAGGTTTATATTTTGCATATCCATCTAGTATACTATCAATATTAATTTGTAAAGAGAAATTGACTGTTAAACTTTTATAAATATAGTAGATAGAATTTATTACCGTAAATATGGCCTTATCTACTCTATGATCAGAGGAATTAAAATTACTTCGGCTTTCTTCCATTCAAAATTATCTGCTCACAAAATGCCAGAGAGTCTGATCTGTACTCGATAATTGAGGCTGAATTCCCAATGCAGAAACAATGCTATTTTATCTTATATGTTGATTTAATGGATCCTATGGAGATCCTACCTTTCGTCTCTGAGAAAGTGTCAGAGATGATGTGATCAATATATGGAATCAAGCATGTCGTTTCCTATGTTTTGAGTACCTCGTGTGAAGACCTGGAAACATGGCGGATACGGTTTTTGATACTTTGCCCACACCCCAGGAAGCTAAATGAAAAGAGCTACGTATAGATAGTGAATGAAGAAGTTATTTTACTATTCCCTATACACAATTTATCGATGCTGTATCAGAAACAGAACTAGGAATAACCATCGCTCATAATATCACAAAAACATGGAAAAGAAAGGTGCTCTGAATCCTTATTATCAGAAACTTTTCCCAGCTTAAAGGAGAAGAATTCACTGATAATGATGGATGGATTTTTGATGGGGTAGATAGTGAGTGAAATATTACTTTTCGCTACGATCCAACTCCACGTATTTATGATTTTGAGTGAGCTGATGCGCTCCAGGCTCAGAATATCCATACCCAAGCAGAACCTCCGAATTAGAGTGTTTTTTTCTCGATTTCTTCCTTCACTCGCCTCGTGAAATCCTCGATACTTTCGACGGATTGTCATTTCGTCTTGAAGTTCCTGACGGCGAGAGTACGAGCTATTTTCTCTTGTTCACCGACGACGAGGATATAGTTCGCGTGCTCGGTTTCTGCATTGCGGATTTTCTTCCCGAGGGAGTCGGTCGAGTCATCGAGTTTCACACGAAGTCCAGATTTCCGAAGAAGCGCGTATACCTCATTTCCATAGTCGAAAAAGGCTTCCCCAACCGGAATGATGCGCACCTGTTCGGGAGCGAGCCAGAGGGGAAAGGTACCGGCGAAGTGCTCGATCATAATCCCCATAAATCGCTCGAGACTTCCCGAAATCGCACGGTGGATCACGACCGGTTGCTCATCTTCTCCGAGCTCATTTTTAAATGAAAGTTGAAATCGATTTGGCTGATTGAAGTCACACTGGATGGTCGCGAGCTGCCACTCTCGTCCGATCGCATCCTGGAACATGAAGTCGAGCTTCGGTCCGTAGAATGCCGCTTCTCCCGGCATCGGTCGATAGTTGAGTTTATTCGCAATAGCGGCTTCCTCAAGGGCCTTCTCCGCTATCTGCCAGACATCATCCCCTCCGAGGTACTTCTCGGGAGTCTTCGGATCGCGGATCGAGAGGGAAACCCAGTATCATTCCATCAGGCCAAAAGTAGTATAAAATTCCTTCACGATATCGACAATCATACTCACTTCTTCCTTGATCTGTCCGACTCGACAGAAGAGGTGCCCATCGTCCTGCGTAATGGATCGGACTCGAGTGAGCCCCGAGAGTTGCCCCGTCTTCTCATCTCGATAGACGGTCGCAGGTTCGAAATATCGAATCGGCATATCTCGATAGGAGAACTGATTGTCCGCGAAGAGCTGCATATGGTGCGGACAGTTCATGGGCTTCAGGAAGAAATTCTCCTTACTCGTTCCCCCATAGACGGAGAACATATCTTCGAGGTACTTCCCGGCGTGTCCAGAAGTCTGGTAGAGCTCTTCCTTGGCAAGGTGAGGAGTACAGACTCGGAGGTACCCTTTATCCTTGTGGAGATCCCAGAGATAGTCCTTGATCGCTTCACGGATGATCATCCCATTGGGCTGGATGAGTGGTAGTCCAGAACCGACCATATCCGATACCGTGAAGAGCTTGAGCTTCTTCCCAAGGATACGGTGATCTCGTTTCTTCGCTTCTTCCATCATGTTTTCATACTTCGCGAGGGCTTCTCCGGTATCGAAGGCAAGTCCATAGATACGAGTCAACTGTTTGTTCTTCGAATCCCCTCGCCAGTAGGCTCAGGCGAGCTTATCGAGTTTGAATGAGTCCTCTGGGATCAAGTTCGTGAACTCGACGTGAGGGCCCTGACACATATCGATAAAGGTGGAAAGTCGGAAGTCAAAGTGGGAGTTTTCAAGTTTTCAAGTTTTCAAGTTTTGGGTACCGTCATTCTGAGCTTGCGAAGAATCCAGAGTTATCTTTGTTCATGGATCCTTCGTTTCACTCAGGATGACGGGTACAGAAACTTCTCCATTTTCTACAATTGCCACCGTATTTGGATTATTCAAGAATTCAAATCCAGCATATGCAGGATTGTGGAACTTCCCGATATTGGCGAAAAATGATATCGTCGTCTCCCCGCGAGCTGCGAGGTCTTCTATCATCTCGAGTTTGTAAGTCTCACCAAGGGCTGAGACGAATGTCTTTGCATCAGTGACGGAGAGTGAGAATTGCTTGAATTCCTGTCCTTCACGGACAATGGCTTTCATTTTTTTCTCGATATCCCGAAGCTTGGCTTCTTCGAGCGTGGTATCACCGAAATCGATATCATAGTACCATCCGTTATCGACATCGGGTCCGATAGCGAGGAGGGCGTTGGGTCACATGACCATACGAGTGGCTTGCGCCATAATGTGGGAGAGAGAATGTCGGCGAGTAGAGAGGGACATAAGGGAGTTAAAAGTGAAAAGTTAAAAGTGAAAAGTTTATTGGAGTATGTAGGGTTTTAGTATTGTTTTTATTTGTTCAACTTGGTTCTTAATCTCTTGGTCAAAAACGTCACTATCATCTGATAATCAAAAAACTATATCATGCTCATATTTGAGCGCGCACTCTCATCGTAATCAGCTAAGATAAATCTGTATATTGGCAATTAATTCTGATTGTTTACTGTAGATATTCTTCAAATTTTCATTTAAATTTAATCATGTAACTAGCTCAAAAATGATTTTCTTATCAGATAGACCCGTTCTTGCATCTTTAATTTTTTCCCACCTTTTTTCATATGCATAGGATGTTCATTTAAAGTATCAATCACTTGAATCATCAATATATGGACCGAATTCAGATACGGGCATCCAAACATGCCTAACATACTTTATTGCTTCGTGATATTTAACCACAGATTCAATAAATTCAAGTGTCGCTTCATATTGCTTTTGAGTTTTTATTTGCTTCTTCCATAAATGAAATCAGATAACCAAACTAACTATAGTAATCAATCATCATAAGAATACAGCATAAATCTCCACGGGAATGTTCTGTAAAAAATTACACATATTTAAGATCATTGGTAAGTTCAATTTTTTTTATTCTCGATACAAGTGTTAATAAAATCATCATCTGATGAAAGTTTTCAGAGCAACTTTCAAGCATCACTATTTATACAAAAATCTATAGTGTTTCATGCTCCTGTGCACGAGTTTATAAAATCTTCAAATTTCTTTCAATTTTCTTCTTTAACCTTGGCACATTCTTTTCTAAATTTATCTTCTCTCGCTTGTACATCTTTTTCTTTTGATTCATCATATTTCTTTTTTTCAAATTCAAATTTTTGAAGTTCTAATTCTTTATCACTTTTTAATTCTTGAATTTGCCCTTCAAGTTCTGTTATTTTTTTATCTTTTTCATCATTCCAGTCGATCGTACACGACGTCATGAAGAAGAGAAGCGGGATGAGGAGGAGAGTGAGGCGCATAGGGATAAGTTATGAGATATAAGTTATAAGAGAGAGTGCTTGGTGAACCGGAATAATAGTAGGAGTGCTAATGACTTCTTCAATAATATTCTAACGAAAAGAGGATTTGGTTCCGCCTGTATCTGTAGATGGAGACTTCAAGGGTTCGCACCATTGTTTACTTCCGAGAGTTTTATTCATATTTAGAGTCGTTCATGCTGGGCATTCACTATTTACTGCCTCTTTGAAATTATTTTTTTCCATCCACTCGACTGAGGTGACGCATCCTCATTTTTCTGATCTATCGAGTTTCATACACTGAGTGTAGAGAGCATCATAGTAATTCCTATTTTCTTGCTGAGAAGACTCCCTTCATCCTCCACTCATACAAGAAGCGAGGAGGAAAATCGGGATGAGAAGGAGGGCGAGTTTCATAGGGATAAGTTATAAGGTGTAAATGATAGTAGTAAGGAAAGATTCTTCAAGATACATGCGTAGTGAGGCAAGTCTTCACTATTATTTCTTTAGATAGATCACCTTCGGGGGTTTTAAGAGGGGAGTATATTCTGCGGTTTCTTGCATGATTTTTTCGAGGAGTGATTCTGCCTGTTTTTTCGATTCTGCTTGGAAGAGAAATACTACTTCATCATCATTGTCGGCATTTTCCCAGATATGTTCGAGATGGATGCCTTCATTTTTGTGCTTGTGCGTCGCTTCGTGGAGGATATCTTCGACGATATCCTTTTCGAGTCCGTGGAGGGTGACGAGGATATGTGGCATACGTGGTATGGGTGAGAGATTACTGGTAGAGACTCGTGCAACTCGCTTCCGCATTTTTTCTGCTGACTGAGAGATCAGTGAGAACCTTTCGGTCCAGCTGACACTTATTCGCGAGGATCTCAGCATCACTATACTTCTCATCTTTACAAGCCTTCGATCCCGCAACGATATAGTCGGCTTGTGTTTGTTTCATACAGGAGGCATAGTTTCCCTCTTCGTAGGTTGTTCCCCCATTATCGCCAAGAGCTCCGGTTGAATTCTGGATTGAGCTCGGTTCTCCACCAGCCCGGAGGAGGTTATTCTCTTCTTTTAGATTGGCGTTTTCGAGTTTGAGAGAGTCTATTTTCTCTTGGAGTTTGACTACGTCTGGAGGTTCTTGAGGTTTGACCGGAGTTGCACCACAAGAGGAGAGTAGGGTTACGCTGACTATGAGGAGAGGAAAAATGCTAGATTTCATAGGAATACTTATGGTTTCACGCTGAGAGGCGTATATTTCCAGATCCATATCGAGAGGAAAAATATCGTCACGATGATCACCGTACACATAGCACAGAGTGGGCAGAAAACTCCGACGATTATTTCTTGTGAAATCACATATCCATTGAAACATATCCCACCGAGAGCGAGTCCAGTAAGGATCTTCGCTTCTGTGAGGGATCGACGTATATATCCAGAAAGACCGAGGAGAAAGAGGAGAGGGTAGACGACGAGGGCGATCATCGGGAAGGCGACTTTGAAAGATTCTTTTGGATTTGTAATACAGTTAACTAGAGGTCAGCATTTAGTCTTATCTCACCCAATCTCGAAAATAATCGCTCGAGGGTTCTGGAGGATACCACTACATGAGAATTTATTCGATATGTCACATGGGAGCATCTGGAGGGCTTCTTTATCTGCCCCATTCCAGTACTGGTAGGCGGGGATCGAGAGGTACGCGGCATTGAAAACGCCGATAGCGGCGAGGACGAGGATGATGAGATATTTGCGCATAAGAGAGATAGGTTATGAGGTATACTTTGCTTTTATAAAAAAAATCCCGCATCTTGCAGGAGTTTTTGTGGAAATAGAAAAATCGCTTACAAGATAATCGGGAATTCAAGAATAGTGTTCGTGTGTAGTTGTGCGACCATTTCTGAGGTTTGTGAAGTGATAAGGGAAGTATACAGATTTCCAAGTTTTGAGCAAGATTTTTTGACATCTATTTTCCCAAAAAGGGACTTGGTTCTCTGAATCGATAGGTGCTCAGTATTCTACTCTCTGTCTCTGCACAGTATCCCTCAAGTTCCGCAATTTTTACAATCTGATATTTTGTATATCCATTCTTGAGGTAATATCCTAGGGTCTTCCCCAGTTACGGGTTAGTTTTTCTGAGTAATTTTAGTATTTCTTTGTAGATATCTTTTCACTTTATACGACAATTATATCTAAATTGTG
>JAYUDN010000015.1:0-5052 GCA_043739785.1 Candidatus Altimarinota bacterium
TTTCACTTGCACTTGAAAGAATGTGAATTTCGGTACAATTATAGAAACTTTGAACTGGCAAAACGGGTAGTTTTTAAAAATTTGCTAGTCTAGACCCAAAAGAAATTAAATCTTAATATAATCATTCAATACTTATTTCTTAGTATTTCTTGTAAATATTTCAGATAATTCACCTATGATTTCACTTACTCTTGATTTATCACTTTCTGGAAAGTTCTGAATTCAGGGTATGGATTTCAGATCATCAAGTACTATAGGAATAAGTCATAAATCCTTAATATCTTTGAGTTTTCTCGCAATTCTCAAAACTCCTCAGAGCTCCGGTTTCTTTCGAAGCATATCCATATCGGCATCGATTATAGCTTTTTCGAGACTCGTTTTACTATCCATAAATCCGACTCATACGGTCATTCAGATTTTTGGAGGATTCTCTACCATCTTTTCTTTTGGAATCCAATAGCTTCAAGTTGTTTGTAATTCGGATTGTATTTTCCCCATCAAGAGAGATATATTTATATCTTTTACCCTATCATCCCACTCAGTGGCATCTATAATAACGACAAACTCATCACCACTTACTCTACATACATAGTCTATCCCTCTTCAGAATACTTTTTGAAGTATTTCAGTAGCAACTATAAGAGCCTTATCTCAGACATCATGACCGAGCCTATCATTGATCTCTTTAAATCCATCTAGGTCGATCCCAAGGACAACAAATTTTTTCTCATCTTTCTCCATACTTTCAGTGGTATGTTCTTGTCAAAATGCTTCTAAAAATTGTCGATTATAAGCTCATGTAAGCTTATCTTCATTGAGTTGGGCAATGAGTTTTGAACTTTTCTCAAATTCTCAGGCCATATTATTTCTTACTGTGTGAAATAATTCTTTTTTCTTCTCTCCGATATCGCGAATAACGAGATACTTTATACCAGGGAGTATCGGTATATAAATCTCATCTTCTCCAAGTATTGGATATAGTCCAATGTACTTCTCATCTATGATTATGTCTATCCGTGTAAAAGGATCATAAAAATTTGTATTTGATCCTTTTTTATGAGGATCTCTTCTTTGAATGGATGATATTTTTGCCCCTGGAGCATATTTTATTAGTTGATTTTGAAGAGTCAATACGAGTTCAGCAGTTGTTCGGTATCAGAAGTTTGGATCAAGTATTTCTCTGATAAACTGTCTTCACCTTTGGATCAGTTTATGTGCGACTATAGTCTCCTTATGAGATAAGCGAGTCGTTACATTTTCAGTACTAATAGCTAGAGTGGTTTTCATAGAATTATAGTGCCATATTTCTCTTTTTTCTCCAAAAAATATCTCACTTTTTTGCCTTTTTGCTTATTTTTCATAGTATGAATGTCATTAATTTCAAAACTATGATCTTTATCCTTCCTTCTCTTCCGTACTCTCTCGATGCACTCTCTCCTCACATCTCGAAGGAGACCCTCGAATATCACTACGGTAAGCATCATCAGACGTATGTCGATAATCTCAATAAGCTTGTTCCATGAAGTGAGTATGAAGGGCTCACTCTGGAAGAAATCATCCGAAAAGCTCCTGCAGGTGGGATTTTTAATAATGCTGCACAGATCTGGAATCATACATTCTACTTTGAGTCTCTTGCGCCAGCAGGGAATCATATGCCTTCTAAAGAACTTCATGAAAAAATAAATGCTCGATGGGAAAATATCGATAATTTCAAGGCTGAATTCACGAAAATAGCACTTGCGACATTCGGCTCTGGATGGGCTTGGCTCGTGAAGAAACCAGATGGATCACTCGATATGGTATCAACTCTTGCGGCCGGTACTCCTCTGACGACCGAGGATACTCCGCTTCTTACATGTGATGTCTGGGAACACGCGTACTATATCGACTATAGAAATGCACGAGCGAAATATATAGAGAATTTCTGGCACGTCGTCGACTGGAAGAAGGTGAGTGAGCGTTATGATGTATAGTCTGACCTGTCATAGAAAACCCCCGCTTAACAGTGGGGGTTTTCTATGATAAGGGTGAGCAATTCTTACTTTTTCTTCACGAGGGTGAGTATCTCTGTGAGAAATATAGTGATGATCGTGATGAATCCGAGAAGGATCACTTTTCCGATCGTCGAGAGGAATATCGCTGAAAGTCAGAATATAGCAGTCAAAGAAAATATAATCGTACGTATCTGTGATGCTGAGAGTCCGAGTTCAAGAAGGCGAAAATGAAGATGGCTTGACTGATCTCCTTTCAGAGGATTCTTGCCTTTCAGTATCCGGCTCGTGATCACATAGACGAGATCGATGAGATAGATTCCGATCACCGCCATAGCGGTCGCGATCTTTCCTCACGCTATGATCGCGAGTGTCGCGATGAGAAATCCGAGCATGATCGTCCCAGAATCACCCATGAGTCAGCGCCGTGATATATCGAGACGCGTCACAAAGTATGTCACAGGGATGATGATAGCGAGTATGACGAGGAGGAAGTGGCTATTCTCCTCTGCAGCAAGTGAGGTATCTATGAAGAGGAGTTTTAGAGCTAATCCACCGAGTATGATAAATGATATGAGCGAGAAGCCTCCAGTGAGACCAGGAATTCAGTCAGAGAAATTCACCGCATTAAAAACCAGTACATACCAAAATATAGTCATCAAAATCGGGAGAAGGTAGAATGTCATATGGATATCACCGAGGACGAGATTCCAAGAGTATCCTGTCAGGTCGAGTATTCCTCAGAACGCTCAGGAGATATAGCTGATCTTGATACTCGTCATACCAATTATCGCTCCTATAACTATTTGCATACCGAGACGAAAGAGCGGTGGTACAGATATCTTCGACTTTCCTATAGTATCAAGATCATCAATGAAGCTTACGATAGTCAAAATCCCTCAAAGAATAAGCATGATGATGAGTCGCTTCTCCAGTATAGGAGAGAATCATCAGTAGAGGAGAATCAGGGGGAGAAAAAGGAGGAGCACGATAAAGATACTCACTCATATTCCGTAGGGAGCAGGGGGTCGACCCGTTTCAGTTTTATACTCCTCAGGCCTATCCAGTATTGCATATTTCCGTAATAATAGAGAGATACCTTTTACAATAAAGGGAGAAATAATAAGTGAAACGATAAAAATCCCGAAGAGCGTATAAAATGATGACATAAGGAGAACGAAGGTGATATGTCTATATTTTTTTCTTTGATTGTTTGAGGAGGATCTCTGCTTCTTTGGCTTTTATATACGCCGACCAACTCTCTCTCTGAAAGAGAAATATATATCCCACGATGACTATGATCACACCGAGTGCTATCTTCCCAAAATTATCGAGGATCGTCTCGTAGTTATCGATGAAGAGTATCCCGATAGTATTGATGCTGACAGCCCAGATGATCGAACCGATCATATTGTACATCCAAAACCTATCTTCTCGCATTCCACTTGCTCATGCGATAAATGGAACGAACGCACGTGTAAAATTGTGAAACTTTCCGAGAACGATATACCAAAACCCATTTTTCTCTATCTGTTTATGCAGTATGGTTGCTTCCGTCTTTCCGACACCGAACCAATCACCATATTTTTCTATTAGTTCAGTTCCATACCATTTCCCGATCCAGTATCCAAGATAATTCCCGAGCATAGCACCGATGATGGCAGAGAGGATCGTCCCTATGATATGCGCCTTCCCCCAGAATCCTCATACAAGGATCATGATATTCATCCCTGGAACAGCAGTTCCGATAATAGGAAGGGATTCGATACAAGCAGAGAGAAATGCAACAAGGTAGTTCCATTCTTCTAATTTCTCGATAAGCTTACCGATCCACTCTATACCAAGCTTGATCCACTCAGGCCTTAGGAAAGAGATACCAATAAGGACAAGTGTCAGTATGGTAAAAAGAATCGCGAGAAATTTCGCAAAGGTTTTTATGATATTTTTGAGTACTTGTTTCACATTTCTACAATATGGAAAATAAAGAGTTTTGCAAAAAGTAAGTCCCAATATATTCCAATAATATATTCCAATAAATTTATTGACATCTATGATATAAAAAATACTATATACTTCTATAGTATTTCCTTATACCATCAATATATGTGAGTAGGACGTGAAAGATTCCGCGATGAGAATCCTGATGCATATCGTCAGCAAGAACTTCAGTCAGGGAAAGATCTCAGACGCATCAGTGTCATATCAGCAGCTGCAGCAGCAGCGTTACTTGCTACGTCACTGTATCTTACACAGCCAGAATTTGCAGAGAAAGTCGATAAGATCCCCTGAGTCACGGCAGATATAGCCTTAAAAACGCTTATGCTCCTCTGAGAATGAGTGAGTTACGTACGCAATTAATTAACCACCACTAAACCACCGGCTCTGCCGGTGGACTCCATCAGGTTCTACCATGTACAGCGTTAGAATTCACAGAAGATGAAGAATTGGGTATACTCATAGGTACGAGAGTAGGTCTAAATCCCTATAAGGGGCATAACCCTAAAAAACGTATGTCTCATCGCACCTATGATACCCAATCTCACACGAAGTGGGACTGTACATTCCACATCGTGATTGTTCCAAAATACCGAAAAAGCATTCTTTTTCAAGGAATCAGAAAAGAACTCTGAGGAATACTGAAGGAGCTTGCTAAACGATTCGACTTTGAAATCATTCAAGGAAATATCTGAAAAGACCACATTCACATGATTTGCAGAATAGCTCCGAAGTATTCCGTGGCAAACATCATGGGAAAACTGAAATGAAAATCAGCCATAGAAGTTCACAACAGATTCTGAAACAAAAAAATGCTTTCCCAAAAGAGTTTCTGGTCCAGGTGATACTTTGTCTCCACTGTCTGAATCGATCTTGAAATGATCAAGAAATACGTCGATGATCAATGGAAACACGACAAACACATGGACTGAAACCAGCTTGACTTCGGATGGTAGAATCTTAAGCTTTTCACAAATCTTTCTTTCTTCCAAATAACTTCCCTTTAACTCGACCCCTTATAGGGGTCTGCTCTCTAAAACTACCAGCTCTGCTGGTAGATACTTAT
>JAYUDN010000016.1:0-13560 GCA_043739785.1 Candidatus Altimarinota bacterium
CCTACATCGGAACGAACTACGCCCGATGAGACCAAACCCTTCTCGACAAAACGATTGAGTTCAACAACGGAGTCTATGCTCAGTGCTTTAGTAATACAAAATGATTTACTTGAACCATTGAAAAATGAAAAACATTTAACACAACCGTGATAGATACCGCCCGGTACCAAGCTTCAACAGCATGTTGGCAGTCTCAAAGAAGGTTCACACCTGATGATCTCTTCCTTACAGTCCCTAAGTCTCTTGTTGATGAAGGAAAGTGTAGTATATCTCAAAGCGAAGATGATCATGTGAATAAGATTAATGGGGGAATGTATGCAACAGATCTGGCTTGTAATTTTAAGTCTCAAGGGGTCTATGCCCCAGACTATCTCGACGAGATGAAAGAATATATTATTGAATCTACCGGATCTGACACCCTCCTCGGGAACTTTGTTATCCTTTCCTTCAAGGGTACTGAGATTGGGACCATCACACGCTGGTACTTTTGACACACAGTGCTCGACAAGTGATGGAAGGTTGGAGATACTATGACAACATGAGTACGATTTGCTAAAGCGGATCTCTCAGGTGCTACAACTGGATGGCACACACATATTGAGCTGCGAAGAATGTATGATGGCGTATGGCAAAGTGTACGATATGTTACTCGGGGAAAAGAAAAGAATCTTGAGGAAAGAAGAAATTGAAAAAATAACATTACGTGACCAGTAGGTACTTATTATTTTACTCACTATGACCTCTGAGATAAATCCCAGAATGATGCTGCACCCTGTATATCTGCAGATTGAAAGGACTCTTGCTTACTGATGAGACAGTGACGAAATACAATGGCACTTACGGTTGACGTAAGAAAAAGTCTATGAATCAATTTTTGAGACAAGGTGGTACTGATGGGTGATGTGTGATGCAAGGGTGTATATACAGTCACAGATGAACTTGCTTGTAGATTCAGAGGTGAATATGCTTGGACAAATGGTCCATGTTATTACTCAGATAAGGTTACCCATACCCCTAGAATTTCCAATATCCTAAGACCAGGTACTTCTTACTTTATAAAGGGTGACCTCCCCTGAGAGCCTGGTTGAGCTTGTACTATTTCTAAATTATAATCATTTTTATATTATGCTCACCTGAAAAATCTATGAATGAGACTTCCGTGGATCAATAGAAGAATGGAAAAAGTTAGGGTGTGAGAGTATCACAGGGGATTTCAACTGCCCTCGTAACAAGCTCACCTCTCTCGAGGGATGCCCGACGAGTGTAGGTGGAGGCTTCTACTGCTCCTATAATAAACTCACTTCCCTAAAGGGATCCTCGACGAGTGTAGGTGGAGACTTCTACTGCTCCTATAATAAACTCACTTCCCTAGAGGGATCTCCGAAGAGTGTAGGTAGAGATTTCGACTGCTCTGATAACAAGCTCACCTCTCTCGATGGATCTCCAGGGAGTGTAGGGGGAGACTTCTCATGCTCTGATAACATACTCACCTCTCTCGAGGGATGCCCGACGAGTGTAGGGGGAGACTTCTACTGCTCTAGTAATCAGCTCACCTCTCTCGATGGATCTCCTACGAGTGTAGGTGGAGGCTTCTTATGCGATGGTAACCAACTTACTTTTTCAACGAAGCCACTGTGAGTACGGTGATCATTTTTTCAATAAGTTTTGGTAGACCCCTCCTCGTGAGGGATCAGAGCAATTATTTAAATAATAAGGGACACTTGCTCTGATCTCTCATTATGAGAACCTTTATTTCTACCCTCTAATTTACTACCCTATGCTCATCGAACTCACACCAGTTCAATTCTCGAATATGCTTGTAGAGGATCAGCCGACACGAATCAAGAATTCTGTAGAGATCCTCCTCGAAATAAAGAATCAGTCATATATCTACGCTATGCGTGAATGAGTACAGCCAGCTAATGAGCCCTTCCTTCCTACCCGTAAGATGCAAGAAGCTCTAGCAACATGATATCACGTACGAGGAGCGCTGACAGATGAGGAACTTACCGAACGACTCGCATTGATAGCGAAGGCTCATACCTTTACTCGATAACTTCTTATATGCCACACTATTATTGATCGTTCGAATGGAGATATATTAACTGGATACCATTCCACCATAACTGATCGTCCCGCAGTAGCTATCGCCCACTTCATGCAGTGATCAGAATTATATAATTATTTATCTCAATAATATGTAACTATATTTATGCCAACCCGTAAACCAGATATCATCGATGGGAATATGAAATGTACTAAGTGTCTCGAGTACTACCTACTCACATCTTACCCTATACGTAAAGATCGTGGACAACCCTATAGGCATTGTCTTCTCTGTAAAAGAAAAAAGGCGAATGATTGGCAAAAAGAGAATGCATACAAAGTACGAATATCTCATAATAATTTCCGAATTAAGCATCGCGAGATAATCCAATCCCGAAAGATATGATATGCGAATCGGTACTATGAAAAGAATAAAGAGATGGTAAAAGAAAAGATGCGTGTATACTCTAAGACAAAGAATTACTATGATAACGTAAAGAAGCGGTGGCGTAAGTGATACGATATTGGGGATGATGTTATGATGAATGATCAGAAATTCAAGATCGTCGCTATCCGCCCTTCAGTCTGATATGTCGTACGACGTAGAGGGCAGATTATGGAGATCACAGTTCCCAGACGAAAACTTACTCCTATAAAATATCCTATATGGTAATCCCACCAGAATATAAACTTCGATCTGCATCCCCAGTCGGCACCATGACAGATGATGATATACGATCGATACTTCAGGATAAACGAAAGGAGCTCACTCGCCCTATCCATACTGAAGAAGTATGGTATAAGTGAGAGCCATTCTCACAATATATGGCGTATCGATTCGATATACCCGAGTCTGATATTTCTGCTCTTGTAGATAAGTTTTTCGAGGAAAGGCAGAATGGCCATATCCGAACTTGTATAAGTAAGCTCGAGTATGAACTCCGGCAACGACATAATCCACAGATGAAGAATACGAAGGAAGATCTCGATCGAAAGAAACAGGAGATTCCTATTCGGGATGTCGTTGCACACTATGTGCAATTGCCCTATCGGGCACGACTATGATCACTCATTCCCTGCCCGTTCCCTGAGCATAAGGATGGTACAGCATCATTCATGATATATGATAAGACAAATAGCGTCCGATGTTTCTGATGTCAGAAGGGCGGTTCGGCTATAGACTTTATCATGGGTATGGAAGGCTGCTCGGTTGGGGCAGCGATTCAAAAATTTTTACAATCCTAAACTATGTCCTACCACAAAAAGAAACAAGACATCCTCTCATTCCTTACCCGTCTAGACTATCTCATCGGACGATATAAAAATCATTACGGGTATTACCCCGAACATATTCCATTTTTTATATACCTATATAAGACACAGACTACTCCACTAGGATACATCAATCGCCCACCAAATACCTTCTACCATGTAACAACTGCATCATGAATACCTGAAAAAGCACTATATCCGAAGATATCTACGATGGATTGGTCATACATACCATCGATCTCACTGGACAACCTTATCGTCCCTATGCTCGACCCCTCAGTGGTATATCAAATCTCACTCGAGCTACCAACTCATGCAGATCCTAAGCTCTACTATGTACCAGACTTCATAACTGAAGATTATTGTCAAGAGAAATGGTACTATCCTGATTGGTAATTCCCAATTTTATTTATAATATATTGCATCTTATGGCCTACGAAAGTAAATTTCATCTCCGCACAGTAAAAGATCGCCCATCAGGCACAGGGTCACATTGGTATATGTTCATCGATGGAAGATATCGACTCCAACTTTGTGGGGACTCTTCTCGCTGATGATTCTGGATTAAGCAATATGCTGAACGACTTGGGAAATATAATCTTATGAAAGATCTTACAGAAGTATTTGCTCTTATGGAGTCAGAATGAGCATCACCCTTTACTCTTTATAAACTGCCTGCTTTATGAAAATCTCTACATGATATACGCTCTCCTCAAAGTCCGCAGTAATTCAATTTAATATTGAACAATTCCGGGAAGATGTAAAAATCACAGGGCAGATTGGGTATGAGTTTATGCATGAGTTTATTGGGAATGATATTGTTGGGTACAAGACCTGTATAGTAGTGGCGCCAACAGAGGATCGGGTCACTCTTATTAAAGAGGTATATGGTATAGAGCCATACCAGATTCGTGAGACACCTGAAGGAATCCATTATATATTCATGTTCCCGAAGGCATTTACTAAGAATAGATACTACCTTATTGCTCAGTACCTCGGGGATATTTATCAGACTGAAACACGACTATATACTATTTTTAAGGACCAATGTACTTCTATTGATATACCCGGATTCATACTTGATTATAGCAGTCTCTCCTCTATATTTCATCTCCCACTTCTATCTGATAGTATCAATCAGGATCAGGAGATTTACATCAATGAAACACTCAATATACAAACTGTATTAACCTTACTCCACTCTACTCACCTATGTGATCCGGTCCTAAATATTGTTCCAGGTATCGGAAAACCATTCGCCTATGCTGTTACTATCCTATGATCAGTTGAGTGAGCATATAAGTTCTTCAATGAAAAGTTTTCTGGGGGATTCATTACTGATGGGGATGGTATCAGTGAATACCTCCTTACGGGAGTAGTGGCGAAATCTCCTGCAATAATCGAGAAGAATGGGGGGTACTATACCCTAGGAGCAAAGGATCAGCTTGTCCGACTTACTGACTTTCTGATTCACGTCCACTATCAGGTTTCCCATCCAGGCCAAGAGGTTGCCTATATTGTATCTCTCGTAAACGGCCTCGGTCGTAGAGTGGACTTCATTGAGTGGAAGAGTAAAGCATCTGAAATGCTTCTCGCAGATTCCATTCTTAAATATGGGCCATTCCACCTTACTGCTCCGAAGGCTCACCTCAATCTTCTGCATGAGATGATATCATCTACTCGGGTACCGACGATCTATACCTATCCTCGTTACGGACTTAATGAGTATAAGGGGATGCAGATAATGGTATATGGTGATGGGGTCCTCGATATTGAAACAAAGCGGTGGTATCCAAAAAATGAGAAGATGGGGTTCTATTTTCTCGGGGGGAATGATGGTATTAAGATCGATAATAGTGATGAAGATGGTAATCAGGTTCCGCGGTTTAATACGATGAATATAAAGAAGTGGGATGATTATCATAGCTTCTTCAAAAAATTATACAAAGGGGATAACTCCTATACCCCACTTCTCATTGCATCGATGATGGCAGGGGTATCGCTCTTCAATGTAGATATTAGCAAACCTCATATCTATATCACAGGAACTACTATGTCTGGAAAAAGTACGATGTCAGGGATGATCGGGAAGATGTTCGGGGTATCTAAGGCTCTCGCTCTCCCGAATACTACCCTATGGGCAATGAAGGCAGCATGTGCAAGTATGAATCGACTTCCACTTTTTCTCCAAGAATACCGAACGACGATGAAGTATGTTGATGAAAAGGATGCGATCATACGTCTTGTATTTGATGAGGGGGAGTTTAGTAAAGGACGAGCTGACTCGACTACAATTCACTACCAGTTCCGTACACAGCTCTGTATGGAAGGTGAAGATATCTCATCATCTGGATCGATCAGATCTCGGTGTCTGATTATTACACACTCTAGTCTATTCAATAATGGGAGTGGTATGGATGGTGGTGTTGCAAACTTTATCAAGAATAATACTGATCTCCTCAATTCCTTTGCATACTCATACTATACAACAGTTACCGAGGAGCAATACAAAGATGCGGTAAAGGCATGATATAAACTCTTTCAGGATCCGAAGCTTCCTCAGCGTATTATTGATAATATCGTTCTCATGTATGCTGGATCAGTAGCATTCGCCCCTGAGTACCAAAAGGATATAGAAAGGACGTGTCGTGGAATTATGATACGGCAAGTAGATGACTTTAATCTTAACGGTGAGGCAATCGTATTCCTTAAGATTATTAAGGAATATCTGACGGGAAGGTATGCTGAGGCTTATGTACAGCATGGTTATGTATACATAGATTATACAGAGATAGCGAACTTTATAAATAGAACCAAGCGACATACATCGATCTCTATGGATGCCTATCGGGGCCATATGCAAGAACTCTGATTTGAGAATGACTTCTTCGAGGTATCGATTAAGAAAGAATGGGCGGCAATAGGGGATCCAAATGCTAAGATGATTGATGCGGCCCGGATACCTATAGCAGATTGCCCGAAAGAATTACTTTGCTATCCATTGATTTATGCTGCCTATAAGAAGGCACAGCTTACTAAAAAATAATATGAAACCCAAAAAGAAACTCATCAACCGCGATGACGATATCGATTCCTTCAATCGATTCTGTCTCCAGTATCGCGATCATCAGAAGGAGCCATTCTTTATTATGTCAGGGACGCAGATAACACAGAACTATCGATGTGTCCTCGGGCTCAAGTCGGTAATGGATGCGTATCGTTTATCTATTAAATAATTTAGCAATATGAAAATCCTCCTCGGCATACAACCAACCTGACGACTACATATAGGTAATTATTTCGGGGCATTGAAGAAATGACTTGAGATGTGCCATGACCATGATATAATTTTTTTGATATCCGACTACTCCTGAAGGCATAGAAAATCTGAAGGCACTCTCCATACTCTATAGATGCGAGTATGACGAGAATAAAAACAAAGATTCGAAAGCGTGACTCATACGAGCTATCTGTAATTATATCTACTAATTTATACACAATATGAAAAAATCTATCTGGAAAAAGGCATTCTGTTCAGCAAAACAAGAAAGCATTAGTGATCAGGAAATGTCCATCGCTCGCATTAATGACCTTCAGGAAGCCCTCGATCGCCGACGTCAACTCTGTAAGACTATGGAGGAACTCGTAGATCGCGGGCAGTCGAAGAGCCTAGAGGAGATGGCAGCGGCTCTCTATTTTCATGCTCTCGACATGGTGGTGGGAGTAAGCGTGTATAGCTGTACTAGGTGGGAGAATCTGAATCAAGAGAGTAAGGATCAGTGGATGGATAGGCTTCTAAAAATTATTGGATAACTATGCGATCAGAACTCATCAACATCCCACTGAGGCCCGACAGGTACAAGAAGGGGCACATAGAGAAAGATTTTCAGGGAGATATCTTCACCGCCCTTCGGAACCTAGGCTGGCACTGCTTTCATGTTCCCGATATTTGATACTCTACCAAGCTCCTCGATGGTATCGTCGTCACCGTACAGGGGCACATCTTCCTCATGGAGCTCAAGAAGACAGACTGATATACCTTCAACATATCTCAGTTCGAGCCCTCCCAAATATTCTTTCTCGAGTACTGCATGAACGTCGGAGCTGAAGCGTATGTACTCGTCTACTCCCAGAAGACACAAACCTATTGGGTAGGAGACTATCAGTACCTGAAAGAGAATCAGAACGAGGTTGGGGGAGTTAAACTATTTACTAAATAATTTTACTATATATGCGTAGCAAAAAAACATATGATAATATTCCAAAATATTTTCCAGAGATGAAACCCATCTATACGACTCTAGTTCTTCCAGATATTAAAGATGAGGATGAGTGAAAAAACCGTGCACAGCTACTATTACGCATGTGATTCTGAGAAAAAAAGATAGAAAAGATACCATTTTTTATTACAAATAATTGTGGTACGTGGATTAATCCGTATATGGTATATAAGTTTTATTGAGAAGTATGATTTCCAGTTGAAATGTTTATGGACTTAGTGAAAGAAAAATCTATAGTAAAAAATCCAGAAGAATACTGGTATACATGGTGTGATTTTTGGTTAGATACTTTTATGACATGAGATATGAAACGAATAAAAGAAAATTTTATAACCCCTTATATTTAATATATGCACTACTTACTCAAACAGATCCCGAAAAAATCTCTCACCGCCCATCAATGGGTAGTCGTAAATTTTGACGAGAAAGAATTTGCTACTATCAAAGCTGACTCGATTCCTCCTGGATCTAAGTTCTATATCCCCGTCATGATTGCTATCGATAAACTTATGGACCCAATGATGAGGTCGATGATGGAAGATAGCGGACTATGAGGTATCATGTCGGCTATGGCCGGAGAACTCGATACCAAGACGACTGAGGACTTCGTAAAGAACTCCGAGATCATGCAGAAATTTACTATTACTTTTCAGTAATTAGGATACAGAGTACCCCAGCCCCGAAATCTCTTCGCTATGAGCATTTAACGATGTATCATTAAAGTAGACCATACCCAGTATAGAGAAAAAAGAAGCATTATGCTTCTTTTTAATTTCCGTCCCGTATGAGGAAATAGCTGATCCCCTTAGCCTTCTGCTTCTTATTTTTCTTCTGATCCATGTAGATCTTCGTAAGGGTTTTCAGGGCCTCTAATTTCACAGAATCATTATTAACCGTGATAGATCCTCCATCACAATCAGAGATCTCTTTTGTTCAATTCTGAGCAATCTCCCAAAGCCCTGCCATCAGAGCTTTTGGTGTTGCACCGACCTCTTCTGCTATCGTCGCGAGAGAAGTTCCGTCAGACTCAGGACCTTCCCAGTCTTCACCGGCTGGGATCGATAGTATTTGTCCTTGAGATCCAGCTTCGTTCATTTCTTCTTCTTCGGATTCGTAGGGACTACTGTCATCGCTGACAAGTCAGGTATCGATGTCTTCGATGTCGAAGTCTGTGTTGTTGTTCATTTAGAGGAGAGTTTATAGGATAATCATCTGCTGGTACTTTTTGCTGGAGTTGTACCATCTGGAACCCATCATCTGTAACGAAGTCACTGCTGTAGTGCATGAGATAGGAATGGCATTCAGGAAAGTAATTCTGAGATAGCCGCTCATCCATATTCCTTTATTCGAGATTCAATGCCTGGAAGGGTAGAGAATGCTTGAAGGGCAATACTTCTTTCGAGTCCAGTCGTATACTGTCATCCCTTATAGACCTCTCACATAATTCCATCTAGGAACTTTAATCATTTCTGTGTATCTTGTACTGTTGGGCTATTACCAACTATCCCCTTAAAGGATGTCCAGAGATCTTCACCAAATGCTGTTGAGTTTGGATTATGCTGTGTGATACCTGCAATAGCTGCATCATCTTTTGCTGATGACTTAGCCATCAGGGCCTTAACTACTCCTGCAGTATTCTTATCTGCTGGGAATTTTCATCCCCTTCGAGCAACTTCCTGAGAGATACTGGTTGCCCCAGCAAGAATTTGATTATAGAGATATGGATTTGAGGTTTCGATATCCCCCATCATCTTTCCAAATTGATCTATTACTACTCTTTGGGATCACCCAACTCGTGTAATAAAAGCAGCAAATTCATTTCCTGATGCTGATCATTTTTTAACTGCACCTTTCTCAGTCTCTATCAGGGTACCAATTTCTTTAGTAAATAGGTCTTGTAATTTTAGATCTGTAATACCAATCTTTCCTAGAAATGATGAAGCTGTATCTGTAAGGGTAAGTTTCTTATAGGTATCATGGATTGCTTGCATTCTTCCCCAATCGGTTCGATCAGGAGTAAGACTATTTGATATGTCTTTAAGGGGTGTCATAACCTTTCGTATCCATTCTTTTCATAGGGTTGCAGTTTTAACGATTGCATCCCCTACATACCCATTACTTACACCAAGTGATTCTCTTAGTGATGCCTCATTTACTTTCCCGTAGAGGTAATTCTGCATCATCTGATTTGGATTTATATTGAACGCTCCAGCTGCCCATCCAGCATCCTTCTTTCCTGTAGAATTTCATCTTGCTGATATATCTCGTGTATCTACAGTTCATAGCATATCAGCAGCTCTTGTTGAGAGATCACCTCCTGAAATAGTATTGTATGTTTTTAATGCTCCATTTACAGTAATAATATTATTGATAAGTAGATCTGATTGAACTTTTTTATCAGGTGCATCAGTGATGTATGAAAATCAGGTCTGCACTATATCTTTAAGAATAGACGCTCATTTATATAATGGGCTACTTGTTATTCTCCCTGCTGCATCAGCTATTCATTGTGGTAGAGATCCGACTTGTTTATTTCCATATTGGAATGCCATACTCCATAAAGAATCTTCTGATGCTTCTGGATTATCCTGCTTAAAATAAGCATATGCTCCAACCACTACTACACTATATATGAGTGTAGTTCATACTGTTCGTTTAAGTGCATCTATCTGCTGCCCACTTCATCTCTCACCAGTTTCTATGAGCCATAGTATTCGCCCTGCATCAGTCATTGCCTTATTAACCTGACCATTTACATATCCAGTAAGTGCCTGAAAGTTTGTCTTTCTAACAATATCAATATTAGATTTTGTCATTATTGTAGATGAGCCAATCCAATCTAAGGTCTCTTGAATACGATCCTGAGCAATCTGATACTTATCTTTATTCTTAGGATCACGTGCCCATACTTCCCAAGCAGTAGCAATATCCATAGGTGCTGAAGTAGTCGTTACTCCATTTTTTTTCAATGCCCCTCGCATTTCTCAGAGGGCAACCTCCTGCTTAATGGGATGTTCTATTGGTCAACCAGAGAAGAAAGCAGCTCATGCATGGAGTCATTTTTCAATCATACCATTCGGAGATGTATCGAATGCCATATATGGAGTAGTAAATCCATTAGCAGCAAGAATATCTTTTGTACTTTGATCGAGACTTTTTACTACAGCTACACCATTGCCACTTACTGCATTCTTGAGGATAACAGAAAGTCATTTAGGTATAGTAGAAAATACTGGCTGAGTAAGGGTATTTAGAGAACCAAATAATATATTAGCTCCAGTGTATTTAGTAATATTAGAGATAGCATTCTGTGCACTTCACCATACTTTTCGTGCAGTGAGATCACGGAGGAACCCATTAATCTTCCAATCTATACCAGTATCTCGCCTATTGATTCCAATAATCTGTTCCAGTTTCTCACTTGGCCCATGTTCAGGAAATAGTCCTTCGATAAATTTACTCTCTGGAGTAGGAAGCCCATCAGCTCATTTCTGAAATTTACGAAAGTTATCAAGTACTGTCTTATTCTGAAGGAGTTTACCAACTTCCATAGAATAGGAGAGTAGTTGTATTGTTGGGGAATGGACTCGGAGGGTATCAATCCCCACTGATTTTTCTTTTATGATTGATGAAATAGCTGTTTCCATAGAGTCAGCAATATGCCCATCACCAGTTTTACGTCTAGCCATCATGGATGTAAGGGCTGCTTCTATATTATCAAACGTATAATCCTTACCATTGATAGGAATAGTGACTGATTTTGCTGTATTGAGTTGGTCACGACCAGACTCTGAAAGTACATATCGAACATATCATTTAGCAATATCTGGATCTTTGAAAAATCATTCTTTTACAAGATGTCCCCCTCATTCTTTTGAAGCCTGATCTCGAGCAGCAATGCGAGATTGTATAGCAGCTTGCTCATCTTTAGTAAGTAGCATATCTACCTTTGCCTGATCTCATTTATTTACCTCGTAGAGATACTCTGCTTTTGCTTGATTCTCTGTTCACTTTACTGCACCATTCCCAACAAAGTTCTTTATTTCATCAGGAACGATATCGTCTAGTACTGCTCTCACATCCTTATATGCTCATATAACTGTACCCTCATTTGGTGTGACTCCACCAATGACATCCTCTGGTTTAATAATAATCTTTCGATCGATATTAGATTGTGTCTTATCTACTCCTACAGATTCTAAAATCTTATTCGCAAAAAGACTCATGCTATTACGGGCAGACTGAGTGATATTACGAAGATTAATATCTCTATTTAATACCTTTGATAAACCCTTCTCAACATACCCCCCCTGAGTACCAATATCATTAAGTACATTCTTAGATTTTGATACATAGACATTATCGAGTGAGAGGGAATTGCTGATATCAGAAAGTGACTTAGATAAGCTTGGGATATTAGGATCCTCCTTCTTCACATCAAACCCATTAGAGGTATCACTATTTAGCAATGAGGCCTCTTCTGACTTATCAATAGTAGTGGTCTGTTCCTTTGCTGGAGCGATTGTTGCTTTACTACTACTTATCACTGGGGTCTCAAGCTTTGCTGAGAGGCTCTTCTGGGCAGTTGTCTTTTTTTCTTTGACTGGAGGGATGACTACTTCAGGTACTACTGGAATAATTCCATCAGGTACAACAGATGTGACATCCATTCCAAGATTACGTTTGTAATTATCAATGACTCTATTAAGTGATTCATAATCACGAGGGTCATAACTATTTGATCATGCTTCATCATATAGGGATTTTGCTTGTAAAAGAGCCTGTAGTCAGTTTTTTGACTGCATTCAATATGATTTTTTTTCTAGGTTACGTGCTGTAGTTAGTAAATTATTGGCATCACGAGGTCACTTAATCCTCACTGGTTCTAGAGTTTTTGGAACAACAACTGGCACCTCATCGGGCATACGCATTTGCTCGATCGGGACTTCTTTGGAGAGCTTTGCTGAGAGGCCTTTAGTTTTTCATGGAGCACCAAAGAATGCAGTAGATAATACACTATCAATAATAGGTGCTGCAGTATTCAAATCAAATGTAGGATCATCTTTCTGTTTAGCTGCTAGCATAAGTGCTACATCCGGAGCAGCTTGAACAAACATATTTGTTGCTATTCATGCTGCATATGCTGGATCTAACTTAGCTTTAGCTGGAATATTATATTTACTACGAATTGCTGATTCGACTACTTTCCCCGCTTTCGTTGCTCATGGTCATTTAATGAGAAAATTTCCAACATTAAAAAGTCAATTTTTATACGACTCAATATCTTCTGGATTACTTGCCCATGTTTTTACTATAGGCTCTAAGAGCGTATCTTTGGCCAACTGTGTCCCTGTATTAAGGAGTTCTTTAGCTTTCTCGGGAGCCATAGAATCATATGCAGTATTGTATAATACTGACATAGGAGAAAATGTCATAAGTGATCCGAGTGCAGCATTACTTATTCATTCAAATTTCTTTGCTGTAGTCTTTCATGTGAATGCATCCTTTACCCCTCCAGCAGCTCACATAGCTGATCGATATGATGGTCATATAAGAGTACCAAAGAATGATGGGTCTGCTCAAGGTGTACCCTGAATAGATGGAAGATTAATGATCGCAGATGCAGCACTTTCTATAGGGGCAGCTTTTAATTCATCTCTCTTATATGTCCCAGAAAATGGATCCTTTGTCATAGTAGCCTCACGAGTTGCTTTAATAATTGGAGAAAATGCTATTGCTCATGCCTTGGTAATTGCAGATAGGTTGGGATCTGAAATGATCTTGCCTACATCAGAATTTACGATGTCTGATTTTACACCCTGCACCGCATCATATGCCTTCGATCCTGTATCCGCCGCAGCCTCACGAAAAAGGTTTGCCTCAGTGGCAACCTTTGTTCCGACATCTGCGAGCCCCTTCTTAAACCCGGCAAGTATTGATGATAATGACATATGTTATTGGG
>JAYUDN010000017.1:0-13012 GCA_043739785.1 Candidatus Altimarinota bacterium
TAAAGAAACAATTGAATTAGAAAAAGAACTTCTTATACTTCTTTATAAGTTTTACCAGAAATAATTACTTTTTAATATTTCTTCTGGTCTAGAGCCTATTTTAATACTCCTTTCAATTATTCCATTCTTCTTTGTTAGTGAAAAATTTCTTGTAGAAAATCCTGTCGCAAATCCACTACCATTCTTTATGATACACTACTTATGAGGAATAGTTGAAAACTATACTTCAAATTCAAAACTTATTATTGTTGGTAAAGTTTGAATATATATTTCTGGGTTATTCATATCGATACTTTTAGTTCAGTTGTTACACTCTATTTTCTAAAGATAGTTTTTTAAGAGTCTAAAATAGGAGATTTTTCTTTTCTCTTGTCTTTATAGAGTAAAAAGATGACCTGTGGGATGAATTATTTGATTTCTCACTTTTTCAGATATAATACATCTATGCAAGAAGAAACACTTACATTCGAGGAAATCCAAGAACTCCGCTTTCGTCGAGAAAATGGAGAGTATGTCCCAGCAGAGGTGATGGAAGCATATTTTACTATAAAAAGTTTCCTCGAAACTAAAGATGTCACAAAAGTATAGAGTCATCTATGAAAAACGGGTAGCAAAAGATATGGACAAGATTCCTCACCATGACGTAGTGAGAATTGTCGAGAAAATTCACGCTCTCGCAAGAGAAGAAGAGGGGCTCGATATCAAGAAACTGAAATAATATGTCGATAATCTCTATAGACTCAGAGTAGGAGATTATCGTGTGATTTATGAAAAAAGAGGTGATGAACTCATCATACTCATATTCGAAATTTGACATAGGAAAGATATCTACAAATAAATCCACCTTCCCTCGGGTAGATTTTTCTTTTCTCGATCTAAGGAAGAGAAGTGGAAATATTTGACATTATATATTTTTTTGTATTATAAATATAATTATGGATTTAACAACACCGGAACATCTCAATTTTGCTGATAGTCTTTTTTTGCCAATATGAGCTATTCTTATGGCAGATAAATCTCAATATTTTACACGTCAAGCTATCCTGGAAATTCTCCAATCTTGATGGGTGAAATGAGAAGATGCCTGACTTGGTAACACTTGGAAGTCTTGATGGTCAGATTTTGAAATTAGTGAGATTGAAAAAGAACAATTGGTCTATGTCTTACTGTCAACACTGGTGAAAACAGAAATTATTCTCTGCAAATCTGCCCATCAAGCTCAATGAAAATGATCAAAAGAAATCTTTTATTGAGAAGCTGAAATTCAAAATAAAGAAGAACTAGAAAGAAAACTAAAATGATGAGAGAAATGAGATAATACACTCGACTACTTGAGAGCACAAACAATTCTCGATGAGTTTTTATTTTTAATACAAAAAGACCTCATAACTCTACGATGAAAACCAAAGCTGATGCTTGAATATCTTTCTCAATATGGTACAAGTGTGCAAGTAAATGGTGCATTTTTAAAGTGAATTGGCGTAAAACCGAAATTGACACTTAACTGAGTTCCCATAAAACCTGATGTTCCATTTCTCATGCAGTTAGCTGCCTATCGATTCCATAAAATGGTACCACACGATGTAATAAGAAGAAAGTATTTGGAGTTGATTCCATCTTACTGAGTTATGCAATAAATCCACCCTCCCTCGGGTGGATTTTTCTTTTCTCTTGGCTCTATAGTCTACAGAAGTAAAATCAATGATTATTTATTTGACAATACTATAATTTATGTAATATAAAATATATAATTTATATCTATCATGACTGACGTAGGATATTGGAGAAATACCGATAGCGTAAGGAGTTGGCCTGAAGAGTGCTGATTCGATCTTCTTTGGAGTGGTAGTGATAGTCTGGGGCCGAAACTCATCGCTGAAACCAGTAAAAAGGGAATGGCGGTACTAGACCTCTGATGTGGAGATGGGAGGCTCATTCCTAGTTTAGTGAGAGATGATGGAGAGTATACTGGCGTAGATAATTGTATGCTCCTCGATGAGGCTATGAGGAAGTATCCATCATCTCCTGGAGCGAGACGCACCTTCCATAAAAGAGACCTACTCGACTGATTGGGATTCTTATGAGATCAGGAATTTGATTGTATTGTAGCTGCATATTGTCTCCACTTTATATCCGAGTATGATCAATTTCCGCGTCTATTAGAAGACATAAAAGCAAGGGTGAAACCATGAGGATCTTTCGTATATGTATGATATGATCAACATCAATCATTGATGACAAGACTAGAAAACGAATTTGGAACCAGGGAATTCGATCAAGAAGAGACAGACATAGACTCTATTTTTCAGAGCATATATATAAAATGGATAAAGGCTATTTCATAACATTTCCATCCTTCTTCGGGTAGATTTATATTTTCCCAAGGCAGCAATTGGGAAGAATGTATTAATTATGTGTCTCATCACACATGGAACATGACGACTGGAAGAGCATCACGATAGCCGAGATCCCCACGAGGAGGTAGACCAATCGTTCGACCATCGGCCAGGTACCGAGAAGTATATTCACGATATTGAGATTCATACCCGCGTATCATCCGATAGCGACGAGTCACCAATTGATTGCGCCGACTAAGACCAGGATATATGCTAAGAGATGAAGCCCACAGAGTTTACTGACGATATTGGCCATAAGGTAAAAGTAAGAAAGTAAGAACGACTTTATACTAGATATATCGATACGAGTATCAAAGACATATTCAAGACAAAGTATGCGCATGGGGCTGTTTTTATTCGGTGTAATCATATTTTCTTAGCGATGACGATATAATTGGAAGCGATAGAAGAAAGACTATCATCGATTAAAGAATAAGGTTTTCAAGACAAAAAAAGTACTATGCCTTCGGGTATCAAAAAATTCCTATCACGGCTTAAAAGAATGAAGAACTATTTGCATTTCATCACTATTTGACGATACTTTCACAGAGCTTATTCTTAAAAAATTTATATGAAAATTCGTCTTATTTTTCTAACTATTGTGACTCTAGCACTAAGTGTCTGAAGTATCAGGGCGAGTGAAGCACTGAAGCCAATTTCTCTGTCAGTACTCCAGTCTGAAGCGACGACACTTAACCAGGAAATCGCGAGTGGGAGTCTGAGTCTCTCAGCTTGGAGTCGATCCTATACTCCGATGTTCTACCTCGAGGACTTTCCTCGATATTTCGGATGAGGTACGGGTGGAGCCCTCATCCTCGATGACTGGGCACAGATAGATCCGACTGAGACTATCCTCTTTCCGAAATCGGCAATTGTCGTGAAGAAGATCCTTCTAAAAAATGGATATACCCTCCTCGAAGTGACCAGTACAGAGTATCCCTATGATAGTGATCCTCACTATATCGACGCACGATTTATCCAAGTATATAAGACTGTTTCGCCTCTAAAAGAAAGGGCAATCACACTCCCAAGTCAGTGACAAATCATAAAACGTCTCAGGTCGCAAGTCGGAAAACCGTACGTCTGGTGAGGAAATGCTCTGGGATGAGTACCGTATCTCGCGGATATGTATACTCATCCAATCCTGGATACAGCTATGGAGTCAAAATGGATCCTCGATGGCTGGGACTGCTCTGGAATCCTCTACTGGGCAACCGATGGATACACTCCGAGAAACACCAGTAAACTTATCACATTCTGAACTGGACTCGAGATAGCCGGGAAGTCCATAACAGAAATCGCATCCCTTCTCAAACCACTCGATATCATCGTCTGGAAATGACACAACATGATCGTGATCGACCAGAAGCATATCCTCGAGAGCACCGTGAACTTCACTGGATCTTGAAACTATTCAGAGCCGAATGGCGTTCGTATAAGACCAATCGAAGATGCGCTCCAGGAAATATCAGAAGTAAAAAATAGAGTCTGAGTGAACAATTACGAGGATAGTGTTCCGGATGGGAAAAAGAAATTTGTCATACGTCGATGGTACAGATAATCCTTCAGTCATTTCACTGGTAGAGCAGTTATACATATTCAATACTATTTATTCCAAGTTCCACTTTCCCTTTTCGATACTTCACATGCGTACCCTGTGACATCATCGACTCCCGCCAGAAGATATGAAACTCAGGGATGAGATACAAAGATTTCTCGTATCAGAAAATGTACTTCCAATTCTCAAAAAGTATTCACGATGAATTATCGAAGAGGCTCGTAGAAGGCTCATAAGAGAGAATATTCCTATAGATAAAACGCAGCTACGACTCAGAATACTTGATCAAATAATCGATATAATGAATTGAGAAGTTTGTCTCACAAGAAATTATAGTCAAGATCTAAAAAATGGTATCGGAACGATGATACGCATACTCATAGGTATAGCTTTTTCTACTAAGGCCCCTACTGATTCAAAAGCAATCGAAGAGCTCTTGATAAAAGTTTGGATGAAACAACTTCGAAAGGACATATTTCCTAATAGTAGGAATGGAACTATTTTGATAGAAAAATATTGTAAACTCGTTGATACGCTCCTTTCTGAACCATGAAATCCTGAATACTTCGATGCATCGAGAGAGAAAAGGGTTTGTCCAGCAAGACTCATCCCGATTTGACGTGATTTTGTAAGGTATATCATCGGACTCACATGGTCAGCTTTCGAGTGGGATGTGGAGAAACAAGAAATCATCCATAAGGAATGGTCGTAGAAAACAACCAAAAAAACCCGTCTCAAGAAAGAGAAGGATAGATTCTAATAGGTTTCCTATTTCTTACAGTGACTACAAGAGCTCTGGAAGAGCATAGCCACTGCCGAGAGGCCTACGAGGGCATATACCACATTCTCGACAAGTGGCCAGCTTCCGAGGAGAAGATTCACCAGATTGAGGTTCTTGCCTCAGAGGAAGTATCCGAGTGCAACGAGTCCCCAGTTCAACGCCCCGACCAAAACTAATACGTACGCCACACCGTGGACGGAACAGCACTTTCCTGTAGTATTCATCATACAAAGGTAGTTAATGGATAAAGCTTCTTTATTTTATATGAATGAATGAAAGTGGCAAGAAAAAAAGATTGGAGTATTGTACAAAAATATGCACTATATAATTTTATTGATATTTGAGGTTGATATTTAGGATCTATTGTGTAAGATTTTTCTTTCCTCAAGCAAACTCTATGTCACGCGCTCTTATCCTCATCGATTTTATCAATGAATTCCTCCATCCCGAAGGAAAAGTAACTCCCCTTGGAATGGGAAAATTCGTCACAGAAAACCGTACTATAGCAAATGTCCGGAAACTCATCGATGTTTTTCGACAGCAACATGAGGAAGTCATCTGGGTGCATCTCGGTTTTCATTCGAACTATGATAATTGTTCGAAGATTTCTCCTCGATTCGCCAGTATACCTGAACTTAGAATCCTTCAGAAAGATACCTGGTCGACTGCATTTCTCGATGAACTCGGATATGACCCGACAGAAAAGACGATTACTAAAACGCGAGTCAGTCCTTTTTATGAGACGGATCTCGAATCCTACTTGAGAGAGCAGGGGATTGAGGAAGTCGTGATCGCTGGAGTCGCGACCGACCTCGCCGTCTCGAGCATGACTGGCGAAGCCCATGACCGGGATTTCCGAGTGACCGTCATCGTCGATGCCTGTGGAACCACCTCACTCGAACACCATGAAGCAGCACTCATACGTATCGGGAAGCTTGCTCAGATCAAAAATACTCGAGATATATAGATTCATCGATACTCCAATCGGAAAGGTGTTTACGATATTTTACCAGTTTATCGGAACTTCATTTTTCGTATATAAGACCAGTCTCTTTATCGATTAGAATAATTAGTCGAAAAATTGCAAAAAAAGAGAGAATAGTGTAAAGTATCACTATGCTTCACATCCATCACAAACGACTCATTCTCATCGCCACTATTTTCCTCCTCTCTTGGCTTGTCGGAACATTTCTTATCCACTACTTTGAGCGGGCTCAGGGGTGGAGTTACTTCGATGCGTTCTATTTCACGGTGATTACGACCGCAACTATTGGATTCGGTGATCTCGTACCGCATACTGTCGAGGGGAAGATCCTCACGATGGGCTATGCGATCTTCTATGTCCCCCTGTTTCTCTACGCGATGACGCTCATATTCCAGCTCAACTTCCAGAAAATACGAAAGCAAGAGGAGCTCCTGGAGAAAAATCTCCGAGATACTGAGTCTGATGTCAAAGAAATCATGCGTGATATGCCTATGCGTCGGGTCAAACGAAAAGTCCCTATAAAAAATCCAGTCTAATTCCTATCCCTTCATTCCTTTTAGTATGTATTCTCCACGAACGATGTATCGATTTATGAAGACGAAGGACTTCAAAAGTGTTCTCAACAAGCCATTTTATAAGCGGCATATGGAGAGTACAGATATCGCGAGTCCATTCGATACGGCGGAGGAGATTTTCCTCCTCGAATACCTCATCAAAGAGGGTTTTGTCATTGCTTCCTACAGAAACGATAATCAAGAGGACTCTGAGACCTATATGATATCGACAATGGGGCATGCCTTTCTCGAACACTATAGTCGGTCCCGATGGTTCCGATACAAAGCACACCTTTACTACTACAATATCATCTACGGAATGCTCTGAGCTTCGATGATCGGATCGATTGCCGCCAATATATTGACCGAGTTCTATCATTTCTATATCACGCGGTAGGAAATAAATAGAGAGAAACGGAGAAAATCTTTTGCATTTTTTCTAAAATATATACTATATCTTGTATCCTATATCCTAATATATACACTATATGTCGGTACCTGATGTAAGTCTTGTCCAGAGAAATCCTATATTCAATCCACTCGGAAAGGATGATATCGCGCATCGCACGATTATCAAGGGGTCTACGACCTGACTTTTCAATCTCAATGAAGTGAAATATCCATGGGCAAAGAGCCTCTACCAGGTCATGGTCGGGAATTTCTGGCTTCCCGAAAAAGTATCCGGACTCAAAGATGATGCACGAGACTTTGCGAGTTCTCTCAATGCCGATGAGCAACGTGCCTACAAGGGAATACTTTCATTTCTCATATTTCTTGACTCCATTCAGACGGTCAATCTTCCGAATTTTTCGAACTATATCACGAGTCCAGAGGTGAACCTCATCCTCTCGATCCAGACCTATCAAGAAGCGATCCACTCACAGTCCTATGCGACCATCCTCGAGTCAGTCGTATCTGCAGAAGACCGTGATGAGATCTACTACTTCTGGCGGGATAGCGAAATCCTCCTCGAACGCAACAAATACATCGGACAGATCTATCAGGATTTCATCGATACGCCGACGGACTATACCTTTTTCCGTGGGATTGTAGCGAACTTTCTTCTCGAATCGCTCTACTTCTACAATGGTTTTGCTTTTTTCGATACGCTCGTCGATCATATGAAGATGCCCGCAACCGGGCGTATGATTGCCTATATCCGTCGAGATGAGCTCACCCACGTTACCGTCTTTGCCAATATTATCCGTGAAATCCGCCGAGAATTCCCAGAAGTCTACAACGAAGCCCTGATCAAAGATATGATGAAAACCGCGGTCGAACAGGAAATCACCTGGTCACAGTTTATCCTCGGAAGCAAGATTATGGGGATCAATAGTGATACGACTGCTGGATATACCAGGTGGCTTGCCAATCAGCGACTCTCGATGCTCGGTATCGATCCGATCTATCCAGATGCGATCGTCAATCCCTACAAACACCTCGACCGACTCCAAGATCCCAATGCGGATAAAGGGAATTTTTTCGAGACCACAGTGATCAACTATACTCAGAGTTCGAATATGGCGGGAAGCTGGGATTTTTAGGTATATACGTTTTTATAAGGATTTCTCAAAGCTAAACCTCACCTCACTTCTCAGGAGTCATTCCGTGTTCCTGAATAATTGAAATTATATCTTGGAACGCTCGATATAATACTTCAAGTTCATCAGAAAATCATATTATCGTCAGATAACTTTTTCAGTGTATAGTTTTATTTTTAAGTATTTCATAATTGTTTGCCAGTTCAGTCAATGATTTTTTTAGACTATCAGAAACCTTTGTTTTCATATAATAGACGGGAAAGACTCAGAATCACTTTGATCGCATATAGACTCATAGACAATCAATGGCGTATGAGAACTTCGCAAAATCTGAAAGTAAATCTTCCCATTTTAGAGCCTCAGCATACCTTCAAGGATCTGCTTTATGAAATTCTCGTACCGCAAGCCAGTCCCTTATTTTTCAACCATAAAGTTTCAAAAGCTCATATGCAAAATGTTCAGAAACAGTGAAATACCTTCATTGAATTGAATGGTTTCCGGTGATAAGTCAGGTAATGGTTTGTTCTTGGATATTGGCATTTCATCATCCTGGGGCTCATGCGGATTCTTGTAACTTCTTAATCAAAGATTGCGAATAATCAGGAAAGGAAGCTACGATTGTTTGCAATATCTCACCAATATTCGAAGAAATAATTGGATCACTGTCTGTTGGGTTAGCATCAGGTCTTGTCAGCAATGCTTTATAAATATCGAGCGCTAATTTTGTAATTAATTTTCTAGAATTTCAGGCATTCAAGTCTGAAGGAAGAGTTGTTGATAATATCATTGCTAATGATTCTTGAACTCATACGTCAGGAACACCTATAGGTCATAGTGTAGTTCCTTCTCCTTTTATGAATAAGTAATGTCTTGGTTGCACAATCATAATATTTATTATATATAGTACACTATTACAAATTATAATCAATACTATTATTTCTAATCAACCTTTCCTGTTTGTAGTGTAGATATCCTATCTTGAACCATGTCTTGGGTTGTATGTACACTTGTTCATCTCCATGCTATATACTCTCGACAAGGGACAAGTAAGTCGTCGAAGTTACAAGAAGGTTCTAGATATGGTAGCTTTGTTTGTTCATCTCTAGGTAAAAAGGAGCGTACACTACAAATAAGTGTATTAATTTCTCCCACTATTAGCCCCCTAAGAATATTGAGATCTATGTAATGTTGTCTTCCAAATTCTTGGGTCCCAAAAATAATTAAAATGGACATAATGTCTCTCAGATATCCAAGTACCCTGAGCATGAGATCATCGAGAGGATCGAGATTTACGGAACGAGAAATGATTACTCGTTCAAGTTCAATCTGAACCTGCATAAATTTCAAATACGTGTCCTTATCGAAGTAATCTGTAAAATCACTGCCATGTAGTTCGGGTTTTAGTGTCATGTGGCAATTATATCATATTTTCGAAAAAAGAGCGATTCTAAGTGGTGAAAATTATATTTTCTGTTTTAATATAACCTAAAAAAACACTATTATCCAGTCTATCTCAAAAACTCTGATACGAAAAAAAATTGACACTATTTAATTTTAGAGGGGTATGCCCAGGCTGTCCAGCTCATCCTGGAGGTAGGGTATAGAGTCCTGAGGTGTCCTCAAGTCTGAGGGTTGAACTCATAGAAGAAATGCCACCCATTGTCTCGTAGTCGGAAAGGGTCGAAATCTAGCAGGATTTCAAAGTTTCGAAGACGATGAGGGGATTTTAGTTTGATACTCTGTCCAGTCTGTGCATGCCAGTAAAGTATCTATGAGCTGGCAATAATTCACCGATAGTCTTTTTGATGATACGGTTGGCTTTTGTTTAGAGTCAACCAGAACTCCTTTTATGCTTCTACCATAACCGTTGGGGATACAAGTAATACTTTCGCAAAATACACAGCCATTTCGCTCATTTTTTCTTCCTATAAAATAGGCATGGCATTTACTACAATGAGAAATCTTATATTCCGACCTGGAAGAAATAAATTCAGCTAAGGTAGTAAGAAAAGTATCGAATGAAAGATTTCAACACTGGGTATCTTTTTCTATAATTACATATTCTTTATATTTTCTATACGCCCGTAGCAGTAAGACATAGAGGAGAATTTGCTGAACTCTTGGGTTAGTAATTGGCTCATCCTTATGCATGCACTCATTTATTGACAAATTCGAGAGCATGTTGTTTGAAGATAATACTTGAAAAAGAGAATTTATAAAAATTCAAAAATAAACTCTTTCAAGAGAATTTCATAAAATAAGTACTTTATTCGGATTTTTTCATTTTTGAATGTAAAGAAATTGTCGACCAAAATTTATCCCCGGAGCTCTTCGATTATTCACATTTAAAAATTCTTGGATTTCCATTGACCGAATATATGGGTCAAATGAAGCGAGTATATCGTACAAAAGTGTCTCAGCTTGTATTTCTAGATGTGATTTCTCTATTCGATCATTTCATAATTTATGTTTCATTCTCGATCGTTTATCTCACCAAATTGATCAAAAAGTATCCAACCAAGCCTTGATTTGACTGATAGAAACTCAGTGGAGGACTGATCAAAATTTAAATCACAGTGCTTGCGTTTTTTCTTTAATAAGGGCATTTCATTTTTTTATATGAGATACCCCCATTTCGTCTAGACTCATATATTTATTTTTAAAAAAACATATATTATAAATTAATCAAGTTTTGTAAAGACAAACTAATTTTTTATCGAAATATATATTTTGTAGTCTTTTTTGCCTTTTCGTCCTTTCTCGCTATGATACGCCTATGTCAAAACCTACTTCCATCCGCAATTTTTGTATCATCGCACATATCGACCACGGGAAATCGACGCTCGCGGATCGCCTGATGGAGATCACGGGAACCCTCGAGAAACGAGAAATCCAATCGCAAACGCTCGACAATATGGAGCTCGAGCGAGAGCGGGGGATTACGATCAAGCTGACTCCCGTTCGCATGGAATGGAAAGGGGTCGAGCTCAATCTTATCGATACTCCTGGACACGTGGACTTCCAGTATGAAGTATCTCGATCACTTGCTTCTGTGGAAGGCGCCATACTCGTAGTCGATGCGAGCCAAGGGATCGAAGCGCAGACGCTTTCGAATGTCTACCTCGCGATGGAGAATGACCTCACGATCATCCCGGTACTCAATAAGATCGACCTCCCAAGTGCCGATGTCGAACGAGTGACGGAAGAAGTCATCAACCTTCTCGGATGCAAAAAGGAGGACATCATCCCCGTTTCTGCGAAGACCGGACTCAATGTCGAAACCATCCTCGACCGAGTCCTCGAGGTCATCCCAGAACCCAAAAAACTGGATAAGGAATCGCATTTTGTACCAAATATTCTCACTGATGAAAAAAATGGAACCAACCAACCAACCAGCCAACCAGCTATTAAGTGACTTATTTTCGACTCTCAGTATGATGCGTACAAGGGTGTCGTCGTCTACTTGAAACTCTTTTCCTGAACCATTACCAAGGGAGATAAACTGGAACTGATCAATACTGGAGCCAAGATCGAAGCGCTCGAAGTCGGATGCTTCCGTCCGAAGTATTCTCCCACGGGTATCCTCTACGAAGGGGAGATCGGATACGTCGTCACGGGACTGAAGTCTATCATCGACGCACGAGTCGGAGATACGGTATTTTCTGGAGACCCCGATTGTAAGCACGCCATCGAAGGGTTCAAAAAAATCACGCCATATATCTACGCCGGAGTCTATCCGGTTGATACCGATGAATATCCGAAGATGAAGGATGCGATGGAAAAACTCCAGCTCAATGACTCTTCCCTCGTCGCCGAACACGAAGCCTCCCCAGCCCTCGGGTATGGATTCCGATGCGGATTCCTCGGACTCCTCCACCTTGACATCGTCAAGGAACGCCTCTGGCGAGAACACGGGATGGACGTGATCATCACGAGTCCACAGGTGACCTACAAAGTCCTCATCGTCGGTGATAAGGTCGCGCTCTACCCTCGGGCTCACGGAGAACTCATCGAGTTCGAAGGGAAAAAATGCACCTACCTCTATATATCGAATCCCGAGGATCTCCCGAAGCCAGGAACCTATATCCACATCGAAGAACCGATTGCGAAGGTCGAGATGATCACTCCGAATGAATATATCGGAAACCTCATGTGACTCGCTCAAGAGCGAAGGGGAGTGTTCAAAAATCAGACCTACCTCGATACGAGTCGAGTCATCCTCCACTATGAGATCCCGATGTCTGAACTCGTCGGAGACTACTACGATGATCTGAAGTCCCTCTCGAGCGGATACGCGAGTCTGCACTATGAGCCGATCAAATATAAAGTCGACGATATCGTGAAGCTCGACGTCCGTGTCGCGGGAGATATCGTCGATGCCTTTTCTATGCTCGTCCACCGAACTCGTGGTCGTACCTTCGGAGGGCGGATCGTGACGAAACTCAAGGAAAATATCCCGAAAGCCCAGTTTGCCATCGTCATCCAAGCCGTGATGGGAAGTGACGTCGTCGCCCGAGAAGATATATCCGCCCTTCGTAAGGATGTCACTGCGAAGCTCTACTGATGAGATATCACCCGTAAACGTAAACTCCTCGAGAAACAGAAGGAAGGAAAGAAAAAAATGAAGCAGTTCGGACGAGTCAGTATCCCGAGCGAGACATTCGTTAATATACTCAAGAAATAGAAATTATCTTGCTTATTACACCCGATATCGCTGAAGGATTCCATCTTCCTCTCGAAAGTGGTTGTTCTGATAGAACTTGTTGCTCTGTATATTCATAATCATTTGGTCGACCCATTTCATGGTTATCCATATAATACTGATTTCAAACTTTCGATAGAGAAACCATCTGACCTCAAATAAGGATTCTTTTCGGAGTAAGAAACGTTTGTAATATATGAGGATTGATTTTCTTTACCATTCATGGATCCCTCTCACTAAAGTCAACTTCTTGATCTTTTTCCGATGTAAAAGCTATTGCGTACATTCATTTCGAGAAGAAGGATTTTCTTGCTTTTAGTAACTGATTTTCTACTAAAGAAGGGAAGAGATTCGCATCATTTACATCCACTCCTCCAGAAAGAAGAGCATCAATATTATAGAAGGCTCTAGACCAGAAGAAATATTAAAAAGTAATTATTTCTGGTAAAACTTATAAAGAAGTATAAGAAGTTCTTTTTCTAATTCAATTGTTTC
>JAYUDN010000018.1:0-35028 GCA_043739785.1 Candidatus Altimarinota bacterium
AAAGTGCTTTATTATCTTTTTAAGCTCATAGACTGATATTTTGCTGTATGGAATCATAAGAAGAGAGTATAGGTATTTCTCTCTTCTGGTCTAGAGCCAATAGAAATAGTAAATATAGATTTCACATATATTGTTTTATTTTTTTCTTGTTCTATATGGGATACTCAGCTGTTTCCGATTTTCTTTTTAGGAAGCTTATTGCAAAATCACTTCTCGTTTTGTTTACGAGTCAAATTCTTTTTCCGTTATTTACGCTTAGTGAGGTATTTGCTGCTGATACCACCCCTCCTATTATCACTCTTTCCGGTGCTTCAAGTATCATTACACCCGTTGGGAGTGTATTCACCGATCCTGGTGCCACTTGTATTGACGACCTCGATCCTAGTTGCAATGTGATTGCCTCAGGAAGTGTGGACACTTCCATGACAGGAACCTATACCATAACTTATGATGCTACTGATCTTGCCGGAAATACGGCAACACAACTACAGCGAGATGTAACTGTAATAGATGCTCCAGATACCATCCCTCCGACTGCCACGGTTCTCTACTCAACGACTGGTGCTACCAATTCTTGAGTAATAGCTACTCTTACTGGATATTCAGAATCCATCACCATACTGAGTAGTAGTGGATCCAATACCTACCTCTTTACGACCAATGGATCATTTACCTTCACCTACCAAGATGGAGCAGGAAATACCGGATCGACCACGGCAACCGTTACCAATATAGATACCACCCCTCCAGTGATTACCCTCTTATGATCTCCAATTATTACTATAGCTAAGGGGGGTTCATTTATAGATCCAGGAACTATCTGCAATGATAATTTTGACTCAACTTGTTCAGTGACTATTACTGGAAGTGTCAATACAAACTTTATAGGTTCATATATACTGAGTTATATTGCACACGATATTGCTTGAAACAGAGCGATACTAAAGACTCGCAATATCAATGTTATTGAACCAATAATTAGCTGACCTGGTTGAGGAGGAGGCGGCGGAGGGGGTAGTTCCTTTTCTAATCTCCCTTATATTTCCTTTCCTCCGATTGTACTGATTTCAGACTCTGGTTCTATTGATTTGAGTCCCATAGTACCTCCAAACACTATTTCTAAATTACACAATCCAAAACTCGCGAGACAATCGGATCTTCTGAGAAATATAATCTTTAAAAATAAACTTAGACTAAAAAAAATATACAATGTACATCGATTCTAATTAAAAAATCCTCAGTTTTATAAAACTGAGGATTTTTTAATATTTTTGATTTCTAATATCGATAGTGTTCCGGCTTATATGGACCGTTTTTATCGGTGTTAATATAGTTTGATTGTATATCCGAAAGTACCGTTAGTTCGGCTCCGATTCGAGCGAGATGAAGACGAGCTACTTTTTCATCGAGGTGTTTCGGGAGTCGATAGACTCCGACCGGATAGAGCTCTGTTTTCGTCCAGAGTTCTATCTGAGCGAGAGTCTGGTTGGCGAAGCTCGTCGACATGACAAATGAGGGATGTCCGGTAGCACATCCGAGGTTGACGAGACGACCTTCGGCGAGAAGGATGATTTTATTCCCATTTGGAAGGATGATGTGATCCACTTGGGGTTTGATATTTTCCCAAGTATATTTTCTCATACTGACCACATCGATTTCTGAGTCAAAATGTCATATATTACAGACGATTGCTTCATCTCGCATTTTTACCATATGATCATGAGTGATGATGTCTCGGTTTCCCGTCGCCGTGACAAATATATCTGCCTTATCACTGGCAGAATCCATAGTCACTACTCGGAATCCTTCCATCGCGGCCTGAAGTGCACAGATTGGATCGATCTCCGTCACCCATACAGTCGCTCCCATCCCCTTAAATGCGGCAGCACATCCCTTTCCGACATCGCCGTATCCGCAGATGACGACGATTTTCCCAGCAATCATCACATCAGTAGCCCGCTTGATCCCATCGATAATCGACTCACGGCACCCGTAGAGATTATCGAATTTTGTCTTCGTGACCGAATCATTGACATTGATAGCAGGAAAGGGAAGTCGTCCATTTTCCATCATTTGGTACAGGCGGTGCACTCCAGTCGTTGTTTCCTCAGAGACTCACTTGATATTCTTCTTGATATTCGAGTAAAATGTCGGATCAGTTTCGAGTCTTTTTTTGATGGAAGCGAATAGTACTACTTCCTCTTCGCAAGTTGGATTTGCAAGTACAGAAATATCTTTTTCTGCTTCGCTTCAGAGAATGACGAGTAGCGTCGCATCACCTCCATCATCGAGGATCATGTTCGGAGTTCCTCCATCAGACCATTCAAAAAGTCTATGGGTATAGTCCCAGTATTCTTCGAGAGTTTCTCATTTATAAGCAAATACAGGAGTTCCTGATTCGACTATGGCTGCAGCGGCGTGATCCTGTGTCGAGAAGATATTACAACTCACCCACCTGACATCTGCTCCGAGTTCTCGAAGGGTTTCGATGAGTACTCCAGTCTGGATGGTCATGTGAAGGGATCCAGCGATTCGTGCTCCAGTAAGTGGTTTACTCTTTCCGTATTCCTTTCGGAGTGCCATGAGTCCTGGCATCTCTGTTTCAGCAATCGAGAGTTCCTTTCGTCACCAAGCCGCAAGGGCCATATCTGCTACTTTGTAGTCCATAGGAAATAATGAATAATGAATAATGAAGAATTAAAGTAATGAAGAAAGGAGTTTTTAGTAAACTATTGAGATACTATCCAGTATGTGAATAGTGTAAATTCTACTGATTTCTGTGATTAAAGTGACCTAAAGAATCCTCAGTTGTTTCTAAAGTACTTTCTGACTTTTTTCGCTCGGAGTATAGGGAGAAAATTCATTTAATCAAAGAATTTTTCTCAGAACTCTTTTTCTCATAGGTGGTTTATAAGCTCAGAAGTGAATGAATGATTTTGTCATCCCATAAATCCGATTTTGATACCACCGAGAATGCTTCAGAGGAGGGCTGATTTTCGGATATCCCATCTCTCAGAGAGTCCGTAGAGGAGTCCGGCACGGAAGGCATCACCACACCCAGTAGCATCGACGATAGTTTCTACATACAGGGCAGGAATCTGTACTTTACTCATTTCTGATTCTATAACTGATCATTTATCAGCAAGTGTTACGATGGCCGTCTTTCCGTGTGCCTTACACACCTCGACGAAATCTTCCCCGACGACGCTTTCGAATTGAGTTCTTTCCGGTTCGTTCATTATCGTGATTTGAGACTGTATCACGAGGGAGAGGAGTTCTTCTCGGGAAAATATCCCCATAGCCTGTCCGGGGTCAAATATAGTAAATATTCAAGCATTCGTACATTCCTCCACTCGTCGAATCATACCCTCTCGTGAATCTGGCGCGACAATCGCGTACTGGAATGGGATATTCACATGGGTGAGTTCTCAAGATACACTCATCGCCCCTGGATGGAACGTATTTATCTGACCATTTCCCTCATCCCGAAGGATATAGGCTTGAGGACAGTAGCTCCCGGGGACTAATCCAATCAGCTCAGTATTAATACCCATTTCTTGCAATCGGACTAAGTATTCGGCCGAGTCTTCTCCTACCGAGGCAATAATATGAGAAGGTTTTCCCAGGAGCGCAAGTGTGTAGGCGATATTGGCAGCAGTTCCACCGTACTCCTTGCGTATAGTCGGGGAGAAGAGAGAAAGGTGAAGATCAGCATTCGCGCTATTATCCTGTGAGCGAAAACTACCAACGGTCTGTATGATCGTATCAAAAGCCACGGATCAGGAGATAAGAAGAGACATAATGAAGCTAAAAAATAAAAAATAAAAACTAAAACAGAAAATAAGTCTCTGGATTGTATAAAAAAACTCGAACAAGTCGAGAAAAAGTTTAGTAAAGGAGTTTCGTAGAGTGATTCCTTAGTAGAGGGCATTCAAATCTTCTTCTATACTCTTAGTAACCTCAGCTTGTTCTTCGGTTTCGAGTTTTTTTACCGACTCAGTTATAGCTCCCGCTTGCTCATAGGCTTGTTGTAGTTTCCTGATCTGGGTCTTCGTGAGGGTTTTTTTTGGTCGGTATCCTCCAGATGGCATGACGTCTCATATTCCCATAGAAGTATATTAGAGAGTTTCGATAACCCCTCAGAGCTTCATCATTTTTTCGATGATATTTTCATACCCTCGTTCGATATACTCCACATTGGTAATAGTGGTATCACCTCGGGCGATCATCCCAGCGAGGATCATCGTGACTCCGGCACGTAGATCCCAACTCGAGACCATTGCCCCTTTCAGATGAGTCTTTCCGAATATGAGGGCTTCATGCGGATTGAGGATAGCGATATGACCTTTCATCTTCTCGATCTCGATCAGCCAGTTGAGACGACCCTCAAAGAGTACCTCATGAATACGTGAAATCCCATCTGCCTGGGTCAGGAGGAGAGAAAATGGAGACTGAAGATCTGTCGGAAATCCGGGGAAGATATTGGTCTGAAGGTTTATGGATTTGAGACTACTTCGAGAATTGTACACGGTAATCGTATCCTCGAGCCCGATGTCGAATCGTACTCATGCTTCTCGGCATTTGGCGAGGAAGGCTTTAAGATCTTGAGTTCTAGCATGCTCTATACGGATGGATGGTTCAGCGGTGAGAGCTCAGAGGATGATAAAGGTTCCGCTTTCTATATAATCAGCGATTACGGTCGATTCGAGGGTTTTCGGAGTTTCAGAAATCCCTTCTATCGATATAGTATGATCATGTGAAACGGTAACCTCTACTCAGATTTTTCTGATAGTTTCTATAAGATTTATCACATGTGGTTCAATAGCTGCCAATTCTATAGTTGTTTTTCACTTTCTGAAGGCCGAGGTCATGATCATATTTTCGGTCGCAGTCACAGCAAATCCTCCCGAAAGGGTAATCTCTTTTTGATTCGTTTCTCCACTGAATTTGAGAAATTCACTATCTCACTGGTAGTTATAGCCGAAGGCTTCGAATCCACGGATGTGATCATCGACTGGTCTTTTTCCGAGATTACACCCACCTGGATAGGGAATTTCGAGGTCACGAAATCGCTTAAGAAGGGCCGGAAAGAGAAATATTCAGACGCGGATTTTCTTCACGAGATCACGATTGAGATTCTCAAGACTCATCTTTTTTGTATTCATCTTCAGAGTATTCTCATTGAAGTCGATGATGACTCCGAGTGACTCGATGATAGAGAGAAAGGTAAATACATCCCCGATTCTTGGGACATTATGGAGCGTATACTCTTCACAAAATAGACCGAGTGCGATGAGTGGAAGGGCAGCATTTTTTGATCCAGAGATGGTTACGGTTCCAGAGAGCGATTGAGGTCAGGAGATTCGAAGCATAGGAGGGGGATTAGAGATTCAAGATTCAAATAGAGAGCGTAGTATGATTCTTCTATCAACAAAAAATCCTCCTTATTTTAGGAGGAAGTCATTTTTTTGCAAATTCTCTTCTAGAGGGAGTGGACTCGATATCCGATTCCACGAATGGTTTCGATATTGATACTGGTATCGAGTTTCTTTCGGATATTTTTGATATGGGTATCGATGGTGCGATCATAGAGGTAGTTTTCATACCCGATAATATTTTTCATGAGTACATCACGTTTGATTACACTCTTCGCGTTCTTGATACAGTACTCGAGGATAGCAAATTCTGTCTTTGTGAGCTTGATTTCCTCACCGGAAACGAAGGCAAGGTAGTTCTTCGTATCGAGGGTAATATTCCCGAATGAGAGCATCTTGTCTTTCTTTCCATTTTCTTTCCGTTCTTCTGCCCGCTTGGCGACGGCCGTAATACGAGCAACGAGTTCCCTTGGTGAGAATGGCTTTGAAACGTAATCATCAGCTCCGAGCTCGAGTAGTTTTACTTTGTCATCTTCACTCGCTCTTGCGGAGAGGACGATAATCGGAACCGTGGAACTTAGACGTATCTCCTCGCAGATTTCGATACCATTTTTCCCAGGAAGATTGATATCGAGGATCACGAGGCCCGGTTTTTCTTTCTGAAAGATTTCTTTCGCAAGACTGCCATCACTACAGACGACTATAGTGTGTCCTGCCTGCTCAAGGTAGAGCGAAAGGGGAGTGATGATGCCAGCGTCATCTTCGACGAGGAGGAGGTGCATGGAAATGAGAAATTAATAATTAAGAATGGATAATGAATAGTGAATTGTGATTCATATCTTGGACGGAGAGACAGATATTACGAAGAGTGTACGGACTTCTGGGGAGATTACAAGCTATCTATCCATACTCACGCGAAACTGGCAAGGGAAAATACGTGCTTTTGGCTCACAAATATGCTATTCTAAAGCAAGAAGAGATTGAATAATATCCTCTTTTTCGTATACTGTTTCACACAAAATTTACTAAAATACTTTTCAAGTGTAACATTTTCAAGGTATCAAGACCTGATACTCAGAGATACTTTCCACTTGTTACCTTTCTACTTATAACTTACACCGAATGCTCAACCAATTTACCGAAGAATACAAAAAAGTCATGCTCGAAGCAGAGCAACGAGTCAAGCAGTTTTCCTACAAAGAAATCCGACCAGAAGATGTCATTATCCAGATTGCACGGATCAAGGATGGGAATATCTTTGATCTCTTTTCAAGCTTCGGACTCAATGAAAAGATCGTGACCGATGTCCTTTCTCGACCTCCATTTCTTGAGAATCCAGCCGTACTCACGGGCGACTATATCGGGATTTCGCAGCGAGTGAAGGATCTGATCGTGCTCAGTATGAAGATTGCCGCGAGTTTCAAGAAATCACAGGCGGGTACTGAAGACTTTCTCCTTGCTATGTTTCGTATCCAGACGGAGAACTGGTTCTATCAACTTCTCGACTTTGTCGGGATTAGTCCGAAAGACTTCGAAGGCCAACTCGTAGAGATCAATACCCTTATTTCAGCCGCAGGAAATGGAGAAAATACGGGAAATATTTTCGCGCCGATTGATGATATCATGAAAATGCTCGAACAGGGGTTCGGAAGTCCGGAAGCTGCTGCCGAGTGACCAGCTCATCCCTTTGTAAATAACACGCCTCAAAAAGGAAAAAAAGACACGACCACGCCGGCTCTTGATTTCTTCGGAAATGATCTTACGAGAGAAGCTCATGATGGGAAGATCGACCCGATTATCGGTCGAGATCGAGAAATCGAACGACTCATTTCTGTATTGAACCGAAAAACAAAAAATAACCCTTGTCTCGTCGGAGATCCCGGAGTCGGAAAAACCGCTATCGTCGAAGGCCTCGCGCTTCGTATCGCTCAGGGGAAAGTCCCACTCGCGATGCAAAATAAACGCGTCATCTCCATCGATATGTCCTCGATGGTCGCCGGGACGAAGTACCGTGGAGAATTCGAAGCTCGTATTAAACAGGTGATCGATGAAGCATCGAAGCTCGAAAATGAGATTATCCTCTTTATCGACGAGATCCATACGATTATCGGAGCGGGAGGAGGAGAAGGAACTCTTGATGCTGCCAATATCCTCAAGCCGGCTATGGCACGAGGGAAGATCTGCCTCATCGGTGCAACGACGCTTTCTGAATATCAGAAATATATCGAGAAAGATTCTGCCCTCGAGCGTCGATTTCAGAAGATTGATTCTCCTGAACCCACTCCAGAAACAGCTGTTCTCATCCTCAAGGGGATCAAGGAATCCTTCGAAGAGTTTCACAACCTCGTGATCGATGATGATGCGATCGAAGATGCTGTCAGTCTCTCGACTCGCTACATTACCGATCGATTCCTTCCAGATAAGGCCATCGACCTGATCGATGAGGCATGCAGCGCAAAAAGTATGACCTACAACTTTGATGAATCAGATGTCACCGAGATGAAGGAGAAAATGCAACTGATCCAGAAAGATATCGAAAGCTTTCTTATTTCTCAGCAGTACCAGAAAGCTATTGCTCGAAAAAAGGATATGGAAGAGCTCTCCACTCAGATCGAGGCCAAGAAGAAGAAGCGCTCAGTTCCACGTAAAGATAGGCTCCATATCACTTCTCGAGACGTTCAGCGTGTCATCCATCAGATGACGGGAGTGCCACTCAAGAATCTCGAAAAGGAGGACTTTGACCGACTCCATACGCTGAGCACTCGGATGAAAAAACACATCCTCGGACAGGATGAAGCGATTCACTCGATTGTGAACTCCCTCAAGCGCAATCGTGTCGGGATTTCGAATCCGAATCGCCCTATTGGGTCCTTTCTCTTTCTTTGACCTACTGGGGTTGGGAAGACGGAGCTTGTCAAAGTACTCGCGGAAGAGTTTTTCTCTGATCCAAAAGCCCTTATCAAGATCGATATGAGCGAGTATCAGGACAAGTCATCCGCCTCGAAACTGATCGGGACGACAGCGGGATATATCGGATATGAAGAAGGGGGGATGTTGACCGAAAAAGTAAGACGGAAGCCCTACTCCATCGTGCTCTTTGATGAGATTGAAAAGGGAAATTTTGATGTCTACAACCTCCTTCTCCAGATTCTCGAAGATGGGATGATCACCGATGGAAAGGGAAGGACCGTGAACTTCAAAAATACGATCATCATCATGACATCGAATATCGGAAGTGAGGAGTTCAATAGTAAAGCTGGACAGATCGGATTTACGGTGACGGAGAGTGAGGAGGAAAAAATTATCCGAGATTATGAAGGAGCAAAGGAGAAAATCCTGAAGCAGCTTCCTGACTTTTTCGCTCCAGAATTTCTCAACCGTATCGACAAAACGATCGTCTTCAATCCGCTCGATCCTGCGATCGTCAAAAAAATCGTCTCGCTTCAGCTCGATGAATTTGCTGTACGATTGCTCCAACTTGGAATTACCCTGACCTACGAGACTCGAGATATCGCTGGCATGGTGAAAATCCTCTACAATCCTGAGTACGGAGCTCGGCCAGTGAGACGCTATATCCAGGATAACATCGAGGATAAAATCGCCGAAGCGATGATCGATAAGAAACTCAAAAAATCAGTGCATATCACCATGAAAAAATGACTCCTCGTGTTCGAATTTGACAAGAAAGAAACCAAGAGTTCTTCCTAATCATCCTCGGAAACAATTTGCATTTTCCTACGAATTCTGCTATGATAGATGCATTCCATAAACTCTTTCCTATGTCCTCTTCTCTCATAGAATCCCTCTATATTTTCGATGGCCTTTCGAAAGAGGAGGTGGCCTACTTCCTACTGATGAGTCAGACCGAGTACCATAGTAAGGGTGAAATCATCCTCACGGTAGGGTCGCCGTCGAATGGCCAGGCGTACTATATCAATCACGGTCGAGTCCGAGTGATCCAAAGTGGACAAGAAGTCGCGACGATCGGTCCTGGAGGATTTTTCGGAGAAATTGCCCTTATTACGGATGAGCCACGAACCGCGACTATCGAAGCAATGGATGATATCGAGCTCCAAGTCTTTCAGAAAGAAGACTTCTTCCTCCTCTTCGAAAAATCAGAACATAAAAAAGCCCTTCAACAAGAGATTATGAGGCGCATCATGGATCGAGTGAAGAGATAATCTATTTATATTTTTTAGACAATAGCATATGTCTCGAATTCCACCCCGCATAGAACAATTCATCGATGGGGAAAAGGTAAATGGATACCAAGTCCTCCCTATTACTGAAAACAGTATCACTTACTCGTTGAGCGAAGAATCAGAAGAAAATGAACATGGAAATAGGGTAAAATGACACTATTTTGTATCTGCCAAAAATATTTCGAATGGAGTGATACTCTGGAAGACAGCATACTTTACTAAAGAGTTCGATTTGGATCTTGAAGGTGATGTTCAAGATATTTTCCCTGTAGATTTTGGTATTGAATGAGATTATCTCATCATTAAGCATGAGTATTATAGTGAGACAGAGTGAGTTTTTTATGTTAGGAAGGAAGATGGAGGTATGGAAAATTAGATATTGACAATATTTTATTTATAAATACTATACTAAAAGTAGTTTTTAATATAGTTTTATATGGGACTCGATACAATACCTCCACACTGAACTGCACAGATACCTTCGTATTCTCAGGAACAAGTTGCGCTTGCAAATAAAAGATTAAATGAAGCTACTCTTTCAGGGGATCCTATGACATGAGTAGAAGCTCTGAAGGATTTTCAATTGACTTTGGCGACAGCAAGTCTAGTAGACTGAATCAAGAACGGTTCAATTACTACTAGAGACCAGCTTCTTAGTGCATTATTTAATCTTAAGATATAAGAATAATCTCAGATACGTAGAATTTACTGTATTGTAATATAAGTACATACTCCTCACAGGAAATAATAAAAATAGGAGACGATATGTCTCCTGTTTTTTGTATATTTTCTAGTACATCCCACCCATTCATCCCATACCTCCCATTCCACCTCCTGGTGGCATAGCTGGTTCTTCTTTTTTCGGAGCGTCGACGATGAGGGCTTCGGTCGTCAGGAACATCCCGGCGATCGAGATCGCATTTTCGAGGGCACATCGCTCGACTTTGGTTGGATCGATAATACCCGCTTTGACGAGGTCTTTGTATTCATCCATCGCGGCATCGTATCCATAGTGTGGATCCTTGTGGCTCGCGACTTCATTGACCACCACAGCCCCTTCTTTTCCGGCATTTTCCGCAATCTGGCGAACCGGATAGGTGAGGGCACGAGCGACGATATCCGCACCGACCTTTTCCTCTTTCGAAAATGAAGCAGTCTCGAGTATCTTTGAAGCCTTGAGAAGAGCCACTCATCCACCTGCGACGATTCCTTCATCGACGGCGGCCTTGGTCGCATTGAGAGCATCCTCGATTCGAAGCTTCTTCTCTTTCATCTCGACTTCACTTGCGGCTCCGACCTTTATGACGGCGATACCGCCAGCAAGCTTCGCAATCCGCTCCGCGATTTTCTCTTTATCGTAGTCCGACTTGGTGACTTCGATGAGCTTCTGGAGTTCTTTCACTCGACCGTCGATGAGGTGCTTTTCTCCACCGCCGCTGATGATCGTCGTATTTTCCTTCGTCGAGATGACGACCTTCGCATGACCGAGGTGTTCGACGGATGCATTTTCGAGTTTGTACCCGGTTTCTTCTGTGATGAGGGTCGCGCCGGTGAGGATCGCAAGGTCTCGAAGCATCTCTTTCTTCCTATCTCCAAATCCTGGAGCCTTGATCCCGAGAACCGTGAGGACTCATTTGAGTTTATTGAGTATTATTCCTGTCAACGCTTCTCCATCGATATCATCGGCGATAATCACGAGTTCACGCTTTCCTCACTGAGCGAGGGCTTCGAGGACACCGATGATATCCTTGAGACTCGAGATCTTCTTATCCGTGATGAGGATATGAGCATCCGATATACGCCCCTCCATCTTCTCACCATCGGTGATCATATATGGAGAAATATATCCATTGTCGAACTTCATCCCTTCGGTCACTTCGACTTCGAGTCCAAAAGTCTTTCCTTCTTCGACGGTGATGACTCCATCCTTTCCGACTTTTTCCATCGCTTCTGCGATAATCTGTCCGACCTCAGCATCCTGTGCTGAGATAGTCGCGACCTGTTCGATCTCTTCCTGACTGTGGAGGGTTTTACTCATACGAGCGAGTTCCGCTACCACGAGGGTTCCGGCTTTTTTCATCCCGTTTTTGAGTTCGATCGCATTGATTCCTGATCGGATCTCACGCAGTCACTCTTTCACCATCGCGTAGGTGAGGAGCGTCGCGGTCGAGGTTCCGTCTCCAGCGGCATCGTTGGTTTTACTGGCCGCTTCCTTGATAAGCTCAGCGCCCATATTTTCGATCTTGTCTTCGAGTTCGATTTCTTTCGCGATCGTGACTCCGTCATTGGTGACCTGAGGAGCACCATAGGACTTCGAGAAGATGACATTGCGACCCTTGGGTCCGATGGTCGCGGAGACGACCTTCGCGACCTTTTCCATACCGGTGAACATTTTGAGACGAGCTTCGTCTCCGAAGTGAATTTGCTTTGACATAGTGTAGTAGTTAAAAGCTAAAAGTAGAAAGTTAAAAGTTTAGAGTGATAGTTTATATGAATCAGTATGATGAACTATATAAGAAAATATTAATTTAATTTGACAAATTTTATAGGGAGGGTATATTCAAAGTCGTTCCATTTACTAAAATTATAATTTATTTTTATGAAATCAGGAGAAAGGATTACTCATTTTCAATACGGTTCTGATGGTAATCATATGGAACAACCCGTGAGTTGACCACAAGATTTTCTAACTCAGGAATTTTTAGCGAATGGCCAGGTTCCAACTTCTTGTTTATGATGCGAATTTCTTTGTCGAGATTCACAAGGAAATGTTCAGGGCATTCTAATTAAAGATATAAAACGAAAAGGAGATTCTAAAAGCAATTTTGAATTAGTTCATGCTAATTTTCAAGTTCTTTGCCGACATGGAAGAGAATGATTATCGGATACTCTAGAAAGAGCCGATCAACTTAACGGTTTATTAGTACAAAATCTCAATTGAACTCCTAAAAATTGCCCAATAGAGACAAATTAATTCACCTTTGCTAAAATATACTCAAATGCGACGATTTTGTACGTAGTTTCTCCGACCTTCACATCATCTCAGCTGTACTGTCCGCTAATCACTCGATCTCCTTTCTGGAGGTCGATTTTTGTGAGCTTGCCATCCTTATCAACTTTTCCTGGTCCGACGGTGATGACTTCATAGAGAGAGGGGCGTTCTTTGTTCGCACTATCAGGGATGATAATTCCAGAGGCGGTCATTTTTTCTTGTTCGACCGGCCGGAGCAGTACTCGATCCGATAGGGGAGTGAGCTTCTCGATCATATCGTGGGTTATGGACATAAGAGAGTGAAAAGTTAAAAGTTAAAAATGAAAATAACCAGGGGTGGTTTTTGTCATTCTCGTTTACGAGAATCTGTCTTTATTCTCGAGAGATTCTCCTATCGGAGAATGACAAAAGAGAACAAACGACGAAATGCATTTTATTTTTTTCTCTCATAAAGTCAAAAAAATTAGCACATATTTTTGTATAGTGCTAATTTTATATATTTCAAAAAATACTGAATTTCTCTCAATATTTGCTTGCAATCCTACAATATCTTGTACAATAAAATTGTTCAGTACTTCTAATCTTTTCAGTCTATGGTTACTATTAAGAGACGAGTTCAGGTATATTTTCGACAGGCAGAAGCATGAACAAGATGGGAATGGAATGACTGGAAACTTCCTTTAGTAGAAATTAAGGCTCAATCCAAGTGATGAGTACCTCAGGTTGAAGATAAAACGCAAAAACAAGTAACATGAACCTTAGGAATGAGTACTCTTGTAGAACTTCCAACTGGAACTGTTCATTTGAGTTTGGAGAAGATGTGATTTCTCCAGGAAAGAGCTGATATATTGGGTTTACCAGTCAAGGACTATATACATATTCTCAGTATTCGACTCAGACCATATCTGCATTCGTCTAAAAATATCCATATTGTAGACGAACTCATAGAGAGAAGCACTCCTGATTTTTTGGACCATATTGATAGAACATTTACCGTAGAAAATTGAGAATTCAATCTCAAAGCCTATGATATTAAAACCGTTGGTACTAATATTCAGGATTTTGTAGATTGAAAAAGGAGTTAATAGAATATTTTTACATCTCTGCGAGGCCATTCGTCTTCGGGACTTCACAACCGATCATCATGAGGAAGGCTTCCATATGAGCGATATCTTTTTTCTTTTGTTCATTGCGCTCGGCTTTCGCGGTTTTCGTATGGAACTGATATTTATTGAGTAGTGAGTAGACGAACTGCCAGAAGGCACCATCAGAAATCTCAAGGTGGCCCTGGGTTCGGATTTCTCGGAGGTAATTCTGAGAATAGAAAAACTCTTTCTCGGTCCCGATATTATCAAGATCCGCATCTTGGATGATTTCTTCGAGAAGATTGTGGGGTTTGGCAAAGAGCACGGTCGCCATGATGATATGTTCTATAGTTTCGATACGATCCTTTGGATAGTTTTTCGACTCGAGCCACTTTCGACAGAGTTGCGCGCCGTAGTATTCGTTTTTACTGTACTGTACGGTGAAACCAGTATCGTGAAACAATGCCGCAATCTGTACATCCTGAAGATCTTCATTGCCGAGTTCTTCCTGGAGACCGAGGTAAGTGGATCGTTCATACACTCCTACTGTATGCCCAGGATTGTGGTAGGGATAGTCTTTGCAACTTTCGAGAAGATGAAGCACATATTCCTTGGCTTCTTGGACGATATTGGATTGAGTCATATATGAGCAGGTTAGGTGGTAGCTGGTGTGCTGGTTTGCAGGTTGGCTGGTTTGGAGTCTAGCTGGTTAGCTGGTAGGCCGGGAAGTTTGGAAGCTAGGAGGGGGAGGCTGGTTTGGAGGGGGTTAGCTGGTTGGCTGATTTGATATTCGTAGAACTCAGAGGGGAGTGTAGGAGAAGTGCTGCCTTCCCTGTAAGAAATGCTTACAAAACTACTATCATTCCTTGAGTTTACATTCAGTCCTCCTAGTTTATCATATTTTTTTCTATTTCGCAAAAGGTTTATTTGCAAAAAGGTTACTTTTTTCTATAATCCACTTGATTTTAATTTTCTCGGTATGAAAAACAACCTCCGCCTCCTCATTGTAACAGGAATCACTCTCGTTTGTGCCCTCTATATTTTCCCTTGGGATAGTTTCGGAATCCAGCCATTTATAAATATCAAACCCTACCGACTTGGTCTTGATCTTCATGGAGGAGTAGAGCTCGATTATAAGGTGGATTTTGCAGATACTGCTGCTCTTTCTGGAAATGTCGTCAATAAAGGAACGGTTATCGAAGGACTCAAGTCTATCATCGATAAGCGTGCCAATGGCCTCGGACTCTCAGATCCGACGATACAGACCGCTCAGTATGGAGATGAGTCCCATATTATTGTCCAGATTCCGACGCAGGATTATGGAAACATCAGCGACGAAGCGAAAGCGAAAAAAAATGTTGAGGATATTATCAAGGCCAAGGAAACGATAGGTAAAGTCGTCAAGCTCGAGTTCAAAGAGGAGAAAAAGGATATAACTGATGCTGATAAAGCCGAGCGAAAAACGATTGCTGATAAGGCACTTGCAGAATTACAATCGGGGACTGAATTTGCTACCATTGGAGCGAAATACTCATCGCAATACGAAAATGTCGGATTTGTCACTTCAACTGGAGCTCTTCCTCCTGAGGCACAATTTACCGGATATGAGAACATTACGACATTTCCGTATACGACGGAAGTGGTTCAGACTCGAGGACAGGGAAGTATGAAACTCGGAGCGGATGGAAAGACACCTGAGTTGGTCCCTGGAAATGGTGGGTATGCGATCGTCAGACTGACGAGTATCATACCGAAAGAAACCCTCACCCTCAGTGGGACCACGACTACAAAAAACGAATACGCCTATACTCTCCTCTTCGTCGATGAACGCCCGAGTCTCTGGACTCCTGCAGCTACGGCCGATGGAAAAATACTCAATGATAAATACCTCCTTCAAGCTGGAGTTTCCTTCACTCAAGCCGGATCTCCTCAGGTAGATCTCATCTTCAATAACGAAGGAAAAGCGATATTTGCTGAACTTACCAAGCGACTTATCGGAAAGCCTATTGCTATCTATGTCGGCGGAGAACTCCTCACTGCGCCGACCGTACAATCGGTGATTCCCGATGGAAGAGCAGTTATTACCGGACAGTATACGATCGAATCAGCACAAAAGCTCGCGAATGACATCAACACAGGTATTGTCCCCGCACCGATTTACCTTACCTCAGAGCGAACCATCGATGCCAAGATAGGAGCTCATGCCCTCAGTCAGATCCTCGTTGCCGGAGTTATCGGTCTTTGTATCATCGTGATGTTTCTTACGACTTTTTACCGAGTGAGTGGGCTCTTGGCTGGAGTCGCTCTCGTCGTCTACGCGATGATACTGATTGCCTTGGTTAAGTTCTTTGGTATTGTTTTATCACTTGCTTCGATTGCCTGAGTTATCCTCTCGATAGGGCTCGCCATCGATGCCAATATCCTTATATTTGAACGTATGAAGGAAGCCCTTCGATCTGGGAATGTGATGGAAAAATCTATCGTTCTCGGATTCGAAAAGTCTTGGACGGCTATCTGGGATTCTCATATTACCTCTCTGACTTCCGCCGTTATCCTCTATATTTTTGGAATTTCACTCATCAAGGGCTTTGGTCTCATGCTCGGACTTGGTATCGTCCTTTCTCTCTTTACTGCGATGTGGGTGAGTCGGGTTCTTATTATAGCCGTTGGGGCGAAAATGCATGGAAATAGTGAGCTCTTCGTCGGACTCAAGAAAGAGAAGAGCGTATAAATGAGTGATAAGTAATTAGACATTCGATGATCTTCTAATCGCCCCCTTGATGTATGATTACCACTAATGAGACACTGACTGAAAAATTTGCTCGTAAGGGACTGTGGCTCTATATATTTACTTTTCTGGTTGCGCCTATCGGCTATATCATCAAGATGATCCTTTCACAGGATCTCTCCGTGAGTGAAATAGGAGCACTTTACTGAATCATTAGTTTTCTCTGATTACTGAATATTTATAGTGATCTTGGTATGGTAGAAAGCTTAAATTATTTTCTGCCAAAATACGCCGTCAAAAAAGAATACCAGTCCATAAAATACCTTCTTTCATTTACCTTTGTCGTACAACTCCTCTCATCTATAGTTGTTTCACTCGTTGTATACTTGACTGCTGAATGGCTAGCAATTCACTATTTTCACGACCTTCATATCGTTGGCATGATACGCATTGCTTCGCTCTATTTCATTGGTCTTTGACTGATACACTTTACCACTGCTATTTTTTCTTCGCTTCAGTATGTTAAGCTCCAGAAGGGAATTGATGCTGTACGAGCTATTGCTACCCTCCTCTGAACGGCAATACTTTTTTTTGCAGGATCGGGATCAATGACTAGTTATATGTGGTGCTGGATAATAGGTATTTTTTCATGATCCCTTTTTGGCTTGTTTTTCATGATTCGCAATATCTATAATCCCTACTTGAGTCATGTTATATATAAAAAAGATATAGAAATTAGAAAAAATTTTGTTTACTACTCAGCGGCAACTTTTCTCACAAGCAATGTTGCTGTTCTCCTTTCTCAAGTGGATATACAGCTCGTCGTGTATCTTCTCGGTACGAAAGAGGCTTGATTCTATTCAAACTATCTTTCTCTTATTGGAATTCCTTTTATTTTTCTCTCTCCAATTCTCTGATTTCTATTTCCAGTCATTTCTGAATTCTCTGGGAGTGGAAATACTAAAAAAATTTGTACTATAGTCCAGACGTTTACCCTTTATCTTTGTATTATTGGAATTTGGGTGAGCGTGGTTTTTTTACTACTAGGAGATGCGATGAGTATAGGTTTTTTTACGGATAAATTCAGAGAATCAGGCATTATTTTAAAGTTTAGTGCGCCATTTATAGTATTTAATCTCTTGATTCAACTCCACTTCCAAATCCTCTCTGGAATAGGAAAAATACGAGCCAAGTTTCTTATGTTTGCCGTAGTACTTCCGATCAATATTTTTCTCAATCTCCTTTTTATTCTATACTTCAAAATGTGAGCTCGAGGCTCAGCCCTCGCAGTTGGAATTTCCTGGATCCCTCTCTACCTTATGAGCGGATACTTTATCCGAGAGTATATCACAATGATTGATTTTCGAATGATTCTTCTTAATATTTGAGGATGTACCATATACGGTATCATTACTTACGGGGTTCTCCTAAACCTCATGGTTGAGACCAGATGAGAGTACATCATAACTTTTTTAGTTGCAATAATCTTTGCTTTTGCTATATTCATACCGATTAACTATCGATTGATAAAAGATTTCCTCATATCTTTTCGATGAGGACTTATCATTAAATAATTTTATTTATGCCATTTCTTTTCTTTGCCGGTATTATTTTTGTATCCTGGGTCATTTTCATAATACGAATGTACTATTCTGGGAGTTTCTGAGGGCCGAATCATTTTGAGACTTTCCTTCCTCAAGGTCTTACTGGAGAGAGTCTTGCGACCCATGCTTCGCCGCTCGTAAGTTATTTTATAGCGATTACTGCTATTTATCTCGGATATAAGATCTGGACTACCTGGATGTCTCCAAGGGATACTGTTAAGTTTGGATTTGGAAAACTAGTTGGTTTTTTCTTCCTCCACCTGGCAGTCGTTTGTATTTCATTTTTTTCACTTCCTGAATCTGGAACCACGAGAGGTTTTTTTTTCCTCTTTATGGGAATTCTCCAGTATCTTCTCTACCCATCACTCCTTATATTATTGACTCGTACGGCATGAGTCACGATTCTTGGATGGTTCCTGCCTAGTTGGAAAACTGAAGATATACGTATACGTCTTTGAGTAGAAACCTCGATTGGATTTTGTTTATTTGCGAGCCTTCTGGTCTTCGCTGGTCAGTTCGGATTCTATAATCTCACCTCCTTGGTGTTTATAGGTATCATTTTTCTCGTACTCAGTATTCCAAATCTTCAAGATACTTGGGATCTTCTCAAATGAACCTACTTTGAGATAGAAAATCATACTATATCAAAAGGATTACTGAAGCTCGTCAATCCCTATCTCATTTCAGGCGAGCTCATATTCCTAGTGCTTACCTTTATAATCAGCGTGAGTTTTATCAGTATCTATAGGCCCATGCCGATTGGATGGGATGATCTCGGAGTATATATGAATTTTCCTAAGATGATGGCGATGAATGAATCCTTACTTCATGGTGCAGGATATATGCCTTGGCAAGTAATCACAGGAACTGGATTCTTTCTCGGGAAAAGTGCTACACAAGCCTTTTTTGTAAATCAAGTCTGAGGCATTCTCTCGATTATTATGCTCACACTTTCCTTTTCTTACTTCTTTACGAATCCGAACAAAAAATACTTTATAACACTTCCGATTCTTCTCGCGACCCTCTGGTATGCTCTTCCAATGATTGTATTCCAGCAAGCGAAGGATATGAAACTGGATCCAGCTCTGTTTTTCTTCAGTATTTCCGCGATTACTGCCCTGGTTGGCTACTGGGATAACTTTCTAGAAAAAAATACTGTATCGATGAAGGAAAAATATTTTTTTATTGCCTTTATAGGAATAATGGTAGGATTTGCCTTTACGGTGAAACTTACCACGATTATGCTTATTATTGCAAGTATCGCATTTATAAGCTTTCGAACACTAGGATTTCTTGGATTTATTGGGTATGCATTCCTCTTTGTTGCCTTTTTTACTAAGCTTCATCTCTGGAAGATGCTCGGTATAGTTATGCCTATGGATGACTCGATTACCAATATTTCTTCCTATATAGCTCTTGCCGTCGGTGTTCTTTGTATTGGAATTTGTACTGTTCAAAAAGGGCTCATTTTCCTTCAAAAATATGTAATGCTTACGGTCGTCTTCCTTCTCTGATTCGTGATTGCCCTCTCTCCCTGGATTGTGAAACATGTTATAGAAATAGGAGACCTTCGAAATGTGAGTTTACAAGGCCTTCTCTGAGGCTCTGGATGAGTGGTTATTCCTGACTATCGACAGATTTATTCTGACGATCAAATCAAAACCATCAAGGCAAACTCTTCGGATGGAATGACAAGTTCTGGCCAGTCTCAAAATGAGGATATGGGTCGATACTTTGGCTATGAAACGGGATTGAATAACTACCTGAAGCTTCCGCCAAACCTTACATTCCAGGTGAATCAACCCTGAGAATTTACCGATATTACGTATATATTTCTCGCCCTTTTTCCAGTATTATTTCTATTTTTACGATGAAGAAATCAGTATATCTATGTAACGCTCCTTATCTGAACCCTTTCATTTTTTTATTTCTACTGGTTCAATAAAGGAGATATAGGGAAGGGGATATCTCTACTTTTCGCAGCTATCGAACTTCCACTTGGGTATGTTTATATTTTTGCTGGATTTCTACTTTCTATTACTGGACTTTACTTTCTCCTCGAAAAGAACGAGCAGAATAAAAAAGTTCTTGATATTTCTGTATTCCTCTCACTCTATAGCTTCATATTTATTATTGCCGCCTTCGGAATCGTATGGTATGGTATTGCTATGTACTTCTGTTTGCTTTTGATTATCGGACTCGCATCCCTTTCTTTTGTAGAATACGATATTCAAGAAGAAAAAACCAATGATGAGATATTTATGATAAAGTGAGTTCTCTCACTGCTTCTTTTTGTAGTTATTGCATTCTACTTTGTACATTCGAGTTATCCACATGCCTGGTCGAATCTGAGACAGAGTTATTATGCTGAATTTAAGGCTTGAGAATTGACGAAGGAAGAGGCTATTTTTAAGTATCGATCGGACTACCTCGATCCTATCGCTTATATGAATCTAGATTCTCCAGAACAGGCGGTAAAAAATGCTATTTCTCTCACGAAAAATCAGAACCTCATCGACTTTTTCACGAAACAAAATATTATCCGACCTTCAGACCTTCAGAGAACGATCGATATTTTGACAACTTCAGTCAAAGATCCAGCAGTGCGAGACGATGCCAAGAAAATCTGACAATCTCTCTATGAGCAAGTACTCTACCCTGATACGAAAAGTGAAAATACGGGATGAATCTATCGAATCGGAACGTTTATGACCTACTTTATCAATGATAATCGAATGCGCTACCTCGAGGATAGCCTCATCTTCACTTTCAATGATTATTTTTACAATCCAGTACCAGAAGTTTCGATAGATCGAATGAAAAAAATGAATCTCAGATTTCTTCTCACGGATCTCAATGCCGCGACGATCGATCGAGATCCTCGACACAACCTCACGACTCGTTTCGAAAACCTGCTCCATACGATGACCGCTCAAAACCTTGAGCTGGTTTCTACTGATAGTCCTTGTCTCCACGTCGCTATCGATGATGCTCGTCTCTGAAAGCTCTCATGAGATGACTATATAGATATTGCTGGAGTCAATTACGAGTCCTATCGTACAGAGAGTGGAAAGACGGTTATTATCAATCGACAAGAAAAAAAGACAAAGTGTTATAACTATATCCTCGATAAGATGTTTACAGCTAATGTTGTTTCTGAAACCAGTTATCCATACCTCCTTGATATCAAAAAACTCATCGTTCAGCAAAATGCTGTTTCTGATAAGGAAATGCTCTCGAATATCATGAATACGTATATCGGGCAGAGTTGGTTTGCTCTCTTCAAGATTAAGGATGATTATGTTCTCTGAGCAGGAAGTCCTACTATTACCAGCACTGGAAGTTTCGTCTTAACTGGAGGAACGCTTTCCGGATGAGTTCAATAATAAAAAATCTCCGTTTACTCGGAGATTTTTTGTACCGCATCGCGAAACTGATGAGCTCGGTCGAGATAGTCTCGAAAGAGACCGAAGGAGGCACATCCAGGTGAGAGGAGAAGGATATCTCATTTTTTTGAGTGTGAAAATCATATTTTGACAGCCGTGCTCATATCCTCGGCAAACTCGAATGGTACTCCAGCGAGGATGCATTTACTCGCGAGGATTTCACGAGTAGCCCCCATGAGGACCGCATACCTAATGCCACTCAGAGAAGACTCCAGTCAATCGAAGGTATCTCACTTATCAGATCAACCAGCTATAAGAATGGTTTGTTCATTGGGAAAAGATGAGAGCGCAGCGATAAGACTTTGAGCACTGGTTGATTTCGAGTCTTCTATGAACCGAACTCCTTTTTTCTCAGCGATGAATTCAAGACGATGGGGGAGCCCTCGTATCTCAGAAAGATAGGTTTTTGTTCGTTTTGAGCAGATAGAGAGTTCATTGGTTACAAGAGTCGCAGCGAGGATATTGAATGCATTGTGAAGTCCCGAAAAATGGGTTTCTGAAAGCTTATATTTTCTCCTTCCTGAAATGATAATATCTTCACCATCTGTGAAATCTTTTAGTTTAGAGTTTTGAATCTTCAGTTTAGAGTCCTTATTGATTCCCGATCCACTAGAAAAATACCGAATATTTACTGGAAATTCGATATCAAAGTCACGTTCTTGAGCAAACTCCATTATCTGAGTATTGAGAATTGAGAGTTTCTTCGTGCGCTGTATGAGATTCAACTTCGCATCGAAATACTCTCTGAGACTACCATGCCAGTTGAGGTGATCTGGTTTGATATTGATAAAGAGGGAATAGTCGGGGGAGAAAGGAGGGTGGTGAGCTGGTTGGCTGGTTAGCTGGTTAGCTGGTGAGCTGGTTGGCGGGTTTGGTGTTGATTTAGAATGAGATTGTAGATTTTCAGAGCCATGTAATCCTATTCCATAGCTCATAAAACTCGAAACTTCGATGACGATAATCCCTCGTTTTTCTCCTTTTCTGAGAATTTCGAGAATCGTCTCGGAAAAAGGAATATCGAAATTCCCGGATAAGTAAATACTTTTCTTGCCAAAATACTCTTTTTCGAGTATACTATAGAGAATCCAAGAGGTAGTGGACTTCCCATCGGTTCCCGTCACGGCAATAGTTTGGAATTTCTGAGGCAAAAACTGACTCGCAAAATCGAGTTCACAAAGCACCTTCCCAGTATGATAAATGGGGTGATGAGAAGGCACTCCTGGTGAAGGAATGATGACCTCATACGGCTCGTACGAATCCGGTGGATTCGAATCATCTCGGATTTCATAGGGAATTCCCTGGTATTCACAAAGATGTGCTACTGCCGTTCAGACTTTGCCAGTTCAATAAATAAGGAGCATAAACACAGGATATGTCTTTTCTTAAAAATTTCAAAGTAAAAAATGAATACCCCACTCGTTTCCCCATGAATACTCTCTAGTCCAACCTTTTTAAGTATATCTTCAGGATTGGAGAAAAGCGATGAGGTAGTTTTGCAGACAAAAAACCTCGTTTCACAACTTTGTAGTGAAAACAATAAAAATATAGTACTTGCTGCGGTACAAAAATATGTAAAATCTAGATTTTTAATTGATATAATTTCAAAGCATCCTACCCTCTGGATGCACTTAATCAGAATGATACATGCAAATGTAGTACACAATGTGAGTGAATGAAGCTACACAGTTCCTGAAAATAAACACTCAAAAATAAAAAGCCTCCTTCTTACTCGAGATAGGGAATCAGATATTGGTGAAGATGCAAATATGGCTACAGAAAGTATAGATAAAGAAATTTTAGAGAATCAAGATTTTCTAAAATTTTGTTCTGAGCAATGATCTCCACTTGATATCGGAAGTGATATTTTTGATATTGTAGATCCATCGCAACAAAAGGGTATGATTCAATGACTCATACTTCGCTGAATGATAGATAATGTAGAAGGCTGCACTTTTAAACTTAGACATAAGTACTTTCCACAGATTTCTACGAAAATCGCATCTTATCTTCCCTTGGTATTTCCACTTCATTCTGATATTTATAGAGAGCTTGGGGCGATAAGCAACTATGATGATTTTATTAATAAGATTATGTCTGAACTTCGTAACACAGGAAGTGTAAACTATGCTACGAAAAGAATTAATATTTTGCGATATATAAAAGCATTCCATGCATGGTGAGATATCGAAAATATAGAAAAGGCTCAGAAGAATGCAGTAGAATATGCACAAATCGATAATATGAAACTTCTTCTGAAAAAAGCAAGAATACCTCTCCATGAACCACTGGAGTTTTCTGAAGACGGCATAACCCAGTATAAAGGAAAAGTAACTATAGAAGGAAAGAAATATGAAATACGCTGGAGAGCAAAATCCCTCGTAAGTATACTAAAAAAGTTATGGGAAATCGAGGAGTATACAAACATTGATGCCCTTAGAGATACTCTAGGTATATCTATCATACCTCCTGATAATGCAGATGACAATGAGATTCGTACTATAGTGGATAAAGTATCGCAGATAATGCCGAATTATGGGTACATGATAAAGCTCAAGTGATTACTTGCTAACTATACCCCAAAAAATTGATCACGAGTAAAAAAACCGCTCACTATTACGACTGAAAAAGAAGATAAAACGAATCCTCATCTAAATAATGTATCAGTACAAGGATATGTAAAGCTCGATAAATTAGAACATGCATGTTGAGGAGAAGTGCAAGTCATCAAAGAGTCAAATTTTCTTTGGAAGAAAAAAGAAGATCATTTCTATAAAATTATTTGAGACCTTGATCTGATTTGCCGGTGAGAACACTTTATATCACCGTGATACCTTATGCTTTTCCTCGATGAAATTGTTTCTCATTTAAAGCTCGAAAAAATATCAACTGCTCTTTCAGAAACAACAAAAGTGGAGATATCAATTCCTAATATAAGGCAACTTCTTTTATTTCTTATCCAAAAGGGAAAAATTTCGATGTTTACAAACAAACATGGAGAGTTACTCCTTGTTCCTAAAAAATATATTTCAAAGTTCAAGAAATCGCGAGGCGATTATTGGACGAAGCTAGATTATGAAGCGAGCAAAGAAAGTATAGATAAATTTATTTGAGAAATCCAGTATTCTTAACGAAAATACTTTCTCTTCATCCACCCTCGGAACTTCCTCGCTGCCTCTACACCAGGATTGATAATCACCGGAAGTTTTGTCGCATGAGTTTCCTGCCATATTTTTTCGATCGATTCACGAATGAGTGGATAGTGAGTACAACCCAGGACGAGGGCTTCTAGATCTCCTGAAAACTGAGAAAGATACCCGTTCAGAAGCGTATCTATCTCATCTCAAGTAAGTATTCACGACTCAATAAGAGGGACGAGGCCAGGAGCTCAGATTTCCTCGACGATGACGGTATCATCAAGGATATGGACACGCTCTCGGTACATCCGAGTTCGCACAGTGGCTTCGGTCGCGAGGACTCATACCTTTCGATACCCTCATTCGACGATAGCTTCGGCTCCGGGAATAGTCACCCCGAGGATAGGTCGACCGACGTAGACTTCCTGCTGAAGCCAGCGAAGAGCATGGACGGAAACCGTATTGCAGGCAATGATGACCACATCTGCTCCTCTCGCGTAGAGTCGACTTACACCGAGGTGAGTAAGCCTACGTATCTCTTCTCAAGAGCGATGTCCATAGGGGGCATTTTCCCGATCCATCTCTAGGATCATCTCTATCTCCGGAAACTCTTTCTGAAAGGCTTCCAGAACGACCTGCCCACCGAGTCATGAATCAAAAAATCAAAGAATCATAAAAGCCTAATTAGCTACAGGTTCATAAATCCAATCACTTAATCTTTCCCATTCTTCATCAGTAAAACAAACTCAAAACGGCCCCTCATTTCCTAAATTCCAGAAAAAAAATCTTCTAATCTGTGCATTATCATCTTGCTTTCCCAATAAAGCCCAGTCAATTTCTCCAGTTCAATAGTTATTTTGTTTGACATGATAGATTACATCCAAAATGAATTTATATAAATCTGGAGAATTCTGAATTCATCTGATCCTATCCTCAACGATTAACTTGATTCTTGATATAGCTTCCCTGCTTAGTCGTAGTTTTCATTTTTTAGGTGATTCTGGATGAGGACTTCATGATAATAACAACATATAGTATATTATAAGCAATACGTTCACTCCGCCGTATCCGAAACTACTCCTTCCGCATCGAAGGCGATGACGCGTTTCTTGAGCGTATTCACGAGTCGGTCATCGTGGGTGGCGATGATAATGGTTTTTCCAGCCTTGTGAAGGTCGAGGAGGAGTTCGATGATTTCGGCGGCATTTTTCGGGTCGAGGTTTCCTGTCGGTTCATCACCGATGATCACGTCAGGATTGTGTATCAGGGCCCGAGCGATACTCGTCCGCTGGGTTTCTCCACCAGAGAGGGTTTCGATGAAGGCATTTCTTTTCGAGAGGAGTCCTACTTGCGATAGTACCTGAGGGACTCGCTCTTGTATCTGTGTATCGGTATAGCCACAAACTTCCATGGCAAAGGCGACATTTTCCTCTATAGTTTTTCTCGGAAGGAGCTTGAAGTCTTGGAAGACGATCCCAAGGGTTCGGCGATACTTGAGAAGTGCCTTTCGTGAGAGCTTGTAGATATCAAGGTCATCCTTTCCGAGGATGATACCCTTTTTGGGAGGGAGCTCACCGATCATCATCTTGATAAAACTCGTCTTCCCACTTCCAGAAGCGCCGATGAGAAAGACAAAATCTCACTGGGGAATATCGAGAGTTATATTCCTGAGTATGTATTTATTCTCATAGGCGAGATGCACGTTCTGTATTTTCATTATCGAGGAAGGATAGTGAGGGTAATATTTTTTTCCACTTGTTTGAAGTTCCCATCAGTGACTCGGATCTTCAACGTATGGTCTCATGGAGTAAGGTCTGAGGATATGATCGGGATGACAAATATATCTCCAGACGTTGCGGTATAGATATTTTTCCCATCAAGAAGGACGACGAGTTCTCGCTCTTCGGTAGAAAGAGAAAGTGAGAATCTGAGATTGATCGGATCACCCTTGTAGAGGTTGGTCGAAGTATCGCCTTCCACTGGGTTCTTCATCAGTATTTTCGGCGCGGTACCACTTATTTTTACATTGAGGGTTTTCGATTCCTTGTATCGATACCCGAACATATCGACGACCTCGATTTTGAGAGTCGTTTCATTGGCCCCACTGATATTGATCACGGCACGCTGTGTCCCGCTTGATCTTGCTGATCCGGTATCAAACGTAGTATCGTACTTGAGTTCGTTGTTTTGGAGGATTCGAAGAGTCTGGATTTTTCTATCTCCGATCCATCCGGCTTCGACGAGTTTCCTTCCGACATCGACCGTTGCTCCACTTTCTCAGGTGACGACTCGTAGTGAGAGGGAAATATTTCCAGGCCCTCCCGGTCGATCACACGGAGCATCAGAAAGGACGATGGCTCCAGTTCCACTTCCGAGACCCATTTTTGAAGCTTCGAAAAATCCTTCCGTCCACTTCGGATCATAGCCATCGATGATAGGCTTATCTGCTGGAAGGTATATACTCTTGATGGCTTCTTCGGGAGTATTTTCAGAGAGTGGCCCGTTACAGAGAGTATCGATTTGCATTGTCTTGACTCAGGCATCATACTCGGTGGGTTTGACTGCCATGATCGTGGACACAGATTGACCTTCGGGTGTGCTATCACTGGCGAGCTTTCCAGTATACTTGGAAATCGTTGCCGTATAGAGTCATTCGGTTGGTTTTATGAAGTCTTCTTTTGGGAGTCACTCGTGAGCAAAATCCATAAATTGCCGCCAAATCGGAGCCGCACAGTTGAGACCATCACAGGTTCCCTTCGTTTCTTTTCCATCGACATTTCCCGCCCAGACGACGGTCGTGATTTGGGGGGTGTATCCGATGGTCCAGAGGTCACGTGGGAGTATAGACTTCCTTCCTCCGTTACTGACATCTTTATTAGACGTTCCAGTTTTGGCTGCCGCTACCCTTCAGCCCTTGAGCGTCAGCGCATTTCTCCAAAAATCTGAAGCTGGTCGAGCCGAATTATCAGAAAGGATTCTTGAGATGATATAGCTTGCTGCCGGTGAAAAAATAACTGGATCATCCTTTGGTTTCCATTCTTCGAGAATATTGCGATCACTGTCTTCGATTTTGAGGATACCAGTAATTTTTCTTGAAATACCACCGTTTGCAAAGACTGAATATCCAGCCAGCATTTCGATCGGTTTGACTTCCGCGGATCCGATTGCAAGCGGGGCTCCGTATCCAGCATTGTCTTGGAGTGATGCGAGGCCGACCTGATGTCCAAAACCAACTACCGCATCTTCTCCGCCAGCAAGATAGAACATCTTGACGGCTGGAATATTTCGAGAGTAATCGAGGGCATTTTTAAGTGCCATAACCCCTTCGAATTTCTGATCATAGTTATCTGGAATCCATTTTGCAAAGGTGGTTCGTACATCGGCAATCGGACTCTCAGGCCCTATCGGCCACTTCGATATAGCAAGACTATAGATAAATGGCTTAAAAGAAGATCCCGGTTGTCGCTTTGCGAGCACCATATTATTATTTCCACCGTGATCTTCGTCGAAGTAATCTGGACCTCCCACCATCGCGAGGATATGGCCAGTTTTATTGTCCATACTTACGAGTGCGGCACTGGAAGCTCCGAATCGCGTTTTATTGATTTCGACTTGTGCTCTGAGGATCTCTTCGGCTTTGTCCTGGAGTTTCGGATCTATGCTCGTATAGACTCGCAGTCCATTGGTAATATCGATATCTTTGCCATAGGTTTCCTCGAGGTACTCTTTGATATAGAAGACGAAGTAAGGGTATCGGATATTTTCAGCATATTTCTGAAAGGTGAAATCGAGACCATTGTAGAGGATATCTCGAAACTCTGCTCCGGTAATTTTCCCATCTTCGAGCATCCGTGTTGCTACCTGATCCTTTCGTCCGAAGGTATACTCGATATTCATCGTTTGTGTGGTCCCTGACCCTGAGGAGACCGCCCCTTGCAGTTTTATATTTCCTACGAAATCAAGTACGCGGTCATAGTCGACCTCTATACATCCGACACTGTCCGGAAAGTATTCATTTGATTTCTGGTTCTCTTTCAGAACGTGACATATTTTGGCAGTCGTTGCCCCTCGAGTGATTTCAAGTGATTGGATGTAGGTATGAAAACTATCATAAAGGGTTCGATAACTTGCCTTATTGTCCTGAGTTTCCAGCTTTACCGTACTCTCTGGAGTATCAGGACTATAGACATAGGTGTATCCCATGAGACGATCTCGGTGGAGGTAGGGAGAATATTGAGTAGGTCATTTTGGGAGGGAAGCCAGGATACTGGCACCAAGAGGTCAGACTTCTCTTGCACTCTTTCCGAAGTATATTTTTGATGCTTCCTCGACTCAGAACGCATTATTTCCGAAGGAAATGACATTGAGGTAGAGCTCAAGTATTTTTTCTTTCGAGTGCTCGTGGTTGAGTTCATACGAGAGGACCGCTTCTTGGATCTTTCGCTTGATAGATTGTTCATTCGTTAGGAGGGTGTTTTTGATAAGCTGCTGAGAAATCGTCGAAGCTCCACGTAGTTTTGCACTCTTCCCAGTTATATAATCAATCCCAGCACCAAGAAGACCTCGTATGTCGATACCAGGATTCGTAAAAAAGGTCTTATCCTCTATAGAAACAATCGCATCTCGTATGGAAGGAGATATATTATTGTAGGAAATATACGTTCGTTTTCCATCTCGGAAGAGTTTGTAGAGTTCATTCCCATCCTTATCATATATAACGGTACTCTCAGTGAGTGGATTCTTCGTAAGATCATCGATCGATGGCATACCTCGTAGGTAGTAGAGAAAGAGCGATCCGCCGACGATGGTTGAGAGAATGATGAGGGCTATGAGGTACCGGAACACCGTAAAATATATGGATTTCTTGGATCTCATTATTCAGCTTTTTTCCGAAGCATGTTTCTTGGTATGAAAGGTATGAAGCATAGAAGTAAATTATGGCGTGGTGGAGGAAGTACCAAAGTTTTCCCATTCTCAAGCCTGTACCCCAGAGGCATTTGGCTGAGGAGGAACAACTATTACCTGGGGAGAGGCCGTTTCATCAGAAGGGAGAGAAGATTCGGGAGTTCTTAGAGTACTTGTACTGGGTAGACTTCCTGTAGACCCAGATTCGGCAGTAGCCTGTGGTTTCTTTTTCGGAACTAAAATCATATCTGAGAACTCATCACCCGTAGCAGTAGCGACGGGAGGAGGTGCGGGGATATAATAAGGCCTTTCTGCAAATACCGTTTGTTTCGCGATATCAGCCCCGAGGACAATTTCGATTTGCGGACCATCGTTCGTGATATATTCATTTTTCAGCACTTCGACAAAGGTCATCGTAGGAAATACTGACTTGAGGGCACCTACGATTTCCGAGTCCGGACTATATCAGATTCTATGTTCTTTGTTCCAGTAGATATTGATATGAGAGTTTTCTATCGCTCACGTAGTAAAGGTGAGTTCGGTATTATTTTTGATAGGGAATCAGAGCTTTTTGAGACCGATGAGCGCATTTTGTCAGAGGACTTTATTTTTCGAGTTGGTAACGATACGAAGTGAGGCGCTTTGTTTTTGAAGGTTGGGAAAGTTGAAAAATAAGAATGCAAGACGTTTCGTATCCTCATAGTAGCTGAGTCGAGAGATGGTAGCATTTTCTGGAACAAGGACGGAAGCCCCTCCGAAAAGATCACGACTTGGATTGTAGAGAAATGATCCGACTTCACAGACGTTAATCGAAAGACAGTTATTATTGAGATTCATAATCTGTATATTATCCGATGGTACTTCTTTCGCTTGGAGGGCGAGAGAAATCATCGAGGCTATAGGTATATCTGTTTCAAGATTTCCTTTTATAGAGTTGAATAAGTCGACTATTTGAGATGGGTTATAGATACCACTTGAGAGGACCTTTTCTTTGATCACCTTGATGAGGAGCTGTTGGCGAGCACTTCTAGAGAAGTCACTCGTCGAGTGGCGACTTCTTGCATATTCAAGGGCAGTCTTCCCATCAAAAGTCTGGAGTCATTTGTGAATCGTGAGCGTTTTGTATCCCCAGTTATCATCCGGAAATTCGTGATCTATTAGCTCTTCTGGAACATCTACTTCGATTCCTCCGAGGATGTCGACCACTTCCTTGAATCCAGAAAAATCAATCATGATTGAATAATCTACCTTTACACCGGTGATTTCAGATATTTTTTCTCTCAGAAGTGCATCTCATTTTCCTTTCGATTTTCAGAAACCATAGAGTTCATTGATCCGACTAGCGTAAGACCCACTTCCCACCGCCACGTAGAGGTCACGAGGGATGGAAATCATACTGATCGTTTTATTTCGACTATCGAGACCGGCAAGCATAATCGTATCTGTAAGGTCAGCACCCTCATGACCTTCTCAACCCTTACCAGTTAAGAGAATATAGGTGATTCCCTGAGTGTCTCCGGTCGTACCTCCGAAAATCCCAGAAATGCCAGAAGTCATCTGATCGACAAAATTGGGAGGGTTTGTTTTGACTCAGTTTTTCAAAGCCTGAGGGGATATATACCCATAGACTAAGTTTCCGAGGAATATAATAGCGAGAGCCCCGAGAAATACTCCCATAAAAACCTTGTAGGGAGAGGCATCTGGTGATGATGGAGAGGGGAGTGGAGAAAGATTTTCTGTATACTCAGGTGTGATCGGTTTGGTAGTGAATGGAGACATGCGCTGATTATAGAAAAAAGAGCCATTTTTCCAAACGAAAAGACAGATTTTGACGAGTTTTTTACATTCTTCCCTCGATAACGTGAAATTCACGTGAAATTCTCATGATTTTAGAGTGAATATTTATTATAAAACGATTTTGTCAATATATTTTGTATTTTTCTACCCCTTTCCCTTTGACAGAACGGAGAAAACGTATACATTCTTTAGGTATCCTTTTGCTGTTCATTAATTTCTTGTTTTCGTGCCAAGTCTTCATTATCCAGTTCTTCTCGAACCGGTCTTACGAGTCGCCTTTCCTCTATGGGAAGGTCCAAAGAGAGTTATTGATGCTACCCTCGGACTCGGCGGACATTCCCTCGAAATCATCCAGAGACTTCCTCCAGGAAGCACTTGGATCGGGATTGATAGAGATAGCGAGAACCTAAGTAAAGCAAAGGAATACCTTCTCCCTCATCTTGAGAAAATGTCGGGAGTGCAGTATTATTTCATCCATTCAAGTTTTTCGGAGTTACCGAGCATCTGCAAAAACCTCCAAATTACAGAGATAGACTTTATCCTCTATGATCTCGGAGTTTCGAGTATTCACCTCGACGAAGGACTACGATGATTTTCATTCCGATTTGATGCACCGCTCGATATGCGGTTTGATCGGACGAACGGAAATACAGCTTCTCACATCGTCAATACCTATGATCTCCATAGCCTACGAACGATACTCAACGAATACGGAGAAGAGCCCAAAGCTCACTACATTGCTCATGCCATCGTCGAAGCCCGGAAACAAAAATCCATAGAAACCACGAAAGATCTTAGAGCCATCATCGAAGCTTCCAGTTTTGATAAGAAGTCTACTCTACGAGTATTCCAAGCTCTCAGAATTGCTCTCAACGATGAATTCAAACACATTAGACAGTCACTCGAACAATCCATTGCCCTCCTTGCTTCACACGGACGCATTGCCGTCATCACCTTTCACTCACTCGAAGATCGGCTCGTCAAACAGATTTTCCAACACTATCTGAAGCCCATAGTCGATGAAGTTACTGGACAAGATGCTACTCCTGCTCGACTCGAAAGAGTGACCAAGAAACCCATAGAACCTACTGAAGAAGAAATACATGAAAATCCACGAAGTCGCTCTGCAAAACTTAGAATCGTAGAAAGAATACACTAAAAATGAAGAATAGTATAGTGTAAAATAAATTCATAGTATATATCAATACACAAAAGCTAAAATCTAATTTCTCCTCCTCCATGAACGCCAACGTTCTCGTCGCAAAAAAATGACATATCCCATTCTTTTCAGAAAGAAAAGCTATACGGGAACAGTACAAGCTCAGTATGACACAGGTCTATATACTAGCTATATCGATGATTGCAGGTCTCTGAGTCTACTATGTCTGGACCCTCAATGCCAATGCTACCAATGGCTACAATATCCAGAACCTTGAGATCAAACAGAGAGAGTTCACATTCGAAGAAAATATCCTCGATATCCATATAGCAGAAACCGAGTCTATCTCTTCTATTTCTGATCATATGGCGGTCAAGCTGATGCCAGATGTAGAAAAACCAGAATTCCTGGTCATGAAAGACGCTCAGTTCACCTTTAAAGAGTAGTGATATGGTTCAATAGTTGTACGATACATTGAGAAGTACTTCTACAGGTATTGCACCATGTAATTACCAAGCTCACCTTTGCCCGAAACGCTCAAACGACTCATCGATATGATCAATTTCCTTCCCGGAATCGGGGAGAAAACCGCGGCAAAGCTCGCGTTTTTTTTGCTCAAGGCAAATCCTGCCTATGTAAAAAACTTTGCGAAGGTACTCGGGGAACTTCATGAAAATGTGACCGAGTGCACCGAGTGCTTTGCTATGACTGATCGAGACCATCCACTCTGTCGGATCTGCAGTGATCCCCGGAGGGACGCCCATATCCTCTGTATCGTCGAGGATTACCTCGATATGATCGCCATTGAGCGCACCGGAGTCTATCGAGGACGCTATCATGTCCTTGGATGAGCGATTTCACCGGTTCAATGAGTCACGCCTGATAAACTCAATATGGCGAGTTTATTCGCACGGGTTTCTCAGAATGAAGATATCTCAGAGCTCATACTCGCGATGAATCCCAATATCGAAGGAGAAGCCACTTCGCTCTATATCCTCGAGCATAATCCAAAGGTTGATATGAAGGTGACTCGTCTCTCGAAAGGACTTCCTCATGCTGGAAGTATAGAATATGCCGATGAGATTACACTATTGAGTGCGTTTCGGGGGAGGGGATAGGCTCAAGTCGTAGTACCTCATTTTGATATTCATTTCTGTATACTGAGAATAAACTTACCTGAATATTTTTTAAAATAGCTACTAAAAATACTTCATAATTAGAACAGTTTCGATCATAATGTCTCAGTGCTTTAAGTTCTTCATCAAATCTACCTAGTAAATATTGTCCTGTGGAACCAATAGATATTTGCAACATTTGATTATAAACAAATTCGATTATCCACTCATATGCGCCTTCTATTGATAACCTAGAATGATATTCTTTCAATCGATCTCATATAATTCTGAGGGCTTTATCATTTAGCATAGGTCTTCCGATTAGGAGTCATCTACTTTTTTCTAACTCAACTCTCAGTTGATTTACGATACTATCATTCACTATTTCTGACCCGAACTCATTTATGAGACATTCCATGAGGTAAGAAATTTGATTTTCGGCCTCAATTCACTCATATTCAGATACGTGTTCAAATATAAAATGGATTCTAGAAATTCACAAATACACTAATGGATGATAGACTTGAAATTCTGTATTCGAATTTACCTTTTGTACTTCAGTTCCTAAGCCATACTCAGTCCTTTCTGATGGTCTATACTGAGTAGTAATGCAAATTGCTGGGTCATATATTACTACTAAATTTGATTCTAACATTTTCCTTGAAAAATCCATATCCTCTCATGTTCATAGTTGATTAGAAAAACGTATACATTCATCGTATATATTAGCACGAAATACTGTATTACATCAAGACATTGTTGTGAGTTGACTAGACTGATCTAATGAATCGTTCGGAAGTGGGGAAAGGATAAATATATCAAATAGTCTTCTTGATAATTTTTCATAGTTTGCATAATTATAGGTACGAGTTGTTTCTGTTGTTAAAATTTTAGTTTGAAAATTTCCAGTAACTCCCATAATTTCAGGATTTCATTCGAATATATCTACCACATTCTGTAAGTATGTATCATCAGATGGTTCCGAGTCAGCGTCTGTACTTACTATAATTCATAATTCGTGGAGGTTCTGTTTAAGATAGGTGCATCAAAGATGACGAACACGTCAAATAGTATCTACTTGATCATACCGTTCTCAGATAACGATTTTGACTCGTTCACTGTTTCTATATATCAAATATAATAAATCTTCACAGAGTTTTTCTGGTGCTATATCAGAGAATATTTCTGGCTGAGTTTCTCATTCTAATAGTCCTTTTAGTGCTTCTCAAAAACCAAGGGTTACTAGATTTCAATCAATACTGTCCGTTCTTCCATTTACTAAAATAAGAATAAGTACCCTATACTTTTTTTGAAGTATGACTATGGCATCTAGCCATTTCTTCAGGGAATCAAAAGGATTTATTCACTCATCAAAAGACGGTAAGTGAATACCAATATCAAATGGAGACTCGTTATTTTCTTCTGGAGAGTAAATCGTATGAATGAGCATATAATTTTATTATAAATAAAAAAAACAAATGTCAAA
>JAYUDN010000019.1:0-1511 GCA_043739785.1 Candidatus Altimarinota bacterium
GCTTTATTATCTTTTTAAGCTCATAGACTGATATTTTGCTGTATGGAATCATAAGAAGAGAGTATAGGTATTTCTCTCTTCTGGTCTAGAGCCTTTAGAAATATTACCATCTCCGTCATATCATCTTCAAGACATAATCAATATATTAGTAATAAACATATGAATTTTAGCACAACTCTCTCTCTCTCTCTCTCTCTGTCAAGACAATTTATAAATTTAATTCATAATCTTATTTTATAGTCTAGCAACGAAGAGATTTCCCAATTCCAATTATCTTCTCCACTCGAAATAACAAAATAGAGTTCCATTCTTTAGTTTTTTGCTTAGACTACGACTATGCCATCAATCAAAGCCAAGAAATCCCTCGGACAAAACTTCCTCATCGATGAGGAGGCTTTATTTGATATTGCACACTCTATCGAGGTGAGGGGAAAACATATTATAGAAGTCGGTCCTGGATATGGCGCACTGACGGATTACCTCGTAGCGGAAGATCCTCTCTCTCTCGATCTCGTTGAACTCGATAGAGATATGGTGGAGATTCTTTGCTCAAAATTCAAAAGGATGAAATTCCCAATCAACTGAGAACAATGAATCGGGGTGTCCGAGGGGGGAAAACTGTTTGAGGCAGACGAAAGTAGGAACTGACAAGTGAGCAACGAGTTTTTTTCCCCCTCGGAACCTTTTGTCTCTTTTCAGTTATGAAAAGAGAAGATTGGATGAAGACTGAATATTCATCATCAAGATATCCTCACTTTCACCCCTCCATATCTAGAATACTCCGTTATTGCCAATATCCCCTACTATATCACAAGCCCTATACTATTCCACTTTCTCTATCCAAAAGGAGGAAAATCAAACAATTGATGAGAGAGCAAAAAAAGGGAGTCTGAGGGAGGGAAACTGTCTGAGATTGATGAGAGTAGGAACTGACATGTAAACAACGAGTTTTTCCCTCCTTCAGGAGCTTTTGATACTTTTCAATCATGAAAAGTACAGGAAATATACCCCCCAAAAGAAATGATCATCATGATGCAGCAAGAAGTCGGAGAAAAAATACTTGAATGAAGAGCAAGAAAACCTCACCACTCCTATCTCTCACTCGCGATGGAACTCGCCTGCGATGATATCGAAATCGTGCGGTATGTCGGGAAAGAGAGTTTCGACCCTGCACCAAAGGTGGACTCTATCGTGCTGAAATTCACCGTGAAAGCTTCTCGCAACCGAAGAATGGAAGAACAACTCCTCGCCCTCTGGCGTACCGCCTTCAGCCACCCTCGCAAGACGTTTATTTCGAATCTGAAGTGAAGTCATTATGATATAGAATCGGTAAAAAAATGGCTTACTGACTGTGGTTATGATGAAAAGGTGCGAGCGGAGGCAGTGAGGAAGGAAGATTGGGGGAAATTTATTTAATCATGTAAAGATGCCACTTCTTACGACATGCTGTTTTTATATTTTTTGTTTTGCCATAGTGAGACACTAGCTTACTCCATCACACCTTGACGAGA
>JAYUDN010000020.1:0-1467 GCA_043739785.1 Candidatus Altimarinota bacterium
CTGCCGGATATCTCTGGCGAGATAAGCCGATCAAGGTAGATATTCCGGAGTGACTGGAGGTGGTGAAGAGTAGTGAACTTGATCAGTTTCAGTGATTCCGCCGGATAAGTCATTCTGAGCTTGCGAAGAATCCAGAAGTTGGAAATCAGAAAACTAGATCCTTCGTTCCTCAGGATGACGAAACAACAGAAAAAGATAAATGGTACATCGACCCTTCTATTCTCAAAAAAGTGATTACAGATGAGAAGTGAAACTACTACCGCATCGTGAAGATGGAGTACGATTTCCTTATGAAACATGCACTTCCACTTCCGACAACACACTGGCTTGAGAGGATGAAAGCATGATTTTGTTTTTAATCTTCTCCTATGTCAAAGATAGCCTACTACGAAAAACTTATCCAAGAAAAACGTAAAAAAACTCCATATCGGAAGTTTATCCGAGAACTCGGAAGCTGGGAAATCCTCAATCTCTACCGAAGAAATGGGAGGATCTGTCGTTATCCAGAAAGTGAAAGGGTTAAAATCCTCGATGATCACGAGTACAGGAATGCTGCTTCATATAAACGAGAGTATGATGTATCAAGGAGTTTTTTTGAAAACTTCAAAGATCTTGTCGATATTTTTCCATTCGAATATACTTTCCACTTCGATAACAATGAAAACTCGGATTTTGCTGATGCTGTTTTCTGAGCCAAGAACACCTATCTCAGCTTTATTGTCGGATTCGGCTCAGAAAATGTAGCCTACAGCGCCTTCTGTTATAATAGTATTCACAATATCTATAATTCATTTCTTGCTTGCATGAATTCTTCGAATATTTATATGTCAGGCGGAGTCAATGAATCTCACAATATTTTCTACAGTCGCTATATCACGAACTCGGCGAACATCTGGTTTTCGACGAACTGCATCGGCTGTCAGGAGTGTATCGGATGCGATACACTAGAGAATCAAAAATATATGATTCACAATATCCAGTATACGAAAGAGGAATACGAAGAAAGAAAACAGAAAATCCTTTCTGATAAGAAATCCTTCGAAAAAACATTTCAGCATATTCGTACCAAAAAGTGACTCAATTTTGCTTCTACAAATGTTTTAGGCGACTACATCGTAAAATCGAGTAATATAGAAAATGGTTCCTGGGTCGTCAATATCCATGATTCTCGAAATATCGTCATCGCCAATGGAGCCAATGGAGCGAGACACTTCTACGATGGATTCGATGTGGGACTCAATAGTGAGCACTTCTATGGAGTGATGTGAGCCTGAGGAATGCTTCAATGAGCCAATCATCTCTACTGTTCGATGCAGATTACGGATAGTTCATTTCTCTACTATTCTCAGTACCTCTATACTTGTCATCACTGCCTCGGATGTATCGGTCTCAAAAATAAATCGTATTGCATCCTGAATAAACAATACACCAAGGAAGAATGGGAAATACTCGCAGAGAAAATATTTG
>JAYUDN010000021.1:0-3798 GCA_043739785.1 Candidatus Altimarinota bacterium
AGTGCTTTATTATCTTTTTAAGCTCATAGACTGATATTTTGCTGTATGGAATCATAAGAAGAGAGTATAGGTATTTCTCTCTTCTGGTCTAGAGCCATACGAATTCACGAAATTTTTTGGTTTTTCTATCGATGATACCTTCACTTACATTGTACCATTCATAATTTCCATCCTTTTGCTTGAACCGTATGACGAGATAGTTCGTATCTTGATAGTCTACTTCGGCATACTCGAATCAACCGTAAGTATTATGATCAGTAAGGTCATTCACAAGCGCAGCTTTCTTGGTTACGCAACTATATTCATATACACTTTTACTAATAGGGTATGAATTATCTATCCAACTATTAACAACATAGGTTATTTTCTTATTTGATTTAACAAAATTAAATACTTGCGTTGTATATCCTGGATAATTTACCTGTAGGTCATTTTCATAGACACCATCTTTGAGACTACAGGCTTCCTCCTTTGAGAAATATCACGACGCAAAAGTAGAAAGAGGAGTGAGAACAATAAAAAGTAAAAGGAGTTTTTTCATAAAAAATTGTTAAGCTTGACTGATGGTAAGAATCTTTAAAAATTTGTCAAAAAAATCCCTTCTGGATTTTTCCGGAAGGGATAGTTTATTAAATTTTTTACGCGTCTTCATCTTCTTCTTCGAACTTCACTCCTCGCTCGGCTCGGATTTTCTCAGTGATGCTGTTTGGAACGTGCGCATAGTGAGCGAATTCCATCACGTAGGTCGCTCGTCCCTGAGATGAGGAACGAAGATCCGTCGAGTATCCGAACATTTCTGAGAGTGGGACGTAGGCGCGGATGATTTTTGCCATTCCTCGCTCAGTCATCTCATTGATCTGACCTCGCTTGGAGTTCAGATTTCCGAGGACGTCTCCCATATATTCTTCTGGAGTATTGACCTCGACAAGCATGATCGGTTCGAGAAGAACCGGACGAGCCTTTTTCGCGGCCTGGCGAAACGCCTTGATGGCAGCCATTCGGAAGGCGAGCTCATTCGAGTCGACATCATGATATGAACCAAAAGTAAGGGTTGCCTTAACATCGACGATCGGATATCCAGCGATAATTCCTCGAGTGTAGGCTTGATTGAGTCCCTTTTCTACAGCTGGGATATATTCTCGAGGGATGACTCCTCCGACGACCTTATTCACGAATACATTTTCCCCTTCGAGTCAATCTGGATCTGCAGTACGCATCTCTGGAGTAATCGGTTCGAATGTGATAACTACATCACCAAACTGTCCTCGTCCTCCCGATTGCTTCTTGTGCACTCCTCGCTCATCAGTAACGGTTGCGTTGATAGTTTCACGGTAGGCTACCTGTGGAGCTCCGACATTGGCCTCGACCTTGAACTCTCGCTTCATACGATCCACGAGGATTTCGAGGTGGAGTTCTCCCATTCCTGCCATGATCGTCTGTCCCGTTTCTGGGTTTGATGACACACGAAATGATGGATCTTCTTCAGCAAGCTTGTTGAGCGCCATACCCATTTTCTCTTGATCCGCCTTGGTTTTTGGTTCAACTGAGATAGAGATCACCGGTTCTGGAAACGTCATACGCTCGAGGACGATCGGCTTATTCTCATCACAGAGGGTATCTCCGGTTTTGGTATTCTTGAGTCCGATGACCGCTCCGATATTTCCCGCAGGGATTTCTTCGATTTCCGTACGGTTGTTCGCGTGCATCTGGAGGAGTCGTCCGATTCGTTCCTTTTCTCCACTTACTGAATTGAGGACATATGAACCTGACTTGAGGGTTCCCGCATACACTCGGACAAAGGTAATTCGTCCGACGAATGGATCCGTCATGATCTTGAACGCGATGGCTCCGAGTGATTCGTTCGAATCCTGCTTGAGGGTAATCTCTTTTTCTGCATCGTCTGGATCCGTTCCCGTGATCACTCCGCCCTTGATATCGAGAGGAGATGGAAGAAAATCCACAACCGCGTCGAGGACGAGCTGGACTCCCTTATTCATAAGCGCCGAACCACAGAGGAGTGGATAGACCGCGTCGGAGATGACTCCCTTACGGATTCCTTCTTTGATTTCTTCTTCAGAAAGAGTTCCCATTTCGAAAAATTTCTCCATGAGTTCGTCGCTCTGCTCAGCTGCCTTTTCGACGAGCTTTGCATGCCACTCATCGGCTTGGGCTTTCATATTTTCAGGTATTTCGAATTCGACGACTTTTTCTCCCATCGGTCCTTCGAATCGGTATGCCTTCATATTGACGAGGTTCACGATCCCGGTGAAATCATTCTCCTGTCAGATGGGAAGCTGGATCGGGATCACCTTGTTTCCGGCGAGTCGCTTCACGATCGATTCGTACGTCATCATAAAATTCCCTCCCGTCTTATCCATCTTATTCGCAAAGGCAATACGAGGAACCCCGTATTTATCAGCCTGCTTCCAGACGGTTTCTGACTGTGGTTCGACTCCCTGAGAAGAGTCAAAGACTGCCACCGCTCCATCAAGCACTCGCATCGAACGCTCGACTTCTATCGTGAAGTCGACGTGTCCCGGAGTATCGATCAGGTTCAGCTGTACATTTCTCCAAGAAGTCGTCGTTGCCGCAGAAGTGATGGTAATTCCTCGCTCTTTTTCTTGTTCCATCCAGTCCATCGTTGCTCCTCCATCGTGTACTTCCCCGATCTTGTGGTTGATACCCGTATAGAAGAGAACTCGTTCAGACGTAGTCGTCTTCCCCGCATCGATATGCGCACAGATTCCAAAATTTCGGATATTCTTGAGGTCTTTAGAAATGGCCATACAAAAGTGATTAATAATTAGAGTAGAATTTAGAAAGGAAAAATTCTATAAAATCGCGGGAATCATATAGAAAACGGGGAGAATGTCAAAAAAATGATGTGCACCAAATCGGACGAAATATGCAAACCTAGGATCAGTGGAGATTCTAGGCTTTATACACTATCTCAAATGATCCCCCTCCCGCAACCCACTCCGAAAGATTATTCACGAGGAGCGTATAGTCGGCTTCAGAGAGGTTTGTCTTATAATTGGCAAGTAAAAAGTCCTGCTCCTCCTTGAGTTCATTGGGAGAAAATTGGGTTTTTCACGACTTCTGATTTATATAAACAGCTATTTGCTTTATGGACTCCAGCCCGATTTTATAAGATTTCCCGTTATTATGATGAAAAATGATGGAATCTATGCTCGAGGTATTAACTTTTGAGAGATAGTCATTCAGTGGGGTGACTTTCCCAGTCATCTGTTTTTGTGGTCAAAAGAGTTTGTACAAAAGATATGAAAATCAAATAGTAAAAAGTAATCCAGCTCCATTCACCCCAAAAAATAAGAGATACATACTCGTTTGAGGATGTGGAGCATCGAATGCCATCGCTGAAAAGGCAAAAACAACCCATGCAGTCGGTAAGTAGATAAGCCAAAGAATAAGTATAGAGAGAGCTCACTTTACTTTCGATCCTTGGTAAGATATACTCTGTGAAGGAATATTTGATTTATCAGTATTAATTATACCAACTACGAAAAGAAGTATTACCATGAGAATTTTTTCAAATGAAAAAATTCACAAAAACCAAAAATATCTTGGAAGGAGCGGTATAGCTATGAAAAGTAAAATTACTCCTCCCAATACTATCCATTTCATAGGAAGCAAATACTTATACGCATCAATAAGTCGCTTTGTAACCAATATTGAATATATATAGGGTCTTCCCCAGTTGACGGTAATTCCTTACCTCATATACTGGCTCTATGGAGACGAAAAACCTCTATCGAAAAAAATCCCGAATCTGAAACA